>JAFGSI010000053.1 GCA_016934715.1 Anaerolineales bacterium
CCTGCGCACGGGACCGGCCTCCGGTCTCCTGATCGATGGCAGCGTGAGCGAGTACGACTTCACCACGTATTGATGTGGTTTTCCTGCCGCCCCACGCGCTGCCAATCCTCCTCTTGACTCTCCTCCCACGGGAGGTTGTATAACAGGCCATGGAGGCTTCCCAACCATGATCCGGATCGGAGACTTCTCAAAACTCAGCCGGGTGTCCATCAAGACCTTGCGGTACTACGACGAGGTGAACCTGCTCAAGCCGGTCGAGGTCGACCGCTTCACCGGCTACCGTTACTACGAGTTCGACCAGTTGCCGCGCCTGCACCGCATCCTGGCCTTCAAGGACCTGGGCTTCTCGCTGGAGGAGATCGGCCGTCTCCTCGAAGAAGACCTGTCCGTCGAGCAGATGCGGGGGATGTTGAAGCTGCGCCAGGCCGAGATCAGGCAGCAGGTCCAGCAGGAAGCGGAACGCCTGGAGCGGGTGGAACTCTGGCTGAGACGAATCGAACAGGAGGATTTCATGTCCAAGTACGATGTTGTCATCAAAAAGGCCGCGGCGATCCAGGTCGCCTCGGTGCGCGGGGTGGTCCCCACGCCGCCCGAACAGGGCGGGTTGTGGAACGAGCTGGAGGATTACCTGGCCAGGCAGCGGGTCCACCCGGTCGGGCCGTGCTTCACGCTCTATCATAATGAAGACGAACCGGAACACGATTGGGACCTGGAGGTCTGCGAGCCGATCGCCGACGCAATGGCCGCCAGCCGCAAGGTCAAGGTCTACAGCCTGCCAGCTGTCGAGACGCTGGCCTGCACCGTCCACGCCGGACCGTTCGTCACCGTCGGCGAGGCTTACGATGCCATCGGCAAGTGGATCGATGAGAACGGCTACCAGGTGACCGGCCCCTGCCGGGAGATCTACCTGCAGCCTCCCACGCCGGAAGGCAACCAGAATGACCCGGGCACGGTGACCGAGATCCAGTTCCCGGTCGACAGAGCCTGATCTTCAACCCTCGACCCTCGACAGGGGCGCCAGGTGCGCCCCTGTTCGTTCTCCTGGACGCCTGGTGCAGGATGCGCGCATCTCCCATGCTGGATCCTGGATGGGCTGTTCGACACGCGCCTCAAGTCCGGTGCGTGTCGGCACTTAAGCGGTAAAATAGAGCCATGGGTGAAACGCTCACTATTCTTTTCCTTGCCGCTGAAGCAGAACCCTTCTACAAGGTGGGAGGACTGGCCGATGTGGCCGGATCACTGCCCGTTGCACTGCGGGGACTCTCGCCGAAGATGACCGGCGGGATGCAGCTCGACATCCGTCTGGTCCTGCCGCTCCACTGCACGGCCCAATCCGAACCGCAGTCCCTCCTGCGGACGAATGAATTCCCGGTCTACCGGCGCGGCGGGAGCATCCGCGCCCAGGTCTTCGAGCGTGATCTGAACGGTGTGCCGGCCTACTTCATCACCGGCCAACCGATCCTCAACGCCACCTCGATCTACTCGGCTGACCCGGCGGCCGACCGCGAGAAGTACATCTTTTTCTCTCTGGCGGCCCTGGAATTGAGCCGCCGCATGGGCTGGCGCCCCGACATTGTCCATGCCAATGACTGGCACACGGCCCTGGCTTTGTACACCCTGCGGGCCCGCCGCGGCGAGGCCTTCTTCTCCCGGACGGCCGGCCTGCTGACGGTCCATAACCTGCCCTACATGGGCGGAGATGCCAGCGACGTTCTGGCGGCCTACGGCCTGGCGCCCCTGTTCGAAGAGAACCTGCCCTCGTGGGCCCGGTCCCAGCCCCTGCCGATGGGCTTGTGGGCGGCCGATGCCATCGTTCCGGTTTCGGAAACCTACGCCCGCGAGATCCTGACGCCTGATTTCGGCTGCGATCTGCAGGATTTCCTCAAACAGCGGGCCAACTCGATCACCGGGATCGTCAACGGGGTGGATGTCAATGCCTGGAACCCGCTGACCGACCGGCGCCTGGCGGCCACTTTCGACGCCGACAGCCTGGGCGGGCGCCTGGAGAACAAGACCGCCCTGCAGAAGAAAATGGGTTTTCCGATCGAGGCGCGTGTCCCGCTGCTGGCGATGGTCACGCGCGTTGACCAGCAGAAGGGCCTCGACCTGGTCTTTGAGGCTTTGCCGAAACTGGCCGAGAAACCCTGGCAGTTCCTCCTGCTGGGTTCGGGGGCCCCCCAGCTCGAGGCCGCGGCCCGCAGCCTGCAGGCAAAGTATCCCGAACGCGTTCAGGCTGTCCTGCGTTACGATGCCAATCTCAGCCGCCTGATCTACGGCGGTGCCGACATGTTCCTGATGCCGTCGCGCTACGAGCCCTGCGGCCTGGGCCAGATGCTCGCCATGCGCTACGGCTGCGTGCCGGTCGTGCGGGCCACCGGCGGGTTGAAGGATACCGTCGAGGAGGGCAAGACCGGTTTTCTGTTCGCCAGGGCCGATGTCGATGAATTTGTCGAGGCCCTCCAGCGCGCCCTGGGAGTCTACGCCAGCCAGGAGAAGTGGCGCCGCTTCCAGCGGAATGGTATGAAGCAGGATTTCTCCTGGACCCGTTCGGCCCGCCAGTACGCCACCCTGTACCGCTGCCTGGTTCCCGAAGCGGTCCCCGATCCCGAATGAAGCACCCGGCGTGGATCCCTGCTGGGCGCCTGGTTGAGGTGTGACGATGAAAACACGTGCCGTGATCATGGCTGGTGGGGATGGTTCCCGTTTGAGCGTCCTGACTGCCAAGCGGACCAAGCCGGCCGTCCCGTTTGCGGGGAAATACCGCATCATCGACTTTACCCTCTCGAACTGTGTCAACTCCGGGATCTTCGATGTCATGGTCCTCGGGCAGTACCGCCCACACTCGCTGATCGAGCACATCGGTGCCGGCGGCCCCTGGGACCTCAACCGGGATTTCACCGGCGGGGTGCGCATTCTCACCCCGTATCGCGGACGCTTTGGCGCCGAGTGGTACGTGGGCACGGCGGACGCCGTGCAGCAGAACTTCACCTTCATCAAGCAAACCCGGCCTGACCACATCCTGATCCTCTCGGGCGACCATGTCTACGCCATGGACTACGATGCCATGCTGACCTTTCACCGCGATCAGGAGGCCGAGCTGACCATGGCAACCGTGCGCGTCCCGCTGGTCGAGGCCTCGCGCATGGGCGTCCTCGGCGTGGACAAGGCCTTCCGGGTGACTTCTTTTGTTGAGAAACCGCCCAAGCCGCCCTCTGATCTGGCCAATATGGGCGTTTACATCTTCAATATGGAGGTTCTCGACCGGGTCCTGTGGGAGGACCACCTGCGCGATGAGTCGTCCCACGACTTCGGCAAGGACATCATTCCACGCATGGTGGCTGAAGAGCGAAAGGTGTTCGCCTACCCGTACACCGGCTACTGGGTTGACGTGGGGACGGTCCATTCCTACTGGCTGGCCCACATGGACCTGCTGGCCGAACAGCCGCGGCTCGATCTGAACGACCGGGGCTGGGTCATTCACACCCGGACCGAGGAGCGGCCCCCGTTGCGCGTAGCCCGAGGCGCGCTGGCCGAGGACAGCCTGATCTGCGACGGCTGCATCCTCGAACCCGGGGCGGTCGTCGAGCGCAGCGTGCTCTCTCCCGGGAGCATCGTTCGGGCCGGTGCCCGGGTGTGCGAGTCGGTCATCCTGACCAATGCCGAGATCGGACCCGGGGCGGTCGTCGAGCGCGCGATCCTGGACAAGGGCGTCAGGGTGGGGGAGCGGGCCCGCATCGGGGAGGTCGGTTCCCTGGGTGGCGAGGCGGTCACCGGGTCCGACCTGGCCCTGGTTGGCAAGGCCAGCGAGGTCCCGCCGCTGACGGTCATCTCCCCTGGAGGAACCGTCGGCAGCGATGTCATCGCCTCCGATTACCCTTCCCTTACGGTAAAATACAAGGAAACCATCGAGACGAAACGAAAACCCTATGAGATTTGACCGCACCTCCGGCATCCTTCTGCATCCCACCAGCCTCCCCGGATCTCACGGGATCGGTGACCTCGGCCCGGCAGCCTACCGCTGGGTCGAGTGGCTTTCGGGCGCCGGCTGCAAGCTCTGGCAGGTGCTCCCCCTGGCCCCGACCGGCTATGGCGACTCGCCCTATCAGTGCTTCTCGGCCTTCGCCGGGAATCCATATCTGATCAGCCCTGAACTTCTGCTGCGCGACGGCCTGCTGCATTCCGACGACCTGGTCGAGATGGTCGATTGGCCAGCCGACAAGGTTGACTTTGGCCGCCTGATCCCCTGGAAGTTGAACCTGCTCGAACGGGCTTTCATCCAGTTTGGTTCGGCCCCCGCCGCGCTGCGCCGGGAGTTCGAACGCTTCTGCCATGAGAACGCCGTCTGGCTCGACGATTACGCCCTGTTCATGGCGCTCAAGGAATCCCACGGCGGAGGGGCCTGGTACGGCTGGCCGGCTGAACTGCGCAAGCGCGACCCGCGGACCCTCGAAAAGGCGCGCCAAACCCTGCGGGAAGCGCTCGATCGTTTTTCCTTTTATCAATTTGTTTTTTATCGCCAATGGACCGACCTGCGCCAGTTCGCCAACGGGCGCGCGGTGCGCATCCTCGGCGACATCCCGATCTTCGTTGCCTCCGACAGCGCTGACGTCTGGGCGCATCCCGAGCTGTTTTACCTGGATGCGGAGCGCCGGCCGACGGTTGTGGCCGGCGTCCCACCCGACTATTTCTCCCCGACCGGCCAGTTGTGGGGCAACCCGCTCTACCGCTGGGAGGCCCACAAGGCCGAGCAGTACCAGTGGTGGCTGGCACGCCTGGGGGCAGTACTGAAGACGGTTGACATCATCCGCCTGGATCACTTCCGCGGCTTCGCCGGTTACTGGGAAGTCCCGGCCGGCGAGAAGACGGCGGTCCAGGGGCGCTGGGTCCCGGGTCCGGGGGCGGGCTTCTTCGAAGCTGTCCAGAAGGCCTTCGGCGCGCTTCCCATCCTGGCGGAGGACCTGGGTGAGATCACCCCCGATGTCATCGAGCTGCGCCAGCGTTTTGACCTGCCCGGCATGAAGATCCTGCAGTTTGCCTTCTCGGGACCCGACAATCCCTTCCTGCCGCACAATTACACGCCCAACTTCGCCGCCTACACCGGAACCCATGACAATGACACGGCTCTCGGATGGTACGCCTCGGCGCCTGAGCAGGAACGTGACTTCGCCCGCCGCTACCTGCGGGTTGACGGCAGCGACTTCGCCTGGGACCTGATTCGGGCGGTCTGGCGCTCGGTGGCCGTTTTCGCCCTGGCCCCGATGCAGGATTTTCTCGGCCTGGGCACCGCGGCGCGCATGAACTACCCCAGCCGCCTGGGCGGCAACTGGGAATGGCGCATGAGCGGAGCGGAGCTGACCCCGCAGCTGCAGCAGGCTGTTCGTGACCTGAATACGCTTTACCTGAGGTGATCGCCCCCGGAAGACGAAATCCTGGTTGTTCGTCGGCCCGGGAGAGCTGGCGATCTGTCTTTGTGCGCTGATCGGAGCGTGTCGGCCAGTTTTCATCGCCCCATCACCCTCCCCACCTGGTCGCGGGGAGGGCCTGCTTTTTATCAGGGAGGTCCTCTAATGGCGCGGCCATTCTCTTTCGCACCGCCGCCGACGATGAGCAGCCTGCAAGCGTGGGCGAGTTCGTGTCTGGCGTTCATCCCAAAGAGGAAGGGCGCAGATCCAGGGGAGTGCGCCGGGAACGGTTTTGTCCCTTGTTTCCAATGCCGTCCCTTCTTTGAAGTTGAAGAACAACAGCAGGATATCCGTGCGGGTGCGCTCGAACGGATCCACCTCCGTGATGAGCCTCGCCGTCTCGGGGGGATGTCTGTCCCGTATTGGCGCATGGTAAAGGTGCCCCGCAGGCCGGCATGCAGGAGTCCATCCAGGTAGTTGGAACTGCCAACTTCAAGCACGCCGCGCAGGGCGAATTCCAGCACCCCGCCGCCCTGGATGCTCGCCTGTCCATCGGCCTCGGCGATCGACAGGCGGAACAGGGCCACGCATTCCTTGCGTGTGCTGGGACCGGTGAGGCGCAGTTCGATCTCCCCTCGGGTGGGAGCCGGAGCCGTGTGAAGCGCAGATGCCGGCCGCGGGTTCCCTGGATCCAGGAAAACCTCATCAAAGGCAACTCCCGCGTTTGTCTGCCGCCGGGCACTTTCAGCAGTTCCCCTGCCGGCCGACCTGCAAGATTCGATAGGTCATGAAATCGCCTTCGAGGCTTAAGGGCTCATCATATACGAACATGGCCAGTTCGCGCACCGTGAAACGAAGGTTGAGGGTACGCTCCGTGGTCTCACCAAAGAACTGGCGATAGACCTCCGGGGGCTGTCCTCCCATCATCACGGTCATGTGGAAATGATATTCTGCTCCGTCGTGGGCGGCCTGTGTGTTCTGGAACCGCTGGCTCAGCTCCAGGTTGACTCGCTGGTGCAGCTGGCGCAGTTCTTTCGATTCCTGCACCTCCAGCCAGACGAGACCCACCTGGCGGCCCTCGAAGACTGCCGGGATCAACTGGAGTTCGGTCAGGGTGACATCGAAAGGATCCAGGGACCCCGCCAGGTCACGCAGGTAGTCTTCGAGGGCTGGCAGATCTGTGACCTCAAAGGGCTGCTTGAGCGAAATGTGCGGTGGCAGGCGGCAGACGCTGGTCCCGGTGCGATATTGGGTGTGGATCTGCCAGGACAGCTTGCGCACCAGGTTGTGGACATCTGGATTGGCGAGAAGAGCAAAGGTCGCTTTCATGGAACCCCTCTTTACCATACCGGTTGGGTAAAATCCATGGCTCCCACGAGGACGAAGACGATCCCGGAGATGACATGGGCCAGCCAGGGCGCCAGGATGTTGCCGCTGCGCTGGAAGGCGTGGGCGTAGAGCAGGCCGGCGCCGAAGGTCGACAGGGCCCCGATCGGCGTCGCGAGCGGGACCGCGGTCCGGCCCACGAAGGGGGCGCAGTAATGCCAGAGCGTAAAACAGGCGGTTGCCAGCAGCAGGCCCCACCGGGGGCCCAGGACGGCCTCGAACCTGGACTGCAGCCAGCCGCGAAAGAAGAACTCTTGAAAGGGGCTGGCGATCAGCGCCCAGATCGGAATGCCGATCGCCAGCTGCAGTCCGAGCTGGGGGGGAAACGTACGCTGGGGCACGACGGCGATCCCGATCAGGCCGGTCAGGACGCCCGCGGCTATCCCCCACGCCAGGGCCAGCCCCAGCTTGTTTCGGGTGAAGCCCATCGCGGCCCAGTTTCCGGTGGCCTTTCCCCAGGCCAGGGGAAGGGCGATCCCCATCAGCACCACCAGCCCCAAGAGCGGGTAGGCAACCTGGCTCAGGAGGCTGAGGCCGCAGAAGATCAGGTAGACTGCGACCGCTCCGGCAAGTCTGCGGGTATGGGGTTGTCGGGCCCCCCGGTTCTGTTTTGAGCGGGTGGTTTCACAGGGCATGGCCGCCTCCGGAGCGACTCTTGGCGGTGCAGGGCGTACCCATTCCGGCGGATGCGCTCTGCTAGGCTGAAAGCAAACGGAGTTGCTCTACCGTGATGGTTGGCGAGAATAATCGGACATAGGCTTCGATCGTCCGCAGCTGCAGGGCGACCGATTCCAGCGGGATACCGGTGGGGGCATAGGCGACATACAGCACGCCGGAGGTCGCTGGGGTGATGGGGGAGCGGTCGTCCTGCCCGTACAGGATCGAACAACTGATTCCGTCCGCATCGCGCATGATCATATCCCCGGCGCGAATGATCTTGGCGGTTCCGTTCATCAGGATCATGTGATCGCCTTCCCGGGATGTGTCGATCGAGACCGGTTGGCGCAGTCTGGCAAGATCGTGCCCGGCAGTGAGGACCAGCGTCTCCACCTCCGCCATGAAGTTCGCATCGACTGCCGGAGAACCATCTGGAAGATTCTTGCCCTTCAGCACGATCGACTCGACCTGCAGCTGCAGGTGATAGGTCTTGTTGAATCGCGTGTAATAGCGATCGTATGCGGCCATCACGGGAAGCGCCAGGAAGTCCTGCCGGGTGAATTCCTTGTACCCTTCTCTCAGGTTCGCTTCGATCTCTCGTTTGCGGGCATTCAATTGCGGGGACGGGCGGGCATTGTCCAGGCCCGTGATCTCCAGCAAGCCGATCGTTCCCCCGGGGTGAGATGTTCGCCATTCGTCGGTTGGTGATATCGCTAGCATGTCGGTCTCCTGGTGCCAATGGGATGTATCCAACTATACAGGAAAACAAACCTTCCGGCAAGCAGCCGGGCAGGGGCCCCAAAACCCCATCGGAAGTGGTGACAAACGTCCTGCTTGAATCCTGACCCCTGCTTTGCTACAATGAATCTGGCTGGTGGTTTTACCACGCCGCAAAGCGAGAAAAGTGTGGACGTCCCGATCGCACCGCTCAAGGTCCTGAGTCTCAAGGAAGCCTGCGTCGCCCGGCTGGAGGCGTTGATCCTCTCCGGCGAACTGCACATCGGGGAGCGCCTGCCTCCCGAGCGCGATTTCGCCCTGCGCCTGGGGGTCAGCCGCCCGGTCCTGCACGAGGCCCTGGTCGACCTGGCGGGCAAGGGCCTGGTGGAGATCCTCCCCCGGCGGGGGGTCTTCGTCAGCGACTACCGCCGTGACGGTTCGCTGGCCATGCTGACCTCACTGCTGGCCCATCACGAGGGCCGCCTCGACCCGGCTTTCTTCGACAGCATGCTCGCCTTCCGCCTGCTGCTGGAGGTCGAGACTGTCCGCCTGGCGGCCCTGGCCCGGACCCCTGCGCAGCTCGCTGGCCTGCTGGACCTGCTGGCCCGGGAGGCTGCCGCCGATCCGTCCAGGGCTGCCCTGCTGACCGAACTCGACTTCGATTTTCACCTGTCTCTGGCGATCGCCTCCGCCAACCATGTCTATCCCCTGATCCTGAATTCGTTCAAGTGCGTCTACACCAGCCTGACCGGCGAATTCTTCCGACGCTACGCCGGCGGGCAGGTCGTCGCCGAGGTGTTCGATTTTCACCGCCGCCTCGTCGCCGCGGTCGCCGCCCGGGATGCCGCCGATGCGGCCCGACTGATGACCGCCACCCTCGAACACGGCGCCGCCCACCTGAAAGGAGAAATTGCATGACCGCCCTCGCTCTCCAGACCGAATCCCGGCCGCGTTTTGCCATCAAGACTCCCGAAAACCTCTCGGCGCGCATCCAGTGGCTGCGCGATTATTATTTCCAGGGTGTGCAGCGGGCCTGGAACAACGAGGCAACTGCCTGGACCACCGGAACTCCCTGGGACTTCCAGTACAACGAACTCAACTTCTACATCGTCCCGGAGACCTACGCCTTCCTGCAGACCTTCCGCTCCTCGTTCCAGCAGGTCGCCCGCCCGGTGGCCCTGCATCCGGATTTCTGGAAGTGGTCGCTGCCCGAACGGCGGGCCTGGTTCATGCGCGAGGTCATGGTCTGCTATTTGCCACGCGAGGTCCTGCCCGGCGACCTGCTGGCCGGGGCGCGCTTCAACGTCCAGACCTCGGCCTGCCTGACCCGGCGCGAGACCAGGAGCCGCGACCGGCTGGTCTATGGAAAGAACGGAACCCGCGCCGCCCTGGTCTGGTTCCACAACCACGGCTACGGAAACGCCGGCCCGACCGCCGGCCACCTGATCCCGGACTACGGGCGCATCGTCCGCGAGGGCTGGAAGGCGGTCCACGCCGAACTGGAGAGCCACTACGACGGCCTGTCGAAGCGCGAGCGGCGCGGTCCACGCGCGGCCCAGCTGCGGGCCATGCTGACTGCTGCCGGCATGCCGCGCGACCTGGCGCGGGCCTACAGCCGGGAGTGTGCCCGCCTGGCGGAGTCAGAGTCCGATCCGGTCCGGCGGGAGGAGCTGCGCCAGATGGCGGCCAACCTGCTGTGGGTCCCGTGGGAGCCGGCGCGCAGCTTCTGGGAGGCGGTCCAGGCGCTCTGGCTGACCCATATGCTGGTCATGTCCGATGAGAACTATCCCGGCCCAGGGGTCTCCTTCGGGCGCCTGGACCAGTTCCTGGGCCCGCTCTGGGAGCGCTCGCTGGCCGAAGGCATGCCGCGCGAATTCGGGAAGGAGATCCTCAAGTGTCTGTGGGTTCACGCCAACACGGCCTACGACTCGATGATCCGCACCGGCGGCAACCAGGGGATCACCGCCGGTTACGGGCAGCTGCTGACTGTCTCCGGCCTCGGCCCGGACAGGCAGGATAGGACCAATGACCTGACCTACGCCCTGCTGGAGGTGGTCGACGAGATGTCGCCGATCCTGGAGCCCAAGCCCAACGTGCGCCTGCACCGCGGCACGCCTGAGAAGCTGCTCGACCGGGTGGTCGATATGATCGCCTCCAGCCAGGGCGCCCCGTTCCTGCTTAATTTCGACGAGCGCTCGATGGCCGGGATGATGCTCCAGGCCCGTCGCTCGGGGGTCGAGCATCTCATCCATGCGGACAACGTCTTTGATTATGCTCCGGTCGGCTGCCTGGAGAACACGATGGCCGGCAATGACCGCTCGGGCACGGTCGACGCCAACCTGAATCTGCTCAAGGCGGTCGAGTTGGCCCTGACCGGCGGCTTTGACCTGCATCCCTTCACCGACCCGCTGACCGGCGTCCCCGACCCGCCGCGCCGCGACGGACCCGACACCGGCGACCCGGCTGGTTTCGCCACCTGGGAGCAGTTCTGGGCCGCCTATGGTGAGCAGACCCGCTCCATCATCCGCAGGATCGTCGATCTGTACGAGCGGCCGGAGGCCATCCGGGCCCGCTTTGCCCCGACGCCCTACCTCTCCTGCCTGGTGGGCGGCTGCGCCGGGCGGGGCCTGGACGTGACCCAGGGCGGGGCCGAACTGAGCTACGTGACCATCGAGGCGGTCACCTACGCCACCACGGTCGACTCGCTGCTGGCGGTCAAGTACCTGGTCTACGATCAGAAGGTCTGCACGCTGGCCGAGCTGGTCCAGGCCCTGCGCGACAACTGGGTTGGGCACGAGGTCCTGCAGGCGCGTGCCCTGCACAGGGCCCCCAAGTACGGCCGCGACGACGATGCGGCCGATGCCCTGGCCGCCCAGGTGATGGAACTGTGGACCGAGGAGACCTGGAAGCACAAGACCTTCTCGACCGGCCGCCAGTACCGTCCCGGGATGCTCTCCTGGAACTACTGGGTGGCCGACTCGTTCCTCCTGGCCGCCAGCCCTGATGGCCGTCCGAAGGGCAAGTTCCTCTCCAACGCCCTGTGCCCCTCCAACGGTGCCGACATCAACGGACCCACCGCCAATGCCAACTCCGTCGGCAAGGTTCTGGGCGGCAAGGCTCCCGACGGGAAGGGCGACTGGCTGGATTATCTCAACCGGCTGCCCAACGGCGGCAGCCACACAATGAGCTTCAACCCATCGCTGTTGCGCGATCCCGAGCATCGCCAGAAATTCAAGGCCTTCCTGCGCGGCTACGTCGAGAACGGCGGCAGCGCCCTGCAGGTCAACATGATCAACGCCGAGATGCTGCGCGATGCCCAGAAGCATCCCGAGAACTACCGTCACCTGCTGGTGCGGGTCACCGGCTACAATGCCTACTTCACCACCATCGGGCGCGAACTTCAGGACGAGATCATCGCCCGTGAGAGCCACCAGACCTGCTGAACAGGGACCCTTCATAATTATGCCAATGCCATGCCTGACTCCCTGACCGGACGCATCCTGCACCTGCAGCGCCTCTCGACCGAGGATG
Source organism: Anaerolineales bacterium (assembly GCA_016934715.1). Taxonomy (GTDB): domain Bacteria; phylum Chloroflexota; class Anaerolineae; order Anaerolineales; family Villigracilaceae; genus JAFGSI01. The sequence goes on from JAFGSI010000053.1 coordinate 11,694, forward strand.
GGCCGGGCATCCGGACGACCGTCTTCTTCAAAGGCTGCCCGCTGCACTGCGCCTGGTGCCACAACCCGGAAAGCATCTCCTCGCTGCTCCAGGTCCAGTGGCATGCCGACCGTTGCCTGGAATGCCTGACCTGCCTGAACGTCTGCCCGCGCGGTTGTCTGACGATGACCCGCGCCGGGATGGAAATCGACCGGGTCCGCTGCTCGCGCTGCGGCAAGTGCGCCGAAGCCTGCCCGGCCAATGCCCTCGAGATGCTCGGCCGCCAGGTCACGGTCGACGAACTGCTGCCCGAACTGCTCAAGGATCGGGCCTATTACCTGGCATCCGGCGGAGGAGTGACCCTTTCGGGTGGTGAGCCGCTGCTTCAGATGGACTTTGTCGAGGCCCTGCTGCGCGGCCTGAAGGAGGCCGGGATCCACACTGCCCTCGACACCTGCGGCCAGGCCCAGGCTGCCAATCTGGTCCGCCTGCTGCCTTACGTGGACCTGGTGTTGTACGATGTCAAGCTGGCCGACGCCGGGGCGCATCAAAAATATACCGGCCTGCCGAACCAGAAGATCCTGGCCAACCTGCTCGTCCTGCGGGATGCCCTTCGGGACGGCGGCCTGGGTGTGGAACTGTGGGTGCGCACCCCGCTGATCCCCGGGGCGACGGCCGGGGCCGCCAATCTGGCTGCCATCGGGCGCTTCCTGGCCGAGCACCTCGACGGCTGCCTGGCACGCTGGGAGCTGTGCGCTTTCAACAACCTGGCCCGCGACAAGTACAGCCGCCTCGACCAGGATTGGGCCTACGCCGGCCAGGCCCTGATGACCTCCGCCGAACTGGCCGCCTGTGAACAGGCCGCCCGGGCCCACTTCCCGGACCCGCAGATCGTCCTGGCCAGCGGACCGACCCGCCCTCCGGAAGATTGATCGCGAAAGGACATTGTCATGGAAAAGACCCTCCCCCAATTCTCCGACGCTGACGCCCGCGACCTGCGGGCCGAGATGAAGATCGGCCTGCTGGTGACGGTCGATCCGCGCGGGTTGCCGCATGTCACCATGCTCTCGACCCTGATGGCCTGCGGTCCGCAGACGATGTGCTTCGGCCAGTTCACCGAGGGCCTCTCCAAGGGGTATCTCCGCCAGAATCCCAAGGCGGGCTTCCTGATCATGAGCCTTGACCGGCACGAATGGCGCGGCAGGGCCGTCTTCACCCACACCGCCCGGGAGGGGGCCGAATACGAGTACTACAACAATGTCCCTATGTTCCGCTACAATGCTTACTTTGGCGTCCATACGGTCTACTACCTGGATCTGGTCGGGCACACCGGCAAGGCGCCCCTGGCGATGAAGCGCATCATCCCGGCTGCTGTGCGGACGATGCTCGGTCGGACCCTGGGCCGCAAACCCGGCCGGCAGGCGGTCCTCAACCCCTGGACGCGAGCCTTCCTGAACAAGCTCGACAATCTCAAGTTCCTGGCCTACGTCGGTGCCGATGGGTTCCCGGTCATTTTTCCTGCCATCCAGGCCCAGAGCCTGGACTCCGAGCATGTGCTGTTCGCCACCGGGGCCTACACGGAGGAGCTCGAACGGATCCCGCCGGGGATCGCGCTGGCCCTGTTCGGGTTGTCACTTACCATGGAGGATGTCCTGCTGCGCGGCCGCTACCAGGGTCTGCGGCGCATGGGCGGGGTGCGGGCCGGCCTGATGCAGGTGGAGTGGGTCTACAATGCCATGCCCCCGGTCCCCGGGCAGATCTATCCCCCACTCCCGCTCGAGGCGGTTGAGCACTTCTAGCGCAGCGGGCTTTTCCGGCCTGTGTTTTGCGCGCCGGATCGGTGCCTGCGTCCGGGCCTCGGTCTGCTTCTCAGTCGACGATGAACAGCCTGGCCCCGGTCGGCGTGCCGGAGCGATGCGGCTCGGCGTTGTCGGCTACCTGGTAGCTGGTCCCCGGGGTCAGGACGAATTTCCTCCCGTCGGCCAGCTCGGTGTGCAGTTCTCCCTCCAGGCACAGCAGGATATGGCCCTTGGTGCACCAGTGATCGGCCAGGTACCCGGGGCTGTATTCGACCAGCCGGACCCGGAGATCGTCGAATTGCTGCGTGCGCCAGGTCGCCATGCCTGACTCACCCTTGTGCTGCGTGGAGGCGATGTGCGCCCAGTCGGTCGTGCCAAAGGGGATGTTCTTCATTTCCACGGTTTGTTCTCCAAAAAGAAATAGCCTGTTTGCAGGGCCCGCTCCCAATCCGGACGGGCGTTGCGGTGGGCCTGGGCCGCCGCCGCCGGGTGGTCGTAAGGCACGAGCACGAATTCGGCCTGCCAGTCCGGCCCGTGTTTTTCGAGCAGGGCGTAGCGGGCGTGCGGCGAACCGTTCTCGATGACATGCGGCTCGGGAGCGGTGTCGTCGTAGGCCTGCAGGCCGACGCTGCCCGGGTTCAGGATCAGGCCCTGGCCGGGCAGGGCGACCAGGCGCGGAACATGCGAGTGCCCGCACAGGATCAACGCGGCGGAAACGGCTCCCAGGCGCTGGCGGATCTCAACCGGGTCGGCCAGCCGGACGTGGCCGCCGTTGACCGTCTCGAGCAGGTAGGCAGTATCGTCCGTCGGGGTCCCGTGAAAGAGCAGCAGGCCGCCATCCAGCTCGACCCGGGCAGGCAGGCAGGCCAGCCAGGCGCGCGCGTCCTCGCTGGTATGCGTGTAGGCATAGTGGTCGGACGATCCGTGCTCAGCCGGGTCCTGCGTGACCAGCCGGCGGTCGTGGTTGCCCATCACGTGGTTCCAGTCGCGGCCGCGCAAGAAGTCAGCTGTCTCCTGGGGCCAGAGCGGACCGGAGAGGTGGTCGCCCAGGTTGACGACCCGCTCCACGCCTCGCCGGGAGAGGTCGGCGGCAACCGCCTCCAGCGCCGGCAGGTTGCCGTGGATGTCGGATAGAATGGCCAGGCGGGTCATGGTTCTCCTTCCTGCAGCCTGTCCGGGAGGACGACTCCCGGTATGGCTGCCGAGGCGGTGAGGTTCAGGGTGGGTCCGGTCATGAGGGGTGTGGTCAGGTCTGCCTCCCTTTGGAATGGCCAGGTGGAGCGGGCAAGGATCTTACCCGGGGCTCACGAATTGCCCGGCACAGGAATGCTCCGGCAGGCGTGCCCGGTGATCTGCAGGATGCGTTCGATATCCTCGCGCTGGATGACCAGCGTGCTGGTGTTGACCAGCGGGTGGCATTTCAGCGCCCCGGCTGCCCAGATCTGTTCGTCCAGGATCACCTCGACCGCGCCGGCCGCGTCGTTGACGATCGCCAGCAGCGAGACCGATCCGGGCTCGATGCCCAGATGTGTTCGCAGCCGCTCGGGTGAGGCCATGGACAGTTTCGAGACACCCAGGGCCTTTGCCAGTGCCTGCAGGTCGACCGTCTTGTCGAAGCTAACCACGACCAGGAAGTGCCGGCGGCCTTTGCGGTCGCGCAGCAGCAGGTTCTTGGTCTCGGCCCCGGGCATCGGCGGGACCAGGCGTTGGGCCTCGGCCACGGTGTAGACCGGCGGGTGGTCGACCTTCTGGTAGGGAATGGCGTGTTCGGCCAGGAAGGCGTAGATGTCGGTCATTCCTGCCTGCCTCCCCGGGGTGGGCGGTTGCCGGCCTGGAGCAGGCGCAGTTCGAACTTCTTCTTCGGTTGCCCTTTGAGCAGGGTGACCTGCCCCTCGATGTTCACATGCGCCCCGTTCTCGATCTCGACGTCTCCGTAGATTTCCACCCGGGCGCTTTTTTCGAAGACGACGTTGGCCCCTTTGACGATCGTCAGGGCTGGATCGTCGGTCAGTACCTGGAACAGGCTGCCGCAGTGGGCGCAGCGCACCCGCCGGGCGCCGGCTTTCTCGAAGTTGGTCGATCCGCACTGGGAGCATTCGTAGGGTGTGATCATTTTCTCTCCTGCCTGGTTGCCAGGGAGATCCCGGCCAGGATCAAAATGCCGCCGACAACCTTGATCCAGCCCGGCGACTCGCCGAAGATGAGGTAGCCCAGGATCGTCGAGCCGATCGGCTCCCCCAGCACACCGATGGCCACCAGGGCTGCCGGCAGGTAGCGCAGGGCCCAGTTGTAGGTCGAGTGGCCGATCAACTGCGGGACGAGGGCCAGCAGCAGGATCCAGAGATAGGTCATTGGCGTGTAGCCAAAGGGAGTCTGTCCGGCCGCCAGCAGGATGGCGACCAGGACGACCGCCGCGATCCCATAGACCAGGAAGATGTACGGCACCAGCGACATCCTGGAGCGCAGGCGGCGCCCGATGATCAGGTAGCCGGTCACCGTCCAGGCACCGGCCAGGGCCAGGAAGTTGCCTCCCATCGCCGCGCCGCCCCACCATTCGGCCAGCGGCGGGCAGGCCAGGCCGCCTTCCCAGCGGCAGGCGTCGCTGATCCCGATGATGCTCCCTCCGGCCAGTGCCAGGGCCATCCCGACCAGGGCCAGTGGTGCGAGCCGCTCACCCAGCAGCAGTGGCGAGAGCAAGGCCACCCACAGCGGAGCGGTGCTGACCAGGACCACCGAACTGGCGATCGAAGTGGTTTCCAGCGAAGAGATCCAGGTGGCGAAGTGCAGCGCCAGGCAGATCCCCGAGACCAGTGCCAGTCCGAGGTCGAGCCGTGTCAGGTGCTGCAGCTCGGACCGGCCGCGGGTCAGCGCGAAGGGAGCCAGGACCAGGCTGGCCAGGGTCAGCCGCCCGGCGGCGATGACCAGCGAAGGCGCCTCCATCTGGGCGAAGCGAATGAAGATCGAGGCGGTCGAGACTGCCAGGATGGCCAGAAGGAGGGCCAGGGACAGGACCAGCCGGGAGGGATCCTTCACATCAGAACCCGGATGCATGTCAGCGGGCGGCCGCGACCACCTGCAGGATGGCTGCGACAACCGCCTCCGGCCGCTCGAGGTGGATGGCGTGCCCGCAGTCGATGATCGTGTGGGTGCTGTCTGTCGACAGGGCGGCCAGTTCGGCCTGCAGTTCCAGCCAGACCTGCTGGATTTCGCGGACGGGGAAGTCGGGTGGCAGGCCGATGGACTGCAGCGCATCGGGGGTCAGGGTGCTGCCGGCGGTCAGCACGACCAGCGGCAGGCCGTCCAGGTCGCCGGCAGCTTGAACCTGGCGGCTGCTCTCCTCCAGGGCATTCAGTTCGGCCAGCGTGGCATCGAAATAGCCAGGGTGCGACATCAGCGCCAGATAGACCGGCTGCACGTCTTCCGGGAGCTGCCAGATGAAGGACGGGGCCAGGTCGTGCCCGCCGGAGCTGTTGCCCATCAGGCGCAGCAGGCCAAAGCGCGCCAGGAAGCTCATCGTGCTCAGGACGCCGACCTGCTGCCGGTTGACCTGTTGGTAGGCCGCCGGCAGCCGTTCGAACTGCTCCTCGTGCCCGGCATCGGCCAGGACCATCCCGGCCATTTCGTCCGGGTACAGGCTGGCAAACAAGCGCACGCCGTAGCCGCCCAGCGAGTGGCCGACCAGCACGTATGGCCCGGGGATGTTCGCATTGACCAGCAGGGCGTGCAGTTCCTGGGCGATGTTTCCGGCCGTGCGCGGCAGCCGGCTGGGGTCGCTCCAGCCGTAGCCGGCCCGGTCGTAAGTGCAGATGCGGGTGGTCGCAGACAGCTCGGCCTGGATCACGGTCCAGCTGAGTGAGAAATCGCCGTTGCCGGCATCGATGACGACAGTCGGGCTGCCCTCCCCGGTGCAGTGAATGTGCAGGCGGGTGCCGCCAATGTCGACCAGCTGCCCCGGGGCGGGGTACTGGCGGAAGTCATCGGCGGTGGTCTTGAGCTGGGCACCGAAGCCGGCCCCCAGCAGGACCAGGGTCAGGATCACCAGCCCGGCCAGAATGTGCAGTCCCCAGCCCAGACAGCCGGCGGGTCTGCGGTCCTGCTTGGGATTAATTCCAGCCATCTTGCTCTCCTCGGGAGATGATTTGGACATAAGTATAAACGATGTATAAGAAATCGACCCCGGCTCTTGACAGGGGAGCCCCCAAAGGCTACAATATTGATGATATTTATCATAAAAATTCACATTCACCCACCAAAGGAGATCCCCCATGGCTTTTTCCCTTGCCCCCCTGCCGTATGGTTACGACGCGCTCGAACCCATCATCGATACCACCACGATGCAGATCCACCACGACAAACATCATGCCGCCTATGTCAACAACCTGAACGCCGCGATCGAGAAGTACCCCGAACTTGCCGACCAGTCGCTGGAAGCCCTGCTTTCCAGCCTGAACGCCGTCCCGGAGGACATCCGCACGGCCGTCCGCAACCACGGCGGCGGGACCTGGAACCACAACCTGTTCTGGGAGATCATGGCCCCCAAGGCAGGTGGCGAGCCCAGGGGCCCGCTCTCGCAGGCTCTCGAGGCGGCCTTCGGCGATTTCGCCGCTTTCAAGGCGGAGTTCGAAAAGGCCGCCAATACCCGCTTTGGGTCCGGCTGGGCCTGGCTGGTGGTCAAGAAGGACAATGGTTTGTCGGTCGTCTCGACCTCCAACCAGGACAACCCGCTGTCCGACGGCCTGACCCCGATCCTGGGCCTGGATGTCTGGGAACACGCCTACTACCTGAAATACCAGAACCGCCGTCCCGAGTACGTTGGCAACTGGTGGAGCGTGGTCAACTGGGACGAGGTCGCCCGGCGCTACGAAGCCGCCCGCTAGAAGGACTCGGGGAGCCTGATGGGCAGCTGGATCTCCCATCCGGGCTGGGTGGATTTTACAGCCTACGGCGGAAATATCCGAACTGAAATCATCGCCGCCCCCTGCTTCGTGGCAACTGCAGTTCCGCTGTTTCTGCAAGAAGCAGAAATTGCGAAAATCCTCCAACATGGATATAATCAGTCCATCTTGTCCACGTCCATAACCAGAGGAGGAATCTGATGACCCATGTGATTACCAGTCTTTGCCTGCGTGATCGCGGCTGTATCGAAGTCTGCCCGGTGGAGTGCATCGTCCCCGGCAAGGCGGGTTCGGAATGGCCGATGGTCTACATCGACCCCGAGACCTGCATCGACTGCGGCGCCTGCGTCCCTGAGTGCCCGTACAACGCCATTTTCCCGGAGGCCGAGATCCCGGCGGCCTTCACCGCCCAGGGCGGCGAGTACCTCAACCAGGTCAGTCTGAGCGGCCACTACGAGGGCACCAACCACCTCGGCAACCCGGTGGCGCTGGACAGTGTCAGGCAGCTCGCGGCCGGCGAAATCGTCGACCTGACCCCCGACACCCAGGTCAACGCCGATTTCTTCTCCAGCGGTCCCGGCTATGCCGCCAAGGACGACGACGACGGAACCTGATCTCCCCGATCGAAATTCCCGCCAGGCCTCGCCAGAGACCTGGTTTTTTGTTCCCAAAGGGTATAATCAGATTCGGGAAGGAGATCGCCATGAAACCCGGAGTGCGTTGCTTGGTCTGCTTGTCTCTCGCCCTGGTCCTGCTGGCGGCCTGCGATGGCCTGCCGTTGGGGGAGGGCTACCGCCTTCCGACGCCGGCCGATGCCCAACTGGCTCCCCTGGCGACCCCGACCCGGATCCCGGAGTCACCCGACACGCTGGTGGTCTGCCTGGGGGCCGAACCGACCGACCTGTTCCTGTACAGCGAACCGACCTATGAAAAGCTGGCCATCCTGGCGGCGATCTACGACGGCCCCATTGACCGGATCAATTACACCTATCAGCCGGTCATCCTGGAAAAGATCCCCTCCCTGGCCGACGGCGACGCCCTGATCCAGCCGGTGACAGTGGAAGAGGGCGAATTGGTCATCGACACGGGCGGGCAAATGGCGCCCCTGCTGCCCGGGTTGCTCGTCCGGCCGGCCGGCTGCCGCTCGGATGCCTGTGCCGTGGCCTTTGAGGGGGGGACTCTTGAAATGGATCACCTGCGGGTCACTTTCCATCTCCAGCAGGGCATCCTCTGGTCGGACGGGACACCGCTGACCGCGCACGACTCGGTCTTCAGTTACCGGGTGGCGGTCTCCGAGTGGACGGCCTACGGGCTGGGGGGGCTGGTCTCGCGCAGCGCCCCGACCGCGATCTCCACCGCCGCGTACACCGCCGAAGATGAGCACACGGTCGTCTGGACCGGCCTGCCGGGCTTCATGGACCCGACCTATCAGGCCAATTTCTTCATTCCCCTGCCTGCACATACCCTGGCGCGCTTTCCGGTCGAAGTGCTGCTCGCCTCGGATGATGCCAACCGGACCCCGCTGGGTTGGGGGCCTTACAGGTTGACCACCTGGGAGCCCGGGGCGCAGATCATCCTTGAGCGCAATCCGAACTACTTTCGGTCCGGGGAAGGGCTGCCGTACTTTGACCGGCTGGTCTTCCGCTTCCAGGGGCGCGACCTGGTTGCCAACCTGACCGCCATCCAGTCGGGGGCCTGCGACATCCTGCTGGCCGATGCTCTGCCGGAGGTGCCCACCCCTGAGATGCTGATCCTGGTCGAAGCCGGGGCGGCCCGGCTGGTGCCGCTCCCCGGGTTGGACGGGGCGGTCTGGGAGGCCCTGACCTTTGGCGTCAATTCCGGTGAGGGTGTGCCGCGTCCCGATTTCTTCGATGACCCGCGTCTGCGGCATGCCGCGGCCTACTGCCTCGACCGCCAGGCGATGGCGGATGCGATCTACCTTGGTACCGCCCCGCTGATCGACACCTACCTTCCGACCGGCCATCCTCTGCTGGTGGGGGCCCAGGTCGCAAGCTACCCCTATCAACCGGAGTCCGGCATGGCTCTGCTGGACGATCTCGGCTGGCGCGATGAGGACGCTGACGGGATCCGGGAAGCCCATGGCGTGACGGGGATCGCGGAAGGCGTGCTGTTGCAGTTCACCCTGACGACCACCGATTCCGGTTTGCGGCTCGCGGCCGGTCAGGCCATCGCTGCTGATCTGGCCGCCTGCGGGATGGATGTCGCCCTGGTCCAGGCTCCGGGCCGCGAGCTGTTTGTCCAGGACAGCCAGGCGCTCCTGGCCGGGCGGCGCTTCGACCTGGCCCTGTTCTCCACCCGGACGGGTTGGGTCCCGCCCTGTGCGCTCGGCATGACGTCTGCCATCCCGGCCGGGGGAAACGCCTGGGCTGGCGAGAACCTGAGCGGGTACGTCAATCCGGCGTACGACGCTGCCTGCGCGCTGGCCCTGGACAGCCTGCCGGGGACACCGGAGTATGTCACCGCCCACCAGGAGGCGCTGCGCATCTACTCGGCTGACCTGCCGGTCCTGCCGCTGTTCGTGCAGGTGTATTTCATGATGACCCGGCCGGAATTGAGCGGGCTTTCTGTGGCCTACACCCAGGGCAGCGAATTGATCCACGTTGAGACTCTGCGCCGGGAGCCGTGACCCCGGGGTACCATTGCAGTCTCAATTTCACACCGCAGGCATGACTTGTGATAGACTCATACCCACGCTTGCAGCACGTCAATGACGGAGTAGACCATGTCCCTTGATCCCACCTTCTTGAGCGGCTTCACCCTGGTCCTGACGGGTTTTGGCGGGGCATTCCTGGTGGCGATGTGGATTGCCCTGGTCGTCTGGACATATCGCGATATTCGCAATCGTCATCGCGACCGGCTGGTGCACATCCTGGCGGCGGCTCTGGTGGCCGTCCTGTTCCTGCCGGGAGTGCTGGTCTACCTTGTTCTGCGCCCGGGCCATACGCTGGAGGAGGAGTACCAGCGCACCCTCGAAGAGGAGGCCCTTCTCCAGACGATCGAAGATCAGTCCATTTGTCCGGGATGTGAACGCCGCGTCAAGGAGGACTGGCAGGTTTGCCCGAATTGCCACACCAGGCTCAAGAAACCCTGCCACAAGTGCGGCCGGTTGATGGAGATGCCCTGGAACCTGTGTCCTTACTGCGGCACCCCGGCCCCCGGGATGCGCCGGGAGGGGATCACGATGTCCGAGGCGCTCGGCGGCCAATCGCGAGAGGATGACCTGGGTTGAAGTTCCTTCTGTCGTGATGGTCCCGGGGCCGTCGCGACAGCCGATCAGGGATAGTCATGCGAATCGAAAGGATCACTCTCGATCACCTGCGCATGCCGCTCGTCACGCCGTTCGAGACCTCCTTTGGGCGCAGCACCGCCCGGGAATGCATCCTGGTCACGGTCCATGCGGAAGGGCTGACCGGCTACGGCGAGTGCGTCGCTGACCGTGATCCGGGTTACTGCTACGAGACGACCGGCACGGCCTGGCATATTCTGAAAGACTATCTTGCCCCGCTCCTTCTCGGGCATGACCTGGCCGGCATCGAGGACTATCGCCAGCGGGTGCGATCGATCAAGGGGCACCTGCTGGCCAAGGCGGGGGTCGAGATGGCCCTGTGGGACCTGCTCGGCAAGCAGGCCGGGCAACCGCTGTCCCGCTTGTTGGGAGGAACCCGGCCCCGGGTCCAGGTTGGGGTATCGGTCGGGCTGCAGGCCTCGCCTGCGGCGCTCGTCACGATCGTCGGGCAGTATCTGGACCTGGGCTACGCCCGCATCAAGCTCAAGATCAAGCCCGGGCGTGACCTGGACGATGTCGGCGCGGTCAGGGATGCCTTTCCTGCCGTTCGCCTGCAGGTGGATGCCAACGCGGCCTACACGCCCGAGACGGCCTCGGCCCTGTTGCCGCTCGACGCGCTGGCGCTGCTTCTGATCGAACAACCCCTGGCGGAGGACGATCTATGGGATCACGCCCGCCTGCAGGAGCAGTTCCGCACTCCGCTGTGCCTCGACGAGAGCATCACCTCGCTGCGCCATGCCCGCCAGGCGCTCGAGATGAGATCTTGCCGGGTGATCAATATCAAGGCCGGGCGGGTCGGCGGGTTGAGCCTGGCAGTGGGCATCCATGACCTTTGCCAGGAGCGCGGCATGCCGGTCTGGTGCGGGGGGATGCTCGAGACCGGGGTCGGGCGGGCTTCCAACCTGGCGCTGGCCTCGCTGCCCAATTTCACCCTTCCCGGCGATATTTCTGCCTCCGATCGTTATTACGCGCGGGACATCACCCGCGAACGCTTCACGCTCGATGCGGACTCTTGCATCGCCGTCCCGACCGGACCTGGCCTGGGCGTGACCCTGGACGAGGTCGCCGTGCAGGAATTCAGCCTGGCCCGGACGGCTCTCTGTCCAGCCTAAACGCGAAGGAAATCCGATTTTGAGAACCAAACATTCCATCGTGCGGCCTGTTTTCGTTTTCAGTGTTGTTCTCGTCCTTGTTTCCTGTGCGCCGGCCTGGGGATCAGGGGCGCCGGGCACGAATGTACCCGTTGCGCCGCCCGCCTCTCAGGAGATCCCCGCCGGGCAGCCCTTCACGTCCACCCCCTTCCAGCCCGAAGGGTACTTTCCAACGGACACGCCGACCACCAGCCTGACCGCTGTGGGGATCCCGAGTTCAACCCCCAGCCAGACGCCGGGCATCACCACCACGCCTGCTCCGCTCCTGCTGTGGATCGCCCCTTCCGTCCCGCCGGCGCTGCGCCAGGCGGCGCTCCATGCGGGCCTGCGGGTGGCCGAAACCGCCCGGGCCGGCACGGTAAGCCTGGAGCTGTACGACGCGCAGGTTTCCATCCCCAATAGGTATTCGACCTGGATCTATGCCCTGGTGGCTCCTTTTCCGACGGTCACCGATGGGGTCACGAATACAGACCTGCAGAATGCCTGGAACGGCCGGCCCAGCGGGCCCTTTGCCGGCCGGCCGCTATGGATGACCGAGTCCACCCTGGCGGCGTTCACGGCCCGGTGGGGGTCACCTGCCAGTGGTGCTGTGCGGGTGGCCGCGGACTCCGGGCTGCTCGAAGGGGCCTGGGCGGCGCGGCCGGCCTGGGCGATCGTCCCGTTCGAAGACCTTGAGCCGCGCTGGAAAGTCCTGACCATCGACGGCCAGTCGCCGATCCACATGGATTTCAACCCGCTCAATTACCCCCTGACGATTACATTTGCCTTTCGTTCCAGCGCGTATCCCCAATTTACGGCCGATCTTCCTGCAACCAACCGCGAGCAGTCCAGGATGACCGTGCTGGTGATGACCGGTGTGACTGCCATGGTCCGGGCGACGGCCTACCGCATGGAACAGCGCGGGATCCTGTACCCGGGTGAGGCGGTGCGGGATGTGCTGCGCAGCGCCGACCTGACCCACATCAGCAACGAGATCCCGTTTGCCGAGGGCTGCCCCTATCCCAATCCGAACTCTACCAGCCTGATCTTTTGTTCCGACCCGGATTACATCCAGTTGCTGGAAGACGTTGGCACCGACATTGTCGAGCTGACCGGCAACCACTTCCAGGATCACGGCTCGGCGGCGACCATGATGACGCTGGAGATGTATACTGCCCGGGACTGGCCTTACTACGGGGGCGGCCGCAACCTGGACGATGCGACCAGGTCGATCACGGTCGAACATAATGGCAATCGGTTGGCCTTCATCGGCTGCAATCCGGTCGGACCGGAATACGCCTGGGCAACGGAAACGCGCCCCGGGGCTGCCCCGTGCGGGGATTATTCCTGGATGACGTCTGAGATCAACCGTCTGGATGCCGCCGGGATTATTGTGATCGCCACAATGCAATATAATGAGTACTATATCCACAATGCGCCCGAGAACCAGGTGCGTGACTTTGGCCGCCTGGCCGACGCCGGGGCGGCGATCGTCAGCGGCAGCCAGGCGCATTTCCCGCAGGCGATTGCATTTGGCGACGGCTCTTTTATCCACTACGGATTGGGAAATCTATTCTTCGACCAGATGAACGTTCCTGTCCCCGGGACGCAGCGCGAGTTCATCGACCGGCACATTCTCTACGGCGGCCGGCATATCAGCACCGAGTTGCTGACGTACATGCTCGAGGATTATGCCCGTCCGCGCCCGATGACCGAACTGGAACGCCTTGATCTCCTGCAGGATATCTTCCTGGCCAGCGGCTGGTAACACCGGGCTTGTGGCCGGGCGCGGTGTAAAATTAGGAATGGAACCGATGAAAATCTATGACATAAGCCTGACGATGTCCCCCGGAATGCCGGTTTGGCCTGGCGACCCGCCGGTGGCCCTGACCAGGGTCGCCTCGATGGACGAAGGCGCCCATGCCAACCTGACGCACCTGGCCTGCAGCGCCCACACCGGCACCCACGTCGACGCGCCGCATCACTTTCTCAATGACCGGCGCACGGTCGAGGGCCTGCCGTTGGAGGTGCTCACCGGGCCGGCATGCCTGGTCCGCATCCCCGACCAGGTGACCTTGATCACCGCCGCGGTGCTTGAAGCGGCCGCCATCCCCGCCGGGACCGAGCGCTTGCTGCTTAAGACCGCCAACTCGGCCCTGTGGGGCCAGGGTGCGGAATTCTTCACCGCTTTCGTGGGCGTGTCCGAAGACGGAGCCGCCTGGTTGGTCCGCAGCGGCATCCGTCTGATCGGTGTGGATTACCTGTCCGTCGCGCCCTACAAGCAAGGGGTTCCGACCCACCGGGCGCTGCTGGCGGGCGGCGTGGTGATCGTCGAAGGGCTGGATCTGAGGGCGGTTGAACCTGGCGAATACGCTCTCTATTGTCTGCCGCTCAAACTGGCTGGCTCCGACGGTGCCCCGGCGCGAGCCATCCTGGTCGGCTGAGCGGGTCATGCTGGAGCAGGGGATCGTCTCATGTGGAGGTGAAAGATGCAATACCCGTCACAACCCGTTCGGCGTTACTTCGGCCTGACTCTGATCCAGCTGGTCATCCTGGCCTGCATGGGTCTGTTCTCGATCGGCCTGGTTGTAGGGATGGGATGGTTTGTGCTTGGCGATTCCGTCCAGCCCGGTGTGGAGCTGCCCACCCTGGCCCAGCTGCCCACCTCCATGCCGCCGGCGGCTCCCGAAGCGCCGACCGCGACCCTGGAGGAGACCGAACCGCCTGTCCCGACGATTACGCCGACGGCCACCGAAACGCCCATTCCGTACCGGTCGCTGATCCCGGCCGGGTGGAACCAGTTCCTGGGAGGCGCGGTCGAAATCTGGCTGCCCCCGAGTTTCGTCGGTGGGGACATGACCGTCCATCGGACGCAGACCCTGGCAGCCCTGGATGATCTCGATCCATTCTTTTCAGCCGCGGTCGACTTTGGGCGCAACCTGCCCCCCGAATGTGTCCTGTTTGCCGTCGACTCCCAGCGCAGTCCGCTGCTGGTGATCACCGATATGCGGTTGTGTTTCGACCCCGAGCCGGTTTCGGACCTGGCCGATTATGTGTACGCGATCTTCGGCGATCTGCCGGCCGGGACTACGAATCCTCCCCTGATTACCGAGAGCACCGCCCTGACGCCTCTCTGGGGAGAGGCGGCTCACCGGGTTCTTTTCGAGATCGAGTCCGATGGGTTGCAGCTCAAGAAGGCGATGTACTTTGTCCTGGACGGGGATACTGTCTGGGTCATCATGTTCACCACCCATATCAACGAATTCTACGATCGGCGGCCGGCCTTCGAGCAGGTTTTCCAGACCTTCCGGATTGCCCCCTAGGCGAAGCCATTTTTGAATGAAAAACTCCCGCTGGCCGTGTGCTGCCTCGGGAGTTTTGCTGTTAATATCTGCGCTGGCCGCCGCGGGGATTGCGCCGGTTGCGCCCGCCGCCAGGGCCACCGCGGTTGTTGCCACCCCGCCGGTCATCGTAGCGGTCCCCGAAGCTGCGCTCTTCCTTCGGGCGGGCAATGTTGACCTTGAGCGGCCGGTTGCCAAAGGTCTGGTCGTTGAACAGCTGGATCGCTTTTTCAGCCTCGCTCTGGTTGCTCATCTCGACGAAGGCAAACCCCTTCGAGCGGCCGCTATCGCGATCCTTGATCAGTGCCACCGAACTGACCGTCCCGGCCTGGCTGAACAGGTCGCGTAGTTCATCTTCGGTGGTTTCGTAGGACAGGTTGCCTACATAGAGCTTGGTTTGCATTTTTCCTCTTTCACTTGTGATGGGTACAGCCGGTCGGTGAAAAAAACAGCGCCAGGCCTGTTTCAGGTCTGGCGCAATCGCGCGCACAAATCCCGCTGCAAGTAGGCCTATTCTAACATGAAAAAGCTACCTGACTGGCAGGGTGTAACCGCCGTCGACGACCAGGACCTGGCCGCGGATCATGGCTGCCCCAGGGCTGCACAGAAAGGCGACCACCTCGGCCACGTCCTGCGGGGTGACCAGCCGTCCGGCCGGTGTGGCGGCGGCAGTCCGCTCGAGGATGTTGCTCTCCTGGGTGGCAGTGAAGTGCTTCAGCACGTCGGTCGCCACCAGCCCGGGCGAGACGGCGTTGACAACGATGTTCCGGGGCGCCAGTTCGACTGCCAGATAGCGGGTCAGGGACTCGAGAGCGGCCTTGCTGGCCCCGACGACCACGTACTCGGGCATGACCCGCGTCGACCCCTGGCTGGTCACGCTGACGATCTTCCCGCCGCCGCGCAGCTCCATCAACGGAACACACCTCTGGGCGGCGAACAGCAGGGCCCGGGCGTTGATGTTCATCGTCCATTCCCAGCCTTTGGGCTTCTGCTCCAGGGCCGGGCGGTTGTAGCCCGAGGCGGCATTGTGGACGAAGATATCCAGCCCGCCGAAGGCCTGTTCGACCTCGTCGAATAAGCGTCCCAGATCGTCCAGGTCGCCGACATCGGCCTTGATCAGTTCGGCCTGCCGGCCGAGGCGCTCGACCTCGGCCGCGGTCGCCTCGGCCGGGCCGCGGTTGCGGAAGAAGTTGATCGCCAGGTCGGCGCCCTGGCGCGCCAGATGCAGGGCGATGGCCCGGCCAATGCCGCGCCCGGAGCCGGTCACCAGGGCGGTCTTACCGGAGAAGGGCAGGAGGGAGGAATTCGACATGGACAGACCCTATTATACCGTTCGGAAAGAGCTTCGCAAACCCTACTGGCGAGGGTGGGGAAATCCAGTTCTTCTGGCTATACTGATTGGGTGGTCGGCGTTGTTCCCGCTGTCCGGTCATGGTAAAATCTGCAGACGATCCCTATGCATCCACATCCGAACCGGAAAACTTCCCTGCTGGTGACCGGAATCCTGGCGCTCCTGGCGATCGCCGTTCTGGCTGCCAGCCTGGATAGCCTGGTGCTCGCTCCGGCGACCCCCTTTTCCCCCGCTGGGGAGCGAAATGAGACGACCCTGGTCCCGCTTCGACCGCCGAGCGGACTTTTCTTCTGGGTTGTGGCGCTCATCGGAATCACGATCCTGACCGTTGGGATCCTCGTGGCGATGATCTTCGCCACGCCGCAGCAGCGCCGGCGCATGGCCAGGGCGCTGCTGTTGATGACCTTCTTCCTGATCCTGGCAGCCCTGCTGATCTCGCAGGATTCGGAGGCCGAGCAGGCGGCTGGCGAAGCTCCCGTTCAACCGCAGGCCGCCGCGACGGTCATCGATCCAGGAAGCACCGGGACCGAGGAGGCACCGCTTGCGTTCTTCGAGCCACCGCAGGTTTCGCCGTGGATCTCGTTCGGGGTGTCTTTTGGCGCGCTGGTCCTGCTCGCCGGACCGCTGGCCTGGCTGCTGATCCGGGCCTCGAAGGCGCGCCGCGCTCCAGGCCCGCTGGAGGAGCTGCGCGAGATCGCCCAGACGGCCCTCGACGACCTGCAGGCTGGCGTTGAATGGGGGGATGCCGTGGTGGCCTGCTATGCCAGCATGACCGAACTGCTCCAGGAGAAGCGCGGCCTCAGTCGCCGGGCCTACATGACCCCGGCCGAATTTGCCGCCGGGCTGACCCGGGCCCGCATCCCGCAGCCGGCCGTTGAGCACCTGACACGGCTCTTTGAACGCGTCCGTTATGGAGCCGGACGTTCCAGCCCGGCCGATGGCGATGCAGCCGCAGCCTGTCTCCGGGAGATCGTGACAGCCTGCCTGGAGGAAGCGTGAAACGGCGCTGGCTCTGGGTTGCCCTGCCTGGTCTGGCCGTGCTGGTTCTGCTGGCGAACGCGCTGCGCGGGACAGTCGGCGCGGTCATCATCCTGCCGCTGGCGCGCCTCTTCTGGCTGGTGCGGGGCTATTACGGTTCTCTGCAGCAGAGCAGTTACTGGATCCTGCTGATGATGGCGGTGACCATGATCGGGCTGTTCAGTTTCCGCCTGTTCGACTGGGGCCTGGGCCCGCGCAGCGGGAAGGCGGACCCCGACCAGGGCGAGGTCCAGCAGCTGGCCTTCTGGATCGCCCGTGCCCGGCACGGGGTCTACCCGCGCTGGCGCGTGGCCCGCATCCTGGCCGACCTGGCACTGGACATCCTCGAGAGGAAAGGCGGCCCGGCCCGGCATGACCAGCTGCTCACCGGTTCAGGCTGGGACCCGCCGCAGGAGATCCAGGAATACCTTGAAGCCGCCCTGCGCCTCAGCCCGGCCCATTTCTCCCGTTACGTCACTTCGTCTGAATCCGTGCACCTTGACCAGGATATCGACCTGGTGATCGCCTATTTGGAATCCCTGATGGAGAACTCTCATGACCACACCCATTCCTGAAACTTCCAGGCTCTGCCAGCAGGTCATCGCCGAGGTCGAGAAGGCGGTCGTCGGCAAGCGCAGCGTGCTCGAGATGCTGATGGCATCCATCCTGGCCGGCGGGCACGTCCTGCTGGAGGACTACCCTGGCCTGGGCAAAACCCTGATCGCCCGCTCGTTCGCCAGTGTGCTCGGCCTGGACTTCAAGCGTATCCAGTTCACGCCCGACCTGCTGCCGGGCGACATCACCGGCGGGTACATCTTCAACCGCAACGAGAACCGCTTTGAGCTGCGCCGGGGCCCGGTCTTCGCCAACATCATCCTGGCCGACGAGATCAACCGGGCCTCGCCCAAGACCCAGTCGGCACTGCTGGAGGCCATGCAGGAGGGCCAGGTGACCCTCGAAGGCGAGACCCGCCGCCTGCCGGATCCCTTCCTGGTGCTGGCCACCCAGAACCCGATCGAGTACGAGGGCACCTTTCCGCTGCCCGAGGCCCAGCTCGACCGCTTTATGCTCAGGCTGACGGTCGGGTATCCCGACGTGGACGAAGAGCGCGAGATCCTGCACCGCCGCCATCAGCGCCGCCAGGAGGAGGTCAGCCTGGCGAAGGTCACCTCGGCGGGAGAGATCCTGAAGATGCGCCAGGCGGTCGAGGCGGTCCACGTCGACCCGGACCTGGAGGAGTACATCGCCCGCATCGTCCATGAGACGCGCGGCGAACGGCACGTGGCGGTCGGGGCCAGCCCGCGTGGCTCGCTGGCCTTTCTCAAGATGGCACGCGCCCATGCTGCTCTGGAAGGCCGCGATTACATCCTGCCCGACGACGTCAAACGCTTTGCCGTCCCGGTGCTCAGCCATCGGTTGATCCTGCAGCCCGAGTACTGGCTGACCAAGCAGGTCAACGAACGTGTCATTGCCGAGATCCTGGCCCGGGTGCCGGTGCCGGTGTTGAAGAAGGGTTCTTGAAAGCTCGCCCGGCAGCCCCAGGCACAGCCGCGTAACCCATCATGATCCGTCTCGCTGCCCTTGCCCTGCTCGCCTTCCTGCTGTTCCTGGCTGGCCTGATCGGTTACCAACCCGGGTTCCTGCTGCTGGCCCTGCCGCTGGTAGCTTACCTGTTGGCCGGATTGTGGGGAGCGCCGGAACGGGTCTACCTGGAGGCCAACCGCAGCCTGAGTGCCGAGCGCATCCACACCGGCGACCAGGTCGTGGTCACGCTGACCGTGACCAACCGGGGGGCGCTCCTGGAGGAGGTCCTGCTCGAGGACCGACTGCCGGATGGGCTGGAGGTCATCGAAGGTTCGGCCCGCCGCCTGGTGCGCCTGCCGGCTGGCGGATCGGTCAGCTGGAGCTATCGCCTGGGCGGCCGGCGAGGCTACTACGCGCTGCAGCACCTGGCCGCCACGGTGGGGGAGACCCTGGGCGTGCGGCGGGTCGCACTGAATTTGGAGACCGATGGGCAGTTGTTCATCCTGCCGCCGGTCCTGCGCCTGCGGCGGATCTCGATCCGCCCGCGCCGGACGCGGGTCTACTCGGGCACCATCCCGGCCCGCCAGGGCGGACCCGGGGTCGAGTTCTTCGACGTGCGCGAGTTCCAGAGCGGCGACTCGCCGCGCCAGATCAACTGGCGGGTCACTGCCCGCCAGCAGGAGGCGACCTTCACCAACCAGTATGAACAGGAGCGGGTGGTCGACGTGGACATCGTCCTGGATGGGCGCCGGCGGGCCAACCAGTTCGGCGAGCATTCGATCTTCGAGCACTCGGTCCTGGCGGCCGCCGCCCTGGCGGATGCCTTCCTGGCAGCCGGCAACCGGGTCGGGCTGATCTTCTATGGCCAGCATGTCCGCTGGACCATGCCGGGCTACGGCAAGGTCCAGGGCGAAAAGATCCTGCACGCCCTTTCGCAGGTCGAGCCGGGCGATTCGCAGGTCTTCGGCGAGCTGTATGTCCCGCGCCGGATGCTGTCGTCTCGTTCGCAGCTGGTGGTGGTCAGCCCGCTGTGCGGCGAAGACTTTCAGGCCCTGGCCGACCTGCGGGCGCGTGGCTACGCCGTCCTGGCGGTCAGTCCGGCCCCGGTCGATTTCGAGGTCGCCGGCTTGCCGCTGACCGAGAGCGTACGCCAGGCGACGCGCATCGCCCGGATGAAGCGCCAGGTGCTGCTGCGCCGCCTGGCCGGGATCGGCATCCAGATCGTGGACTGGGATGTGGCCCTGCCGTTCGAGCAGGTCGCCCGGCGGGCGCTTGAACGCCGTCCGCCGGTCCTGCGAGGGTTGATCCGATGACCCGCCCGGTCTATTTCCTGTCGGCAGCCGTCAGTGTGATCCTGATCGGGATGGCCTTCCTGGTCGGCGACCACGCCTGGATCGCCCTTGGGCTGTTTTTGTGTTTTCCTTTTTACCTGTTTGGCTTTCGCCGCCCCTGGGCCGCGGCTGCCGGGACGTTGATCGTTTTCTGCGCGGCCGCCTATGGTTTTGTGTTGGCGCTCTCCCCGGCCTGGCTGCTCCCGGCGGCCTGCTTGGCCCTGCTGGCCTGGGACGTGTCCGCCTTCGCCGCCCGCCTGCAGCTGGCCGCTCCCGAGGATGACCGTTCCTCCCTGGAGCGGGCACACTTGACCCGCCTGGGTCTGGTCGGGCTGGCGGTCGCAGGGCTTGCTGCCTTCGCCCTGGCCGTGCGCCTGGAGCTGTCCTTCGAGTGGACGGCGGTGCTGGTCCTGCTTGGGGCCGGGGCACTGGGCAGGTTGATCTACGGCCTGCTGCAGGACTAGGAAAACGCGGCCCCCGGGCAGCCGCCTGGCACGATCTGCCAGGATCTGAAATCCGTACGTGCGTCCTCCGCCAGCCTGGCGGAGGTCTTAGTTAAATGGAGGCAAGCCAATCGTTCGCCTGGCGCGGCTTCTTGAAGCGGTAGACCTTCAGATGGGCGTATTCAGGCCGTGCGAACAGGGCCGGGTACTGGCGTTTGCGGCGCCTGTAGGTCATGAACAGCCAGGCAAAGAGCGAATCTTTGGACCACAGTTTGAAGTGGATCCAGAACGGCTCGACGTTGTTGTTCCACAGGACTTCGCGGGTCCATGCGCGGCGCAGGGTGCGGAAGAACAGCTGTCGGAAGATCGTCCAGAACGGGTAGTCTAGCCAGACGACAGCCTGGGCGCGCGGCCAGGTAACCGGTCGCGTGATGCCGTAATTGCCATCCATCACCCAGCCGTCGGACCGGGTGGCGGCGTCGAGGCGCTGGAGCAGCGCCTCGTCTGAGCAGTGGGTCCAGTTTGGGCCCCAGTGCAGCGCGTCGATCTCGATGTGCTGCGCGCCCAGGCGGCCTGCCAGGGCGGCGGCCATGGTCGTCTTGCCGGAGCCGGTCGCGCCGATCACGACGATGCGGCGGATGTCAGGGGCGAGGGGCGAGGGGGTGTCCACCAGGGTTTATTACCAAAAGGTCTGGCCAGCCTGCAGATGGAACCGGGCAGATCAAAAGGCCCTATGGGTTTATGGCCGCCGGGCTTGCGCCCGCAGGTCGGGGGCAGGCAGCGCGCTTCACCTGGGCGAGGGTGATCCCCGCCATACAGAACCGGGCGGGCACTACGGTTCCGGCAGCGGTTCCCCGGCCAGGAGCGTGGGTCCGCCCGCGGGGACCGCGCCCTGCGGGCGGCCGAAGGGCATCTTCTCCAGAACGAACAACTGCTCGTTGAGCTTGGATGCGGCCCAGTCCCCGCCGCCCAGGATGTCGTTGCCGGAGGCCTCCAGCGAGGCCCGGCGTGACCCAGCCAGGATGCCGGTGTAGTCGCTCAAATCCATCCCGGCCGCCGCGGCGCTCAAGGTGGAGTTGTGGCAGGTGGTGCAGGCCACCGCGCCGGTGTACCACAGGTTGCCCTCGGCGAACAGCGGCTGCAGATCGGCGAAGGTCGCCTGGCAGGCGATCCCATTCACGTCGGTGAACGCGAAGGGCTGGCGTTCGGGAACCCCGGCGTTGACCCAGGCTGCCAGCAACGTCTCGGCCTGGACCGTGCAGCGGGTCGCCGCGGCGGACCCCGGGCCGGTCTGAGGGGTTGGCAGGGAGGCCGGGAGCAGGGTCGGGATCGGGGTATGGATGATCTCGGGCAGGTTGCTGTAGCCGCATTCCTGGCCGAAACCACAGTTGCCGAAGTACAGGGCGGCGAGGAACAGGATCAGGAACAGCGGCAGGCCGAAAACCAGGATCATCATCCAGGATTTGAAATCTTTGTTCATCAGCTTACTCTCCCACCCCGGGCAGGCTGCGCAGGAAATTGACCACGTCCCAGCGGTCGCGCACGGTCAGGTTCTCGTTCAGGGCCGGCATGCGCCCCGGAACGCCGTTCGAGATGGTCAGGAAGAGAGCCCCGTCGCTCTTGTTCTGGACGACCTCGCTGGTCAGATCGGTTGGCCTGGCCGGTTCGAGGAAGACCGCCACCGGGCCATTGCCCAGGCCGCTTCCCCCATGGCAGTGCGAGCAGTTGATGCTGTACAGCTGGGCCCCGCGCGCCAGCGAGACTTCGTCGGCGGTCAGCGGGTTGGCCGGGGCGCCCATCCCGGGCACGAAGGCCGCCCCGTCGACCGGGATCGACTGGGCCGGGACCGGCAGCGGATCCTCCATTGGCTTGTAGGCTGGCTGGATCTCCATGAACGAGATCCAGTCGATCTTGAGGATGTCGTAGGTGAAGAGCAGCACCAGGCTGCCTGCCAATGCGACCAGGCCCAGCAGGATGGTCAGGCGTTTGATCATAGCTGCCTGGCCTCCGCCGGGGCGACCGATTCGGCGCCCAGCTTCTTCAGCGCCAGGACGATCTGGGCTTGTTTTTGCTGCGGGCATTGGAACAGGATCCCGATCTTGCCGTCGCTGATCTCGGGCAGGTATTCCTTTGGCCGGTAGGATGGGAAATAACTGTCCAGGAACACACCGATGAAGGTTGAGACCAGCATCCCCAGCATGGTCAGCTCGAACAGGACCACGATGCTGGGCGGGATCGGGATGAGTGCCTGTCCGCCGACGTGGATCGGGTACAGGAGCGGGGCCCCGAAGGCTAGGAAGGCCCCCACCAGGAAGCCGCCGAGCGACCCGCCCAGCGCCAGGCGTGGCACGTTGCTCCACTGGCGTGGTCGACCGAGCATCGCCTCGGTCACCGGGATGCCCGAGATGACGTTCATCTGGTCGTCGGGGATGCCCAGCTTGCGCAGGCGTTCGATCGCGGCCGCGGTCGGGTCAAGATCTTCGAATAAGGCCAGGAGAGTCTTATGTTCTTCCATCGTGGATCTCCTCACTCCAGCTCGCTGACCGAAACGACGGTTTTCCTGCCGAACTTGCGCAGGCTGTGGGCCATCTGGCCCTCCTGGACCTCCCAGACCGGCACCAGCGGAACCAGCCTGGAGGCGAGCATGTACAGCAGGATGAAGAAGGCCAGCGTGCCGATCCCGAGCACGATCTCGATGCCGGGCCTGTACGACTGCCAGGTGAACGGCATGCGGTTGATGGTCAGGGAGATCGGGATGATGACGTAGCGTTCGCACCACATCCCGACGTTGATCAGCAGGCCGATGACGAACATCCACCCGGGTCGGGAGCGGATCTTCCTGTTCCAAAGCAGGAACCAGGGCACGGCCACGTTGCAGACCAGCATCAGCCCCCAGATCCAGGCCAGCGGCCCGGATTCGTGCCATGCGAGCAGGGTATGGGTCCAGTGGTCGCCGCCGTACCACTGCACCAGGTAGTCGTTGAAGAAAAAGTAGGCCCAGCCCATCGAAATGACCAGCATCAGTTTACCGATGGCGTCGAAGTGTTCGGCCCGGATGAAGTACTTCATGTTCTTCATCGTGCCGCGCACCACGACCAGGACCATCGCCACCGCAGCGACGCCCGAGTGCAGCGCCCCGACAACGAAGTACGGCCCGAAGATGGTCGACGACCAGCCTGGCCGGCTGGCGGCGGCGAAGTCCCAGGCGACGATGGTATGGACCGAGAACATGACCGGCAGGATGGCGAAGGCGAAGATGTTCATCGCCGTGCGCAGGTGGGCCCACTCGCCCTCGGTGCCGCGGAAGCCCAGCGCCAGGACCCGATAGACGACCTTCCGCCAGCCGGTTGAGCGGTCGCGTGCCATCGCCAGGTCGGGGATCAGCGGCAGGAACAGGTACATCGTGCTGGCCAGCAGGTAGGTGTTGATCGCCAGGAAGTCCCAGGCCAGCGGGGAGTGGAAGTTGGGCCACAGGCCGCGGGCGTTGGGGTATGGGGCCAGCCAGTAGGACAACCAGACCCGGCCCATATGCATGAAGATGCTCAGGCCGGCCTGGATCAGGCCGAAGGTGGTCATCAGTTCGGCGGCCCGGGTGAACGGACGGCGGAACTCGGCTTTGAAGACCCGCAGCAGGGCCGATACAAAGGTCCCGGCGTGGCTGATGCCGATCCAGAAGACGGTGTTGACCAGGAAGATGCCCCAGTAGGCCGGGCGGTTGACGCCGGCCACACCCAGGCCCTCGCTGATCATGTAACCCCAGGCCAGGAACAGGCAGACCAGCACCACGATCCCGAGCAGGAAGGCGATCCCCCAGAACTTCCATGAGGTGGTGTGCATCGACTCCATGACCATGGCGTTCATCTCGCCGCGCGGCCTGGGGTCGAGCATCAGGTGCTGGCGTGATTCGGCGTGCTCTTCGTGGGTGGCCGGTGCGATGGGTTTAGCCGTTGCGGCCATACGATGAGCCTCCTTTCAGGTAGGTCACACTCGGCTGCGTGCCGAGTTCCTCGAGCAGCTGGACGGCGCGCCCGTCACGTTTCAACCGGCTGACCAGGCTGTCAGGGTCGTCCAGGCGGCCGAAGACGATCGCCTCGGTCGGGCAGGCCTGGGCGCAGGCCGGGACGACCTCGCCATCAGCCATCTGGCGCCCCTCGGCCCTGGCCGTGTCCTCGCCTTGAACGATGCGCTGGACGCAGAAGGTGCACTTCTCCATAATGCCCCGCCGCCGGACGGTCACGTCCGGATTGAGGGCGTTGTCGAGCGGCCCGGGTTCACGATAATCGCGCCAGTTGAAGACGCGCGCCTGGTAGGGACAGTTGTTGGCACAGTAGCGTGTCCCCACGCAGCGGTTGTAGACCTGGATGTTGATCTGTTGGTTCTCAGAGTGCACCGAGGCGTAGACCGGACAGACCGGTTCGCAGGGGGCCTGTCCGCACTGCTGGCACAGGACCGGTTGGAAGGGCGTTGACTTGACCTCCGGGAATTCACCCTCCCAGAAACGCTCGACCCGGATCCACTGCAGCGAACGACCGTAGGCGGCGTCCTGCTCACCGACGAAGGCGATGTTGTTCTCCATGGCGCAGGCCGTGACGCAGGCCTGGCAACCCGTGCACAGGTCCTGGTCGATGACCATGCCCCATTTGTGACCGACTTCTTCCAGGGGATTCGACATGAATCTGCTCCTCACCACGCTCTATTCCAGGCCTTCTCCGTAGACGCCAATGCGGCTCTCCAGGCGGGCCAGTATGGATGTCCGGCCGGTCTTCTCCAGGCGGACCCGGGTGGCGGCGAAGGCCAGGTCGCCGGCGCCGGTCAGCTTCAGGCCCAGCAGGGCAACCGGGTTGGCCCCCCGTCCGTCTGCGTAGCGACCCAGGGCGGTGTGGCCTTGCCCGAAGGGGATGGCAATCGTGTCCCTGCGGATGGCCGGGTACCGGTAAACAGGTGCTTCGATGGCTCCGAAATCGGAGGCGACCCGCACCACGTCGTTGTCCTCCAGGCCGAGTTCGTCGGCCGTTTCCGGGTTGATCTCGACCCAGGTGTTCCACATCACGGTGGTCATCGGGTCGGGGGTTTCCTGCAGCCAGGGACGGTTGGCCCCGGCCCCGTCGCCCAGGATCGGGGATGGGTAAACGTGCAGGTGGAATTCCCCCTCCCCGGCGAACTCGGGTTCGATCAGGCGCAGCGGGCGCTCGAGGGGAGCAGGCGTGCTGGGCGCATCCAGGCCGGCCTCGGCCGCCCACCAGCCGCCGTACTGCTGGAACTGGGTCATGAAAGTGCGGATCTCGGGGGCGGCGATGTTACCGGCCTCCTGGACCAGGGTCAGCAGCGACTGTTGCAGGAAGTCGACCTCGTCGCTGTAGGGCACGCCGGCGGCCAGGTCCCCGCCGGCTGCCTGGATGGCTGCCAGCAGGACATCGACCGTGGCGCGCGTGTTGTGGAACGGGACCACCACCGGCTGGGCTCCCGACAGGGCCGCCCGGTCGCTGCCGGTGCGGACCTTCTGGTAGCCCCATGATTCGAGCGGAGTGTGGTCCGGGAAAATATAATCGGCGAGGAGGGCAGTCTCATCCGGGAAGGAGGCGAACGAGATGATCTGCGGGACGTTCTCGAGAGCCGCCGTGAAGCCCAGCGCGGCGGGCAGCTCGAAGGCCGGGTTGATCCCGTGGACGAACAGAGCCTTCACCTGCCCTGATCGCATCCGGCCGATCAGGGCGTTGATTTCCACCAGCGTGTCGGGCCCGCGGCGGCTGTCCGGGTGGACGTTCGGGACGGGGGTCAGGAAGACCCCGCCCGGCTGGCCCAGGTTGCCGGCCAGGGCGTTGAGGGTCAGGACCGCCCGGGCGGCTTCCAGCCCGTTCACGTGACCCAGGGCGGCTCCGCCCGGAACGGCCAGCGGGTGTTCGGCGTTGGCGAAGATGCCCGCCAGGCGGGTCAGGGTCCCCTCGGGGACGCCCGAGGCCTCGGCCGCGGTGGCCACGTCGACCTCGCGGTAAGCCGCCGGGACCAGTCCGCCGCGGGCTTCGGCGACCAGCCGGCCGAGGGCCAGGGCGACCAGGCCCTCGGTTCCCGGGGCGACCGCGATCCACTCGTCGGCAGCCGCGCCGGTCTGCGACAGGCGCGGCTCGAACTGGACCAGGAAGCCACGCCGGCCGACCTGGCCTCGGCGCATGCGGGCGAAGCCGCGCCCGTAGGCCAGCGGTGAGAGCCAGGTCTCCAGGAAGTTGGCCCCGAAGGAGAAGGCCACGTCGGATCCCCCCAGGTCGCAGAAGGGCAGGGCGGTGCGGTTGAGCACCTGGGCGGTGGCCTGCACCAGGGTTGCCCGGGCCTCGAACAGCGCCTGGGTCCCATAGCACAGCGGCGCGGGTCCGCCCAGGGAGCGCATGATCTCGCTGACCAGATCGTATAGATGGTCAGGCGAGGGCCCCAGCAGGAAGGCGATCTCCTCCGGCCGGTTCCCGATCAGGGCCTCCCTGACCACGCGGATGGCGCGGTCCCAGTCGATCTCCTGCCGATCGCCAGCGGCCAGCGCCTGCGGGGCCTCCACCCGGTCGGGGTTGTACAGGCCCTGCAGGGCGGCCTGGCCGCGGGAGCAGGTCTTGCCAAGGTTGACGGGGTGAGAGGGGTTGCCCTCGATCTTGAGCGCCCGTCCCTGGTGGGTGCGGACGACGATCCCGCAGCCTGCCGGGCATTCGCGGCAGGTTGTGGCATAGAAGGTGCTCTGCCCGTTGTAGGTGTACTCGGGCATCTCCGCGTAGGGCGAGCGTACGACGTAGCGCGAGGCCGGCCCACAGCCGGTTAGGACGGCGGTCGCCCCGGCCCCGGCGGCGGTCAATTTGAGAAAATCGCGTCTGGAAAGTTTTTCGGTCATGGGGCGTTCCTCGCGGATCCTTTAGCGATGGCAGGTGGCGCAGTCGGTCAGGCGGGCGAGCATTTGCTCATCCCCGGCGGCGCGCCCGCGGTGGCAGTCCAGGCACCAGCCCATGTTCTGACGGGGGATCGGCTGGGCGACTGTCTGGCGGCTGATCTCGCCGTGGCAGTTCTCGCAGTTCAACCCGGCGGCGATATGCGGCCGGTGGTTGAAATAGACGAAGTCGGGCTGGATGAAGACCGGCACCCAGGGGATCGACTCGCCGGCCATGGCGTAGGCGACCAGCACCTGCTGGGCCGGCTTGGTGTTGGCCATCTGCTGATGGCAGCCCCAGCACTTGGCCGTGGTCGGCAGCCCGGCGGCAGCCTGGCGCCAGGCGCCCGGATGGCAGTACAGGCACTGGATTCCCAGCCCGACGTGGACCTGGTGGTTGAAATCGAGCGGTTGGGGCGGCGGGGCCTGCATGCTGCGGATCCCGCTTCCCACCCCGGCGGCCAGTAGGATGGTGAACAGTCCGGTGACGATCCAGAAGATCGGTCGCCGGGCCAGGTTCTGCAGGCGTTCCAGGAGTTTCAGGCGTTGAAGCATGGGCTGCTCCTCGTTACTTGCGTCGACCCAGGAGGATGACGACCAGGAACCCGAGCACCAGGAAGCCGCCGAGGAACAGGATCGCGTAGCTGAGCGCGGCGGCGAAGACGCCGATCCCGGTCAGGACCCCTTCGAGAAAGTTCTCAGCCGGTCCACCGGGGACCGGCATTGGCTCGGGTGCCGGGGGCGCGAACTGCTCCCCGAGGACGATCTCGCCGCCGGTCGGCAGGGTTTGGGCGTAAGCCAGGATATCGCGTCCGTCGGCAGGGGTCCAGCCGAGGGCGTAGCCGATTGGCATCGAGGTCCCGGCAGTGCCGAAGCGGGTACGGTGCAGGAAGCGCCACGGGTCACGCAGTGCCAGCGAGCCGAGGTACTCGTTCACTCCCTCCGTGCGGAAGAGGATCCCCTTGCCATCATCCGCATGGCAGGCGGCGCAGGTCGATTCGTACAGGGCCTGACCGTGATCCATGTCCCCGCCGATGACCTGCAGCGAGACCGGGTTGATGTACAGGGTGTCGTCGATGAGGCTGTATTTCAGAAAGGTGGCCAGTTGAACGAGCGCCTGGTCGTCCAGGTAACCTGAAAAGTCATGGGCCGGGTCGTTGGCCCCCTGGAGATGGGCGACGATCTCGTCGATCGACAGCGAGGCTGCCAGGGGCATCAGGTCGGGGAAGCCGGTGTAGTGCGAGCCCGCTCCATAGGCCCCCTGGGCGCCGCGATAGTCCCAGCCGTGGCACTCCGCACAGCGCCAGGAGTCGGGGCCGGAGCGGGTGTTGGTGCTCTGGCGGCTCCAGACGGGCATGTTCCCCTCGGGGGGCAGGACTCCCAGGGCGGCGAACCAGCTGTCGTACAGAAGGGCCCCCTGGACGATGTCTTCGTCCGCAGGGATCTGCTCCTCGGGGGGCGGCGTCTGCTCCTGGGCCTGGACGCTTCCTGCTGCAGCGAGCAGGGCGAGACCGGCGAGGAGGAGGAACGGTGTTGCAAACTTCACCAAGCGTCTCATAGCTTCTCCCTTTGCGTACGCCTGCACGAACAATAAAATTATACTTCAATAGGCGAAAATATCCAGTTATTTCTGTTGTCGTGATATACTTAAAATCATCGTGAAAGAGATCGCAACCCTTGCCGGTTGATAATTCTTCCCCTGGTCTGAGGAGGAATTGCATGAAACATCTCATCACCGTCGCCATCCTGGTGGTCCTGGGCACGCTCGGGGTCCATGCCGGCCTGGGCACCCTCGGCCTGCTGCCCGAACAGGCCAGCCTCCAGGCGATCGCCGTCGACAAACTGCTCGATGTCCACCTGTGGTTGATCTCCTTTCTGTTCTCGCTGATCGTCATGACCCTGGCCTACAGCCTGGCCGTCTTCAGGCGCCGCAAGGGCGAGACCGGGGAGGGCGCCCACATGGAGGGCAACACGACCCTGGAGATCTTCTGGACGATGATCCCGCTCCTGGCGGTCGTTTTCCTGGCTTTCATCGGGGCCGCTTCGCTGGGGGAGATCCGCCGCATTGACCCGAGCGCTCTGCAGGTCAATGTCCTCGCCGGGCAGTGGTACTGGCAGTACCAATATCCCGAATATGGCATCGTCTCCACCGAACTATACCTGCCGGTCGACCGCCAGGTAAATCTGCAAATGACCAGCAACGACGTGATCCATTCGTTCTGGGTGCCCGAGTTCCGTGTCAAGCAGGATCTCGTTCCCGGGCAGACGACCGAGTTGCGCGTCACCCCCAACATGGTTGGCGAGTTTCGGGTCCTGTGTGCCGAATTGTGCGGTACATCGCATGCCTACATGGAGAGTGCCGTCTTCGTCGTTACCGAGGAGGACTTCGCGGCCTGGGTTGAGAGCCAGCAGTCGACCGCTGAAGTTGATCCGCTCCTGCTCGGCCAGCAGCTGGTCCAGCGGTATGGTTGCACGGCCTGTCACTCGATCGACGGTTCCCAGCGGACGGGCCCTACCTGGGCCGGGGTCTTCGAGTCGGTCATCCCGCTGGCTGATGGGACGACGATCATCGCCGACCGCGAGTACCTGATCCAGTCGATCATCAATCCCAACCTGCACATCGTCGAAGGCTACAATCCCAACGTCATGCCGTCCTTCGCCAGCGTCCTCGACCAGACCCAGGTCGAAGCGATCGCCTCGTATCTCGAAACCTTGAAGTAAGCAACCCGCTTGTTCGTTTTTGCGCGGGATGACAACCCGCCCACAGAACCCATGTGCGCCAGGAGGTCGGATGAAGAAGTTCTTTGCGCTTGGTCTGGTACGTGGTTTGTCCTGGGAAATCATCGGCACGGCCCTGGGGATCGGATTCGTGACCCTGGTGCGCCTGCTGATCGGCCTGCCGGCCTGGAAGGCGGAGCCGGCGGTCGTCTTCGGGGCGCTGCTCGGGGCGCTGTTCTTCCTGGTCGGCGTCGGTGCCGTCGATGACTGGTTCAAGTGGGCTGTCGGCAGGGAAACCGGGGAGCACTTCGACGACTCGCATCCTGGCTGGCGGCGCTACTTCGGTGCCTCGCTCGATCACAAGGTGATTGGCATCCAGTACCTGGTCCTGTCGCTGATCCTGATGAGCGTCGGCGGCCTGTTCGCCCTGATCTTCCGCACCGAGCTGGCCGAAGTCCAGATGCAGTTCCTGACCCTCAACCAGTACAATACGCTGATGTCGCTGCACGGCATGGTGATGATCGTCTCGATCCTGCTCGGCATCGCCGCCTATATGAACTACCTGGTCCCGCTGTTGATCGGGGCGCGCGACATGGCCTTCCCGCGCCTGAACGCCTTTTCGTTCTGGATCGCTGTCCCGGCCGGGCTGATCCTGCTCTCGAGCCTGTTCCTGGGCGGGTTCGACACTGGTTGGACCGGCTACCCGCCGCTTTCGGCCCGGGCCCCGCTGGGGATGCAGATGTTCTTCCTGGGCGTCTCGTTGGCTGGCTTCTCATCGATCTTCGGCGGCCTGAACATCCTCGCCACCGTGATCCGCTTGCGGGCCCCCGGCATGACGCCTTTCAAGATGCCGATCTTTGTCTGGGCGGCGCTGGCCACCTCGCTGATCAGCCTGACAGCCACCCAGCTGATTGGCCTGTCGTTCCAGATGGTCATGCTCCAGCGCCTGTTTGGGATGGGTTTTTTCGACCCGGCCAAGGGCGGCAACCCGGTCCTGTTCCAGCACCTGTTCTGGTTCTATTCGCATCCGGCAGTCTACGTTTTCGTCCTGCCCGGCCTGGGTTTGATCAGCGAGCTGCTGCCGGTCTTCGTGCGCAAGCCGCTCTTCGGCTACCGCTGGGTGGCGATGTCCTCGCTGGGGATCGCCCTGGTCGGTTTCCTGGTCTGGGGCCACCACATGTTCACCTCCGGCATGGCCGAGTACCTGCGCGTGCCGTTCATGTACAGCACCTTGCTGGTGGCCGTCCCGACCGGGGTCAAGTTCTTCTCCTGGGTCGGAACGGTCTGGCGCGGCAAGATCACCTTCGAGACGCCGATGCTGTTCCTGCTCGCCAGCATCGTCGTCTTCCTGCTCGGTGGGCTGACCGGCCCGCCCAACGCCACGGTCTCGACCGACCTGCACCTGCACGACACCTACTACATTGTCGGCCACTTCCACGACACGATGTTCGGCGGCTACATCTTCCCGTTCTTCGCGGCCCTGTATTTCTGGTTTCCCAAGATGACTGGCAAGCGCCTGAACGAGAGACTCGGCCAGCTGCAGTTCTGGCTGATCACGCCTTCGTTCGTCGTCCTATCGCTGTGGATGATGCGGGTCGGCCTGCTGGGTATGCGCCGCCGCATCGCCGACTATGATGCGGCATTGGGATTCGAGGCCTCGCATCTGGTGATGACCGTCGCCGGTTTCCTGATCGGCCTGTCGTTGATCGTCTTCTTTATCAATGTCTGGTACAGCCTGAAGAAGGGCCCGCCAGCGATTGGCAACCTGTGGAACTCGCGCTCGCCCGAGTGGCAGGTAGCCTCGCCGATGCCGGTGCACAACTACGACCAGCCGTTCGAGGTGGTCGGCGAACCATACGACTACGGCCTGCCCGGCTCGCAGTACATTCGATTTAAGGGAGAGAAATGATGCCTGCATCGCCAGAAAAATCCTCTGCCCTGCGCATGGGCCTGCTGATCTTCCTCGGCCTGGCCGTGCTGACCGCCCTCGAGTTCGCCATGGCGATCCTGCTGGCCTTCTGGCAGCTGCTCCTGCTGGTCTCGCTTTTCAAGGCCGGGCTGGTGCTGTACTATTACATGCACGTCTCCAGGCTGTTTGAGGCTGACCAGGACGCCGACCACGAGTCGTACGCCTACCGGCTGGCCACCAATCGTATCGGGCTGTGGCTCTTCCTGGTTTCGGACGCCTTCATCTTCGGCGGTCTGCTGATCTCGCGCATCAACCTGCTCGGCCTGACCCGCCCGGAGTTGAACCAGGTCCTGGGCCTGAGCGTGACCTCGGTCCTGCTGATCTCGTCCTTCTTTATGAACCGGGCCGAGACGGCCATGGCCCATGGCGATCGCAGGCAGTTCATCCGGGGCATCGGCGTGACGCTCTTCCTGGGCATGCTCTTCCTGGCTGGCGTGGTCGGGGTCGAATGGCAGATCGCCGCCTTCGGTCCCGGCGATGGAGTCGCCGGGGCGATCTTCTATGCGATGACCGGCTTCCACGCCTTCCACGTCCTGACCGGGGTGATCTTCCTGATGGTCGTCCTTCGCAACGGTCTGCGCGGCCGCTATTCAGTCGAAAAGCACTGGGCAGTGGAAGCCTGTGCAGTCTACTGGCACTTCGTCGATGTGGTCTGGATCTTCTTCTACCCGGCCCTGTACCTGATCGGTACGGTGCTCTAGCCCCTGCCCCCCTTTTCTGGAGGGGAATGGGGAAGAACGGCGTGAGGTCTCATGGAACGCAGATTCATCTGGGTGGTGATCGGCATGCTGGCGGTCCTGGCGGTCGTCACGGCGATCCTGCTCCAAAACCAGGGGCAGAATTATCGCGGGGTACGCTACGAGCCGCCGGCCCCGGCCTTCGACTTTGGCCTGGCAGCCCCGGACGGGCGGACCGTCCGCCTGGGCGACTTTCGCGGGCAGGCCGTGCTGCTCTTCTTCGGTTACACCTCCTGCCCCGACGTCTGCCCGACCACCCTGGCCGAATTGCGCCAGGTGCGCGCCGACCTGGGAGGCGATGCGGAGCGGGTCCAGGTGGTCTTCGTCACCGTCGATCCCGAGCGCGATACTCCTGAACGCATCCAGAACTATGTTTCGGCCTTCGACCCGTCCTTCGTCGGGTTGAGCGGCGACCTGGCAGAGCTGGAGGCGGTCTGGGAGGCCTACGGCGTCTTTCGCGAGATCGATGACACCACCTTCACGGCGGCTGGCTACCTGGTCACGCATTCGGCTCGCACCTACCTGATCGACCCGGACGGGAACCTGTTCCTGTCGTACGGATACGGCACCCCGCCCGACGACGTCCTGCATGACATTCGCCTGCTGCTGAGGGTGCCATGAAAAGGATGGTTGTGCCGATCCTGGTCTTGTTCCTGGCCGCCTGTCAACCCACGGCCGGCCTGACCGTCCTCGATCCCTGGGCCCGTCCCGGCCTGACTGGCGGGAACGGGGGGGTCTTCTTTGTCATCACCAATGGCGGCGAGGCCGACACCCTGCGCGCGGCCACCAGCGAGGTGGCCGAAGCGGTCGAGATCCACATGACCGTCATGGATGGTGATCTGATGCAGATGCAGCCGCAGGAGTCCGTCCTGGTCCCGGCCGGGGGGAGGGTGGACTTCCAGCCCGGTGGTCTGCACGTCATGCTCATTGGCTTGAAAGAGGACCTGGGCGAGGCGGACGTCTTCGAGCTGGTGCTGACCTTCGAGCAGGCCGGTGAGATTGTCCTGCAGGTCGAGGTGCGCCAGCCGTGACCCGCAGGGACATCTTCCGCCGCGTCGCGATTGCCGTGCTGATCGGGCTGGTCGTCGGGGCCGGGATCAACGAGGTGACCTTCGCCTTTCTGCGCGCAGACGAACGTTCGCCGAGGCGCATCGAGCTGGTCATCCCGCCCGGGACCGCCGGGCAGGTGGCCCGCGGCGAACAGCCCCCTGATCTCCCCGAAGAAATGACCTTCGTGGTCGGCGATACCCTAGTGGTTCACAACCAGGACTCGGTCGACCACCAGCTCGGCCCGTTATGGGTCCCGGCCGGGGCCTCGGCCAGCCTGACCCTTAACCTCCAGGCGAACTTCGTCTACGAGTGCTCCTTCCAGCCGACCAGGCTCTTCGGCCTCGACGTGCGCCTGCCGTTGACCCTCTGGACCCGCCTGCAGGGCATCGTGATGAGCGGCGTCCCGCTCGGCATCCTGCTGGCGCTGTATGCCGTGGTCGGTTGGCCGCAGAAAAAAAAGACGCCTTAGCGGTGCAGAACGGATGAAGCTTCTGGAATTGTATTTTTCCCACCGCGGGTGGTGGACCACCTTGTTGATGTTCGCTGCCGTTGCCGTGATGGTTCGCCTGGGGGTCTGGCAGCTCGACCGCCTGGAGGCCCGCCGGGCCTTCAATGCTCAGGTGACGGCCATGCAGGCCGCCCCGCCGTTGGTCCTGGAGGGGGCCGCCAATGTCGCGGAATTGACCGCCATGGAGTACCGGTCTGCCTCGGCCACCGGTGTCTATGACTTTGCGAATCAGATCGCCCTGCGCAACCAGTACTGGGGCGATCCTGATGGACGCGCCGAATACGGCTACCACATCCTGACTCCATTGATCCTGGCCGAGGGCACCGCTGTGCTGGTCGACCGGGGCTGGGTCGCCGGGGAATACGATCGGCCCGCATCCTGGCGTGTCTTCGACGAACCGGCCTCTGTCACGGTGACGGGCATCCTCCGTCTCGGTCGGGCGGAGGCCGAAATGGGCGGCCAGCGGAACCCGGTCACGATCCCCGGCCAACCCAACTACTTCTGGATTTTTCCAGACATGGGCCAGATCAATGCCCAGATGCCCTATCGGCTGTTGCCGGTCTACCTGCAGCAGGCTCCGGATGGCGCACAGGTTTCCATGCCATATCAAGCCCTGCCGGTGCTGGACCTGAACGACGGTCCGCACCTGGGCTACGCCCTGCAGTGGTTCTTCTACGCCGCGTTGCTCTTCTTGGGTTACCCGGTTAGCCTGCGGAAACAAGTCCAATCAGCAAGGTCATGACCCGCCGCCTGTTCGCCCTCGCCCGCGACTCCCGCCTGGCCCTGGCCCTGACGGTCCTCTTCGGACTCCTGGCCGGCGGACTGGCCATCGGCCAGGCCTCGGCCCTCAGCACGGCTGTAGCGCGGGTCTTCCTGGACGGGGCCTCCCGGGCGGAGGTCTGGCCGTACCTGGGCCTGATCCTGGTCCTGGTTGCCGGGCGGGGTTTGCTGGCCTGGGGGATCGAGGTCAGCGCCCATGCCGTGGCGCGGCGGGTCAAGACTGACCTGCGCGAGCGCCTGTTCGACAAGATCCTATCCCTGGGCCCGGTCTACACGCGCGGTGAGCGCAGCGGCGAGTTGACCTCCGCCGCCGTGGAAGGGATCGAGGCCCTGGAAGCCTACTTCAGTCAATACCTGCCCCAGCTGCTGATCGCGGCACTCGTCCCGCTCAGTATCCTGGTCTTTGTATTTCCGGCGGATATTCTCTCTGGTCTTGTCCTGCTCCTGACGGCACCCCTGATCCCGCTCTTCATGGTCTTGATCGGCAAGGCCGCCGAGGCCCTGACCGGGCGCCAGTACGCCCTGCTCGGCCGCCTGAGCGCCCACTTCCTCGACAGCCTGCAGGGCCTGGAGACCCTCAAGCAGTTCGGCCGGGCGCGCGACCAGGTCGAGTCGCTGCGGCGCTCGAGCGAGCGCTTCCGCGACGTGACCCTCTCGGTCCTGCGGGTGACCTTCCTCTCGGCGCTGGCTCTGGAGTTGATCGCCACTCTCAGCACGGCGGTCGTCGCCGTCGAGATCGGGTTGCGCCTGCTGGCAGGCGGCCTGCCCTTTGCGAGGGCGCTCTTCCTGCTGGTCCTGGCGCCTGAGTTCTATCTTCCGCTGCGCATGCTCGGTCTGCGCTTCCACGCCGGGATGGCTGGTGTGACCGCCGCCCGGCGCATCTTTGCCATCCTGGATGTTCCCGCAGCGACCGCGCTTCCCCCTTTGCCGTCCGCAGTCCGGGGACCGGGCACCGTCCGCCTGCGATCGGTCGCCTTCACCTATCCCGGTGAACGCCAGCCGGCGCTGCAGGATGTCTCATTGACCATCCAGGCCGGTGAACACCTTGCCCTGGTCGGGCCGAGCGGAGCTGGGAAGTCGACCCTGGCGGCCCTGCTGCTGGGCTTCATCGTGCCCGCGACGGGCGAGATCTCCCTGGATGGCAGGCCGGCCGCCCAGGTCGGGGAATCTGCCTGGCGGCGGACCTTCGCCTGGGTGCCGCAGGCTCCCTATCTGTTCCACGATACAATTGCGGGCAATCTGCGTATAGCCAGAAAGGCTGCCACGCCGACCGAGATGCATACGGCTCTGCAGGCCGCCGGGCTGGAGGAATTCGTCGCCTCGCTTCCGGAAGGGCTCGAGACGGTCATTGGCGAGCAGGGAGCCCGCCTCAGCGGGGGCCAAGCCCAGCGGCTGGCCCTGGCGCGGGCCTTCCTGCGTGACGCACCGGTCTTGGTCCTCGACGAACCGACCTCCAGCCTGGACCCCGGGCAGGAGGCCCTGGTCGAGTCAGCCACCCGCCGGTTGATGCGGGGGCGCACGGTGCTGACGATCGCCCACCGCCTGAACACCACTTTCCGGGCAGACCGCATCCTGGTGCTGGACAAAGGCCGTCTCGTCGAAACCGGGACCCACCGCCAGCTGCTGGAGCGCGGTGGCCTGTACGCCCGCATGGTCGGTCCGGCTGCCGGGGTTTTTTCAGCCGTCGAAGAAAGGCTCCCGAGTGAAACGAGCGGTGCGAATCTGGCAGTCGACTCATATTCGGCGGCCCCTGTTTCGCAATCATCCACTGGCGGTCGAAAACCGGGAATCGCCGTCCAGCTGCTGTCATTCCTGCGGTCCGCCTGGGATCAGGTGGCGCTCTCGGTCCTGCTCGGGGCGCTGACAGTGGGCGCCTCGGTTGGCTTGCTGGGCGCCTCGTCCTGGTTGATCGCCACGGCAGCCCTGCAGCCCTCGATCGCTGACCTGCAGGTGGCCATCGTTGGTGTGCGCTTCTTCGGGCTGGGGCGCGGGTTCTTCCGCTATCTTGAGCGGCTGGTCTCGCACAACGTGACCTTCCGCCTGCTGACCCGCCTGCGGGTCTGGTTCTACGAGCAGCTCGAGCCGCTCGCCCCGGCCCGGCTGATGGGATTCCGCGCGGGCGACCTGCTCAACCGCATCATTGCCGATGTCGCGACACTGGAGAACTTCTACGTGCGGGTCGTCGCCCCACCGCTGGTAGCGCTGGTCATTGTCCTTGCCATGACGCTTTTCCTGGGGAGGTTTGACCCGGCCCTGGCCTGGGCCTATCTGGCCTGCGCCCTGGCCCTGGGCCTGTTGGTGCCCATCCTGACCCGGATCCTGGGGTGCGGTCCCGGGAAGGACCTGGTGCATACCCGGGCGACGTTGCGCGTCTGCCTGCTGGACGGCATCCAGGGCCTGGCCGACCTGCTGGCCTTCGGTCAGGCGGCGGACTACCGGCATCGGGTCCGACAGGCCGGGGAGGCCTGCGAACAGGCCGGGGTGCGCCTGGCCCGGGTAACGGGCCTGGCCGGCGGAGCCGGTGTCCTGTTTGCCGGGCTGGGAATGTGGTCCGTTCTCTTCCTGGCGATCCCGCTTGCAACGGCCGGTTCCATGGACGGGGTGCTGCTGCCGGTCCTGGCCCTGATGGCCCTGGCCAGCTTCGAAGCCCTGCTGCCGTTGCCGGCAGCGGCCCAGAACCTGTCTGCCAGCCTCGAGGCAGGCCGGCGCCTGTTCGAATTCGTCGAGCACGACCAGGCGCCACTTGCCATCCCGCTGCCAGTCGTTGCAGGTCAGGGGCCGCCCGTGCCCGACCTGCAGATCGCCAATTTGACCTTCACCTATCCCGGGAGTCTCACCCCGGCGTTGCAGGAGGTTTGCCTGGCGCTGCCGCCGGGCAGGCGTCTGGCGGTCATCGGGCCAAGCGGGGCGGGCAAGTCGACCCTTGTAAACCTGCTGCTGCGCTTCTGGGACCCGCCCGAGGGGAGCATCCACCTTGGGGGTCGCGACCTGAGCGCGGTCTTGCCCGAGCAGGCCCGGGAACACTTCAGCGTCATCTCGCAGCGCACCTACCTGTTCAACGTCTCCGTCCGTGAAAACCTGCTGCTGGCAAAACCGGAGGCAACATGGGAGCAGGTCGAGCAGGCTGCCCGGGAGGCCCAGTTGCACGAGTTCATCCTTGACCTCCCGCAGGGTTACGAAACGGTCGTTGGCGAGCACGGCCTGCGCCTGAGCGGCGGCGAACGCCAGCGCCTGGCCCTGGCCCGGGCCCTGCTCAAGGACGCCCCGATCCTGCTTCTGGATGAACCGACCGCCAACCTCGATCCCCTCATTGAGCGGCGCATCCTGGAGCGGATCCTGGCCGCCGGCCGCGGCCGGTCATTGCTGCTGATCACCCACCGTCTGGTCGCGCTGGAGGCCATGGACGAGATCGTCGTCCTGGATGGTGGTGGGATCGTCGAGCGCGGCACGCATGCAGCGCTGCTGGACGGAGCCGGCTTATATCTGCGTCTCTGGAATCTTCAGAATCGGATCTTCCTGCAGGAGGTGGGATGAAGACCAGGAGAAAAAATGCTTGAGGCATGACGAGGGGAGTTTCGGAGAATGGACATTGTTGCTTGACTTTACGTGCAGGTCGAATTACAATCCCTGTCGAGCGATGAGGCTCGCTCGCATGCATGGAAACCGCCATATCCTGGCTGATAGCCTCTGCCCCCGCGGCAGAGGCTTTTTTTTGTACAGGAAGAATCCATCTTTTCGTCAGGAGAGAATATGTCCAACATTGAGTCTGTACACGCCCGTGAGATCCTCGATTCACGCGGCAACCCGACCGTGGAAGCCGAGATCGTCTTGGATGACGGCGCTTTTGGGCGGGCCTCCGTTCCATCTGGCGCATCCACCGGTGTTCATGAGGCCCTGGAACTGCGCGACGCTGACAGGGACCGCTACGGCGGCAAGGGAACGTTGATCGCCGTTGAGCACGTCAACAAGGAAATCGCCGAGGCCTTGTTCGGCATGGATGCTCTCAATCAAGCCGCTGTGGACCAGGCCATGCTCGCCCTGGACGGCACACCCAACAAGAGCAAGTTTGGGGCCAATGCCATTCTGGGAGTCAGCCTGGCAGTGGCACGCGCCGCAGCTGAATCCACCGGCTTGCCGCTCTATCGCTACCTGGGCGGTGTGCCTGCCAAGATCCTGCCCGTGCCGATGTTCAACATCCTGAATGGTGGGGTGCACGCGAACTGGCAGGGCACCGATCTGCAGGAGTTCATGATCGCTCCGCTCGGCGCGCCGAACTTCCGGGAGGCCCTGCGCTGGGGCAGCGAGGTCTACCAGGCTCTCAAAGGCGTGCTCAAGACGGAAGGCTATACCACCGGCGTGGGCGACGAGGGCGGTTTCGCCCCGGCGCTCAAGAAGAACTCGGATGCCGTCGAGCTGATCCTGAAGGCCATCGAAAAAGCTGGTTACAAACCCGGCGAGCAGGTTGCCATCGCCCTTGACCCGGCCTCCAGCGGATTCTACGAAGACGGCTTCTACAATCTGCGCACCGAGAAGCGCAAGGTCACCTCGGCCGAGATGGTCCAGATGTACGCCGATTGGGTGGCAAAATACCCTATCGTAGTGCTTGAAGATGGCCTGGCCGAGGACGACTGGGACGGCTGGAAACTCCTGAATCAGACCCTGGGCAGCAAGATTGAACTGGTTGGAGACGACCTGTTCGTGACGAATGTGGAGCGTATCGCCAGAGGCATTCAGGAGAATGCAGCCAACGCCGTGCTGATCAAGCTCAACCAGATCGGCACCCTGAGCGAGACGATCGCGGCGATCGAATTGGCCTACAAGGCCAACTGGGGCGCGATGGTATCACACCGTTCCGGCGAAACCATGGACAGCTTCATCGCCGACCTGACGGTGGCCATGCGCACCGGGCACCTTAAGACTGGCGCGCCCTGCCGCGGTGAGCGGGTGGAGAAGTACAACCAGCTTATGCGCATCGAGGAAGAACTGGGCGATGCGGCGGTCTATGCCGGACGCAAGGCCTTCGTGCGCTAATTCCGGCTGCTCGAAAACTGCGAACCACCGGGCTCGAAAGGCAGTCACCGTCGAGGAAAGGTCCTGATGCCGAGTTTCACAGCCTACAATATTCTGGAGGTCTGCCGTCAACCCGGCTGTCCGGTTTGCCGCCTGGAGCAGCGTTACGTGGAGCGCTACCTGGATAACCAGTTCTATGAGAACGTCAACAACCCGGATTGGCGCAATCTGCTACGCCTCAGTCTGGGATTCTGCCGGGAGCATGCCTGGCTGGCTGTGGATGAACGCCTGGGGGATGCCCTTGGCTTTGCGATCATCTATCATGATGCCATCGGAGCGACCCTGGAATGCCTGGACAAGGGCTTTCCGCCCCCGACCCGGCGATGGGCAGGTAGGCTCAAACGCATCCCCGAACAGGTGCGGGCTATGGTTTACAGGGCCATCTACGCCCTCACGCCCCGGAAGCGCTGCCCGGCTTGCCAGAAACGGGACGAGATGACATCCATTATTGTGTCGTCGCTGGTCGAAAGCCTTGAACAGCAGGAAATGGCGGAAGCGCTCCAGGCTTCAGACGGATTATGTTTGCCCCATCTGAGGCTGGCTCTGCAGGCAGTCAGGGACATCCCCTCTTGTGAGATGCTGATCGCCATCCATCGGAGAAAACTGGAAACCTTGCAGGCGGAATTGGCCGAGCTGATCCGCAAGCACGATTACCGGTTTTCGAAGGATGGTTTCGGGAAAGAGGGAGATTCCTGGCTGCGGGCAGTGGCCATGATGGCAGGAAATCCAAAGTCCAGGCAGTAAAAGACGGCAAGAAAAGATCCGGGAAATCCCTGCCTGGGAAAGGGATTGCACAGCGGCTCTCCACCTCCCAGCCGCAAACAACGAGAATCGCAGCTCTCGAAAGAGCACCCTCGCCGGACGAGAGGCAGAAGTGCTCTTTTTTATCCGAGGGAGATCGCCCGGAGCAGGATATGGCGATCCACCAACCCCAATGGATGATTCTTCTCGTCTACCACCACCAGCCACTTGCGTTTGGGAGACATCATCATCTTGACAGCATCTACCAGGGGAGTTTCCCGCCTGGCCGTCAGCACACCGGGGGACATCAATGCGCCTGCCGTTACCTTGCTGGCAGGCGTCTTGGCTCTGCCGCGCAGGGCGGTCAGCACGCCGTGCCGCTCGGAGGGTTGGATGCGCGCCACAACATCTGAATCGCTGATCAGGCCCACCGCGTTTCCCTTCTCATCCACCACGATGACACGATGAGAGCCGCTGTCCAGCAAGGTGTCCACGATGATGCCCAGGTCATCCTCCTGCCGGACCACTGGAATGCTGGGGGACATCACGTCCTGCACACTGGTCGCCGCGCCCAGTGGAGCGGTCATCTTACGGGCCTCCTTTTCGGCCACCAACCGCAGGACGTCCACCCGAGAAAGCATACCGACCAGCCTGTTGTTGTCATCGACCACCGGCAGCCGCTTGATGCCTGCCTTTGCCATGCGGGAGGCGGCCACCCCCAGCGAATCCTTCGCCCTCACGGTGATTGCCGGTTTGGACATTACTTCGGCCACAGTCAGGGGAGAGCTGCGCAGCCGCTCGATCTCGTCTTTCAGGAAGGCGGCATCCAACCGCTCGGCGACCGAAAGGCGCTGTTGTAAGCCGGCGCGTTCCAGCAGATCCTCGTCGGTAAGCATCCCTACCACCGCGCCATCCTGATCTACAACCGGCAAGGCTTTCAAAAGGGTATCGAGCATTTTCTGCCAGGCATCTACCACGGGCATCGTCGGGAGGAGCGCGACCACATCGCGGGTCATCACCTCGTCCATGAACCGGTCGGCAGGCAGCGGGTTCAGGTAGCGGTGCGTATACTTGATCACGTGGGTGTCTTCCACCATGACCAGGCCCTCGGTCACCATCGGCGCGACCAGGTCGATCACATGGGCGATTTTCTCGGGCGCGTCCACCACCTGGATGCAAAGCGGCAGGTCTTCCGAAAGCCGCAGGATCGAGGCGGTGTGAATAAGCGAGTGAGCGCCGAAACCAGCCACGCCGCGCAATACCGTTGCCCCGGCGATCTTCTCCGCTTTGAGCATTTCCAGAATGGCGGCGTAGAGCGGCCGGCCGCGCCATTTGTCGCTTTCGCCGATAAAGATCGTCAGGAGCTGTGCATCTTCACTGAGTCTTGGGGTCATTTTCGCCATCCTTTAGACAGCCTTGCCTAGCAGGATACCCGCCAGAACAGCTGCTGCCCCGAGAATGCTGCTTCCCAATAAATTGATCAGGCCCAACCCAACCTGACCTTTCAGGATCAGGTTTACACTCTCGTAAGTATACGTGGAAAATGTAGTGTACGCGCCGAGAAAGCCGATCGTCACAAGCAGCCGCCAGCGCGGATCCACCAGAAAACGATCGGTGACCAGCGTAATGAAAAAACCCAGCATCAGGCTGCCCGTGACATTGATGATCAGTGTGCCGAATGGGAAGGTCGTTCCGAAGCGCTCCGCTGCCCAGCCGCCCAACCAGTAACGTGCATTCGCTCCGAGGATGGCTCCCAGCGAGATGATCAGGAATTTATCCATTCTCTCCATGAAAACCTTTGTGAATCTATGGGACAGCGATCAGTCTATTGGCAAAGGCAATAAAATACCCCTACTGAGGGAATCCAGTAGAGGCCATCAGTCCGCAGACGGTTTTGGCGAGCCTCATCGCCGTGCGAGTATTGTATCACGCTTTTTGGGCCGAGGTGGTTTGCTCAGATCTGGGAGTGGTAAAGGAGTGGGCCAGGTTTCCACGCCATTGGCAGGCTCCTACCGAGTGACGGCCTCTGACCGGGCCACCGGCCAGAGGGTCCGGCCGTTGCCATGAATCCCGGGACCTGTTGCTCGGGCCTGGCCAAGGCCAGGATCCTCAATCAAAATGATGGCGAGTGGCCTCTTCGGAATCCCTGTGCCAGCCGCTGTGAGCATAACCGGCCTTTTGCCCCTTGGAGTCCATGCCTTGCCAGAGCCGGGACCCTTGCGGTGCACGACCCTCACTGGCAGTTTGGGAAGGTGTGGAATGTTTTGATTTTGCTTGCACCTGCCCTGTAACCATGCTATAATGCTGGCACGCTTGATTGTTCGGTCCATCCCCCTTTGGATGACAAGTCTATCTGGTGAACACACCCCTCTTCTGAGTTAATGCAGTTGATTTTCTATTGGCCCGCGCATGGGGGCGCATGTTATCTTTGCTCGTCGTAAGCACCCATCCCACCCTATGAAATTGTTGAGAACGCGACATGGACATCCTTGAACTCGAAAACAAGCCCTTGGCCGATCTGCGGAATGTGGCCAAGGAATTCAATGTAGCCAATGCCCACCGCCTGAAGAAAGAGGCGCTGATTCTGCGCATCTGTCAGGAGGATGCTGCCCAGAAGGGCGTCGACTTGCGCGGCGGCATCCTGGAGATCATGAGCGAGGGCATCGGTTTCCTGCGCTCGGCGCGCTATACGGTCAGTGAAGACGATGTCTACGTCTCGCAGGCCCAGTTGCGGCGTTACGAACTGCGCTCCGGCGACCTGATCATCGGCCACGTCCGCCCGCCACGCGAATCGGAGCGCCATTGGGGTCTGCTCAAGGTCGAGAGCGTCAACGGTGTCGATCCCGAAAAGGCCAAATTCCGGCCCAAGTTCGAAGACCTGACGCCGATCTTCCCCGACGTCCGTTTCGATCTCGAGACGACGGGCGATATCCTGTCAACCCGCCTGATCAACCTGGTTGCCCCGATCGGGCGCGGCCAGCGCGGCCTGATCGTCTCGCCGCCCAAGGCGGGCAAGACGACCATTCTGAAGCAGATCGCCAATTCCATCTCGACCCAGTATCCCGACGTGCACCTGATGGTCGCCCTGATCGGCGAACGCCCCGAGGAGGTCACCGACATGGATCGCTCGGTGGATGCGGAGGTCATTGCCTCAACCTTCGACGAACCGGTCACCTCCCATGTCCGTACGGCCGAGATCGCCCTCGATCGGGCCAAGCGCCTGACCGAGATCGGCCGCCACGTGGTCATCCTGATGGATTCGATCACCCGTCTGGCGCGCGCCTACAACCTGGTCGTCAATCCCTCCGGCCGGACCCTGTCCGGCGGCATGGACCCCACGGCTCTCTACCCGCCCAAACACTTCTTCGGTGCGGCCCGCAACTTCGAAGAGGGCGGCTCCCTGACCATTATTGCGACCTGCCTGGTGGACACCGGCTCGCGCCTCGACGATGTGGTCTATGAGGAGTTCAAGGGGACCGGCAACATGGAATTGCACCTGTCCCGCAGGTTGCAGGAACGGCGCATCTTCCCGGCCGTGGACATCGAGCGCTCCTCCACCCGTCGCGAGGATCTGCTCCTGGGGCCTGATATCCTCCAGCGGGTCTGGACCATGCGGCGCATGTATATCCAGATGGTCTCCTCCCCGCCGCAGGGGGCCGGGATGGATGCCGCGGTGGCCACCGAGGCGATCCTGCAGCGTATCAACAAGACCAAGAACAACCAGGAATTCCTGGAAACCCTGACTGACGGAATATGAAAAATCTCCTCAAGCCTGTCCAGAGTCCCCACCTCTTTAATGGTATCAGCTGGGGTGCGACAGCCCTGATCGTGATCGTCTCGTTGGGCTTCACCTATTTCCGGCTCAGGCCCGCGGCTGCGGTCGCAGCCCTGCCAGGAGAGACTGGCCCGGCCTCTGGAGCAGGGTCGGTCAGCCTGCCAGCTGTCCCGGTCGCGGCCGGGGTGGACGCCATCACCCGCCAGGTTTCGCTTGATATCGAGATCCCCGAACGGC
This sequence comes from Anaerolineales bacterium, assembly GCA_016934715.1. GTDB lineage: Bacteria > Chloroflexota > Anaerolineae > Anaerolineales > Villigracilaceae > JAFGSI01. The sequence goes on from JAFGSI010000053.1 coordinate 56,297, forward strand.
CGCGCTATGACGTGATCGAGTACACCGTCGGGCGCGGCGACTCGCTGCTCAAGATCGCGGCTGACTTCGACCTCGAACCCGAGACGATCCTGTGGGCCAATGCGGATACCCTCGCGGGGGATCCGCACAGCATCCGCATCGGACAGGTGTTGCGCATTCCGCCGGTGGACGGGGTCTATTATGAGTGGCAGGAGGGGGACACGCTCGAATCGGTCGCCGAAGAACTGGAAGCAGATCCAGAGCAGATCCTGGCCTGGCCGGGCAACAGCATCGATCTGGGCAACCCGGTTGTCACCCCGGGAACCTATGTCATGGTCCCGGGCGGTCAGCGGGCGAGCGTGGCGATCTATCTGCCCAATGTCACCACCGATTCGGCCGGAGGCGCGGGGGTGAGCGCCTGCGGGGGCGGGGCGACCGGGACCGGCTTCTTCGTCTGGCCGGCCAACAATCACTTCCTGTCGGGCAACGATTTCTGGGGTGAGCACCAGGGGATCGACATCGCTGCCAACGAAGGCGCACCGGTTTTCGCCGCGGATAGTGGCGTCGTGACCATGTCCTCCCTCGGCTGGAATTTCGGGTATGGCAATGTCGTCCAGATCGACCACGGCAATGGCTTCCTGACGGTCTATGCCCACCTGAGTGTCATCAATGTCGGCGTTTGCCAGAACATCTACCAGGGGCAACTGGTCGGCGCTTCGGGCAATACCGGCAACTCCTTCGGCGCCCACCTGCATTTCGAGATCCGCATCGGTGGGGCGCGTGTCAACCCGTGGGGCTATCTTCCACCTCCTTGATCCGGATGCGCGAGCGTCATCTCAAGGCCGCTCTCCGGGACCTGCCGCTGGGCGGCTTCCGTTATTTCGACCGGACCGGTTCGACCAACGACGTGGCCCTTGCCTGGGCAGCGGAAGGCGCCCCGGACCTGTCGCTGGTCGTCGCCGATGAGCAGACCGCCGGCCGCGGCCGCAGCAGGCGGCACTGGTATACCCCGCCCGGCTCGGCGTTGGCCTTCAGTCTGGTCCTGCGCCCCAGGGCGGACGAGGCCGGCTCCCTTTCGCGCTTTTCGGGTCTGGCCGCCCTGGCGGTTTGCGCAGCCCTCGCGGAATACGACCTGCCGGCGTTGATCAAATGGCCGAACGACATCCTGCTCGGCGGGCGCAAGGTTTGCGGGATCCTGGTTGAGGCGGTCTGGCTGGGGGAGCAGGTCGACAGCCTGGTCGTGGGGGTCGGGGTCAACGTAGGTCCGGAATCGGTCCCGGCGGCCGAACTGCTCAATTTTCCGGCGACCTGTCTGGAGACCGAAGCTGCCCGGACCCTGGACCGGGGCGCCCTCCTGGGTGCCATCCTGGCTGGGCTGCTTGCCTGGCGTGAGCGCATGCCGGAGGCCGAATTCCTCTCCACCTGGGTGGCTCGCCTGGCCTTTCGCGGCGAACAGGTCGAGGTCTGGACCGTGGGCCAGGCCCCTCGCAGAGGAACCCTGGCCGGGCTCGACCCCGACGGAAGTCTGCGTCTGCGTTCACCGGAGGGGGCTGTATGCACAGTCCATTTTGGGGAAGTTCATCTGCGCCCGGTAGTATGATATACTCCAATCACGAGGTGACCCATGCTCGACAATCTCCGTGACCAGGCATCTTCATCGGCTTACTTCCAGGAAGAAGAGGGAGACGCTCCGTCGTACGAAGCGCAGCCAGTGACAGCCTCTCCGGCGCGGCGTTCGATTGACGAGATCACCGGGATGGGCGCATCCCAGCGTTTCATCCTGGCGGCGATCTTCTTGATGTTCGTCTGCCTGCTGGGGTCGGTCCTGCTGGTGATCACCGGCAGGGTGGTCCTGCCGTTCTTGTAAAAAGAAGGGAAAAAGGTCGGGGCCGCCCGCAGAGGCGGCCCCGACCTTTTTAGGCCCCATGGGTTGGACCGGATTTACCCGATCGGCAGTTCATACTGCTGGTCAGGCTCAGGGGCGGCTTGGCCGTTGGCCTTGACCCCGGCCCGCTTCAGGTCGGCGGTGGCGGTGCGGGCGATGGAGGCCACCCGGTCACCGGCCTTGACTTCCATCAGGCGCACGCCGCGCGTCGCCCGCCCGGACTGTTTCACATCCTTCACCTTCATGCGCAGGACGATCCCGTTGGCCGAGATCAGCGTCAGGTCGTCGGCCAACTGGACGACCCGCGCTGCGGCGATCATGCCGATCTTGTCGGTCGCGCCCTTGGACAGGGTCTGCACGCCACCGGTGGCGCGACCCTTGGTAGGATACTCCTCCAGCAGAGTGCGCTTGCCGTATCCCTGCTCGGTGACCAGGATCAGTTCGCCATTGGGCTCGATGACTTCCATGCTGGTGACCTGGTCCCGGGCGGCCAGGCGGATGCCGGTCACGCCGCCGGCGCTGCGGCCCATCGGGCGCAGGTCTCCCGACGAGAAGCGCAGGGCCTGGCCCTGCTTGGTGATCAGGATGATCTCGTCCTTGCCGCGCGTCAGGCGGGCCCAGCCGAGGGCGTCGTCCTCGTCCAGGCCGATGGCGATGATCCCTGAAGGACGCACGGCGGTGAACTCGGTCAGTGCCATGCGCTTGACCCGGCCCCTGCGGGTGGCCAGGGTGACGTAGTCGGCGGCCCCGAAGTTTGGCACCGCCACGGCAGCGGTGACGATCTCGCCGGGGTCGAGAGCCAGCACGTTGACCAGCGGAATGCCCCTGGCGGACCGGTCGGCGTCGGGGATCTGGTAAACCTTCTCGGAGTAGACCTTGCCCTGGTCGGAGAAGAACAGCATCGTATCCAGTGAGCGGGCCGGGATGAGGGTCAGGACCTCGTCCTCCTCCTTGGTAGTATGCCCGGTGATCCCCTTGCCGCCGGTCCCCTGGGCTCGGAAGGCGGCGGCGGCGACGCGCTTGACGTAGCCGCGGGCGGTCAGCGAGATCAGGACAGCCTCGTCCGGCACCAGGTCCGCTTCGGAAAGATTTTCGACCGCCTCGACGGCGATGTGCGTGCGGCGCTCGTCGCCGTATTTTTCGGACAGCAGGCGCAGATCTTCCTGGATCAGGGCCAGGATCTTCTTCGGATGGGCGAGCAGGTCTTCCTGGTGGGCGATCTGGTCGGTGACCTGCCTGTACTCGTCCTCGATCTTCTGGCGTTCGAGAGCGGCCAGGCGGCGCAACTGCATGTCCAGGATCGCCTGAGCCTGCAGGTCGCTCAACTTGAAGCGCTTCATCAGGCGCTCCTTGGCCACGTCGGCGTCGGGAGATTCACGGATCGTCTGGATCACAGCGTCAAGGTTGTTGATGGCGATGCGCAGGCCTTCCAGAATATGGGCCCGCGCGCGGGCCTTGTCGAGCTCGAACTGGGTCCGGCGGGTGAGCACGACCTGGCGGTGCTCGATAAAGAGTTGCAGGGACTTCTTGAGCGGCAGCAGGCGCGGCTCGCCGTCGACCAGGGCCAGCATCTGGACGCCGAAGGTCGACTGCAGCGGAGTGTACTTGTAGAGCTGGTTGAGCACCTTGCGGGGCTGGGCGCCGCGCTTGAGCTCGATGACCACGGACATCCCGCGCCGGTCGGATTCGTCGCGCAGGTCGGAGATCGAGTCGATCCTGTCCTCGCGCACCAGTTCAGCGATCCGTTCGATCAGCCCGGCCTTGTTGACCTGGTAGGGCAGTTCGGTGATCACGATCCGATGGCGGTTGCCTGACATCTCCTCGATGTGGGCCAGGCCGCGCAGGACGATGCGGCCCTTGCCCGAGATATAGGCCTGTTCGATGCCTTCGGTGCCGACGATCACGCCGCCGGTGGGGAAGTCAGGGCCGGGGATGAAGGTGCGCAGGTATTCGACCGGGATGTCATCGATCGTCTCGTAGTTGTTGATCAGGTAGATGATCGCCGCGACCAGTTCCTTCAGGTTGTGGGGAGGAATGTTGGTGGCCATGCCGACGGCGATACCGGAGGCCCCGTTCAGCAGCAGGTTGGGCAGCCGGGCCGGCAGGACGACCGGTTCCTGCAGCGAACTGTCGAAGTTGTCGGTGAAGTCGACCGTATTCTTATCGATGTCGGCCAGCAGCTCCTCGGCCATTTTGTGCAGGCGGGCCTCGGTGTACCGCATGGCCGCCGGGGCGTCGCCGTCGACCGAACCGAAGTTGCCCTGTCCGTCGACCAGCAGGTAGCGCATCGAGAAATCCTGGGCCATGCGGGCCATGGTCTCGTAGACCGCTGCGTCGCCGTGCGGGTGGTACTTGCCCAGCACCTCGCCGACGATGCGGGCCGATTTCTTGTAAGCCGAGCCGGCCCGGATGCCCATGTCGTCCATGGCGTACAGGATCCGGCGGTGGACCGGCTTGAGGCCGTCGCGGGCGTCGGGCAGAGCCCGGGCGACGATCACGCTCATGGCATAGTCCAGGTAAGCGGTGCGCATCTGCTCGTCGATGTCGACCATCTCGACGGTGCCGATGACCTGTTTGACCGGTTCGGGGGTCTGGCCGTTGGTTTCGGGTTCTACCATTGTGTCCTCACGATGTAGTAGGGGCGGATCTCGGTCCGCCCCTACTACGGATTGTCCATCAGAGCGGAAGGATTATACCTCATGCCGGGCCGCCTTGCCAAATCGGGATTGGGCGGGTATAATCCCGCCTGCTTATTCGGGGCGTGGCTCAGCCCGGTTAGAGCGCTGCGTTCGGGACGCAGAGGTCGGCGGTTCAATTCCGCCCGCCCCGACAGGTTCGACCCTGACCCGACAGGAAAGACTCCCGGATCCGGGAGTCTTTGTTTTTCGTTCCTTTCTCCAAGAGGCACACAGGGCAGCCCCTGAATGGGTGGCGCTTTGTGCTGTTTGTGTCTACAATAGGCTCATGGAGAAAACGCGCCTCTCCACCCTTCTGACCATCCTCGGCCCGATCCTGGTGCCGGCTTTCTGCAGGTGCGCTGTTCCAGGCACCATCCGTGAGCAGGTACCGCCAGCGGAGATTACTTTTGTTACTACATGTTTCACGGCCCTTGGGCTATGATTGGGATTGCACCCTGACCGCTGAAACGATCATGGATATTCCACTTTCCAGGCGGGGCAGTTTTGTCACCCGGTGCGACCGACAGGACGTCGAGGAGATCTTCCGTTCGTGCCGCCGCCTGGAGGAAATGGCCATCGAACGGGCGGTCGGCTCGATGACCCCCAATGATTTCCACACACTGCGGGCCTTGATCGCCCGCCGGGAGCAGCCTGCCCGCAGCCAGGACCTGGATGGGTGACCCAGTCGGACCTGCAGATCCATGAATGCATTCTGTGGAAGGCCAATCGCTCCTGTTTGCTGAAGGCCTGGTGCGAGCAAAGAGCCCAGTGCCAGATGCTGCCGCCTCTCTGTTTTCGCAGGTTGGCTGATCGCACTCTGGAGGCCGGGGTTGTTGACACACCAACATCAGTGCTGCCATGCAGCAGGGAGACGTCGACCGGCTGGTTGCATTCCGAGATCGGCCGGCGCGTCTCTCGGGAGTTGATCGCCATCCCGGACGGGAAAGAGATCTCTCTGCGGGGCAATGTACGCTGATCGCTCCGCCAGATCTTCACTGATTGACCGCTATTCGTTCAACCCAAGGAGAACTCTGCATGATCGAACAACTCAAGCAACAGATCGAGCGTATCAAGGCGCAGGGTGCCACGTACGTGGATGCCCGCTGGTACCCCTTCGAGGAGTCCAACCAGCTGGTGATGCTGAATGGCAACCTGAAGAACGCCTCCGCCTCCCGAGAGAGTGGGGTGGGCATCCGCGTGCTCTACCAGGGCGCCTGGGGTTTCTCGGCCTCGTCAGATCTAGGCGACCTGGGGGCGCTTTTCGATAAGGCCCTCGACAATGCCCGGGTGGCGGCGGAACGGGTCACTTTCCCGATCCGCCTGGCGGAAAAGGACGCCGTCCAGGCGACCTTTTCCAGCCCATGCGAGGTCAACCCATTCGAGGTCCCGTTGGCCGACAAGGTCGCTTTTCTGAAAGAGATGGACGACAAGTTGAAGCAGGAAGGCGTCTTCCTGCGCTTCAGCCGTCTCAATTTCATACGCAAGCAGATCGTCTTCGTTGACTCGGAGGGCAGCGAGATCGAGAAGCTGATCACCGAAGTTTTCGCCGGCCTGGAAGTCGATGGCAAGGACGCCCAGGGGATGACCCACGAGCGCAAGTTCACCTTGGGCCAGCAGGGCAAACCGACCCGCGGCTGGGAGTCGATCGATCGCCAGCTCTTCGCCCAGAATGCCGAACGCATCGTCCGCGAGTTGAAGGAAATGCTGGTCGCCGATGACTGCCCCAAGGAAGACCGCTCGGTCATCCTGCTGCCCGGCATCATGTTCCTGCAGACCCATGAAACCATCGGCCATGCCCTTGAACTGGACCGCATTCTGGGCTACGAACTGGCCTTTGCTGGCGGTTCGTTCGTAACCCTGGACGACTTCGGCAAGCTGCGCTATGGCTCGCCGAAGCTGACGGCACGCGCCAACGCCACCGTTCCCAACAGCCCCGGCAGCTTCGGCTTTGACGATGATGGCATCCCGGCCAAAGACACAGTCCTGATCGATAAGGGCGTCCTGGTCGGGGCGATCACTGGCCGCCAGATGGTTGAGGAGGCCAATGCCAGGGCCAGGAAGCCGATCTTCGATGGCAGCGGCGGTGCCAACCGGGCGACCTCCTTCTACCGGGTGCCGATCGAGCGCATGACCAATATCAACATCGATCCCGGCACGGATGGGACCCTGGATGATATCGTCGCCCGGACCGAGAAGGGTATCGTTCTGGACGGCGAACGCTCCTGGTCGATCGGCTCGAACCGCGAGCAGTTTCACTTCGCCACCGACATCGGCTGGTTGGTCGACGAAGGCAAGGTCACCAGGGTGGTCAAGAATGCCACCTACAAGGGTGATACGCTCAAGTTCTGGAATTCTCTCTCAGCCGTGGGCGACGAGTCCACCTGGGAATTGAAGTTCGTGGATAACTGCGGGAAAGGCCAGCCCAACCAGGTCATGCAATTGGGACACGGGGTGCCGGTCTGCCGCTTTGACAATGTGAGGATAGGAGAGTAACCGTGAAGGAGCGAATCTTAGAGACCCTGCGTGATCTGCGCGCGTATGCCCTCGATAGGGGTTACGAAATCGTGCTGGATTATCACGAAGAAGACAGCTACTTGATGCGCTTTGCCAATTCGGCCATTTCGCTCAATACCAACGAGCACCTGATCCGCCTCGAGATCACCGCTTTTGCGGGCCGCAAACGGGCCAGCTACGAACTGATCACCGACCTGGACAAGATCAATGAGATGAAACAGGGCGTCGACGTGGCCGCCGAAATGGTCCAGCATGCCCAGCCGCTGGAGTACGATCCCACGATCCCCGCGTTTGCGGCCTCCTTCGCCGACGAGAGCGCCTACGATGAGGACCTGGCCCAACTGGCCAATGCAGAAAAGCTGGCCTACTTCAACCGGGCCGTGGAAGGGCTGGAGACAGACGACCTCCAGCTCTCCGGAATCTTCTCGAGCGGCGAGACCATCGCCGCCCAGAGCAACACCCGCTCCGAACACACCCAGTTCTGGCGGGCCTCGGATGCCCAGGTGAACGCCGTATTGGCGCACGCCACGCTCAAGTGGGAAGTCATCGCCGAGCAGTCGGCGCAGTGCAAGGCGGACCTCGATCCGGAGCCCCTGCGGCGTGATCTGGCCTACCTGCTCGAGCGCTACCAGACCGAGACCGCCCAGCAGATCCCCCTCGGCAGGTATGATATCGTCTTCGGTTCGTCGGCGATCGCCGACATGCTCAACTTCATGAACTGGATCGGCTTCAGCGGCGGTTCGATGAAGCGCGGCTTCTCCATGCTCGCCGAGGACAAGGTCGGGAAGAAGGTCTTCTCGGACAAAATTACCCTGGTCGACGACCCGGATCAGATCGCTACCTTCCCGTTCAAGCGCGACTTCACCGGAATCGAACGCAAGCCCTTCCCGCTCTTTGAGCGGGGGATCTTCAAAGGCTTCGTCTGGTTCCAGGATGACGCCGACGAGTTCGGTGCCCGGCCGACCGGGCATACGGTGATGCACAAGAGCCTTGCCCTGCACGGCGGCGAGGTGGACGTCGCCTCGCTGCAGGCCCTGGTCGGGATGCCGCGCCAGAAGGACCTGCTCTATATTCCATTCTTGCACTACATGAACATCGTCAATCCGTCGAAGGGCGTCATCACCGCCAGTTCGCGCTTCGGGGCCCTGCTGCTCAAGAAAGATGGCTCACTGGTGGTGCCCTACAACGTGCGCCTGACCCAGAGCCTGCTCGATATCTTCAGCGACAAGGTCGCCTGGCTGTCCAGGCAGACCGTGGCCTGCAATACCTCGATGAGCTACGGGGCCCGCAACCCGACGGCGATTCGTGTGCCAAAGTTCATGTGCGTGGAAGGGCTGGAAATCTCGCACTCCAACAGCTCGTATTAGGATTGGGCCTGGAACGCAAAAAAAAGGGCTGCCTGGAGGTTCTTTCCAGGCGGCCCTTTTTCAGGCGGCTCACTTTTTCGTGATCGGGATCATCCTGCCCGAGCCAAAAGCCTTCTCGCTGACCTTCAGGATCACCCCCATTTGCCAGCGCTTGTGCTCGGTGCGCTTCATGAGGGCATTGCTTTGATTGTTGAGGATCAATTTCTCGATCTGCGGTGCGAGATCATCATAATCGAATGGATCCACCTGGTCGGGACGAAGCTCTGCTGATGGTGGGCGTTCGAGAACGAAAGCCGGGATGACCTGTCCGTGTTCGGTGTTGATCCAGCGCGCCAGGGAATACACCTCGGGTTTTGTCAGATCTCCCAGCGGGGAAAGGGTGCCGGCCATATCGCCATACAGGGTGGAATATCCCAATGCCAGCTCGGATTTGTTGCCGGTATTCAGGAGCATCCCGCCGTAGCGGTTGACAAAGCTCATTAATATGACCATCCGCAGGCGGGCCTGGATGTTTTCCGCCACGCCAGGGGCCTCTTCGCTCAGGAGGTCCTGCAAACTGCGTTCGGCCTCCTGGTGCAGGGTTTCCAGTTCCACACGTTCGAAGTGGATTCCAAGCCTTTGGGCCAGTTCTTGGGCGCTTGCCGTCGAGCGCGGGTCGGTGAAGCGCGAAGGGATGGCGATCCCGGTCACTTTCCGGGGCCCCAGCGCCTGGGCAGCGATGACTGCCACGACCGACGAATCAATCCCGCCCGAGAGGCCTACGACCACCTGTTCAACGCCGTTCTTCCGGGCAAAGTCGCGCACCCCCAGAACCAGTGCCTGAAAAACAGCCTGCTCCCCTTCGGGGGGGGGAGGTGCATCCGCGGGTTTCCCGAGGCTGAAATCCACCACCTGCACGTCCTCATCGAAAGCCGCCAGCATCGTGAGCAGTTCCCCGTCGGCGTTGATCGCCAGGCTGCGGCCGTCGAAGATGAGTTCATCGTTCGCGCCACACAGGCTGACCAACGCCAGCGGCATCTGGGTTCGCCGGGCGTGAACCAGGCGTTTCTCCAGCGTGCCCCGGCGGAAGGGCAGGGCGGAGAGGCAGACGAGGAGTTCCGCTCCCGCGGAGCGCAGGTCCGCAGGCGGGTGAAGGGGGTAGCCTTCATCCCACAGGTCTTCGCAGATCAGCACGCCGATCTGCATGGCGCCGATCTTCAGCGCTGGGCTGAACGGGCCCGGCAGAAACCAGCGCGGTTCGTGGAAGACGTCGTACGCTGGCAGGAGCCGCTTTACGGCCGCCAGACTTTTCCTGCCACCTGCCAGCTGGTAAGCCACGTTGAACAACCCCGGATGGCCGGGCAGGGTTTGTCCCGAGCGCATCAGCGACCCAACCAGTACGGGCGGGTTGTGCCGGGTCAGTTCTGCAAGCTCATCGGTCGCGGCGAGGACGGCATCGACGAAACGGGCATCGCACAACAGATCGCGGGGCGGATAACCCGGGATCGCCATTTCCGGCAAGACGACCAGGTCGGCGCCCCCGGCGGCCGCTTCTGCGGCCGCTTTCCGGCAGCGCTCGACATTGCCCTCCAGATCGCCAATTGTGGGATTGATTTGTGCCAGTCCGATTTTCATATGCTCCCCGATCGAGGTCCAGGCCGGGTCAGGAAAATTCCTTGCGCGCGTCCTTTTCCGGGTGTCTCAGAATTCTGCTGCGATGGCCTGCAGCAGATTGAGGGCTTCGAGGAGCGTATCGCCTCTCAGGCAGATCGCGTCCCCGAACAGGAAGGTCCGGTAGCCGATCGACAGCAGGAAAGCCACATCCCCGATATTCGCGCTGGCCGGTACGGGCAGGCAAATTATACAGGAGAACGGCGGGAGGAAAAGTGCTGATTCGATCCATGCCGGTGGAAGTCTTCCAACCGACGGCGCGCGGCGCTGCAGGGGTTGGGGCGGGCCGATCGAGATGCCCCTGCGGTTTTCTGTCCAATGGCCAGGCTGTCGCAGGGACTGGCCGGGCAGGCCTGGTCCGTCGATCTGCTCCCCATGCGGGCAGTTCTATTGTAGAATTGGGCTTGAAAAGGAGCCGGCCATGTCTACTTCCGCACTCCCGACCTGTCCCAAATGCAAGCAGACCGACCAGGTGCAAAAGGTGAGCGCCCTGTATGGCTTGAACACCAAGGAATGGATCGAGACGCGTACGGTTACGGATCATGATGGACAGATCCGCTCTACGGACGAGAAACATCAGGCCCACACGCTCCTTGGGCAGAAACTCAAACCGCCCGAGAAACCCGGCCTCCCGGTACACCCGGGAATCTGGTATGGGCTCGGCCTGGGGGTCGTGCTCATCCTGCTCTCGTTCTTTTGCCCGTTCCTGCTGGTGCCGATCTTGATCGCGGCCGGGATCTTTGTTGCACCTTCGCTGGAGATTCCGGCGATCGCCGGTCAGCCCGCCTGGGTGGTCATTGCCGGCCTCGGACTCTGCCTGGGACTGCTTGGGCTGGCGGCCCTGGTATCGGGCGGGGTCGTGGTCAAGCGGCGCTTTGACCGTTCCCAGGCCGGTTATCAGGAGAAGAAGGTCCAGTACGAGCGGCAGGACCTGCCGCGCTGGGAGAGCGCCATGCGGCGCTGGAACGAACTGTACTTCTGCCTGCGTGATGAGACGGTCTTCGTTCTGGGGGAGGAGAAGCTCATCCGCATAGACGATATGCAGAAATACCTGATCGATCCTTCTTACCGGAGTTGAGCGCAGCGCCTTCTGTGAAAAACAGGGTGGATGGCCAGGGGCTCGGTCGCATTGCTGGGAACGGGTCCAGAGGCGGTGCGGCTGGGCGCCGGAAGAACGAGGATCCTGTCGGCGTAGATCCGGTTGGTCCAGTTCGTCCGCGAGTACCAGGGCAGCACGCAGGTTAAAATTTCCAGGTCGGCCTTATGGCCGACCTGGATTTCTTCGATCTTCCGTGAAGAGCGCAGGAGATCAGGATGGCTCCTTGAGGGTGCCAAACAGCAACAGGGTGAAGATCAGCGCGGCAGCGGCGATGGTCGAGAACAGCACGCTCTCTGCCGGGCTGACGGCCACTCCGGCCATGACCTGGGCGATGATCATGGCCACCAGGGCAGCCCCCATGCTCAGGCCTTTGAGGATCAGCACCGCGGCCAGGGTGTATCCCCATGGACGTTTTCGCCATAGCAGTACGGCGGCCAGGGCCGAGGTGGGTACGATGATGGCCAGGTCGAGGGCCTGGATGACCAGGGTGGTGTACGATTCCAGCCCGAGGGGCGGGGTGCCAGCGAATAGCGCTGGGACGATCCGCCCCAGCCAGGCCAGGGACAGGAAGCCGGCCAGGAGCATCAGAAAGATCGCGATCCCGCGGCGGGGGAATCTCTGCCCGATGTGCCGGGCCACGTACTCGGGGTCCAGTCCCTTCATCGCCAGGAGGAAAGCGAACAGGGTCAGCGAGAACAGGGTCACGTACAGCAAGAACAGGGGATTGTAGGCCGACAGGAAGGCGTACGTTGTGTAGGTATAGAGCAGATAACCGAGTGTGCCGGTCAGCAGCAGCTGCCCGCGCAGGGAACCTTTGCCTGCCAGGACGATCCCGGCGACCAGCAGCGGTACGCCGAGGATCAGGGTGGCCGCGTCCTGGGCGATGGCCTGGGAGGCAAAGGAGAGCGAGTCGTAGCGGTACAGGCCGCGGCCGTAGATCTCGATCTCCTCGCCGCGCAGGGATGTGAAAGGATACGAATCGCCCTTGCCCTGCCAGAGGAGGCCTGCTCCGGCGGCCAGGGCAGTCAGTGCGGCGGTGAGAATGGCAAGGTGCACAACGGTCTTGTTGGTCTTCATGGTCTCTTTCCTTTGCTTTGAAATGAGGCTGGGGTTTCCTTGATAAATGCAGCCATGACCATCTGGATGGCTTCGAGGCTGGTTGTCTCGAACGCATCCTGGCAGTTGTTCATCATCGTCACCTTAAGGGTTGAAATGGCGTGCACGCTGAACCAGAAGAACAGGGCCAGGTGGAGCGGAGTGTATCCCTGCGGGATGCGGATCGCCCCGGAAGCCACGGCCTCTTCGGTGAACTGGATCAAGGGCATGAAATTCGGGTCCTGCAGGAACTCTTCGAAATTGCCGGGAATATTGTCCGAAGGGCTCATGACCAGAAGGTAGTACTGGGGATAGCGGGTGGCGAAGTCGATGTAATTGCGCGCCATGCGCAGCAGCACTTCCTGCAACGGCAGGCCGGGCGGGAGGCCGGGCTCGCTCTCGTGCATCAGGGCCCAGGCCTCCTGGCGTAAATTCTCGAGGATCTCTTCTTTGCCGCTAAAGTACTTGTAGAGCGCAGCGGGTGAGTAATCGACTTTCTCGGCCAGGTTGCGCATCGAGATCGCCTGTAGGCCCTCCTCAAGCAGGATGGCGCGAGCGGCAGCGAGGATCTGCTGGCGGTTCTTTTCGTAGCGGCGTTTACCGGGTGCGGGGGTCTGCATGGTTCTTCTGTAGAGTGAACAACGTTTACTAATATAACACTGTTTATGAAAGGTTGTCAAGGAAAAACGGACGCTCGCGGGCGGTTCGAAGATCAGGTAGACTGCAAGCGTGAATCAGCGAAGACCGAGGTCTGGAGAGTTTCGCATGCGTGAGGAGGGTCTCCGTGAGAAAACAAGCCGACCAGCTCCAGCCTCTCGCCGTTCGTTCATGAAATTGGCGTCTGTCGCTGTAGGTGCCGGCGCCCATAGCGGCTGCAGCGCCATCCATGGGCCGGATTCGGGATCAACCGGCCGCAGTCTGGCCGGTGTACGGCAGCCGGCGCGCACCGGGCCCGGGAGATCAGCCTTTCTGGGACGCCAGCCAGAGGAGCGGATCGCTATGCCGCAAGGGAAAACAGCCTGGTCCCGTTCCTGCCCGACGATCTTCGGGCGCTGACCGTTCCGGATCAGCCCAACGTGGCAGAGGCGCCGGTCCAATTGATCGACGTCTCCGATTGTGGTCCAGGCTGTCGGCTTCCCAAAGGAAACCCGACGCTTTTCGAAGACCGGTCTCACCGGAGCCAGCAAAAAACGAGATCGGCAGGCGGGGATTGAATTCCGCCCGCTGATCTCGTTTGACCGACCGTGCGACAATGCCCAGGCCGGGCTCTTGGGTGCTTGTTTTTCGTCGCTCCCGTTCAGACTTGCACGCAAAAAGCAGGTCGTTCCGGGCCCGAAGGATGCTCGCTCGCCGGCGGGTTCGAGGTTGCCGTGCTTCACGCACTTGCCCGGCGGAAGCGCCAGGCGGCCAGCAGGAAGAACAGCACGGCATATCCGGCCAGTGCCAGGGATGGCAGCAGCACTGACTCGAGCCCCAGCCCGCGGGCCAGGATGTTCTGGAAGCCGTCCAATGACCAGGCGACCGGCGAGACATGGCCGATGGCGCTGAAGGTCGGGCCGGTGATCTCGAGCGGCACCCAGGCTCCGCCTAGCGAAGACAGGATGAACATCGGCAGCAGTGAGAACATGATTGCCTGTTCCTCGGTCCTGGCCAGCACGCCGATCAGCAGGCCCAGACCACCGATGCACAGCGCCGTGGTCAGCATCACCAACAGGGTCGCGCCGGCCTGGTTCAGGTAGTCCAGTTTCAGGGCCAGCTGGCCGAAGACGATCAGCAGGATGAATTGTCCTAGCAGCAGGATCACGATTGCCAGGTAGTGGCCGAGCAGGATCTGCAGGCGCGAGGTGGCGGTGGTCAGAATGCGTTGCAGGCAGCGGTTCTTGCGCTCGCTGACCATCACCTGGGCGGCCGTTATCAGGCCGGCGATGGCGAACTGCAGCATCATGCCGGGGGCAGTATGGGTGAAGGAATTTCCCTGGCTGCCGGACCCGGTCTCGGCAGGCACGCTGGTCGTATCATTCACCCGGATCGGTGGATTCTCCCAGGCCGCCAGGGCCTCACCCAGTGCCGGTTCGAAGGCCGAATCTTCCCCGGAGACCGCCACCACGATCCGGGCGGTCAGGATGGCGTTGTTCATCCGGTTGGCGGCTGCCTGGAGATCGCCTTCGATGGTCATACCGGAAATGGCAGACGGATCGACGAAGACAGTCAGCGGGACCGGATCGCCCGCCACTGCTGCCTGGCTGGAGCCTGCCGGGATGACGATCGCCGCCGCCAGGTCCCCGTCGGCGACCTGCTGTTCGAGGCCTTCGGGAGTCGCTTCCGGATCCACGACCAGCCGGAAGACGGTCGAGGCCTCCAGCTGACCGGTAAGTTCCAGGCTGAGGAGCTCACCATCCAGGTTGAGAAAGCCGACTGGCAGGCGCGGGTCTTCTGGCCCGCTGCCGCCTCCGCTGAAGGCGAACCCGAACAGAACGGTGAAGGCGATCGGCATGATCAGCAGGAACAGGAAGGTCATCCGGTTGCGGGTCAATTCGATCAGGTCTTTGAAGGTGATATCGAGAATGCGTTTCATGATTCGCTAATCCTTAATGTCCAATGCGTGAACGATCCGGTTCGGGTCATTCGTCGAATTCGACTAGACGTACCTTCTTCCGAAACGCCAGATGCCGATGGTGAAGAAGAGTGCCGTCCAGGCCAGGCTGACTGCACCGCTCAGGGCGATCTGTCCCAGCGAGGCGTTCGCGATCGAGTCCAGGAGCATGCGACCGATCCAGCCCTGGGGCATGCTCAGCGAAATAGAATCGATCATCGGGTTGGAGCCGCCGGCGAAGCCGACGAAGATCGGCAGCAGCCCGATCCAGGTGGTTACCGTCAGCACGCCGCCGAAGAGCACGCCGCCCTGCCGGGTGCTCTTGAGCAATGAGTTTAGGAAGATGCCGAAGGCAGAGGCGTTCAGGATGACGCAAACGATCGTCATGGCGATGGCCTCCGGGCTGCCCCAGTCGACCCTGAAGATCAACCGGGCGGCGATCAGAAGGACAATGACCTGTACCGTGACGGTCAACAGGACACCCAGGAACTTGCCGATCAGGATCGAGGCCGGCGGGGTGGGGGTGGTGAACAGGCGCGGCAGGGTCAGCTGTTCGTCTTCTTGCAGAATGCCCTGTCCGGTAGCCACGCCGGTGTAATAGGCATAAAAGAGCAGCATGGCACCCATGACCATCCCGACAATGACCAGGACCGGGCTGCGGGCTGGTCCGTCCTGGACCGGGGTGCGGACATCCAGCCGGGCGGCGGATGGGCCGTCCTGCTGCTGGGCGGCCATATAGGCCTCGATGACCTGGCCGATGACGGCCGGGTCGTTTGCCTCGAGCCGGGCCAGGGACACCGTGACCGCGATCCGGGCGCCCGACAGGCCGTCCATGAACTGGTTGAGGATCGATTTGACCACACCCGGGCCGATCGTCAGGGTCGGGTCCTGGTAGAACTCGAGGACGGCCTGGCCGTCGAATGCGGCATACTGGGCCGAGAAGTCGGCCGGGATGATGATGGCGACCCCGGCCTCCTGGTTGTCGACCAGGCTGCGGGCCGTGGCCGGCTCTGTTTCCAGGCGGACCGCGATCAGGTCGCCGAAATCCGGGCTCTGCAGCACCCTGACGACCAGGGCACCCAGCGAGTCGGTCTCCATCCCGCCCGGGAGGTTGGTCATGGCCTGTTCGAACCCGGCTCCCCCCTCATCGAGGTTGACGACCACGACCTGTGTCACCGGCAGCTCAAAGCCCTGCTCCTCGTCTGCCAAATTGCCGAACATCACCAGGAACAGGAGCGGGACGAGCAGCGGGATGGCGAACATGAAGATCAGGGCGAAGGCGCTGCGGAAGGAACGGGTCAGGTCTTTGAGGGCAACAGCGAAGATCTTGTTCATTGGCGCCTCCTAGTCGCGCAGGGCGCGGCCGGTCAGGTGCAGGAAGACGACCTCCAGGTCGGGTTCCTGAATGTCTACCGAGGTGATCCGCACGTCACTGGCAGCGGCAGCCTCGAAGAGCCGCGGCAGGACCTGGTTGCTGTCGTCGACCAGCAGGGTCAGGTTTCCGTCCTCGGCATCCACCTGCTGGACGCCCCGGGTCCTCTTCCAGGCCTCGATCAGGCGCGCCGATTCGGCGTTGAGGCTCAGGGTGATGCGGTCGGCCTCGCCGACGATCCGGACCAGCTCGTTATGGGTTCCGGCGGCGATCAACTTGCCGTGGTCCATGATGGCGATATGGTCAGAGAGTTCCTGGGCCTCTTCCATGTAGTGAGTGGTGTAGAGCACCGTGGTGCCCTCGCTCTTGAGCGCCAGGACCGAGTCGAGGATCGAGCGGCGGGACTGCGGGTCGATGCCCACGGTCGGCTCATCCATATAGATGATCTTGGGCTTGTGCAGCAGAGCCACGCCGATGTTGACCCGGCGCTTCATCCCGCCCGAATACTTCTTGATCCGATCCCGGGCCCGATCGGTCAGCCCGATGATCTCCAGGACCTCGTTGACGCGGGCCTTGAGGGCCGCGCCGCGCAGGCCGTACATCTTGCCCCAGAAGGTCAGGTTCTCGGACGCCGACAGGTCGTCATAGAGGGCGATTTCCTGCGGGACCACACCCAGAACCGACTTGACCCCCATCGGGTCCTTGCGCAGCGAGTGGCCCAGGATGAGGGCGTCACCGTCGTCGGGGCGCAGCAGGCAGGAGAGCATCGAGATGGTGGTGGTCTTACCGGCGCCGTTCGGGCCGAGCAGGCTGAAGATCTCGCCCTGTTCGACCGTGAAGTTCACCCCGATGACTGCCCTGGTCTCGCCAAAGGCCTTGTGCAGATTGGTTACTTCGATGGCTTTCATTCTAACCCTTCTCCTTTCAGAAGCTGATCGAGGGTTCCGGGAAGCACTTTTGTGTTTCCCGGGTGCCCTTTGAGGTCTCTATTCCTTATCGAGTGCTGTGATGGCCAGCCCGAACAACCCGATCCCGAGCATCAGGATCTGACCCTGGGGCTCCGTCACGTCCAGGATGCTGGTCACGACGACGGCCACTGCCATCGCCAGGGCAAGGCCCTTGAAGACGATCGCGATGATCTGGCTGGCATTCTTCTTGGTTTGCATGTGCTCTCTCCTTGTCAGATGTCGTTCGTAGTATACGCCTTCCCGGACCGCCTGCCATCGGCCCCAGGGGTGGAATTGTCCTGTCCGTTCGGACAGTGTCCATCAGGCCAATGGCAATCTGTCGGCTTTGGACTACAATAAGGGTGCCATGAAGAAGAAGAACTTCCTCTCCCGCCTGCTCGACGATGAGCGCAACTTCGTGCGTCCGTTCTTCCTGTTCTTGACCCTGGTCCTGGTGGGAATCTACATCTGGGTTTTGATCGACTCGCCGGTGAAGGAGTCGGTCTGGAAGATCGTCGTGTTCACGATCCTGATGAACCTCCACATCCTCCTGTACTGGCTCTCTCCGTGGATCTTCGAGCATCCGCGCTGGATGGCGCCGTATCTGATCTTCCAGGGCCTGCTGGCCTTCGCGATGGGTATGTTGACCCGGGTGATCGGGATCACGTTAGGCCTGTATCCAGGGCTGATCGGCCTGGTGATCGGTCTGCCGGTCAAGCCGGGCTGGCGGGTTTTGGCGGTCGGATATTTCCTGTCCCTGTCGCTGGCCAATTACCTGATTCTGACAGGGCCGGGGGCCACCCTGTGGTGGGTCATGGCGACGGTTCCGATCACGCTCTTCGTGTCCATCTACGTCATCATGTACCTGCGTCAGGCCGAGGCGCGCGAACAGGCGCAGGTCCTGCTGCAGGAACTGGAAGCCGCCAATCGCCAGTTGACCGAATACGTCGCCCAGGTCGAGGACTTGACCATCCTCAATGAACGCCAGCGCATGGCGCGCGAGCTCCACGATACGCTTTCGCAGGGTCTGGCTGGGCTCATCATGCAGATGGAGGCGGTCGACGCGCATCTTGCAGGGGAGCGTCCCGAGCGGGCCCGGGACGTCCTGCAGCTGACGATGGAGAAGGCCCGGGTCACGCTGGCGGAGGCCCGCCGGGCGATCGATGACCTGCGCCAGCCCGGGACCCTTGGCCTGGGTGAGGCCGTACGCCTGGAGGTCGAACGATTTACCGCTTCGACCGGGATTCCCTGTGAGACGAAGATCTTCCTGCCCGAAGTGCTTCCTCCCCCACTGGTTGAGGCGGTCGTACGGGTGGTGGCCGAGGGACTGACCAACATCGCCCGCCATGCCCGGGCCCACACGAGCCGGTTGCAGATGACAGGAGCGGAGGACGCGCGGGCGCTTGTGATCGAACTCGCGGACGATGGCATCGGCTTCGACCCCGCGGCGGTGGAAGCCGGGCATTATGGACTGCTGGGGATGCGTGAGCGCCTGCGGTTGGTGGATGGCAGCCTTGAGGTCCGCAGCGTTCCCGGGGAGGGGACCCGGGTCCTGATCCAGATCCCCCTTCCGGAGGCCCCTCGTGACTGAAGCCGCCGGTCGAGGCGTGCTCGCGAAGATCCCCGTCGACCTGCGCTGGCTGCTGGGGCTGCTGACCCTGGTGGCGGTGATCATGTATGCGGTGGGGATCGCCACTGACCCTGGCCTGCGCCAGCCGCTGCCCCTGGTCGCCCTGACCGTACTGCTGGCCACCCACCTGCTGTTGCACTGGCTTTTGGTCAAACTTGCATTGCGGCCCGCCTGGTTGACGGCCTATTTCATTGCCCAGGGGCTGCTGTTCTTTGCGATCTGCCTGGTTTCCCGCAGCCCGAATATGATCTTCCCTCTTTTCGCCGGGTTGCTGGGCGAGGCCGTTGGGTCCCTGGGGCTGAACCGCCGTGGTGTCCTGGCCATTCTCTATGTTGTCCTGATTCTGGTGATCAGTATCTTTCTGCTGTTTGAGCGGTCCGTTTCTGGATGGATGATCGTCGGAACGATGGCGATCGTGGTCTCGGCGGTGCTTTATACGACGTTGTACAAGCGCCAGGTGGAATCACGCACCGAGGCACAGACGCTCCTGCAGGATCTGGAAGTTGCCCATCGTCGGTTGGGCGAGTATGCTGCCCGGGTCGAGGAGCTGACCACCGCCGCCGAGCGCCAGCGCATGGCGCGCGAATTACACGATACGCTCTCGCAGGGCCTGGCCGGGCTGACCCTGCAGCTTGAAGCCGTGGAGGCCCACCTGGCGGGAGGACGACCGGAACGGGCCCTGGAGATCGTGCTCCAGGCCCGCGGGCGGGCGCGCGAAGCTCTGGCCGGTTCGCGGCGGGCGATCGATGATCTGCGCCGATCAGATTCACCCGACCTGGGGGAGGCCATACACCAGGAGGCCGAGCATTTCAGCCTGTCGACCGGCATCCCGTGCCGGGTCGCGGTCGCCCTTCCGGGGGCCATGCCGGGGGCGCTGGTCGAAACCGTCCTGCGGGTCGTGGCCGAGGGCCTGACCAACGTCGCCCGGCACGCGCAGGCGAAGAACGTTGTCCTGCGTATAGCCATAACAGACCCGCAGGACGCGCTGTCGATCATGATCACGGATGATGGGATCGGCTTCGACCCTGATCTGGTCGCAGCCGGGCATTACGGGTTGTTGGGGATGGGGGAACGCGTCCGACTGGTGGGAGGTGGGTTCGAAATCCACAGCGCCCCAGGCCGGGGGACCCAACTTGTGATACGATTGCCACTGGAGACTTCCGCCGATGAGTGACACCATCCGCATCCTGGTTGCTGATGACCACCTGATCATCCGCCAGGGGCTGCGATTGATCCTCGAGACCCAGACCGGCTTTGAACTGGTCGGCGAGGCCGCCGACGGGGCCGAGGCGGTCCGCCTGTGCGCTGAACTGCACCCTGACGTGGTCCTGATGGACCTGCGCATGCCCGGCATGGATGGTCTGACCGCCATCGAGAAGTTGGGCGAAACCCAGCCTGATGTGGCGGTGGTCATCCTGACCACCTTCAACGAGGACGAATTGATGCTGCGTGGGCTGCGTCTGGGGGCCAAGAGCTACCTGCTCAAGGATACTGATCGCGAGTCATTGTTCGACGCCATCCAGGCCGCGGCGCGCGGCGAGACCCTGCTCCAGCCCGAAGTGATGGACCGGCTGCTCTCGAACGTTGGTTCGGTGGCCCAGGCCGCAAGGACGAACGAAGCCCTGCTGACCGATCGCGAGATGGAAGTCTTGCGGGCCGTGGCGCGCGGCGATCGCAGCAAGGAGATCGCCCTGCAGCTGGGCATTACCGAACGGACGGTCAAGGCGCACCTGGCGAGCATCTATAACAAGCTGGGGGTCGACTCGCGAGCCGCGGCGATCGCCACCGCAGCCCAACAAGGTTGGTTGTGAGACGATTTGTCTCAAAGGATCCTTCGCCCCCTCCCCAAGGCCTCGATGTCTTCCTTCCTGCCCTCGACGATCGCCAGCCGCTCTTCGGGCCAGGTCTTTTATTTGACCTGGCCCGGTCCTTTCATGGATGGGGCCTGCGCAGGTTGACCCGCTGGTGGCGGCCCCAGGTATGGGGGTTCCTCGACCGGCCCACAGGCGGCGGTGAATTCCATCCTGTTCAGGATCGCCGAATTGCTATCCCAGCAGCTGGCTGACCCCCAGCGCAAGAAGTGTATTGATCAGGATCGCCGGATAGTAGAATTTCCCGATCCGTTTCGGAGGGCCATCCAGCCCCGCCTGGGCGACGGCGAAGTCCAGCCAGTTCTGGGTGTATTTCTTGGTTTTGATCCGATAGGCGAAGTGGACAAGCAGCATCAAGAAGAGGAAGGTGCCTGAAAACAGGGCGGTCTTGACCCAGCCAGACAACCACAGAAACCCTCCCAGGAAACCCAGCAGGATGAAAACCTTCGTGATCTTGAACCAGCGCGGCTGCAGGGTGTGTGATCTCAAGAAGGCCAGGTCATCTTGGATTTCATCGATCCACCTGGGCATGGTTTGCCCCTTTCTCGAGTGATGCGCCTTTCAATTTTCTGGCAGGCTTGCTGTGAAGGGTCGCCTGTCCCTGGCGCAGAGCAACTGAATGACGTTGCGCCCGGATGCGGCCGCCAGGCTGACGGTCCCGCCCGGCTCGACCCACTGACCAGCCATCCAGAAGCGGTCCAGTCCGGGCAGGGTCTTGGGCACCCCCAGGATCATCAGCGGTACGGTCTCGCGGGCCAGCAGCCAACCGCAGGTGGCGCCCATCCAGTTGCCGGTGTAGCGCTCGTAGCTGAGCGGGGTGGCCTCGTCGGTGAATTCGATATCGGCCTGGATGCCGGGATGCCACTTTTTCAGTTGGTCGACCAGGATGTCGGAGATCTGGGACTGCTCGCTGTCGTAGAGCGTACGGCCGTAGATGCGCTGCCAGTAAGAGTAGTTGGTGCGCACCATGATCTCCATGACCGAACAGCCGGATGGGGCCAGGGACGGGTCGAAGCAGTAATGCTTGATGCTGACCTCGGAGCGTTCCTCGCCGGCCAGCAGGATCGGCTCGTCGAGCAGGTGGGTGACCCAATGCGGCTCGCGTGACAGGTCGCGCTGGACCCCCAGCGAGACCTGGACCATCTGGTGGGTGGGCAGGTGTCCGTCGTACATGCGCCGGATCGTGCGATCGGTGAACTCACCGCCGAGCATGTCAAAGATCGTGGCATGCCCATCGGCGCAGGAGATGACATCGTCGGCGTAATGGACCTCGTCGTTGTAGAGCCGCACACCGACGGCTTTTCTGTTTTGGGTCAGGATCTTCTCGACCTGATGGCGATAGAAGATCTCGCCGCCCAGGTCGATGAAACGCTTTTCGATGGCCCGCACGAATTCGAGCGAAGCCCCGACCGGAAAGCCGGCATTTTCAGCATTCATATAGGCCAGCAGCATCATGCCCATCATCGCCGGGGCTTCGTCCCAGGAAAACATCTGCGGGATGGCCCTGCGCAGGAAAGGATCCTGGAAGCGAAGGGCGAAAGCCTTCATCGAGGTCAGCGCCCAGGTCAAGAGCGAGGGGACGAAGGGCATCATCTTGGCGCCGAAAGCACGCCAGTCGAGGGCGTCGAAGAGCGGCCGGGGTTTGGCGTACAGGGCGGTCAGGTCGAAGTGGGCGAAGTGGCGCACGCCGCAGGCGAAGGCCCGGATCGGTTCTTCGTCACCCGGTGCCAGATCCAGCAGATGCGCCTCCAGCCGGTCGGGGTCAGTGTAGACGGTCAGGGTCTTCGTGCCGTCGGTCAGGCGTTGGTACTCCTCGTGGTTGACGAACCGGCGCCCCTGGACGGCACCGAGTTCCTGCCACATCTGGTTGAAGGGCTGGCCCTCGCCTGAGCCGAACAGGTAATGGATGCAGCCGTCAAAGGTGTAGCCTTTACGGGTCCAGGCGGTACACAGGCCGCCGGGCAGGTGGTGGAGTTCGAAGATCTTGACCCGGTAGCCATTCATGCGGGCATAACAGCCAGCCGACAGGCCGGCGATCCCGCCGCCGACGATGATGATCGATTTCTCAGCCATGCCAGACTACCCGAATATCTGCCGAACGCGCCAGAGGTAGAAGACCAGGCCGGCCGCGACCAGCACCGCCAGGACCTGGGGAAGGACGATCTCGATGGGAATGGGAGGGCCGTTCTGGATCACCATCACAAAGATCTCGACCGAGGCGTAGATATAGAAGCCGGCTACAAACTGGGAGGCGAGGTAGCCCCAGGCTTTCCGCCTCCACAGACCGATGGCGGCCAGAATGGAGATCGGCGCGTTGACCAGCAGGTCGGTGATCGGGAAGCTGTAATCCACGCTGGGCGGAAAGGCGAACAGGAATCCTTCCCCCCACAGGAAGAGCGAGCCGAAGAAGGCCAGCAGGCCGAACAGCAAGAGCAGGACGGCCAGGAGGGATACGAAAAAGGGGCGGGTGCGGTTGGTGGTTGTCATCTTACTGCTCCCTGCAGAAATTGCGGAACGGAAGTTGCCGCGAGGCAGATGGGTGCAACGATCTCGGTTCGGACATAGACGCAGTACTCTGGAATTTCCTGAGGCGGGAGTTGTTTCATTGGCTTCTTTCCTGTGCGGATTGCTGGACAGCGTTCATGTGCTGGAACAGGAGTTGTTTCTGGCGGGCGATGACCCCCGGGAGCAGGCTCCCGCCCTCACTCTCGGGCTGAAGGTCGGCGGCGGTGACCGGTGGGCCGAAGGAGATCGACGGGGAGATCAGCAGGCGTCCGGGGGCGAGCAGCTGGGTGATCACCTGCCCGAACTCGGCCAGCCGCTGGCGATCGATCTGCTTGCGCCGCAGCCAGGTGATCGGGTGGTGGGCCCATTTTGGCGACACCACCTCGCTGACGACGGTCGGCAGCAGGCGCAGGCCGTGGACATGTTTGAAGAAGAAATCGATCCCTTCCAGCCAGTGGTCCATCATTTCCGCTGCGCCCGGGTAGACAGCCGGGTCGGGGTCACGGTGGCCGGCCCCAAAGTAGAGCAGAACCCCGCCCGCCTGCAGGTGACGGATGGCGGCGCGCATGGCTGCCATGCGGTGATGGACCCGCTTGCGCGAAGCGAAGATGACATGCTGGCGCGTATGCGGCAGGTTCTCCAGGAAGGGGATCTCGGTGGAAATCCAGCAGATCTCCCGCCGGCCCAGCTGTGAAAAGACGACCAGGGCATCGTAGGCTCCCGGGTGATTGGAGGCGACCAGCAGCGGTCCCTCGGCCGGGATGTGCTGGCAGCCTTTCCCTGCGATCGGGGTGCAAAAATGGGACAGCATCCACTCGGATGCTTTTGGCAGTCCCTGGTCGATGAGGATCCGATCGAAGGTCAGGCTCATCGCGGCCAGGCGGCTCATCAGCGGGCGGAACAGCCGCCAGGCCAGCGTGCGCAGGGGCGCGACCTTGGGCAGCCCGACCGCGCCGACCACTTCGTCGACCAGGGTCCGGGCCAGGAACAGGGTTTCTTCGTCCAAGCTTTTCTCCAGGTTCAGGTCGCGTATCCGCCGAAGGCTTGCACGTGTTCGACCAGCAGGGCCCTGCCGCGGGCGATGACGGCCGGCAGAAGGTGCTTCCCGTCCGTCTCGCGGCGAAGTTCGGGCACCGATACCGGTGGGGCAAAGCTGACCCGGGGATAGGCATACAGCCGGCCGGGCTGGAACAGCTGCTGGAGCACCTGCCCGAATTCGGCCAGGCGCCGCCGCTGCCAGTCGATCTTGCGCAGGCGGGTGATGGGGTGATGGGCCCAGCCTGGCGTCAGGATCCCACTGGCGATGGTCGCCAGCAGCCGGGTCTGCGGGACCTGGCGCAGGAACAGGTCGATCGACGACGACCAGCTGGCAATCTGGGCCGCCGCACCCGGGTAGACAGCCGGGTCGGGGTCGATCAGCCCGGAGCCGAAGAGCAGCAGGGTCCCGCCGGATCGCAGGTGGCGGATCCCGGCCCGGGCGGCGGTCATCCGGTCCTGGGTTCGGCCGGTCAGGTAGATCAGATGCCGGCTGGCATTGGGCAGGTGCCTCAGGAAGGGGATGTCGCTGGCGATGATCGCCAGATCCTGGCGTTTCAATTGGGAGGGGATGACCAGGAAGTCGTAGGCCCCGACGTGGTTGGCAATGACCAGCAGCGGTCCGTTCGGCGGGATCATTTCGGTCCCGCGGGACAGTACATCCCGGACCCAGTGGCTGGCCATCCAGCCGGCGGCGGAGGGGAATCCGTCGCTGGCGATCATCCGGTCGGCGGTCAAACCGATGGCCGAGAGCCGGTCGGTGGCTTGACCGAAAAGAGGCCGGAAGAGATGGTGCAACCACCTGGTCTTGGGCAGGCCGATTGCGTTGAGGATTTCGTAGATGAGCGTGTCGCTCAGGGCCTGGACGGCGGCGTCGGTCGGGGGCATGCTCGCGCTCCTCACAATAGTGTAACACAATCGTTAAGCCCGGGTTCTTCGAAATGGGATAGAATCAGGAACAGGAGGCCGTGATGTCCGAGAAACCTGTGCGATTCAAGATCAGCGAAGATTGGTGGGCGGTGATCATCGCCTGTCTGCTCATTCTCCTGTCTGCCGTGGGGCTGCTCGGTGAGGGCGGCCTGCGGATCTCGTTCTAGGAGGTGGAAGGTGAGCCACGAGTCCTCCCATCCCTTTCCCGGCTGGCTGCGGATCCTGCTTGGCTTGATCCTGACGGCTGCCCTGGCGGCCCTGGCCTGGTGGATCAAGGGCAGGGTTTATGAAATGACCCTTCCCTTCGGTATTCCTGGCAAGGTGCTCGAGTACCCCATCTGGGCGGTGCTGCTGGGCGTCGCCGCCAGTTTGCTGCTGCGCCCGTTCGGGGGCCGCGAGAGCATCCAGCC
This sequence comes from Anaerolineales bacterium, assembly GCA_016934715.1. GTDB lineage: Bacteria > Chloroflexota > Anaerolineae > Anaerolineales > Villigracilaceae > JAFGSI01. Next base: position 81,857 of record JAFGSI010000053.1, read on the forward strand.
GGGGATCAAGACCGAGCTGTTCCTCAGGGTTGGCCTGATCCTGCTCGGGGCAGGAATCAACCTGGAATTGCTGGTCACGGCTGCCGGAGGGGCGATTTTACAGGCATTGCTCCTCATTTCATGTGTCTTTCTCTTCACATACTGGCTGGCCGGGCGCTTCGGTTTGGACGACAAGCTGCGGGCGGTCATGGCGACCGCCCTGGCGGTTTGCGGCGTCTCGGCGGCGATCGCCGCCGCTGGATCGGTGATGGCCAAGAAGGAGCAGGTGACCTACGTGGTGGCCCTGGTCATCGTGGTGGCTCTGCCGATGATGGTTCTGGCACCGCTGGCAGCGGGGGCCATGGGGCTGAGCGATGCCGTCGCCGGGGCCTGGTTCGGCGGGAATATTGACACCACCGCGGCAGTCATCGGCGCCGGGACGATCTTCAGTGACACGGCCCAGCAGGTGGCCTCGATCGTCAAGAATACCCAGAACGCGCTGATCGGCCTGGTGGCTTTCCTGCTGGCGGTGTTCTATGCCGGCAAGACGGAAGGCGGCCAGCGCCCGAGCGCAAGGATGATCTGGGATCGCCTCCCCAAGTTCGTGCTTGGTTTTGTTCTGGCATCCATCCTGTATACCCTGGGCTGGATCGACGGCGGCAAGGGCACGGCCATTGACGCCCTCAAGAACTGGGCCTTTACCCTGGCCTTCGTCGCCATGGGCCTGGAGTTCGCCTTCGGCGAGATCAGGCGCATGGGCTGGCGGCCGGTGGCTGTCTTCCTGATCGCCACCCTGTTCAACACCCTGCTGGCCCTGGGCGCGGCCTGGGTGATCTTCACCTATCTGATGCCGTTGTCTGTCTAGGTCGATTGGGGCCTGGGCGTGGGCAGTGGCTGGCGAAACCGAGGCCGTGAAAGCTGCAGGAGGCGTTCGCGGCCTCGCGTTCGCCCCGGATTTGGTACAATATCCGCATGGTGACCCTCGCCCTGGCACGCCTTCAGGCGTACCGTGCCCAGACCTATCGTTTACAGCCCGGCACCCGCCTGACCACTCCCGAGGCAGCTGTGGACTTCGTCTCTCAACGCGGCTTCGTCTATTTCTGGCCGGTCAAAGGGGTGGAACTGCCCTCCCTGTGGGCAGCTGTGGCCGGCGATCGCCCGGTTGCTGATGCTCATGACGATCCCGGCCACGTCACCTGGGGCTGGAAGGACGCGTCGCTCGGCAAGCGCTGGTGGTATTACGCCAAGATCCTGCGCCGCAAGGCGACCTTTATTTCTCTGGAAGCCGCTCCTTATTTCTACGCCCTGTCCGAGAATTACGGCTCGCCCGAAGAGGATTATCTGATTGCTTACCAGGATGGCCGTCTGACCCTGGCCGCCAAGCAGGTCTACGAGGCCCTGCTGGACAAGGGCGCTCTGGATACGCTCTCCCTGCGCAAGGAAGCCCGCCTGCAGAATGCCAGGGACTCGGTCTTCAACCGGGCCCTGGAGGACCTGCAAAAGGATTTCAAGATCCTGCCGGTCGGGGTGGCCGAGGCCGGGGCCTGGCGCTACGCCTTCCGCTATGATGTCACTGCCCGCCACATACCAGAACTCCAGGAGCAGGCTCGCCCGATCGGCGAGGCCGAGGCGCGCACAAAACTGATCGAGCTGTACTTCGCTTCGGTCGGCGCGGCCCAGATCCGGGATGCCGTCAAGCTCTTCGGCTGGCCGCTCGAATTGGTGAAACGGACGGTTGCCGCCCTGGTCAAGCAAGGCTGGCTCGTGGACGGCGTGGCCCACCCGACCCTGAAAGGCGAGTGGCTGGCCATGCGCCAACTGGCTGACTAGGGGCGGACGCGCATCCGCCCAGAACGATCAACGAGGAATGCATGCCCATCCAACCTGAACACCCCTACTGGAACGCCTCCCTGCCCGTGGAGGAACGTGTGGCCGACCTGCTCGACCGCATGACCCTGGAAGAGAAGATCGCCCAGATGTCGATCTTTCGCATGGAAACCAACAATCTGCCGGCCGAGGAGATCCCCTTAACCGAGCAAACCCGGGGCCTGCTGGCGGAGGGTGTCGGGGCCATCGGGCGACCGGGCATGAACTCGCCGGCCCGCAATACGGCCATCTGGACCAATGCGATCCAGAAGCACCTGCGCCAGGAGACCCGTCTGGGCATCCCGGCCTTCTTCGTGGATGAGGCCCTGCACGGCCTGATGGCCTTCGGCAGTACCAGCTTTCCGCAGGCGATCGCTCTGGCCAGCACCTGGAATCCGAACCTGGTCCGGGAGGTCTTCGCCGTTGCAGCCCGGGAGATGCGCGCCCGGGGCGAGAACTGGGCCCTGACCCCGGTCCTCGATCTGGCGCGCGACCCACGCTGGGGCCGCACCGAGGAAACCTACGGCGAGGACCCGTTCCTCGGCGCCCGTATTGGCGTGGCCGCGATCCGCGGCCTGCAGGGCGATGGGCTTCCGGTTGGTCGGGAACATGTCCTGGCGACGGCCAAACATTTCGCCGTCCATGGCCAGCCCGAAGCGGGAACCAACGCCGCCCCGACCAACTACGCTGAACGCGAGATCCGCGAGTACTTCCTGCCCGCTTTCCGGGCGGCGGTGATGGAGGCCGGCGTCGGGTCGGTGATGGCCGCCTACAACGAGATCAACGGCATTCCGGTCCACGTCAACAGCTGGCTGCTGGACGAGGTCCTGCGCGGTGAATGGAGCTTCCAGGGCCTGATCGTCTCCGATGGCAATGCCATCAGCCAGCTGGAGACGGTCCACCGCCTGGCCGGGTCGAAGGCCGAGGCGGCCCGCAAAGCCCTTGCCGCGGGGATCGACTTCGAACTGGACGCCTGTTTCCATACCCTGCTCGAGCAGGTTCGCGAGGGGACCGTCCCCGAGGCGCAGGTCGACCGGGCCGTGGGGCGGGTCCTGCAGGCCAAGTTCCTGCTTGGCCTGTTCGAGGATCCTTACACGGATCCTGACCAGGCCGAACGGGTCACCAACCGCGCCGTTGCCCGGGCCCTGGCCTACCGGGCGGCGGCCGAGAGCCTGATCCTGCTCAAGAACGAGGACTTGCTGCCATTGGAGGCTGCCAGCCTCAAGACCCTGGCGGTCATCGGGCCGAACGCCGCCGGAATCCACCTGGGCGGTTACAGTGCTGACCCGGGTCGGGCGGTCAGCGTGCTGGACGGCATCCGTGCCAAGGTCGGCGAGCAGGTCGAGGTGCTGTACGCCGAGGGCTGCAGGATCACGGCCGAGGATTTTGACGGCCAGGGCTGGCGTGGCTGGTGGGAGGATGCCGCCACCGCTGCGGACCCCGAGACCGACGCCCGTCTGATCGCCGAGGCGGTCGCGGTTGCCCGCCGGGCCGAGGCTGTCCTGCTGGTGGTCGGTGAGAACGAGTCGGTCTGCCGCGAGGGCTGGAGTGCAGAGCATCTCGGCGATCGCGACTCGCTTGACCTGCCAGGTGCTCAGGATGACCTGGTCCGGGCGGTGGTCGCGACCGGGGTCCCGGTCGTTGTGCTGTTGATCAACGGGCGCCCGCTTTCGGTCAATTACATCGCCGAGCATGTCCCGGCCATTTTCGAAGGCTGGTACCTTGGCCAGGAGGGCGGGACGGCCTTTGCAGATGCCTTGTTCGGGGATATCAACCCCGGCGGCCGCCTGCCGATCACCTTCCCGCGCTCGGTCGGCCAGATCCCGGCCTACTACAATCACAAGCCATCTGCCCGGCGCGGTTACCTGTTCGCGGATGCGTCTCCGCTCTTCCCCTTCGGCCATGGGTTGAGCTACACAACGTTCGAATACCGCGCCCTGCAGGTGCTCCCGGCCAAGATCACTGCTCGGGAACAGTTTGCCGTACGGGTGGATGTGACCAACACCGGCCAGCGTCCCGGGGATGAGGTCGTCCAGCTGTACGTCCGCGATGTCGCCTCCGGGATCGTCACCCGGCCAGTCAAGGAGCTGAAGGGCTTTCGGCGGGTCACGCTCCAGCCGGGCGAGACCCGCATGGTCGAGTTCATCCTGCGCCCCGAACATTTTGCCTTCCTGAACGAGCATATGCAGCTGGTCGTTGAGCCGGGGCTTTTCGAGATCATGGTCGGTCCCAGTTCGGCCCAGGTCCAGACGGTGCAGCTGGAAGTGTATTGATCTTTGGCGCTCTTCCTGGAGAGGATGTTTTATGGATATCGCCATCATGATCGAAGGCCAGAACGGCCTGACCTGGGAGCGCTGGCAGAGGATCGTCGCCCTGGTGGACGACCTGGGCTTCGCCGGCCTGTATCGCTCAGACCACTTCACCAACGCCAACCCGCCGGACAAGGACTCGCTCGAGCTGTGGGTCTCGCTGACCTGGCTGGCCGGTCATACCCGCCGGATCGAATTTGGCCCGCTGGTCTCGCCGGTCTCCTTCCGCCACCCGGCCCTGACCGCCCGCATGGCGGCTGCCGTGGACGACCTCTCCGGCGGCCGTCTGACCCTCGGCCTGGGGGCTGGCTGGCAGGCGCGCGAACATGATCTCTTCGGTTTCGAACTGCTCGACCCGCAGGCACGCTTCGACCGATTCGAGGAAGGTCTGGAAGTGGTGACCCGCCTGCTGCGGGAGGATGGCCGGGTGACCTTCAACGGGAAGTATTTTCAGCTGCGCCAGGCGGCTCTCCTGCCGCGGCCACAGCGCTCGGGCGGCCCCCCGCTCCTGATCGGCGGCAACGGTGCCAAGCGGACCCTCGACCTGGTGGCCCGTTACGCTGCCGAGTGGAATTCCGTCTACCTGCCTGTGGCCAAGTTCAGCCGCCTGAACGCCATCCTGGACGGGAAACTGCGGGCGGCTGGCCGCGACCCGGACTCTGTGCGGCGTTCGATGATGACCGGCCTGTTGTTTGGGGGTACCTCCAGGGAAGTGAACGAAAAATTGGCGGCCAGAAACCAGAGTGCCGACGAACTGCGCCAGCGCGGCGTCATTGTGGGGGCAGGGGAGGAGATCAAGCCCCAGTTCGCGGCCCTGGCCGCAGCAGGGGTGCAGCGCGTGATGCTCCAGTGGCTCGACCTGGATGACCTGGCCGGGCTGGAGGCCCTGGCGAAGGTAGTGCTGTGATCTGGTAGGACGGATGCGTGCAAGACGTTCATGTTGATGGGGAGCCTGTCTGGGGGCAGGAAAATCCCTCGCGGGGGCTGAATCGAATCACTTCCCGCCTGTAAATCCCTGCAGGCATTCCCAGGCCGTGCCGCGCTTTCCATGGACCCACAGCGGCAGGCTGAAGGCGTCGTGCCTGTCCCGGCGCCAGGACGGGCCGAACGCGACCTCCCCGCTTAGCAGGTGGCGCCACTCGCCGGCCGGGAGGTAGTAGATTGCTTCCCCGCTGGGATCGAACACCGGGGCGACCAAAAGCGCCGACCCGAGCATGTACTGTGTCTCGAGATACTGGCAGGCCGGGTCGGCAGGAAATTCCAGGATCATCGCCCGCAGCATTGGCCAGCCGTGCTCGTGGGCCTCGCCGGCCGCGTCCAGAAAATAAGGTTCCAGATGGGTTTTCAGGCGGGTGAAGTAGCGCAGCACGTCGACCGATTCTTCGTCGAACAGCCAGGGGAGGCGCGGGCTGTCGTTGCCATGCAGTCGGCTGTGCGACGAGAGCAGGCCGAAGGCCACCCAGCGTTTGTACAGGTCGGGGGTTGCCGTGCCGATGAAGCCGCTGATGTCGTGACTCCAGAACCCGAAGCCGCTCAGGCCGAGCGACAACCCGCCGCGCAGCGACTCGGCCATTGATGGGTAGGTTGACGAGCAATCCCCACCCCAGTGAACCGGGAACTTCTGCCCGCCGCAGGTCGCTGAGCGGGCGAAGACGACCGCCTCGTCCTGGCCGCGAACCTCCTCGAGCAGCTCGAAGACGGTCTGATTGTAAAGATACGCGTAGTAGTTGTGCATCCGCTCGGGGTCCGAACCATTGTGGTAGCGGACTTCGGTCGGGATGCGCTCGCCGAAGTCGGTCTTGAAGGTGTCCACGCCCATCTCGACCAGTGTTTTCAGTTTCCCGGCATACCACTGGCGGGCGGCCGGGTTGGTGAAATCGACCAGCCCCATGCCGGGTTGCCAGAGATCGATCTGGTAGACATCGCCGTCCGGGCGGCGCAGGAGATAGTTCTCGGCGGTACCTTCATTGAAAAGTGGTGAGGCTTCGGCAATGTAGGGATTGATCCACACGCAGACCCGGGCGCCGGCGGCCCGGATGCGTTCCAGCATCCCGGCCGGGTCCGGAAAATTCCGCTTGTCCCACAGGAAACTGCACCAGGTCAGTTCCTTCATCCAAAAACAGTCGAAGTGCACCACGCTGACCGGGATCTCCAGGGCCCTCATCCGCTCGAGGTATCCCAGGATGGCACTCTCGTTGTAGTTGGTGGTGAAAGAGGTCGAAAGCCACAAGCCGAACGACCACGCCGGCGGCAGGGCCGGGCGCCCGCTCAGTGCGGTATACTGCTCGAGGGTCTCTTTGGGGGTTGGGCCGCCGAAGACGTAGTATTCCAGTCTGTGATCGGCGATGCTGAACTGGACCCGCCCGACGTGGTGCGAGCCGACCTCGAAGCCCACCCGCCCGGGGTGGTTGACCAGCACGCCGTAACCCCGGCTGGTCAGGTAGAAGGGCACGTTCTTGTAGGCCCATTCCGAATCGGTGCCGCCGTCTTCGTTCCACATCTCGAGCGCTTGCCCGTTCTTGACCAGCGGACCAAAGTGCTCGCCCAGCCCGTAGACCGTCTCACCGACCCCCAGTGCCAGCTGCTCGCGCAGGTATGTCTGGCTGCCGTGGGTCAGCAGCGCGACCGCCCCCGGCGGGCTGGATGTGACCGGCTGCCCGTCGCGTTCGAAGGTGTACTGCCACTCGCCCGTCAGCGGGGCGCGGACCCGCAGCCGGCCGGCCTCCAGCCAGGCCGACTCGTCGTCCCGCCCGATCCGGGCTTCAGGGTTGTGCAGGTCGTAGTCCAGATCGAAGACCGGCAGTCGCTCCTGGCGGCCCTTGAAGTGGGTCAGCTGGACCCGGATCACGTCCGGGAGAGGGGATGTGAAACGCGCCGTGATGATTGTTCCTTCCAGGAAGTCGCCGCGTGCGCGCACCGGCTTGCTGTACCCGCTGACCACCAACGCCTCCCCTTCGGCGACCACCTCCACCACGCGGATGGGCCAGATGGCCTGCGTGCCGGGCAGCCACTGCCAGTGCCCGAAGTTGAATTTCATCGCAGTTTCTCCCAGGCTGAGCGAATTGCGGGTGACAGTGCATCTGTCACCCGCACGGGAATCTCATTGAATGTCCTGGCGCACATTCTCTTCGTAGCGCTTCTTCTGGCGTTCGACTGCCACGACGGTATTGTTGAGCAGCATGGCGACCGTCACCGGGCCGACGCCTCCGGGAACCGGGGTGATCCAACCGGCCACCCGACAGGCGCTTTCGAAGTCCACGTCGCCGACGACGCGGGTTTCCACCTTGCCATGCGGCCCGCTGACTTCGACCTGGTTGATGCCGATGTCGATCACCGCGGCCCCCGGCTTGATCATGTCGCCGGTGATCAGGCCGGGCTTTCCGACCGCCACGATGACCGCGTCGGCCCGGCGGGTGTGGATGTTCAGGTTGCGGGTCCCATGGTGACACAGGGTGACCGTGGCCAGTGCTTCCACCAGCAGCAGGGCGATCGGCTTGCCGACGATCTCGGAATGGCCGACCATGACCACCTCCAAACCCTCCAGGTTCAGGCCGGTCGAGCGCAGCAGATGAACTGCAGCGAGCGAGGTGCATGGGCCCAGGTCGAAGTCGCCGTAGACGATGCTGCCGATGTTCTGGGCGTTCATCCCCTCGACGTCCTTGCTGGGGTGGATGGCGTTCTGGATCTTACGCAGGTCGAGCGTGCGGGGGATCGGGCGCTGCAGGATGATCCCGGTCACGCGCGGGTCGGCGTTCAGGGCCTGGATGGTGGCCAGCACCTCGCTCTCGGTCACCCGGGAATCGTAGTTACGGGTCTCGTAGGTGATTCCCACCTTGTCGCAGGTCCGCTTCTGGTTGCGGACGTAGAGTTCAGTGGCCCTGTCGTCGCCGATGTTCAGGGAGACCAGGCGTGGGTTCCAGCCCAGTTCCAGCAGGGCGCGCAGGCGCGTTTCCACGTCCTCCAGGATGATTCGGGCTTTCTCCCGGCCGTCGATAAGATTGTGTTCCATGCACTCTTCTCCCATAGGGGAAAATTCCTTTCACCACAGGCCTGGCAGCAGGCGGCTGCGCACCTGGCGGGTATATTCTTTGTAACCGGGCAGCTGCTCCTGAAGGGTTCTGTCCTCAAGGGCCGTGCGGATCACGATGGCGCAAACTGTGAGGCCGGCCGGGAGGAAGGCCCAGGCCGAGTCGAGCAGCAGCGGTACGCCCAGGTTGAACAGGATCGCCCCCCCGTACCCGGGGTGCCGGACGATGCGGTAGGGCCCGCGATCGCAGACGGTGTGCCCCTGTTCGGGGGCACACCGTACCACGCCGTAGAAGAAGTGGTTGGTAAGCATGGCCCAGACGGTCCATCCACTGCCCAGCAGGGCGATCCCCATGCCGGCGATCTGCGCGCAGAGGGGGAATTCCGGGGGCCAGCCGCCGCGCAGCTGCAGGCCGGCGATGATGCAGGTCGCCAGGGGGCCAAAGAATGCCATCACACCGGCCAAGCGCCGGTCAAGGTTGCGTTCTCCTCTAAGATCGCTGCGCTCCTCAAGCAGGGCGGGATTTTTCCTGGCCAGGGTCGCGCCGACCCCGCCCTGGCTCGCTGCGACGATGGCCAGGTAGATCCAGGCCGCCGCCCAGTCCAGCTGGCCGGCGGTGAGCAACAGGGCCGCGGCCTGAATGGCGATGAAGATGCCGATCTGTAGAAAATAGCGCACAATCGTTCGGGTATGGTGAGTCATCTGCCTCTCATCGGATGGGTCCAATTTTACCCCACCCCGGGGGATGTTTTGAGATGTGGATCGCAGGAATCTGCGGAGGGTCCATTTTCGGGATTGGCGGAGCAACCTTTGCCGGCTCAGAGCGGTATCCTATTTATGAGGAACCGCATGCGCGTGCTGAAAACCCTTCTGGCCAGCCTGGCGACCGGCTACATCCTGGTGTTCTATTCCGAGTTCGTCTTCTACGGACAGCTCAGTTCGCCTGAACAGTCGCCCTCGTCCTCGGTTGACCTGGTGCTGCTGGGCCTGATCTATTCCCTGCTTGGCTACCTCCTGCTGGCGATCGTCCGCCGCTTCGGGGTCCGCTCGCTGTGGGCCCTGTTCCTGGCCGGAGCGGCCTACGGCTGGCTGCTCGAGGGGGTGGTGGTGACAAGCGTCTACGCCGAATTTCCCTGGCAGGTCCCTTTCACCGGGTTGGCCTGGCATGCGCCTCTCGACGTGGTCGTCGGCTGGGCCTGGGCCCAGGCCGCCCTGCGTCGGCGCAGCCCGCTGCCTTCCCTGGGCCTGTCCGCCGGGCTGGGCCTCTTCTGGGGGACCTGGGTCCTGACCTGGTGGTACGAGACCGGGGTCCCGATTCCACAGGCGGACTTCAGCCTCTTTACCCTCACCGCCACATTGGTGCTGGTCGTGGCCTACTGGACCCTGGGTCGGCTCTCACTTGGCAGCTGGCAGCCCGCCCGGTCCGCTGTTTGGGCCTGGGGTCTGTTCCTGCTGGGCTGGTTCGGGCTGACGGTTCTGCCAGTTTATCCCTGGGCGCCCCTGGTGCTGGTTCCCCTGCTGGGAGTCACCTTTCTGACCCTGCGCCGCAACCGGCAGCTTGAGACTTCTCCCGACCTCCTGCTGACGCTGGCAGAACGGCGCCCGCGCTTGCTGAATCTGGCCAGCCTGCTGCTGGTCCCGCTGCTGGCCTCGACGGTCTATGCTTCCTTCCTTCTGCTTGGCCGGTCGATCCCGGTCAACATGCTCGTCTATATCCTGTCGTCGCTCCTGGGGATCGGGTTGTTCGCGGCGGCGGTGCTGGCCATCCTGACCCTCAGGAAGACCCCGGCCCGGGGATCTCCCGGGGAAGGTTGACCGGCTTTGGGTTGGGGTGGGGATCCTTGTCCGTCGCTGGCAGGACAAACCCAACCATTCCGTCTCCTGCCAGCGCCACTCCTGGTTCAGGAAATACAGTCGGCCTGTGCTGTCTCCGGTGCTCGTGGAGCCGCCCATGGATGGGCGAGGCCTGCTTGTCAATACGCTTCCACGTCCAGCAGAACCCGTTTCACCCGCACCCGCCTGCCGGATGGAATCGGCTGATCGCTGACCGCCGTCCAGGTGTTCCCGGCGAAACGGACCTGGCCGTCCGGGTAGACTGCTGTCAGGGTTTCGCCGGTGCTCAGCGAGTGATCGATCAGAGCCCGGGCGTCCTCGAAATGCGCATCTGCATCCAGCAGGGTGCCGCGATCGATCGCGGGCATCAGGAGGACGACCCCGGGTCTTTTCAGGCCGATGTCCCGGCCCAGGCGTTGGACCCGCAGACGCTTTTCTTCGGGGACGATCCTGATGGCCGCGGCCATAAAAAGCAGGACAAATTCCCCGCAAATGAGCAAGGTGCACAGCAGGCCGGTCGTGAGCGTAAGGTCGGGCAGGGTTGATTCCATTCGGGGCGGATCATGGCAGCCGGTTCACGACGACCAGCACGACCGGCGCGACGATAAGGATGGAGAGCACCAGGCACATGCCGAACAAGACCCACAGGGCTTTCGCTTTCACGTCTCGGGTCCCATCCGGACCGGTGATCTTGATCTCGATCCCGCGTTCGCCGGGCCGATGGTAAGGCAGGCTGAAGGTCTTGATCTCCATCGTACATCCCGGCGGGCAGACCAGGAATCGGGTGATCCGCACAAGGCGCGGGGCACTCGCGAGGCCTGCTGCAAAGAGCATCACTGCCAGCCAGAGCGAGATCCCGGCGATGAGCAACGGGATGGTCAAAACGCCTCGTTTGCCTTGCGGGTCATCCAGTCGGCCTCGATGAACACCAGACCACTGATGACCATTGGCGTGCACAGCAGCAGCAGGGCCGGGAGGGCCTGCTCCAGGCTGTACAGGATCAGCAGGTAGTACATGGCCACGCAGACGCCCACCAGGGTCAGGCCCAGGCCGCCAAGCAGGGGGCGCTTCCAGCCCAGGTAAGCCAGCAGGCCGACGACGACCAGCGCCACCAGCGGGTGGATCGTTCCGCCGGGGATGGTGATGAAGATGACCCGGGCGAAGAACAGCCAGGCGATGACCATCAATCCCAGGATGACCAGAGCGGCGATCTTGAGTCCTTTGACCAGTTTCATGTGTACTCCTTGTTCTGGGGTGCCATTATGAGAGAGGTTCGTCTTTCTCGGCGCGCACCGATCTCCGGGCCAACCCGCCTGATACGCTCTGGAGGAAGGGATGACTTCTGCGGAAATCTCCGAAGGCGTTTCGTCAGTGCTCCTCGGGAACAGGAAGGCCCGAACAGACCGGGGACGCTCCTGGCGCCGCTATGAAAGCCCTTTGCGCGTCTCAAGATACTTCGCCCTAAATATACGCCGAACCTGCAAAGACTGCAAGGGAGGCTCCGCTATCGCTGTATAATAAGGTCCATGGCTCGTTACCTGCGCACATCTGACCTGGCCCGTGCCGTCGGCGTCCACGTCAACACCGTCCGGATGTATGAACAGTGGGGCTTGATCCCGCCGGTCGAACGCAGCCCGACCGGCTACCGGCGCTTCACCGCTTTCCACCTGGACTGTCTGCGGCTGGCCCGCCTGGTCTACGGTCGCGTCTACCCGGGCCGGCCGATCCGGCGCTCGGGGGTCGGGATCATCCAGCGGGCGGTCAGCGGCGACCTGGGAGGAGCGCTCGAACTGGCCTACCGGCACCAGGCGGTCGTGCGCGCAGAAAGAGCCCAGGCTGATGCAGCTGCCGCCCTGCTCGAACGCTGGGTCCAGGGGACTGCGGCCCAGTCGGCTGGGCATTCCCTGCGGATTGGCGATACCGCCCGGCTGCTGGGCGTAACCGTCGATGTGCTGCGCAACTGGGAACGCAACGGGCTGCTGGGTGTGCCGCGCGACCCCGCAAACGGCTACCGACTCTATGGGCCGGAGGAGATCGGGCGGGCGCGCGTCATCCGCATGCTGGTCCAGACCGGATACAGCCTGATGGCCGTCCTGCGCATGCTGAGCGACCTGGACGGTGGGCAAAAACAGGATCTACGCGCGGCCCTCGACACGCCGCGTCCCGATGAGGATGCCTTCATGGCCTCCGACCGCTGGCTGACGACGCTCAGCGAGCAGGAGACCTGCGCGGGTGAGATCATCGCCCTGCTGGAGGAGCTGATCCACAAGCAGGGAGAAGAAGATGACTGAACCGCTCTTACGAAAGGTAGACTGCCTGCGCCTGTATGTTCCAGACTTGGAAGCCGGCCTGGCTTTTTATCGCGACCGGCTTGGCCAGACCCTGATCTGGCGTTCGGCGACCGCCGCCGGGCTGCGCCTCCCGGGCGGCGAGGCTGAGCTGGTGCTCCAGACCGAGGATCAGGGCTCTGAGATCGACTTCCTGGTTGATTCGGCCGACGCGGCGGCGCAACGCTTCGAGGAGATCGGCGGGAGGATCGTTGTCCCACCGTTCGAGATCCAGATCGGGCGGGCGGTCGTTGTCGCCGATCCGTGGGAAAACCAGTATGTGTTGCTCGACATGCGTAAGGGGGAATTGATCACAGATCAAGATGGAAATATCCTGAATAACCCATAACCGGCCTTTGCCCCGATTCCGCAAGTCTCCTTTGAACACCAGGGTTGTTGAATGAGGAAGAATATCATTTCCAACCCTGACTGGAGGCTGTATGCACGCTCTAACCGTCCTCCGCAGCGCCCGCCTGCACGAGCTCAAGAACGTCAGTTGATGCATTCCCCAGGAACCAGTTCGTCGTTTTGAGCGGGCTTTCGGGCGCGATGACGTTCCTCCGGACTTCGTGGCCGCGGTGGGGAAGGGGGAGGCCGAATCTGAAGTGGACGGCGATTCCGCTGATCGGGCACCACTTTCCCGGGATCGCGCCGCCGGCCCATGCCAGCCAGGGCGATTCGAGGGGGCCTGCGCACAACCTGGTGCGCCGCTACGCTGAGCACAGCCACGATCCCCGCTGCCGCACCGGGCTGGATGCCTTCATGGTCCCCGGTACCTGCCCGACCGCCTCGAGACGCGCCTGCGCCCTGAGGCGCGGGCGGTGGCCGTCTTGGGGCGGACGATTGTCGAGGTCTCCCGCCTGCCGCTCTGTAAGCTGGCGGCCTTGCACTGGACCTCCTTTCAGGACCCACAAACCCTCCACTTGCACACCAGGGTTATATAATGGTGTTAACTCAACTGGAAGAAGGAGATCCTATGATCAGACCGAAAGTCGTTCTTTTTAACGGCCTCAGCCTGGATGGGCGCATGGATGGCGGCGGCGAGTCCCAGGCCGAGATGGGCCTGTACTACGAACTGGCTTCCCGCTGGAAGGCGGATGCCATGCTGTCTGGCTCGCAGACCATCCTGAGTGCCTTTTCTGGACAGGAGGAGGTCCCGCCAGCAGCGGGACCAAAGGAACTGCATCCCCTGGCGGTGCCGCTGCTGGTCGTTGTCGACAGTCGGGCGAGGATTCGCTGCTGGAACCTGATCAAGGGGCAGGTCTTCTGGCAGGATGTGGTCGTGCTGGTCTCGGAGGCGACGCCGCGGGCTTACCTCGACGAACTGGAGACGAAGGGGGTGCGGACCATCATCGCCGGCGGAGAGCGGGTCGATCTTGCCGTCGCGCTCGAGCAGCTGGCGACAGGCCTTGCAGTCCGGTGCGTGCGGGTCGACTCGGGCGGGGTCCTGAACGGGGTTCTGCTGCGGGCTGGCCTGGTCGATGAGGTCAGCGTGCTGATCTCTCCGGCCCTGGTTGGCGGGACCAGCCCGAGGACCTTCTTCGTCGCCCCCGACGTGCGCGGCCCTGAACAGGTCATCCCGCTGCGGCTGTTCCACCACGAGGAAGTCAAAGAGGGGTTGCTCTGGCTGCGATACGAGGTGCTTCCATGAGCCCGCTCTTCCTTTCCCAGGGGCGGGCCTCTGGGCGGGATCCGGAAACTCTCCACTTGTACACCAGGGTTGTAGAATCAAGATGGCTATAACCCACTTGGAGAGGTAGAGATGCCAGAGCCACAGATCCAGATCCACAACCTGACCAAGACCTACCGCGTCCCGGTCCGACCGGAGGGGTTGCGGGCCTCCCTGGGCAGCCTGTTCCGCCCGGCCTACAACGACGTCGAGGCCGTGGTCGATGTCAGCTTCGATGTCGCCGCCGGGGCTAGGGTCGGGCTGATCGGGCCGAACGGGGCCGGCAAGACGACCACCCTCAAAGTTCTCTCCGGGCTGCTGCACCCGACCTCCGGCCAGGTGCGCGTCGCTGGCTTCCTGCCCTGGGAGCGGCAGCCCGAATACCTGCGCCGGATCAGCATGGTGATGGGCAACAAATCCCAGATGCTGTGGGATATCCCGCCGCTGGACTCGTTTCGGGTCCTGGGCGAGGTGTACGGAGTCCCGCCGGCCAGGTTTCGGCGGACCCTCGATGAGCTGGTCGCCCTGCTTGATATGGAGGAACTGCTGACCAAGCCAGTGCGTAATCTGTCGCTGGGTGAACGGATGAAGTGCGAGCTGACTGCCAGCTTGCTCTACCGCCCGCAGGTCCTGTTCCTCGACGAGCCGACCCTCGGACTGGACGTTTCGATGCAGTTGCGCCTGCGCCGCTTCCTGAAGGAGTACAACCAGCACAGCGGTGTGACCGTGCTCTTGACCAGCCATTACATGGCCGACGTGCTGGCGCTCTGCCCGCGGGTGGTGCTGATCCACCGTGGGCGGGTTCTTTATGACGGCGAGTTGAACGAGCTGGCTCGCCAGTTAGCCCCGTTCAAGCAGCTGCGCCTCAGCCTGCAGGTCGAGAAGTGCAATGGCGCAATGCCCATCCCGGATGGTGTGGAGGTGATCGAACAAGATCGCGCCAGCCTGACCCTGCGCGTGCCGCGCGCGGAGGCTCCCGCCTTGACAGCCCGTCTGCTCCAGACCCTGCCGGTTGCCGACCTGACGATCGAGGACCCGCCGATCGAGGCGGTCATCGATCAGATCTACTCGGGAGCCGGGGCATGAAAACGCGGGCGGGCTGGGCTTTGATCCGAGGCCTGTGGCTTTCCTGGCTGCAGTACCGCAGTTTTTTCTTCCTGCTGGCCTTCGGCTGGATGATCCCGCCGCTGATCTACCTGCTGGTCTGGTCGACCGCCGCCGGCGAGGGCACGATTGGCGGGCTGAGCCGCGGTGCCTTCGTCGCCTACTACCTGGTCCTGATCCTGGTCAACCAGGTGACCTACTCGCAGACCAACTGGACGGTCGGCGACCTGATCCGTTACGGGCAGATGAACCGGGTCCTTCTGCGGCCGCTGCCGCCGGTCTACGACGCCCTGGCGTCCGAGTTCGCCGGCAAGGTGGTCTTCCTGGCCTTCGACCTGCCGGTGGTGGCCCTGCTGGCGCTGATCCTGCGCCCGGAGTTGGAATGGACCTGGGCCAATGGCCTGGCCTTCCTGCCGGCCCTGGTCCTGGCCTGGGGGCTGCGCTTCCTGTGGGGCTATTGGCTGGCCTTGCTGGCTTTCTGGGCGACGCGCGCCGATGCCTTGCTGGCCCTGCAGGACGCCCTGGTCTTCCTGCTGGCCGGACAGGTCGCCCCGGTGGCCCTGCTGCCGGGCTTTCTGCAGACCCTGGCGAAAATCCTGCCGTTCCGCTACATGGTCGCCTTCCCGGTCGAGATCCTGACCGGGCAGCTTGACCTGGCCGGGATGCAGACCGGCTTCGCCTTCCAGGCGGGCTGGCTGAGCGTGGCGGCCGGTTTGTACTTGCTGCTCTGGCGGGCCGGGCTGCGGCGGTATACGGCGGTGGGCGGGTAGTGGACGGAAAGGCGGGCGGGACGCCGGCCTGTTTTTTGGATTGGGATTGAGGCGATTTATGCGAACCTTTCGATTGATCGGCCAATTCATGCGGGCCTCCTTCCAGGAGGAGGCCGCCTCGCGGACCAACTTCTTCGTCAACTTGTTGCATTCGATCCTCAACCTGGGGACAGGTGTGCTGGGGGTGGTGGTGCTCTTCGGCCAGATCGACGAGGTCCAGGGCTGGAACCTGGCCTCCACGCTGGCGCTCCTGGGCGTTTATTTGATCGTCAGCGCCCTGCGCGGCCTGTTCATCGGTCCCGGATTGGATGCCCTGGCCGGGATGGATGGCAAGATCTGGAGTGGAACCTTCGATTTCACGATCCTGCGCCCGCTGAACACCCAGTTTCTGGTCAGTGTGCACAAGTGGCGGCTCTTCGCCATTTTGGACCTTGGATTGGGGTTGGGAGTCCTGGGCGCGGCGGTTGCCCGCCTGGGAGTTAGCCTGTCTGCGGGGCAGGTGGTGGCATTTCTGCTGGCGCTCTTTGCCGGCGTCCTGACCCTGTATGCCATCCTGCTGGCCTTCGCCGCCCTGGTCTTCTGGAGCCCTGGGGTCTTGTTCACCTGGGTCTTCGATGCCTTCTTCCAGATGGCCCGTTACCCGGTTGGGATGTACCCCGGCTGGCTGCGCCTGGTCCTGACCTGGGTCATTCCCGTCGGGATCATCACCACCGTCCCGGCCCAGGCCCTGAGCGGGTCGTTGACCCCCGGGATGCTTTTCGGCGGGCTGGGGCTGGCGGCCCTGCTGGTCGTGGGTGCCTCCCTGCTGTTCCGACGCGGCCTGCGGCGCTATGCCAGCGCCTCCAGTTGAGGGGGGAGGTTTCGTGTCGCTTGACACGTGACGCTCGCCCTCGCGAAGCCCACCGCCACTGGCCGACCGAGAGGCGCCAGGATGGGCGGGTGGGCGACACTTCACTGCTTGGGAAGAGCGATCGTGAATGTCGTCACCTGGCCGGGCTGGCTGGTGACCTCGATCGTTCCACCGTGAGCCCGGACCAGTTGGCGGGCGATCGCCAGCCCCAAGCCGCTTCCGGCGCCCTCGGCCCGGGTGCGGGCCTTGTTGCCGCGCCAGAAACGGTCAAAGACGTAGGGCAGGTCTTCGGCCGGGATTCCCGAACCGGTGTCCCTGACCGTCAGGTGGACTCCACCAGGCAGGGCCCCAGCTCCCAGGGCGATCTCCCCGCCCTCGGGCGTATGCCGCAGGGCATTGGCGACCAGGTTCGAGAGCACCTGATCGAGGCGATCGCGATCAGCCTCGACCGAGATCGCCGCGTGCCCTTCCTGGATCTCGACCCGCAGTGCCAGGCCCTGGCTCTCGGCCTGAGGGGCGAACGAAGCGGCCACGTCGGCCAGCAGGTCGGCGACCAGCACCCGGGTCCGGTGCAGGGGTAGCTGCCCGGCCTCGGCCAGCGAAAGGACCTGCAGGTCGTTGACCAGCCGGGCCAGCAGGCGGGTCTCATCCAGCATGGCAGTCAGGTTCTCGGGCGTCGCCGCGTAGATGCCGTCCAGCATCCCCTCCAAGTTGCCCTGCAGGATGTGCAGCGGGGTGCGCAGTTCGTGGGCTACATCAGCGGTCAGATTGCGGCGCTGCTGTTCGGAACGCTCGAGTTCGGCGACCATGCGGTTGAAGCTGCGTGCTGCCCGGCCGAATTCGCCGGGACGGTGTTCGTCCACGCGGATGCTCAGGTTGCCTTGCGAGACCGTTTCGGTGGCGGTCATGATCTCGGCCATCGGCGATCCCAGGCGGCGGATCGTCCAGGCACCCAGCAGGGCCGCCAGAAGCATGAAGGTTGTCGGCACGGCGCAGAACATGAAGGCCAGGCGGCCCGGCTGGCTTGTTTCCGGACGCGGGATCGGAAGCTGGAAGACCAGGTACAGGATGACGACCAGGGCGGTCAGGAAGATCACGGTCAGGCCGCCGAAGACGAACAGGAACCGCATGAAGACAAAGCGCCGGCTTCGGTTGCTGCTCCTGGAGAATGGCATGTTGTGCCACTCGGGCGGCATCGGGTGCTGCCAGTCCGGGGCTGGACGAGAATGGCGGTCGGGGTGCCGGGGCCAGGAGGAACGTTTCATTTAAGCTGGGGCTCCTGAAAACGATAGCCAATTCCGTAGACTGTTTCGATGAATTCGCACTCGCCGCCCAGTTTACGGCGCAGGTTCTTGATATGCGAGTCGATGCTGCGGTCGATGCCGGCCGCAGCCACGCCATACAGGTCGTCCATCAACTGCTCGCGTGTCAACGTCTGGCCGGGGTGCCCCGCTAATGCCGCCAGCAGCTTGAATTCGTTGGGAGTCAGGTGGAGAGCCTGGCCGTTCAGGGTCGCGGTGTAGCCGTCCATGTCGACCTCCAGCCCGCCGGCCCGAATCATGGCCGGGGCCTTGACCCCGCCATGCGCCCGGCGCAGGATGGCGCGCACCCGCGCCACCAGCAGGCGCGGTGAGAACGGCTTTGGGATATAGTCGTCGGCGCCGAGCTCCAACCCGGCGACCTGGTCGCTTTCCTCCGACAGGGCGGTCAGCATGATGATTGGCACGTCGCTCTCGCGACGCAGCGCCCGGCAGACCTCGCGCCCGTCCATGCCGGGCAGCATCAGGTCGAGGACGATCAGGTCCGGACGGGCGCGGCGGGCAATTGCCAGGGCGGTTTTTCCGTCCCCGGCGCTCTGCACCCGGAAGCCGTTCTTCTCCAGGTAATCGCGGGCCAGCTTTACGACCCTGGGTTCGTCATCAACGACGAGGATCAGTTCCTGCATGGGACAAGTGTACCAGAATAAGGGGCAGCCGTCCCGGGGAAGGACGGGACGGCTGGGGAAGAAGCGCGCACTACTCTTGCCTGGGCGATCCTTTCTCGGCTGGTCTTTCGTCCTCTCCTGGAGCCCATGGCGGAGGACCCCAGGGGTGGTGGTGGAAGTCAGGATGCATTTTCCAGGGGCCCCA
This sequence comes from Anaerolineales bacterium, assembly GCA_016934715.1. Lineage (GTDB taxonomy): Bacteria > Chloroflexota > Anaerolineae > Anaerolineales > Villigracilaceae > JAFGSI01. The sequence goes on from JAFGSI010000053.1 coordinate 100,720, forward strand.
TCCGTACGGACGGAAGATCAGGCGTATGGCCACCAGGACCAGGAACCCGACCAGGAACAGCCCGCAGATGGCCCCCAGGGGGAAGAAGCCGAAGGGAGCGTGCATCCCGAACGGGGAGAAGGCCCGGATGCCATAAGAGTAGGGCACTGGCCGGCTTTCTTCCCGGGCATTTTCGATCGCCGCGGCGACCTCCGGGCTGTCCAGGGCGCCGTTGGCGTACCCGGCCTGGAAGGCGGCAAAGCCGATTCCGGCCATGACGACGAGCAGCAGAAAGATCCCCACGATGCGCAGAGCGATATGACTTGAGCGAGACATGCTTTTACCTCCATGTGAAATAGATTTCGTTTGCGCTTATGGCCTGAATGTATCAAACGATCATGGAGGAAAGATGGAGAAGCCCGGGAGGCTTTGTGGAGGTTCAGAACGCGATCCCAAGCCACAGTTGGTACAGTCCGAAGCCGGCCAGGGCGATGGCCGAGATGCCCAGCAGGCTGCGGTTGACCCGGGGACCAAATCTTTGGGCAGTGCCGAAGACCAGGATGATGACGGCCAGGCAGCTCACGATGGCAGTGTAGAAGCTGGCCAGGAATCCGATCCCGTTGAGCGGACTTTCCCGCCAGCCGGCCAGCAGGATCGGGCCGGTGACCAGGCTCCAATAAATGTATGGACCGGGGCTGAGGGCGTTCATCAGCGCCGCCCGGAACACACTCTGGCGGGGCGGGGGAGCGGTCGCTTCCGTGCGCCGGTCGAAGTCCCGCCAGGCGCGGCCAGCGTTGAAGGCCAGGTAGAGGATGAACAGGCCGCCGGCCAGGTACAGGATCTGCTGGAACCAGGGCGGGAGCTGGCTGAGCACGAGCATGGCGATGGCGATGATCGGGCCGTCGCTGACCAGCGGTGCCAGGGCGGCCGGCAGTGTGTGGCGCCAGCCCCTGCTCAAGGTCTGGGTGATCACGTAGGTCTGGAAGGGCCCGGGCTGGATCGCGGCTGCGAAGCCCAGGCCGATCCCCTGGAGCAGGTAGGTCCAGATCATGGTTGAGAGAACCGTGGATGCGGGCTGGAGGGCATGTTTCTAGACCCGGTCGATGAAGAAGAGCGGATCGCCCCGGAGGCGCGCAAGCGCCTCTGGCCACAGGTCGCCGGCCTCGATCAGGTGCGAATCGGCGCCTGCCACCGGTGCCGAACGCAGGGCCGGTTCGTCGAGGATTTCAGCAACTCGGTCGTAGCGCTGCCGCCAGCCGGCAAAGTTGTGCGGGGTGTATTCCTTTTCGAAGGTCTGCCCGTCCGCGCCGGTCAGGGTGTAGCGGATCGGCGGGTCGAAGAGATAAGGCGGTTCGACTCGCTCCTCGATGGCGTGCATGCTGGTGTTGTAGAGCAGACCGCAGGCCAGCATGAGGATCTGGCCGGCGAATTCGGGCAGACGATGGAAGGGCGAGTTCGGTCCGCAGGGGGTGCTGTCCTCGGCGTGGGGCGTGAGCAGCGCTTCGGCCAGTGAACCGAGGCCGCAGACCGAGTGGGTTGGGTGGAGCGAGCGGCGCGTCCCGGGGTGGACACGGAAGGCTTCAGCGACGGCCCCGATGCAGGCGGGAGTTGTCCGCAGGTTGAAGACCGGCTTGCGCGGGGTGACCGTATCATAGGTAAGGGCCGGCATCAGCAGCGTTCCGGATTCACCCAGCACGGCCCGCAGCCCCCGGATCAAGGTCTCGGGACCGCCGGGGACATGTCCGAACGGGCGCAGTGCCGGGTGGACCATCAAGACGCCACCGGGCCGGACTCCGAGACGGATCAGATCTTGCCTGAATTGGTGAACAAAGGTTTCTGGGTCCATGACGTCAATCGGCATCCAATTTCTCGAACACCTGCCAGCAGCGGAACAATGCCCGCGGGACGTGAAAGCAGCCCTTCCACTTGCCGCCCTTGAGCGGCAGCAGCACCTCGCCGCGGCGGTTCAGATAGCCGTACCACTCGCCGTACTCGGGGTCCGGGAAATGGCTCCAGGTATAGTCGTGGATTCGCCGGTACCAATCCAGGCATTCGCCCCGCCTTGTCTGGGCGTACCCATCGGCCAGGGCGATCAGGGCTTCCAGGTGGCCCCACCACAACTTCTGATCCCATTCCAGCTGCTGGGGCGGGCGGCCGAGCCGGTCGAGGAAGTAAAAGAGGCCGCCGTACTCGTGGTCCCAGCCGTGCTCGAGGGTGGCCAGGGTGATCTCGACTGCCCGCCGGACCAGGTCCGGGTCGCTGCGCCGCTGGCCGACTTCCATCAAGAACCACATCGCCTCGACGGCATGCCCGGGGTTGAGCAGCCGGCCATCGAAGGAGTCCACCCGGCCTCCGTCGGGGGCAACGTTCTCGGATACCAGGCCGGTGGCTGGGTCGAGGAAGACCTCCAAAATTTCGTGAACTGCCCGGGCGATCTGCGCCTCGACCGATTCAACGGGCAGCAGATGCTCGAGTTCGAGGGTCAGGTTGCACAGGATCATCGGCAGGGCGAAGTTTTTCAGCGGCCGCGTCCCGGGAACGAGCTTATTGTAGGCCCCCTTGGGGTTGCCCTCCCGCTGGAGGATGTTGTCGAAAGTCCGGCAAGCCAGCTCGGCGGCCGGTTCATCACCCGCGGCAACGGCATATTGGGCGAAGGCCATCGCCGCGAAGCAGTCGGAGAAAAGGGTATAGGGCTGGACCAACGGACGGCCGCAGCGGTCGAGGGAAAAATACCAATTGCCGTCGGCATCCATACCGTATCGGCGCAGGAACTCGGCTCCATGGCGGGCGATCTCCAGCCAGCCCGGGCGAGGCTCGAGCCGATTGTAGAGCATGGCAAAGGTCCAGACCTGGCGGGCCTGCAGCCAGACGAACTTGTCGGTGTCGAAGACCGTCCCGTCGCGCCCCAGGCAGGTGAAATAACCGCCCTGTTGCCGGTCGAGCGAGTGCTGCTCCCAGAAGGGGAGCACGTCGTCGAGCAGGGCGGTTTTGTACTGATGGGCAAGTTGTTTGAATTTCATCCTGTCTTGGCGGTGGCCCCTCCGACGTTCCGTCAGGGGAGGAAGCTACCCCTCCTTTTGGGGATCAGGGATGTTCGGCCGACCGGCACGAACACAGATTACAGGGGATCACTCCCCACCTTGCCAGCAGGGGGTTGTGTGCGCCTCGCCAGGGTCGGCGGTCCGCTGCGGGATGGGTTGGACTTTATTCCAACTTGAAGTATTCCCGGTAGCGCGCGTACAGGTTGCCGGCCTGCAGGTAGCAGGAATTGGGGCTCATGAAATGCGAGAATTCGAAGGTGATGCCCTTCTCGACCCCGACCCGGGCCGCGGCCTGCAGCTTGAGCAGCAACTTCTCCCATTTGATCGGCAGGAATTTGATCGGCATGTCGCGGTCGAAGGTCTCGCTGTTGGTCCAGCAGCGCAGGCCGCGGCGGTCGGCCAGCTGTTTGTTGACCGCCAGGTAGGCCGGAAGTTCGTGAAAATCGACATGCCCGTCCTGGAAGGCCAGGATGTCGACCGCTCCGGCGATCCCGGCCATGATCTCGTCCCATTCCTTTGCGTGCTGTTTGAGGCTGATGCCGGCCTGCTTGGCGGTGGCGCTCCCGAAGGAGTCCACCGACTTGATCCCGTCCATCCAGGGCGAGATCAGCACCGGCAAAGTGCCGCCCGAGATTTCCTTGCAGTGCCTGCCCATACGCTCGTAGATGTCGATGATGCCCCTGGTGCGGCGGCTGACCTCCTGGGTCAGGTACCAGCCTTTGAAGGCCGGACGGTTTCCGTATTTCTCCCAGACCTCGTCCACTACGGCCCGGTTGAGGTCGATCTCTTGCCGGTACTGTCCGGTTTGCCAGTAGCGGCCCGAGTCGTACGTGCCGAAGAAGAAGGACATGCGGTATTTTTCTGCCAGGCTCAGGAACAGGTCCACCAGGTCGACCGGTGGGCGGTGGCAACCCTCTTGGGAGATCAACACTTCGGAGGGGTAGGTCAGCCAGTGTTTGTGCCCACTGCGGATCAGGATCACGGTGTCGATCCCGATCGCCTGCATGGCCTGGAAGTCGCGCTCCCAATCGGCCCTGCCCCAGTTCTGGTGAGGAATGTCGTGGGAGATCTCGTCCAGGAAGGTGCCGGTCAGGGGAATGGCATCAAGCATAACGTTCTCCGTGGTAGATTATTGCAGGGTCGGGATGATCTCGTGCAAGCGTTTTGGAATGGTCTGGTCGGATTGCGGCTGTTCGGCCACATCGACGTCCTCCAGCAGATAGAATAACTATACAACAATCAAGCGCCCGGCACAACAGGCGCCGGGTGCTTTCAGGGATCAACCTGGAGGAGAGCAGGCTGATCCGCCAGTGTATTTCGATCGGTTGTCATTGTTCGGCAGACCGGATCATGCGCGTTGCCCGGTGGATTTCGTAGGGGAACAGATCAGAGGGCACCTTTTCAGCGCCAAGTGCCTGGCGGACCATGTAACGGGCACATTGCTGGAAATCGCGCCGACAGTAGGTGCTTTTCAAGTAGCTGACCATAGTCGGCATGTTCGGCAGGGTTTCGTTGAAAAAAGGGCACCTGGATAGGTGTTCGCATTCGGCCATTTCTTATGCTCCTGTTCCTTGCAGCACCAGGCTGGGTTGTGTTCAGCGATGACTGGTCCGAAATTCCATCTACATCTTACATGAAATCGGGGAGGCAAACAAGCGCGAGACAGCGAGTGAACAGGGTCCTTGCAGAGTCGTCGCTGCGCTGTTTGGGGGGATGAGATCTGCCGTGGAGTCCTCGTCGACCGCGGAGAAACCCACAGATTCTCTGCGAGTCTGGTGATCTCCACGGTGAATTCCCGAACAGTGCACCCTGCCCATTTGACTAAAACATCACCCTGATCGAGTGCATGATTGCATTTGACACCCGCAACTGGAGTCGAAGGGCGTTCCGAAAACGCAGGCAGTGCTGTGCAAATTCAGGGATTCGCCGCGGAGAACACTTTGGCAAGGAACGGCGCGTGAAACCCGATCGATCGCACGCGCTTCTCCCGGGTCGCCAGAAGAGGAGCGTACGATTCTGGTTCTCTCGCCTCACATTGTGCCAGATGCAACTTTCCTGTTGCCTGGGCATCTGATAAAATGGACACCAGCGAGGCAACCATGTTCAATTTATCTGGACTTTCCACTTCCAAAGCAGAATCCCGCCATGCCAAAGTGCTCGTGCTCGGAGCCGGACCGGCGGGCCTTTCGGCGGCCCTGTACGCGGCGCGCGCCGAACTGGCTCCGGTCGTGCTGACCGGTACCCAGATCGGCGGTCAGGCTGCCCTGACCCACACGATCGAGAACTATCCCGGCTTCCCGGAAGGCGTCGGCGGCTCGGAACTGGGTGACCTGTTCCAGAAGCAGGCTGAGCGTTTCGGCGCGCTGGTCGAGTTCGACTCGGCCCACCGCGTGGACCTGTCGCGGCGCCCGTTCAAGGTTTTCACCGACAATGGTGAGTTCACCGCCGATTCACTGATCCTGGCGACCGGCGCCAGCCCGAATCATCTGGGCGTCCCCGGCGAGGTCGAATTGACCGGCAAGGGTGTCTCGTACTGTGGCACCTGTGACGGCTGGTTCTTCAAGGACAGGAAGGTCGTCGTGGTCGGCGGCGGGGATTCGGCGCTCGAGGAAGGGCTCTTCCTGACCCGTTTTGCCACCTCGGTTACGATCATTCACCGCCGGGACGAGTTGCGTGCCGGGGCGATCCTGCAGACCCGGGCGAAGGAGAATCTCAAGGTCGATTTCATCTGGGATACGGTCATCACTGAGATCGTCGGTACGGAGAAGGTGACCGAGGTCAGGCTCAAGAACGTCAAGACCGGCAAGGAGAGCAGCTTCCCGACCGACGGCGTCTTCGTTTTTATTGGCCATACCCCCAACACCCAGATGTTCGAAGGCCAGTTGGAGATGGAGGGCGGTTATATCAAGGTCAATGATCGCATGCATACCAGCGTTCCGGGGGTCTATGCCTCCGGCGAGACGGCTGACTCGCATTTCAAGCAGGTTGTCACCTCGGCAGGGATGGGGGCCGCAGCAGCCATCGAGGCGACCCGTTTTCTCGAACAGGAAGGGGATTGAGCGGCCGAAGCGATACGGTGGGGGCGCCATGCTTCGCTCTGGTATCGGTAAACGTGCGCCAATCCATGTCTCTAAAAACTATCTATTTGGCCCAAATAGGTGTATAAAGGGTTCGATTTTGAGAATGCGAGAGGAACTATGACCGCCAAGATTTCCATCATTGGGGCCGGGATGACCGGCTCGACGACCGCCCACTGGCTGGCGGAACGCGAGATCGCTGACCTGGTGTTGGTCGATATCGTCGAGGGCATGCCGCAGGGCAAGGCGCTGGACCTGATGCAGGCCCTGCCGGTCATTGGCAAGGACGTCGAGGTGATCGGCAGCAACGACTACGCCGCCACGCAGGGCTCGGATATCATCATCATCACCGCTGGCGTGGCGCGCAAGCCGGGCATGAGCCGCGAGGATTTGCTGACCACCAATGCCAATATCGTCCGTACGGCGGTGGAGAACACCGTCAAGATCTCTCCGCAGGCCATCTATCTTATCCTGACCAATCCACTGGACACCATGGCTACCCTGGCGATGAGGGTCAGCGGCTTGCCGCCCGAACGCGTGGTCGGGCAGGCGGGCGTGCTGGATTCGGCCCGCATGCGGACCTTCGTGGCAATGGAGACCGGTGTGAGCGTCGAGAATATCGCCTGTTATGTCATGGGCGGGCATGGTGACGAAATGGTCCCACTGACGCGCCACTCGAACGTGGCCGGCGTGTCGCTGCGCGACTTCCTGCCTGCCGATCGGCTGGCGGCGATCGTAGAGCGGACCCGCAAGGGTGGGGCGGAGGTGATCAACCTGCTCAAGACCGGCTCCGCTTACTATGCCCCGGCCGTGGCTGTGGCCCAGATGGCCGAAGCGATCCTGAGGGACAAACACCTGATCGTTCCGGCGTCGGCCTACATGCGCGGCGAGTACGGGTTGCAGGATATGTACTTTGGCGTTCCGGTGCAACTGGGCCGCGGCGGGATCGAAAAGATCCTCGAATATTCTCTGGACGCGGACGAGCAGGCCGAACTGAAAGCCTCGGCGGCCAAGGTCAGGGAAAGCATCCAGGTGATGCAGAGACTGGTGAAAATCGAATCACCGGGCCCAGACCGGTGAGGCCGTGGCTGTCAGGAACGCCCCTTCGATGAGAGGAGAACGTGATGCTGATCCATGAAAAGATCGCTGCGCAGCTGCCTTCCTGGCGGGAGCGCGTGACCAGGCTGGCCCGGGATTACGGCGAAATCGTTATCGGCGAGGTCACCATCGCCCAGGTCTATGGGGGGATGCGGGAGGTCAGGTCGCTGGTCACGGACGTCTCGTTCGTCGACCCGGAGACCGGGATCAAGTTGCGCGGCCTGTCGGTGCCCGAGGTGCTCAAGAAACTCCCCCGGCCCCGGGGCGCCAAGACCCCCTATGTCGGTGGGCTGTTCTACCTGCTGCTGGTCGGGGAAATCCCCTCCCGGGCCGAGGCCGAGACGGTGGAGGCCGAATGGGCCCGTCGTGCCGAGGTCCCGGATCATGTTTTCAAGATGCTCAAGGCCATGCCGCGCGAGACCCCGGCGATGACGCTCCTGTCACAGGCTGTGCTGGCCTTGCAGGGCGGCTCGGTCTTCGCCCGGATGTACCAGGAAGGTATGAAGAAGGATGCCTACTGGGAGGCGGCCCTTGAAGACGCTCTCGACCTGACTGCCAAACTGCCGCTCCTGGCAGCATTCATCTACCGGATGAAATATTTCGGCGAGACGAAAAAATTGAGGTCAAATCCCCGCCAGGATTACGGGACCAATTTTGCCCGCCTGATGGGTGTGCCGGATCGCAAGAGCTATGCTGAACTGGCCCGCCTGTTCTTCATCCTGCACTCGGATCACGAGTCGGGCAATGCCTCTGCCCATGCCACCCACCTGGTCGGCTCGACGCTCTCGGATGCCTACTACGCCTTCTCCGGCGGGCTGAACGCCCTGGCCGGACCCCTGCACGGTCTGGCCACCCAGGAGGCCGTGAAGTGGTTATTGAGCGTTCTGGATACGTTCGGCGGAGTGCCCGGCCGGGATGAATTGTACAAATTTGCCTGGGACACGCTCAACGACGGGCGGGTCATCCCCGGCTACGGGCATGCCGTCCTGCGGGTTCCGGATCCGCGCTTCATCGCCCAGCTCGAGTTCGCCCGGGCGCGCTTCCCGGACGACGACCTGCTGCGCCTGGCCGGCCTGGTCTACGAGGTCGTGCCGCAGGTGCTCAAGGAGCAGGGCAAGGCGAAGAACCCGGCTCCCAACGTGGACGCCATCTCGGGCACCCTGCAGTACCACTACGGCGTGCGGGAGTTCGATTTTTACACAGTCCTCTTCGGCGTCGGCCGGGCTCTGGGCGTGACCGCCAACCTGGTCTGGGCCCGGGCCCTGGGCCAGCCGATCGAGCGCCCCAAGTCGCTCACCACCGCCATGCTGGAAGAGGCTGCGAAAACCTGACCGGGATCCGGCGTCATTCGAATTCTGTCCGGCATGATCTTAAGCGCCTCTCGTCCTCACGAGGCTTGAACACCTCCTGCGATTAGAATGTGGATCCCGGTCCAATCCATTCTTTTTCACTGGAGGTTTTTCCATGCTATCCGAAATCGAACGTTTCGTCAAATGGGCGCGCCGCCGCAATCCACAGGCCCGCACCTGGCGGGATTATGGCTATGACATGCGCCAGTTCGTCCAGGTCGTCGGGAATCGCTCTCCCAGGGAAGTCACCTTCCGCGACGTGGATGCTTTCATCGTCTTCCAGGTGAAGCAAGGCTTCAAGCCCACCACGATCAATCGCCGCCTTTCCACGATCATTTCCCTGTACAACTTCCTCTCTGCAGACGACAATACGCTTGTCTGCCCGGTGATCCCTCACCGCCATCTCCTGCGGGAATCCCGAAGGCTCCCGCGTCCCGTTCAGGAAGCGGACCTGCAGCGCTTCTTCGGAGTGATCACGGATGTCCGCGACCGGGCCATGTTCCTGCTGATGTTAAGCATACTATAGGGTAAATGTAAAGTATCTCGAGTACATTACCGAACGAATATCTAACGGAACTCTGTGGGAACAGAGTTTTGCGAGGAATATGAGGTCACCCAGCCAGAAAACAACTTCGAAAGCGTCAGGCATCGAGCTGATTGTCGTGAAATTGCCAGAAGCCAAGAAAAGGTTTGTGCTCTTGCCCAAGCG
>JAFGSI010000054.1 GCA_016934715.1 Anaerolineales bacterium
CGCCAGCTCTGCCAGCCGCGACCAGGCGGGCAGGTAATCGGGCGTTTCCTCGGTCATCTGGATTAGCATCTCTTTGCCGCCGGCCGGGTCGTTATGCCGGATCTTGAACTCGGCGTAGCGCAGGCGCCGGCCGGACCGGGGCGGAGCCAGGTCCGCGGCCGCCTTCAGGAACCGGTCCGCCTCGGCCAGGTTGTCCTGGGCCAGATAGAAATTCCCGAGGGTGGCATGGACAGCGCTGGATTTCGGGTCGAGCAGGAGCGCTTTCCTCAAGGCGGCCTCGGCTTCGGCGACCTGGCCCTGGCGATAGTAAAGACTGCTCCAGGCAAGCTGGTACCCGGCCTGGTTCTCAGCCTGAGGCCGCAGCCGTTCCAGATGCCCTTTCACCTCCGCCAGGTCGTTGCTGCTCTGAACCGTTTCGCCGAGCAGGATCAGCGCCTCCTCGTGCCCCGGTTGTTTGCCGAGGATTAACAGCACCTCTTCGCGGGCTTCCTTGACCCTGTTGCCTCCCTGCAACGACCAGGCCAGCTTGTTCCGAGCCTCCAGATCGTCCGGCCTGATTTCCTTGGCCTTGACCAGGAGTGCGATCGCCGGCAGCAGCTTGCCCTGGGCATGATAAATGATCCCCAGCCGGCTGATCGCCACCCCGTTGGTGGGCACGAACCGAAGCACGTTCTTATACTCGATCTCCGCCTCCTCCAGCTTGTCAGACTCGTAATACCGGTTCGCGCGCTCCAGATGTTTGGCGGCGCGTTCTTCCTTGGTGGAACACCCGGCAAAGACAACGGCCAGGAACACCATCAATCCCCAGGTGACCATGCGGTTCAGAAGCTGTGTCTGCGCAAACGACCTGTGACCTGTCCAGGCGCCCCGATTTTTGCTGCCGTGTCTGTCGCTATTCATCGTGTGTTTTGAAAGTCATATTGAAATCCCCTTGGGATGCAATACCCAGCTTAACGGTCCGTTCAAAAATAACTTCCGATTCGGAAGTTATTTTTGAACGGACCGTAAATCCGAATATCGAAATCCGAAACCCGAAACAAATTCGAATGAACGAATAAGCAAATTCGAAACTGAGGCACTGAGACGCGGGCTTTCAACCCGCACCGGCGTATACAGATTTCTAATCTGCTCTGCCGCAGTTCCGCGCCCGCGCATAGACGTCACTCAACCTATGCCGCACGTCTCACTCCGCCAGGCGTACAGAAATGGGTTGGGAACGGCACGTGCCGATAGGTCCGGCGGCTACGGTTTTGTCCGTGGGGACCGCCTCCTTCCCGATCCGCCCTCAAAGGCCGCAACCACTCAACATGTCCGCGCCCCGGTCCGGCCTGAATGATCGGATCCGAAAAAACCGCCCGCCCTCAAGGGCCGGCGGAACATCCCCTGGCCCTTCAGGCCAGAAGTGTAGGCCCCCCGCCCCCCCCTGCCAGCGGCTCACCTTGGGCGAGCTTCTACCGAGTCAGAAAGACCCAGAGAGAAGAATGCTCCCCAACGGATAAAAGAGGTTCCTCCCACAGATTTAGGCGCGCCCACGGATTTGCTTTTTACCGCAGATCGAAGGATTGAAATGGACCCCAAAATTCGGACCACCAGCTAAGCTCGACTTGAAGGGTTCTGCTCGGCATGAGAAAGAGCAGAGCCATGAAAACGAAACGAAAGAAATACAATGCGGCCTTAAAGGCCAAAGTTGGGATGGAAGCCATCCTGGGCGTCAAAACCGTTGGGCAGATTGCCCGGGAGTATCAGGTGCATCCGACGCTGGTGACGCAATGGAGAAAAGTGATTCGGGAGCGGCTGCCCGAGCTGTTCGAGGCGGCCCGCCCGGGACAGGAGGACCAGGGGGAGTTGGTGGCGCAGTTGCATCAGAAGATCGGTGAGCTGACGGTGGACCTGGACTGGCTTAAAAAAAAGTCCAAACAGTTGGGTCTGTCAGTGCACGACAGGAGTTGATCCAGCGATGCGAGCAACCGAGTATTCGGCATCAGTGCGAGTTGGTAGGGATCTCGCGCAGCGGATATTACTACGAGCCCTGTGCGGAAACGGCCGAGAACCTGGTCTTGATGCGCCGACTGGACGAGTTGCATCTGGACCACTTGGTCTACGGGAGCCGGCGCCTGATGATCTTGCTCCAGCGGGAGGGACAGCTGGTGAACCGCAAGCGGGTGGTGCGGTTGTTAAGGGTGATGGGGATCGAGGCCATTTATCCTCGACGTCGGACCAGCCAACCTGGGGAGGGGCATCAGATCTACCCCTACCTGTTGAAGGGCTTGGAGATCAGCGGTCCCGATCAAGTCTGGTGCAGCGACATCACTTATGTGCCCATGCAACAGGGCTTTATGTATCTGGTGGCGGTGATGGATTGGTGGAGTCGTTATGTGTTGGCTTGGGAACTGAGCAACACATTGGAACCGGACTTCTGCATTGGCGCCTGGGAGAGAGCGTTGCAAGCCGGGCACAAAGCACCCTTGATCTCCAACACCGACCAGGGTTCGCAGTTCACCAGCCTGGGCTTTGTCGATGCGGTCGAATCGGCGGGCGTGGATGTGAGCATGGACAGTCGCGGTCGCTGGATGGACAACCGTTTCATCGAGAGGTTGTGGCGAAGTCTGAAATACGAGGACATCTACCTCAACGATTACCTGGATGGATTAGATGCCGGTCGGGGGATCGGGCGCTGGTTTCGCGATTACAACCAACTGCGACCCCATCAATCCCTGGGCTATGCCACCCCGGCCGACTGGTATCAGAATCCCGATTCCTATGGAGCACGGCCGGCGCACTGGATCGAGCGAAAA
>JAFGSI010000055.1 GCA_016934715.1 Anaerolineales bacterium
CTTCTTCCTGAACTTCTTCTCGTTCGGAGCCTCGGTGGCGGGGCTGTTCCTGGGCATGATCGGGGCTTCCTCCTACATGCGCAGGAAGAAGGACCGCTGAACCGCGCGCTTGGAGAATAGTGGTTGCCCTGCCTCCTGGCAGGGCAATCTTGTACTTCGAACCTGGCTTGATGCAGGATTTCTTTGCTATAATGCTTGTATCCATGCGCAGGAGAGGATCTCAATGACGAAAGCGCCCCTGTTGGAAGTCAAAAACCTGAAGACCTATTTCTACACTGAAGACGGCGTTGTCAAAGCTGTGGACGGAGTCGATTTCCAGGTCTACCCTGGTGAGGTGCTTGGCCTGGTGGGGGAGTCCGGATGCGGTAAGAGCGTGAGTTCTCTCTCGATCATGCGGTTGATTGCGGCGCCCGGGAAAGTGGTCGAAGGCGAGATCATCTTCGACGGGCAGGATCTTCTGACCCTGACCGAAGCCCAGATGATGCGGATGCGCGGCAACCGCATTTCGATGATCTTCCAGCAGCCTCAATCGGCCTTGAACCCGGTCTTCAAGGTTGGCACTCAGATCGCGGAAGTCTTGAAAATCCATCAGAAGATGGGCAAACAGGTTGGCTGGCAGCGGGCCATTGAATTGCTCAAAATGGTGGGCATCCCTGACGCCGAACGTAGGGTCAGGGCCTATCCCCATGAACTTTCCGGCGGCATGGCCCAACGCGTGATGATCGCCATGGCACTTGCCTGTGTGCCCGAATTGCTGATCGCTGATGAGCCGACGACCGCCCTGGATGTGACCATCCAGGCCCAGATCCTGGACCTGATGCGTGACCTGCGCAACCGAGTCGGCGCATCGGTGATCCTGATCACCCACGATCTGGGAGTCGTGGCTGAATTGGCCGAACGCGTGGCGGTCATGTATGCCGGTCGCATCGTAGAGCAGTCCGGGGTCAAGACGCTCTTTGCCCAGCCTTTACACCCCTATACCCAGGGACTGATGGGGTCGATCCCAATCCTGGGAGAGATCAAGGAACGCCTGGCTGTCATTCCCGGGTCGGTGCCCAATCTGGTCAATCTACCGCCCGGCTGCCGGTTTGCCTCGCGCTGTCTTGCCCGCCTGGAAAACAATCTGGATATCTGCACGGAGGTGGAGCCTGATCTGATCGAGGCTGCACCTGAGCATCTGGTGCGCTGCTGGCTGTATCAGGAGCGAGAGAAGGTGCAATCTCCGGCGGCTGCCAAAAAGAGCCGTAAACAGTAGGTCCATCTTATGCCTCGGAAATCCTCTCGTCCCCTGGAGCAGCCATTCATGACCCAAACGCTGAAGCCAATCCCGAAGAAAGATCTGGTTGTCGTCAACAACCTGGTCAAGTATTTTCCGGTGCGCGCCGGACTTTTTCAGCGAGTCGTCGCCTGGGTACAGGCGGTCGAAAACGTCAGCTTTACCATCCGGCAGGGCGAAACGCTCGGACTGGTTGGCGAATCCGGCTGCGGAAAAACCACCATCGGCCGGGTTTTGCTGCGGCTGGTGGAGGCGACCTCTGGTGAGGTCATCGTCGACGGTACGGATATCTTCGGCCTGCGCGGCAACGAACTGAAAGCCATGCGTCGCGACATGCAGATCATTTTCCAGGATCCCTATGCCTCGCTTGATCCGCGTATGCCCATCGGCGAGTCGGTCATGGAAGGGCTCAACGTTCACCGCATCGGCACTCGCCAGGAACGCTTCGAGCTCATGCTCGAGACGCTCAAGAAGGTCGGCCTGGAGGACTACCATGCCCGGCGTTACCCGCACGAATTCTCCGGCGGCCAACGCCAACGGATCGGGATTGCGCGCGCCCTGGCCCTGCGGCCCAAATTCATTATTTGTGACGAGCCGGTTTCGGCATTGGATGTTTCCATTCAATCCCAGGTGCTGAACATTCTCAAGGATTTACAGCAAGAATTTGGCCTAACCTATCTTTTCATCGCTCACAATATGAGCGTTGTGGAGCACATCTCTGAGCGTGTCGCTGTCATGTACCTTGGTAAAATGGTGGAACTGACCGGCCGGGATGAACTGTACGCCAATCCCCTGCACCCTTACACCAGGGCGCTCATGTCTGCCATCCCGATCCCCAATCCTGCGATCCACCGCGAGCGCACCATCCTCAAAGGCGATGTTCCCAGTCCGCTCAATCCACCCAAGGGCTGCCGCTTTCACCCACGCTGCCCGGTGGCGATGGAGAAATGTTCCCAGGAAGAGCCGGTTTTCAAAGAGATCAAACCGGATCACTGGGCGGCCTGCTGGCTGGTAGGCTGAATGGAGTGCCTTGCAAAACTGCAATTAAAAACGGAAGCCATCCCATCCTAACGTATGATAGAATTTTCATAACCATGGCCACTCCTCGGATCCTTATCGTCGAAGACCAGCGCGAGGTCAGCCGCTTGCTCAAGACCTCGCTCCAGACGCTGGAGCACAAACTGGACATCATCGAGATGCCCTCTGGCGAAGAGGCGATCCTCGATAGTTCCCGTAACCGCATTGACCTGCTGGTCGCTGACTATCGTTTGCCGGGGATTTCAGGCATCGAATTGATGTACAAGGTCCGCGGCTCCCATCCGGAAGTTAAGGTCATTCTCATCACCGGGCTGACCGATCCCAAGGTCAGGAGAGAAGTGGCCGATGCCGGGGCGGATGCCTTCTTCATCAAGCCGGTCCAGATCGCCGACTTCCTGGACGCCGTTGAGCGGACCCTGGGGCTGGTTGAGACGATCCTCCCGATCGCGCCGATCGCGCCTCCCGACGAGGACGAGGGTGAAGTGAAGCGCACCCTGCCGGACCTGTTGGCCGGCCTGCGCCAGGAACTGGCAGCCCAGACGGTCATCCTGTTCGACGACGGCGGCCGCGTCCTGGCCCGGGCCGGGGACCTGCCTGACAACAGCGCAGAAGTAACCCTGACAGTCTCCTTGATGTCCATCTTCAGCGCCGGGCAGAAGGTGGCCAGCCTGGTCGCCCAGAAGAAGGTTTCGAGCTGGCATGTCTTCGACGGCGGCGAATATGACCTGATCTTTGCCCCGCTCGATCCGACTCATTCCATGTTGGTGATGGGCAAGGGTCTGGCAGATGAAGGCAAGGTTCTCACGACGGTCAATACTTTTTCTGCTGCGCGGGAAACGATCGAGCAGTCCCTGTCCGGGGTGAGCGTACCACGGGCTGAAGGGGCCAGGCCAGGGGATGCGCCGGTCGCTGGAGCCGCTCCCGAGGTCGAGCCGGAGGACATCGAGCCTTTGTTTAAAACCAAGAAGAAGCTAAAACAGGAAGAGCTGGATGCCTTCTGGAGCGAAGCGATCGACAAATCGAAAGCTCCCACCAAACCGGACATGCTCTCCTACGATCAGGCCAAGCAACTGGGGTTGGCGCCTGAGGGCGACAAGTAAGCGTATTGCTCCCTGCACTTGCCTGTGTTACAATTCGCCCGCTTTGGGGCGTTGTGTAATGGCAGCACGACAGACTTTGGATCTGTTTGTCTTGGTTCGAATCCAGGCGCCCCAGCCTGATCGTTCTTCTCGCATGGGGCTGATGCCCCGGTAAGCCTTGTGCTGCCCCCGCTGGCTGCGCAGGGCTTTTTGATCAGGAGTTGCCGATGAAAGTCACCCCCGTTTTACTCGCCGCAGGGCAGGGAACCCGGATGAAATCCGATCTGCCCAAGATGCTCCATCCGGTCTGTGGGCGGCCGATGCTCGCCTATGCCCTGGATGCTGTCCGGGCAGCCAGCACGGAAATACCGGTGGTCGTGATCGGGCACGGTGCCGAAGCGGTGCGCGAATTCGTTGGGAAAATAGCCGTCTGCGTGATCCAGAACCCGCAGATGGGCACCGGACATGCCGTCATGCAGGCCGAGCCACTCCTGCGTGGCAAGACCGACCTTGTGCTGGTTTCCTATGCCGACATGCCCCTGCTGCGTGGCGAGACCCTTACCCGCCTGGTCGAGGCCCAGCAGTCCAACCCGGGACCGGTGACCCTGCTGACGGTCATCGCCGACGACCCGCGTGGCTTTGGCCGCATCCTGCGCACCACGGATGGGAATGTGCAGGCGATCGTCGAGGAGGCGGCTGCCACCAGCGAACAACTCAAGATCAAGGAGCTCAACGTTGGAGCTTACTGCTTCTCGGCCGAGTGGCTGTGGGATGCCCTGCATCGCATCCCGCTTTCCCAGAAGGGCGAATATTACCTGACCGACGCAGTCGAACTGGCTGTACGTGACCGATTGGCAGTCCGGCCGATCGTCACCAATGACCTGGATGAAACCATCGGCATCAACACCCGCATCCACCTGGCGGAGGCTGGCGGGGCGATGTACCGGCGCACCGCCCGGGACCATATGCTGGCCGGTGTGACCATCATCGACCCGGCAAGCACTTACATTGACACCGAAGTAACCATTGGAGTCGATACCGTCATCCTGCCCAATACCCACCTGCACGGGCGGACGACGGTCGGGGCCAGCTGTCTCATCGGTCCGAATACGATCGTCGAGGATACTGCTCTTGGGGACCGGGTCAAGGTGCGGGCCTCGGTCCTGGAGGGTGCGCTGGTCGAGGATGATGTGGACATGGGCCCCTTCGCCCACCTGCGGAAGGGTGCTCACCTGTGCCGGGGCGTCCACATGGGCAACTTCGGCGAGGTCAAGGATTCGACCCTCGGCCCGGGGACCAAGATGGGTCACTTCTCCTATATCGGCAATGCCGCCATCGGTCCTGACGTCAACATCGGCGCCGGGACGATCACCTGCAACTATGACGGTGTCCGCAAGAACCCGACCGAGATCGGGGAGGGGGCTTTCATCGGGTCTGATACCATGCTGGTTGCCCCGGTCAAGGTTGGTAAGGGTGCCCGTACCGGCGCCGGCGCGGTGGTGACCAAGGATGTCCCGGACGAGACCCTGGCGGTCGGCGTTCCAGCCCGGGTGATTCGCAAGTTGAGCGAGAAAACATGAAAAAACTGACTGATGAGGAACGTCAGGCCCTGCTCGACCTGGCCGGCGAAGCCCGACAAAGGGCCTATGCACCTTATTCGAACTATCCAGTCGGGGCGGCCCTGCGAACCCGTTCCGGACGCGTCTTCACCGGCTGTAACGTCGAGAACGCCTCCTTCCCCACGGGCACGTGTGCCGAACGGGTGGCTGTTTTCAAGGCGGTCTCGGAGGGGGAACGCGAGTTCGAGGTCATTGCCGTGGTTACATCCAACGGAGTCCTGCCGTGTGGGGGTTGTCGTCAGGTGCTGGCTGAATTTGGGCTGGAGACGGTTGTGCTGGTCGGGGATGGGGAGGGACGCTTATTGCGTGAATTAAGTGTTGCCGAGCTGCTTCCTGGCGCGTTTACGTCAGAAGACCTGCCGCGCTAAGGCTCTCCCCCACGGTTGCCAGTGGTATCATGAGCGAGTTCCGTTCCTTTCGCATCGAAGCCGTCGTCCTGCGGCACGCCGATTGGGGTGAGGCCGACCGCATCCTGACCCTCTTCACCCGCAAACGGGGCAAGTTGCGCGTCGTGGCCAAAGGAGCCCGGCGCATTCGCTCGCGCAAGGCCGGGCATCTTGAGCCATTTACCCATGTCCTGCTGCAGTTGGCCCGCGGCCGCGACCTGTCGATCGTCACCCAGGCTGAGACATTGGAAGCCTACATTCCCATCCGCGAGGATCTGATCAAGACGGCCACGGCCTCCTACCTGGTCGAACTGGTCGACCGCTTTACTTATGAAGAGGGCTCCGAAAATATCAGCCTCTTCCACCTGCTGATTGACACCCTCGGCCGGGTTGCTGATCAGCCGGAGCCGTGGGTGGCGGTGCGTTATTTCGAGATGCATCTGCTGGACTTCCTGGGCTTCCGCCCGCAATTGTTCAAGTGTGCCAACTGTCGTGAGCGTATCGAGCCTGTGAACCAGTACTTCTCGGTGGCCCAGGGTGGGGTGCTGTGCCCGCGGTGTGGCGCAGGACTGCCGGGGGTTCGGGAGGTGTCGGTGGAGACGCTCAAATACCTTCGCCACTTCCAGCGCAGCGATTACAGCCAGGCCAGCCGGGCACACCCGGCCCTGCAGGCGCGAGTCGAGATCGAGGCCTTGATGCAGAACTACCTGACGTACTTGCTGGAACGGGGCTTGAACTCCCCCAATTTCCTGAAAGAGATCCAACCCTAGCGCGGCTGGCGCCTGGCCCAGTTGATCACGAACAGATGCGAGACCAGGCTGACGATCGGCTTGAGCAATCGCCAGAGCAGGAATTGGAACCATTTCCAGCGCAGGGTGTAGATCAGCCCACTGATCAGCCAGCGGATGATCAACGCCTGCCCGAGGGGCGCAAGCAGGACGCGGCGCTTATAGTTCTTGAAGCTGAAATCGTTTTTCGCGAACGCCTTCTGGATGGTGCGGGCTGCGATCTGGCCGTAGCCCAGCCCGAAGCTGATGCCCTCCCCGAAGATCGCTTCCGCCCCGGCGGCGTCGCCGACCAGGAGCACGCCCGGGACGCAAATCTGGCTGAGCGGGTCGAACATGCGGATCGGATGCCCCAGGATCTTGGCGTCGTTCAGGTCATAACCGTGGCGGGCCATCTCCTGCGCCAGCAGGTCCTTCAGCGCAGGTCGCCTGGGATTCGTGGAGAGGTTGGCGTCGTAGATCCCCCAGCAGCGCATCGGCTGGCCATTGATCCGAACGGGGAAGTCCCAGACGTATCCGGCGATCTCGCTGGGAACGGGGAAGAAGTCGAAGTAAGCATCCGTGTCCTGGTGAGAGGCGGCCGCCCGTGGCGGCACGAGCACTTCGATGGCGCGAGCGGTCGGGAGCGGTGCTCGGGCCAGGATGCTGCGGCGGACGATGCCGTTCGAGCCGTCGGCCCCGACAACGACCCGGGCCCGGTAGAGACCGGCGTCCGTTTCGACCTCGACTCCCTGCCGGTCCGGACGAATAGCGAGGACCCTGACCTGCTCCCGGATCTGGATGCCCCGCCGGGCGGCCAGACTCGCCAGCCAGGCATCGAATTCGTCCCGCCGGATTAAGCGCAGGGTGTGGCTGCGCCATCGGCGGATCTTCAACCCGCGGCCGGCAAAGTTGAAATGGGCGGTTTTTACATCCACGTGGGGAATTTCGTTTACATCCACATCCAGACGTTGCAGGATGGTCTCGGCATCGACGACCAGAGCACCCGCGCACACTTTCCGGCGTGGGTGGCGTTCCTTTTCCAGGATCAGAATTTGTGGCACCAGGTCGGGGGCGTAGCGGGCCAAATGCAGGGCGGTTGAGAGTCCGGCCGGGCCGGCACCGACGATGAGGATGGCTGGCGTGTCAGTAGTGAGCATTCTCGACCTATTGTACGAGAGATCGTATGAATCGACAAATGGTGCGGGCTGGTGGATGGGTCTTCATGCCGATGCAATACTTTGGGATCGTGCAGACGCACTGTTTTTTCATTATAATGATAGTGCTATCCTGGTTTTGCGCCCTCCAGTCTTCTGCATCCCTGATCGAGGAATCATGACCGAGCCTATCCTGCCTCCGCCAACCGATGCTGGATCCAACGTCGAAGGTACAGGTGAAGGGAAACTTCCGCTGACCCGCACCGGCTTTTTCGCCCGGGTGGGCAAGTATATGCTGGTGCGCCTGGTCGAATTAGGGTTGATGCTGGTGATCGGAATGTTCGCGGCGATCGTCGTCCTGAATTTCGGTGGCTATATCGACGATATCTACCGGGCCGACATTGAAGAAGCGTTGATGTACATGGATGCTCCTGCGGGGATGACAGACGCGGAGATCGTTGTCTGGTTCGCGGAGATCAAGGCAGCGATGGAGCATGCCCGCGGGTTGGACCGGCCGTTCCTGCTGCGCTGCCTGGAATGGTTGCGTGATGCCCTGACGCTGCAGATGGGGAATGACAGGGTGCTGGCCTCCCACAATCAGTCATACAGCACCATGATCAGGGCAGTGATATTGGGGCGGCTGCCTTATACCATGCTCCTGTTCGGTGTTTCAAACCTCTTGTTCTTCTTTGCCAGCCTGTTTCTGGCCTTGTTCCTGTACCGCAAGTATGAGGGCTTCTGGGACCGGCTGGTGGTCTTCCTGTCTCCCATTTCGTCCATCCCAAGCTGGCTTTATGGGGTGTTCCTGGTGATCCTCTTTGCGGCCATCCTCCATGTGGCACCGTTCCCCAGACGCTTTACTCTTGGATTGGGACGGTATCTCTCGGATATCATCTCCTTAATCCGATTCGGCGGTCGCACGGGAGTGGGGGCAGGTGTGCCGATGATCCTCGAGTACATGGTCCTGCCGGTGTCGGCGATCTTCCTGAACCTGTTCTTCCAGAGCGTCTACAACTGGCGGACCTATTTCCTGCTCCAATCCGGCGAGGATTACATTGACATGGCCAGGGCCAAGGGATTGACGAATCCGATGATCGAGCGGCGTTACCTTCTGCGGCCTTCGCTGCCATACATCATCACCTCCTTGGCGATGACGATGCTGGGTATCTGGCAGAATTCGCTTATCCTGGAGAAGTTTTTCTTCTGGCCAGGGATCGGCATGCTGTTCTTCGATTCGATCCGCAATTTTCAGGTCACCGGCAGTATCATTGTCCTGTTTGCTTATCTGCTGGTCATCACCGTCTTTCTGCTTGATATCATCTACGCCGCCGTGGATCCCCGGGTGCGGATCGGCGGCGACGAGAACACCGGCGGTGTGGTCCGGCCGCGCAGGGCGCCAGGGGAACGGTTGCGGGGTTTCTTTCGCCTGCGACGTGAACGGAAGCGACTGCCCGGGCCCCAGCTGCGCCCCCTGGTGATGAACGTGGACCAACTTCATGCCCAGAGGAAGACGAGCAAGCGTGCCAGGAGTTTCAGCTCCTGGGGCGCGGCATTTAAGGAGATTCGTCGTTATCCTTCGGCGATCGTTGGCCTGGGGATTATTGGCTTGATGGTCTTCGTCTCGATTGTCACTGTGCTTGCGATCCCGTATGAGGATGCGGTCACAGCGTGGCGCGGGGATGAGAAGATCTGGGCGGACAACCCGCGCCTCGCCCAACCTGCCTGGGTGAATCTGTTTCGCCAGGACGACCTGCCCGAGACGATCGTCCTCGACAGCCAGGACGGGAGTGCGATCAAGGAGGTCGAGCAGATCACGGCCGAGATGACTGCAATCACGATCACCTTCCCCTTTGCATATCACTACACCGGCTACCCCCAGGACCTGGTCGTGGAAATCGCTTCCACCTATGATGAAAAATATCCCTTCGTCGCCTTGTTCTGGGTGACTCCGGATGGGCGCGAGATCGAGCTCGATACCTTCCTGCCGACCTCATCTCACCGATACAGTTTCGACTTCCAGTATTATTCTGGTCGCCAGAATATGCTTGAACAGCGCAGCGGGCCGCTTCCCTGGGGGGACCTGTTCAGCGTGCCGGGCAGTGACCTGGAGCGGGTTCTCCAGGGTCTGTACGCCGTGCGGCTGGAAGGTTTCGTTTTCGAAGCCGGGGCTGACATGGACGCCCACATGGTGCTTTACGGCCAGGTCTACGGTCTGGCAGGGACCGACAACGTTCGCCGCGATCTCTCCCTGGCCTTGCTGTGGGGCACGCCCTTCTCGCTGGCCTTCGGACTGCTGGGTGCCCTCGGAACCGGGCTGCTGGCGATGATCATTGCCGCCACCGGGGTCTGGTTCGGCGGCTGGGTGGACAAACTGCTTCAGCGCCTGACCGAGATCAACATGCTCCTGCCAGCCTTCCCGATCGCCATCATGGTCTATTTCTTGTATACCCACAACATCTGGATCATTCTGGCAGTGATCATCCTGTTGAGCGTTTTCGGCAGTGCGGTCAAGAATTACCGTTCGGCTTTCATGCAGGTCAAGGATGCCGGGTATATCGAGGCGGCCAGGGTCTATGGCGTGGGCAACTGGCGCATGATCATCCGTTACCTGGTGCCGCGGATCATCCCGCTGCTGGTCCCGCAACTGGTCGCACTGGTGCCAAGTTATATTTTCCTTGAGCCGACCCTGGCCTTCGTCGGCGTTGCGGACCCCTACCTGCCGACCTGGGGCAAGGTGCTGATGGCTGGCCTGTACGTGGCTGAGGAGAACAGCCAGATCTTCTACATGACCTTGATGCGCAATCCCTACCTGGCTCTCGAGCCGCTGGCCTTGATGTTCATCACCGGCCTGGCCTTCTCGCTGTTGGGCATGGCCCTCGACCGGATCTTCAATCCGCGCCTGCGCAGCCTGTAGAAGCAAAATGAGCCCAGCCCTGGGCTCATTTTTGAAAATCTGCCTTTCTCTGGAGGAGCAGGCTAGATGTTGTCCAGGAATTTTCCCAGGTTGTTGAAGGTGATGTCCAGGGCCTCGCGCCGGGCGGAATAGCGTTTCTCGTTGCCGGCCACCGTCAGGTGCACCAGGCCGGCCAGGCGCAGCTCATTGAGGTGGTGGGTCACTGTCGGAGCCCGCAGGCGCAGGCGGCGGGCCAGTTCTGAAGGGGTCACTTCTTCCTTGCTGAGATAATTCAGGATCTTCAGCCGGGTCGGGTCCGAGATGGCTTTGAGCGCTCGAATCAGGCCATCGGGTACCGATTCGCCCGGGATGGCCGACATGTCTGACGGCCGGGCCCCGAACAGGATGAGCATCTGCTTTTCGTTGAAAAGCCCATCGTAGAGCACCAGGGGCGTGGTCCAGAAGGCCGGGGCAAGGACGAGTTCCTGCATGCCATCGATCTCCAGGTGGACGCCCTGGGAGAGTTCGACGATCAGGTCTGGCGGAGGCAGGCTTTGGGCCAGCTCCCTGGCCCGATCAAGGCCGGCCTGCAGGATCGGGGCCAGACGTTTCTCTTCTTCTTCGAAAAAGGCCTGGTGGTAGGCCTGCAGGGCCGCCAGGAGCGCTTCGCCGAAGGCCTCCTGGCTTTGCCACTGGTTCAGAAAACGGGTCAGGGATTCCACGCTGCTTTTCTTGGCCAGCGGTTTCAGGGCCTCGAGGTCAGCCTGGTCCCAGGACCCCTGCCTGGCGATCCGGGTCAGGATCTGCTTGGGCGGATCCTCCCAGCGCTTCAGGCACATGACCTCGGCGGCGCGTTCTGCGGCCGGGAGCTGCTTCAGGGCATACAGGGCGCTGACGGCGTCCTTGGGGGCTGGCAACTGATAGATCCAGCACAGCGGAATGCCTATGATGGGCAAGGCCTCCTCGAGGAATTTGCGCTCGGGGGCCGGGATCCGCGAGCGGATCCCGGCTGCCCAGGAAGCGCGTACCCCGTGGCGATCAGGGTCGTGCAGGACGTACAGGCTGATGAAGAATTCGTAGGCGGTACCGAATTCCCACTTCAGGGTGGGGGAAGAGGAGTCCGGTGCCGCGCTCATGCCGCTTCCTCGGACAGGGCCAGACGGGGATGGGCGCTGGCGTTCTTGAGACGTTTGCCCATCTTGATCATCCACTGTCCGGTGTGCAGCAGCATGCGCTCGCGCAGGTTCGGGCAGACCAGGCTGCTGGCCTCATGCCTGACGGGCCCGCGGTTCTCGCGTTCGTTGCGGGCTCGGTCCCCTGCGACGATCAACCCCAGGCTTCCTTGTGGATACATAGCTTCCTCCTTACAACTAAGACGCCCATCTAACTTAGGCGTTTGTCTTTGTTAGACTAACATCTAATTAGATTATAGTCTAAGTCACGGGACCTGTCAAGAGGAAGGCGCGTCAAGTACCTCCGCAGCGGAGAAGCGGAGAGACGGGCAAGATCCGTTTCGTCCGCGATTCAGTCTGTTGACGATTTACGGTATAATCCCTCCGCCTATCGCAAATCCTTCCTCGTCGATCGTAAATCGAAATGATCCCAAAACACACCTTCCAATCCATCATCCTCAAACTCGAACAGTTCTGGGCTGAAAAAGGCTGCCTGATCTGGCAGCCCTACTACACCCAGGTTGGCGCCGGAACGATGAACCCGGCCACCTTCCTGCGGTCTCTTGGCCCCGAGCCGTGGAAAGTGGCCTATGTCGAACCGTCCGTCCGTCCTGATGACGGGCGCTACGGCGAGAATCCCAACCGTTTCCACCTTTTCTACCAGTACCAGGTCATCCTCAAGCCCGATCCGGGTAATCCCCAGGAACTCTATCTCGATTCGCTCAAGGCGGTGGGAATCGATCCGCGCCAGCACGATATCCGCTTTGTGGAGGACAACTGGGAGCAGCCTGCCATCTCGGCCTGGGGTCTGGGCTGGGAGGTCTGGCTGGACGGCCAGGAGATCACCCAGTTCACCTACTTCCAGCAGGTCGGCGGCCTGACTCTCGACCCGGTGGCGGTTGAACTGACCTATGGCCTGGAGCGCATCCTGATCGCTCTCAACAATGCCCCGGCCATCTGGGACGAGGAATGGGCCCCGGGTGTGACCTATGGTGAGGTTCGCCGCCACGAAGAATACGAGCATTCCAAATACTACTTCGAGACCGCTGACGTCGAGCGCACCCGTCAGTTGTATGAGATCTTCCTGGCTGAGGCCGAGGCCTGCCTTGACCAGGGTCTGGTCGTCCCGGCCCACGACTATGTGCTCAAGTCCTCGCACACCTTCAACGTGCTCGACTGTCGCGGCGCCATCGGTGTGACCGAACGCCAGGCCTGTTTCCGCCAGATGCGCGGCCTTGCCCGCCGGGTGGCGGAAGCGTATCTTGCACAACGTAAGGAGTTGGAATATCCGTTGTTGAAGGAAGCCGCAGGTCAGCAGGGCAGCGCATCTGCGAAGCGAGAAGTGCCGATTGTCCAGGCAGTCGCCCCATTGCTGCTGGAAATCGGCGTCGAGGAGATGCCGGCTGCTGATGTGGACGTCGCCATTGCCCAGCTGCGGGAGAGCGTTCCGGCTCTGCTGGACGAGCTGCGTCTTGCGCACGGCCTGGTGACCGTCTACGGGACCCCTCGCCGGCTGGCCGTCACGGTGTCCGACCTGGCCCCGACCCAGCCCGATCGCGAGGAACTGGTCAAGGGTCCGCCGGCTGAGCGGGCCTATGATGCCGATGGCAAGCCGACCCAGGCAGCCGAGGGATTCGCCCGCGGCAAGGGTGTCGACATCTCTGCCCTGGAGGTACGCCAGGTCGATGGCGGTGAGTATGTCACCGCGCGGGTCCGCGAGCAGGGGCGTCCCACGCCTGAAATTCTGGCCGAAGCCCTGCCGCGGGTGGTGGCCGGGATCAAGTTCGAGCGCTCGATGCGCTGGTTGCCCGGTGACCCGGTGGCCTTCTCGCGCCCGATCCGCTGGCTGGTGGCCCTGCTCGGCGAGGCGGTCATCCCGTTTGCGTATGCCGGCCTGACCGCCGGCCGGACGACTCGCGGCCTGCGTCCGTACGACTCGCCCGCGATCGAGATCCCCGCTGCAGACCGGTATGCGGGTCTGCTGCAGGCCGCCGGGATCGTTCTGGATGTCGCCGAGCGCCAGGCATTGATCGCCGATCAGGTGGGTGCGGCAGCCGCCTCCCTCGGCGGGGAGGCCCTGATCGAGGATGCCCTGCTGGCCGAGGTCGCGAACCTGGTCGAGAAACCGACCCCGGTTGTGGGTGGATTCAACCCCAACTTCCTGGCCCTGCCGCGCGAGGTGCTGATCTCGGTCATGAAGAAGCACCAGCGCTACTTCCCGGTCGAGAAGAAAGGGAAACTGCTGCCAAACTTCATTGCCGTGCGCAACGGCGACGACCAGAATCTCGCCATCGTCCGGGACGGAAATGCGCATGTCCTGGGGGCCCGTTTTGCCGATGCCGATTTCTTCGTGCGTGAGGACGTCAAGCACAAACTGGAAGACTTCCGCCCACAGCTGTCGACGCTGATCTTCCAGACCAGGCTCGGTTCGATGCTTGACAAGGCTGCACGGATCGAGAAGCTGGCGCCCGATCTGATCGCCACGCTTGGCCTGGAAGCTGACGAGGCGAGCTTCGCCCGCCGGGCAGCCCATCTGGCCAAGGCCGACCTGACCACCCAGATGGTCACCGAGATGACCTCCCTGCAGGGCGTCATCGGCGGCGAGTACGCCCGTCGTTCGGGAGAAGCGCCGGCGGTGGCGGAGGCGCTTGCCGAGCAGTACAAACCGGTCCCGCGCACCAAGCCCGGGCTGGTCATCGCCCTGGCGGACCGGCTTGATTCGCTGGTCGGGTTGTTCGCCGCCGGGCTGGCTCCGTCCGGGGCCAAGGACCCCTTTGCCCTGCGCCGGGCGGCGATTGGCGTGGTCCAGCCGTTGATCGAACACGACCTCGACTTCGACCTGCGGGCCGCCCTCGCCAGGGCCGCTGCCCTGCAGCCGATCGATGCCGGGCCCGAAACCCAGGCCTCCGTTCTGGAGTTCATTGCCGGGCGGCTGAGTGTCCTGCTCAAGGAGACCTACCGCTACGACGTGGTCGACGCTGTTCTGGCAGCCCAATCGGAAGATCCGGCTGGAGCGCGGCGGGCAGTCGCGCAGTTGCAAACTTGGGTTGAAAGGAAGGACTGGAACGCGATCCTGCCCGGATACGCCCGCTGCGTGCGCATCCTGCGCGCGGCGCAGCTTGAAGGCCACGGTCCATGGGCAGCGGATGAAGACAAACTGGTCGATGAGGCCGAGAAGGCGCTCCTCGCTGCCATTCGGAAGACGATCCATCGTCAACCGTCTACGGTCGATGAACTCCTGGAGACAGTCGTCAAGCTCATCCCGGCCATCGACAGGTTCTTTGACGAGGTCCTGGTGATGGCCGAGGAGGAGGCCCTGCGGCTGAACCGCCTTGCGCTGGTGGGCCAGATCGCCGCTCTATCCGGCAGGATCGCCGATCTGAGCAAACTGGAAGGTTTCTAGGATCGCTGACAGACGCCGGTGCCGGTGGCTGTCTTTCAAATCTGCATGCGCCTGTTCCTTCACGTGAACAGGCTGCGACAGGGACCGCCATGCGATTGGATTCAAAAAGCCGGAGGGTGGGGAACCTCCGGCTTTTGATCTTTGACGTCAGGCTGGCAGTCGACCTTCGTCTATGGGTTTATTCTCCCTTTTTCTGGACCTGGTCGATATAGCCCCGAATGGCCGGCAGGGCGGTCATTTTCTCGTAGAAGAAGTTGTTGACGATGTTGATCACCTCCGCCCTGGCGGCCTCGGCCCCGGCGGTCAGTTCCCGACCGCTCTGCAGATTGTCCAGGCTGCGGCGCAGTTTCATCAGGTGGCGCACCACGATGGTCTCCTCGTCGCCTTCCAGGGCCTCGATGACCGCCACGAGCAGATGGTCAGCCTGGGCCCGGACAGTGTCGATGTCAATGCTCGAGCCAGGCTGGCTACACTCGTCCAGCGTGCGGATCAGCGACCAGACCTGGTAGAGCATCGAGGCCGGTTCGTCGAACAATTCCCGAATAAAGGCTGCTTCCTCGTAGCGACCGGTCAGGCGGAAGACATTGTACATGCGCTTGGCGGCCTTGCCGTAGTTGATATCCTTGACCAGGTACTTGCCGACTTCCTTTTCGAGCTGGACCACGTACTCGTCCAGGGCATTGGCCGAGACGTGCTGGGCCAGCTTGGAGAAGATCGGGACCGATTCGGCCTCCAGGTAGACCTCCTGGAAGTAGGGGTCGAGATAGCCGTCCAGCGGGGTGATGCTGCCGTCCGGGGCTTCCCAGGTGACGTCGAGCATGTTGCTGGCATTGGCCAGTGTGCCGCGCGGCGGGTCGGCAATCACCCAGTCGAGCTTGGTCCAGCCGGGTTCGACTGCGGCCTCGTCCCACAGGAAGATCACCGGCTGGCCGTCCGGGGAGAAGGCCTCGATCTGCCCGGCCTCGATCTCCTCCGGGGCCCAGCCGACCGGCGCGCCCTTGGAGACCGGCCGGCCGCCCTTGACCAGGTCCTGCGGGTAGGACCCGAACTTGACCTCGGTCAGCTGGTAGTTGGGCCCCCGGCGGGTCGCGCGGGCCTTCTGGCGGATCAGGTCGGCCAGGATCTTGCAGGCCGCCTGGCGGCTCTCGGCCAGGATGTTGATCCGCTCGAAGTAGTCGGCGTCGCCGGGGTAGGTCTGGATCTTGGACTGGGCCGAGGAACCGGAGAGCGCCAGGGCGGTCTCAACCACGCCGGGTACATCCTGGAACTCGACCAGCCGGCCGATGCGGCGGAAGTGCTCCAGGTCATCCGGGCTGAAGTCGAGCATCGTGACCCGGTGGCCGAAGACCCCGGCCCGGTCATCCATGACGATCTCGTCCCCCTGGTCGGCGGCCAGGGCGCTCAGCCACTGGATGGCCTCGGCCTCGTCCAGTTCGATGCCCAGCCGGTTGGCCGATTCGATGATCCGCTGCAGGTCTTCGGATGGGGATGGTTCACGCATATGTTTCTCCAGTTGGCTTATGGGTTCGAGCGCCTGTGCCCAGCGTCCCTGGAACGGATCTCGTCCAGGATGCTGCGCAGGATCTCCGCCTGGTCGAGGGCATCCTGCAGGGCGTGGTGACTCAGGACGGGAGCATGGTCGTAACGGCTGGCCAGCTGGGCGTAGCTGGTCTCCTGCCAGGCGACCCCGCTGAGGCCCATGTAAAGGGCCTTGATATCCAGGGCGGCATGCCCGAAGGGGTTATCACCCAGGTGGCGGTGGAAGGCGTCGTTGACGAACATCCAGTCAAAGGGGGCGTTGAGGGCCACGAAGACCGGCTGGTTCCCCGGCGGGGTGATCTCGCTCACCCAGGCGGCGAACCGCTGCAGGGCTGCGGCCGGGGGCAGGCCGTTGGCCCGCAGGTCGTCCAGCAAGAGCCCGCAGACCTGTTGCGCTTCGGCGGTGATACGATCGTGTTCGGGCTGCAGTTCTACGTAGAAGGTTGCCGGCGGCTTATCCAGCGTGCAGGCCCCGATCGCGAGCAGCGAATATCCGCTGGGATTCGGTCCAGCGGTTTCCACGTCGACGGAGATGTAGGTTTCGGAGGGAGTGGGCATGGCAGGCTTATTATAGCCGTTAAGGGGATCGAATTTTCAGCGGCTGCGCAGAAGGGTGGTCTCTGCTACGGACGAAAGGGCTTTTCGGGCCAGAGGTTTGCCAAACCCATCATCCGCGTCTATAATTCAGCCAAGCCTATGTCGCAAGTAGACGAAATCAAAGCCCGCATCGACATCGTCGACCTGGTCGGGGAAAGTGTGAAACTGCGCCGCGCCGGAAAGAACTATTCCGGCCTTTGCCCGTTCCATACTGAGAAGACTCCCTCCTTCAGTGTCTCGCCTGACCGCCAGACCTGGCGCTGCTTTGGTCAGTGCAACGAAGGCGGCGACGTCTTTTCCTTTGTTATGAAGAAGGAAGGCTGGGACTTCAAGGAAACCCTGCGCTACCTGGCCGGGCGGGCGGGAGTCGAGCTGCAGGAGTACCGCGGCCAGAAACCCGAAGAGAAGGAAACCCACGAACGCCTGCGAACCCTGCTTGAGGAGGCGGTGGTCTTCTACCGTCATCAGCTGCTTAACACCGACGCCGGCCGGCCGGCCCTTGAATACCTGCGCGGTGGGCGCGGCCTGAGCGACGTCACGATCGAGGCCTTCGGCCTGGGCTATGCCCCCCAGGGTTGGGATAACACCCTGACGCACTTCCGCGAAAAGGGCACCACCGAAGAGGAGTTGCTCGATGTTGGCCTGCTCACCGTCCGCAGCGACGACCGCCAGACAGGCGCCCGCCGGGTCTATGACCGCTTCCGCCACCGGATCATGATCCCGATCCGTGACGAGCGCGGCCGGATGGCAGGTTTCGGAGCCCGTATCCTTGATCCCAACGACGTGCCAAAATTCCTCAACTCGCCCGAGACCCCGCTGTTTTCGAAGAGCAAGCTGCTCTACGGTCTGGACCGGGCCCGCAAGGCCATCCGGGCGATGGATCAGGCGGTCATCGTCGAGGGTTACCTGGACGTGATCGCCGTCCACCAGGCCGGTTTCGAGAACGTCGTCTCGCCGATGGGCACTGCCCTGACTGAGGACCAGCTGCGCCTGCTTAAGCGCTTCACCTCCAGCAACCGCATTGTCCTGGCCCTTGACCCTGATGCCGCCGGGAAGAAGGCGGTCCTCTCCGGGCTGGAGGCGGCACGCCAGAGCCTCGATCGGGAGGGCGAACTGCGCTTCGACGCCCGCGGCCTGCTGCGCCATGAGGCGCGGCTGCAGGCTGACCTGCGGGTGGCCTCGATGTCTGACGAACTCGACCCTGACGAGATCGTCCAGCGCAACCCGGACGAGTGGAAGCAGTTGATCGAAGAGGCCCAGCCGATCGTGATCCATGTCATGGGAGCCCTGGCCGCCGGGCGCGACCTGGAGGATGCCAAGGTCAAATCCGAGATCGCCGGTCAGGTTTTACCATTAATCGAGGATCTGCCGGATCCGATCGAGCGCGACACCTACCGCCAGCGGCTGGCGCGCTTCCTGAAGGTCGACGAACGAACCCTGAGCGAGACCCGCTCCAGAGGTGCTGACCGGGGACCGGGGCGCGGGCGGTCCCGGCCGCGGGTCGAGACGCCGCCCCGGGTACAGAAACCCCCTGCAGCTGCGACACCCCTCAGCGGAGCGGCCCGGAGCGAAGCCCACATCCTGGGCGTGTTGCTGTGCCGTCCGGACCTGCTCTACCGACTCAACCGGGCTCTGGAGGAGCAGGATCACCCACTTGCCCGTATGTCCGATGAAGATTTCGGGTATACTGACCACCAGGAGCTCTTTGGGCTGGTCAGCAAGTCGCTCGAACAGGATGCCGATGACCCCGACCGCTACTTGATGGCTCACCTGCCCGATCCGCTGCGGGACCTGGTGTTCGCCCTGTTGGAAAAGGCCGCCCCTCTCGACCCGGTGGAAGACCGCCAGGTCGAGGACCTGTTGCGGGGAGTCAAGAAACTTCGCCGTGACCGGGTCGTCGAAAACCTGAACCAGGTCCGTTTTCAACAGGAGGAGGCCCAGCAGAGTGGCAACAAGGAGGCTGCCCTGTGGTATCAGGGCCTGGTCCAGAATTACACCCTGATCCTGCGCCACCTTGACCAGGCGCGCTTCAAAAAGAACGGGAAGAAATCGTAAAGAGAGACCTATGCCGTCAAAGTCAAAACCGAAGCCCCAACCCCGCCCACCCCGCCGCCCGACCGACGATGCGTCTTCCGGATCGGATGACGGTCTCGACCAGAACGTTGCCCTGGATTCGGATGAGGCGCTGGAATCCGATGACGAGAACGGATTGGAAGTTGAGGAGGAGGTCGAGCCTGACGAGGCCAGCCTGGGATCCGGCGAGGACTTGAACAGCCTGACCGAGGAGCCGCTCAAGGTCAGTTCGGCCGAACTGGCGGCCGAGCTGGCCGAGGATCCGGTCAGACTGTACCTGCGCGAAATCGGCCAGGTCAAGTTGCTCGATTCCGACAGCGAGTTCCGCCTGGCAACGGTCATCGAGGCCCGCCGCCTGATCCTGACCCTCGGCCGGCGCAAGCCCGGACGCGGTGCCTCCGACCCGGTCGAGGTGATCGGTTACCATGCTGCCCTGGGCGAACTGATCACCGCCTGGACCCGCCTGGTCGAGGACGCCACCCGTTTGGAGATCGAGATCCCTGATCCAGCCCTGATGCTGGTCGAGGCCCAGTCGCTGCACCAGGCCTGGGAGTACAAGGAACCCTCGTACCTGCGCTCGTACCTCGACCGCGAGATGTGGGGCAAGGACCCGCGCTGGGACAGCCTGGTCAACCACGCCTTCAACGCTTTCCTGATCTTCTATCTTTTGCCCGGTGATTATGCCGCCTGGCTGACCAGGCACCTGCAGGCCAACGGGACCCTGCCAACCCAGCGTACCCTTTACCGCAACCTGCCGGAGGTCAAAGACCTGCACCAGGAGATCGCCGAGATCCGCCAGCGCGCCGATGAGGCCAATGCGGCCCTGATCCGCGCCAACTTACGCCTGGTGGTCAGCGTGGCGAAGCGTTATCTGGGGCGGGGGATCTCGTTCCTCGACCTGATCCAGGAGGGCAACCTGGGCCTGCTGCGGGCGGTCAACAAGTTCGACCCGCGCCGCGGGTTCAAATTCAGCACCTACGCCACCTGGTGGATCCGCCAGTCGATCAACCGCTCGATCGCCGAGCAGGCCCGCACGATCCGTATCCCGGTGCACCTGTTCGAATCGATCACCCGCATCCTGCGCATCCAGCGATCACTGGTCCAGCAGTTGGGGCGCGAGCCGACCAACGAGGAACTGGCCCTCGAGTCGGGCTTCCTCTCGGATGCCGACGTGCAGGCGATCATGCGGGCCCGGGCCGAGGAAGCCCCGGTTGAGACTGCCCTGCAGCGCCGCTGGGATACTGCCACTGCCAAGGTCGACCGGGTGCTGCGCTCGGCCGAAGAGCCGATCTCGCTCGAGGGCCCGGTCGGTGACGAGGACTCCAGCCAGCTGGGCGATTTCATCGAGGATGTCGATGCCCTTGAGCCGATGGATGCCGCGGCGCGCGAGATGCTGCGCGAGCAGGTCCAGCATGCCCTGGCGGCGCTCTCGGAGCGCGAGCGCCAGGTGCTCGAACTGCGCTTCGGCCTGGTGGATGGCAAGGACCACACCCTGGAGGAGGTCAGCCGCTACTTCAACGTGACCCGTGAGCGCATCCGCCAGATCGAGGCCAAGGCGCTGCGCAAGTTGCGCCATCCGACCAGGAGCCGGCACCTGCGGGATTACCTGGGGTAGGTTTTTCTGCAACCGGGAGGGGATGAATGCCAGAAGTCGCGCATACAGGGTTCGGTGAGCACACGGTCAGGAATGGAGAAGTGCGTACAAGTATTCTCTTTTCAAAAGCTGTGTTATATTAACAGCCGGAGATCCTCGTGAAAATTGACACATCTGCGTTCCTGTAGGAGCCTCTTATGTTATACTTGCTCTCCGGCACATTAAAGTCTTTATTGGTGACACTGTCTTTGTGAGGCGGCACCTGCCGCCGGACGAGTTTACCTCTGGCCACCTCCTGCAAGCCCCCTCAGTACCTGCTTTCCAGGGTGCTCCGGGGGTCTTTGATGGGAGGCTCGCAATGACCCATCGCCGCCCATGCCGGACCCAATCCATCTCCCATCAAAAGGAGACCGCATGCTCATCGAATACGCAGCCATCGCCGCGTTCATCCTGATCACCGTGCTGGTCGGCTTCATCGCCATCGGGCTGGGGATGTTGTTCGGCCCCAAGAAAACCTCCGAAACCAAGTCGATGCCCTATGAATCGGGCATGAATCCGATCGGTCCCGGCACGCGCCGGATGCCGGTGCGGTTCTACATCATCGCCGTCCTGTTCATCCTCTTCGACATTGAAACCGTCTTCTTCCTGCCCTGGGCGATCGTCTTCCGCCAGCTGGGCCTGTTCGGTTTGATCGAGATGCTCATCTTCATTGTTATCTTATTGGTAGGCTACTTCTACGCCTGGAAGAAAGGAGCATTGGAATGGGACTAGAAAAGAAGCTCGGCAATATGGGCGTGGTCACGACCACCCTCGAGCAGGTCGTCAACTGGAGCCGCACGCGGGCCATGTGGCCGATGCTCTTCGGCCTGGCCTGCTGCGCCATCGAGATGATGGCCGCCGAGGCCTCCCATTACGACATGAGCCGCTTTGGCATGGAATTGATGCGCCCCAGCCCCCGCCAATCGGACCTGATGATCGTGGCCGGGCGCGTCTCGCGCAAGATGGCCACTGTCCTGCGCCGCCTGTATGATCAGATGCCCGAGCCCAAGTGGGTCATCGCCATGGGCGACTGCGCCTCGTGCGGCGGGGTGTTTAACAACTACGCTGTCATGCAGGGCGTGGACGAGGTCGTACCGGTCGATATTTATGTGGCCGGCTGCCCGCCGCGCCCCGAAGGCCTGATCCACGGCATCCTGACGCTCTACGAGAAGGTCAACGCTGACAAGTTCGCCGCGGAAAAAGAGTGATCCACGAAGAAACCCAAAGGGGAAAGTGCAAGCTGCGTTTTCCTTTGTGAAACCTTGATGCAGAGAATCGTATGGACAAAAAACTGCAACCGATCGTTGAGAAACTGGAAAAGATGTTCGGCGCGACAGCCTCCGAGTATCGCGGCGACGTAAGCCTGGTCATCCCGCGCGAGCAGATCATCGTCGCCTGCGAACAGCTCAAGGCCCTGGGCTTCGAACTGCTCTCGACCCTGAGCGCGGTCGACTACTGGCCGCAGGAGGCGCCCCGCTTCCATGTCCTCTACCAGTTCACCTCGGTATCCAGGAACCTGCGTCTGGGCCTGCGGGTCCCGGTGCCGGGCGTCAACCCGACGATTCCGAGTGTCTCGGGCATCTACCGCAATGCCAACTGGCGCGAGCGCGAGCTGTGGGACATGTTCGGGATCAAGGCCGAAGGCCACCCCGACCTGCGCCGCATTCTGATGCCGGCTGACTGGGAAGGCCATCCGCTGCGCAAGGATTACCCCCTCGGCTACGAGGAACCGCAGTTCACCTTCAATTTCGAAGAGATCGACCTGCGTAAGCCGTACGCCAAGGAATAGTGCCATGCCTGATATATTTGAAGTCACCATCGATGATCTGAAGCACCTGGTCTCCGAGCGCGCTGCCACAGGCGAGACGGTGCTGCTGAACATGGGCCCGCAGCACCCCTCGACCCACGGTGTGCTGCGCCTGCTGCTCGAACTGGACGGGGAGATCGTCATCTCGTGCATCCCCGACATCGGCTTCCTGCACACCGGTATCGAGAAGAACATGGAGGCCAAGACCTACCAGAAGGCCGAAGTGATGACCGACCGGCTCGACTACCTGAACACGGTCGGCAACAACCTGGCCTATTCGATGGCCGTCGAGAAGCTGGTCGACCTCGACGTCCCGCCGCGCGCCCAGGCCATCCGGGTCATCCTGGTCGAGCTGCAGCGCATCGCCTCGCACCTGATCTGGCTGGGCACGGCAGCTCTCGATGTGGCGGCCATGTCAACCTTCCTGTACTGCTTCCGCGAGCGCGAGTACATCCTCGACATCCTGGAACTGGTCTCCGGCCAGCGCATGATGACGACCTACATCCGCCCCGGTGGAGTCTGGCGCGATGTGCCGGTCGAGTTCGAGGCTGCAGTGCGGGACTTCGTCAAGACCTTCCCCAGGCGGATCGACCAGTACGAGGCCCTGCTGACCCGCAACCCGCTCTTCCTGGACCGGACGCTTGGCATCGGCAGGATCAGCGGCGTGGATGCTCTCAATGTGGGCATGACCGGTCCCGGGCTGCGCGCCAGCGGTGTGGACTGGGATCTGCGCAAGGCGCGCCCCTACACGGGCTACGAACAGTACGACTTCGATGTTCCGACCCGCACCGAGGGCGACGTCTATGCCCGCTACCTGGTCCGGGTCCAGGAATTGCGCGAGTCGCTCAAGATCGTCGAGCAGGCTCTCAACAAACTGCCGATGGGGCCGGTGCGTTCCAACAACCACAAGTACGTCCCGCCGCCGCGTTCAGAGATCGGCGTCAGCATGGAGGCGCTCATTCACCACTTCAAGTTGTGGACCGAGGGCTTCAATGCACCACAGGGCTCGGTCTACAGCGCGGTCGAGTCGCCGCGCGGCGAACTGGGCGTCTACCTCGAGTCGGACGGCGGCCCGAAGCCCTACCGCGTCCACTGGCGCACGCCGTCGTTCGACAACCTGCAAGCCATGCCGTTGATGACCTCGGGCGTCTACGTGGCCGATCTGGTGGCCATCATCGGCTCGATTGACATCGTTCTGGGAGACGTGGACCGATGAGCCTGGCTGAAAAACACGCTGCCGAAGTCAAGAAAATCCTGGCCAAGTACCCGCCCGAGCAGAAGCAGTCGGCGGTCATGCCGCTGCTGCACCTTGTCCAGCGTAAGAACGGCCATGTGGACCGGCATGCCATGCAGGAGATCGCCGCCCTGGTCGGCATCACCGAGACCGACGTGGCCGAGCTGGTCGGGTTCTACACCCTGTACCACGACGCCCCGGCTGGCAAGCTGCGCCTGCAGGTCTGCGTCGATCTGCCCTGCGCCTTGCGCGGCGCCGACCAGTTTCTGGCCCAACTGTGCGAGAGTCTGGGTATCGAGCCTGGCGGTACGACCGCGGATGGGCTGATCACTGTCGAGCCGGTCATGTGCCTGGCGGCCTGCGACAGGGCGCCCATGTTCCAGGTCCAGGGTCCGGACGGGATCGCCTACCACGAGAACATGACCGTTGACAAGACCATGGAATTGATCGAGGCGAAGCGCAAGGAGGCCAAGAAATGAGCCACATCGTCCTGCGCCATCGCGATCTTCCCGAGATCAGCAACCTGGAGGTCTACCAGAAGAATGATGGCTTCGCGGCCTTCAAGCAGGCCGTCTCCAGGATGAAGGCGGTCGAGGTGATCGACCTGGTCAAGGCCTCCGGTCTGCGCGGCCGGGGCGGGGCGGGCTTTCCGACCGGCGTGAAGTGGTCGTTCATGGACAACAACAACTGGCCGCACTACGTGGTGGCCAACGCCGACGAGTCCGAGCCGGGCACTTTCAAGGATCGCGAGATCATGGAGCGCAACCCCTTCCAGTTCCTGGAGGGCGTGGCGATCGCTTCCTATGCCGTGGGCGCCAATGCTGCCTACATATACATGCGCGGCGAGTTCTGGCAGCAGGCTGCTTTCCTCGACGAAAAGATTGCCGAAATGGAAAAGGCCAGCCTGCTGGGTGAGAATCTCTTCGGGACGGACTATGCCCTGCGCATCTACACCCACCTGGGTGCCGGAGCCTACATCTGCGGTGAGGAGACCGCCCT
Organism: Anaerolineales bacterium; assembly: GCA_016934715.1. Classification (GTDB taxonomy): domain Bacteria; phylum Chloroflexota; class Anaerolineae; order Anaerolineales; family Villigracilaceae; genus JAFGSI01. The sequence goes on from JAFGSI010000055.1 coordinate 24,670, forward strand.
GCTCGAGTCGCTTGAGGGCAAGCGCGGTCAGCCGCGCCTGCGTCCACCCTTCCCGCCTTCCTACGGCCTGTACGGCAAGCCGACCGTGGTCAACAATGTCGAGACCCTGACCAACCTGCCGTTGATCATCACCAGGGGCGCTGACTGGTACAAGACGCTGGGCACGATCGACAGCGCCGGGGTCAAGGTCTTCTCGCTTTCCGGGCGGGTTAAGAATCCCGGCAACTACGAACTGCCCTTCGGCAGGACCTTCCGCCAACTGATCTACGAGCAAGGAGGCGGGATCATCGACGAGCGCCCGATCCGGGCCATCATGGCCGCCGGGGCCTCCTCGACCCTGATCGTTGCCGACGACAAAGCCCTCGACACCCCGATGGACTATGCCTCGGTGCGCACCCTCGGTGCAGACCTCGGGTCGGCATCGGTGATCGTCATTGACGACACTGTCTCGATCGATTGGGTGATCGATAAGACCATCCATTTCTTCAAGCATGAATCGTGCGGCAAGTGCACCCCCTGCCGGGAAGGCACCTACTGGATGCAGCACATCGTCGAGCGGATCCGTTCCGGCTCCGGGGTCCAGGCCGACGTCGACCTGCTCTACAGCGTGGCCAAACAGATGCAGAACAAGTGCCTGTGCGCCCTGGGCGAGTTCTCGACGATGGCGGTGGTTTCGGGCATCGAGAGCTTCGACAAAGATTTCAAAAAAGCGGTAGGGAAGAAGTAATATGACGAAACCAGTCACCCTGACCATTGATGGACAAAGCGTCACGGTCCCGTTCGGGACCCTGATCGTGGATGCCGCCAAAAAGATCGGCATCGACATCCCGGTCTTCTGCTACCATCCGAAGATGGAACCAGCCGGCATGTGCCGACAGTGCCTGGTGGAGATCGGCCGCCCGCTGATCGACCGGGCGACCGGACAACCCGTGATGGAGGATGGCCAGCCCAAGGTCCAGTTCGGGCCCAAGCTGGAGACTTCCTGCACCACGCCGGTCTCGGAAGGCATGGTCGTGCTGACCCGCTCGGACAAGGCCAGGGCCGCCCAAAAGGAGATCCTCGAGTTCCTGCTGACCTCCCACCCGCTCGACTGCCCGGTCTGCGACAAGGGCGGCGAGTGCCCGCTGCAGAACCTGACCCTGACCTACGGCCCGTCCGAGAGCCGCTTCCTGTATGACGAAAAGCATCATGCCGAGAAGAACGTCCCGCTGGGTGACAAGATCTTCCTGGACCGCGAACGCTGCATCCAATGCGGGCGCTGCGTCCGCTTCCAGGAACAGGTGGCCGGTGATCCGGTGCTGGCCTTCTACCAGCGCGGCCGCAGTACCGATATCATCACCAACTCCGAGCCGCCTTTCGACTCGATCTTCTCCGGAAATACGACTGACATCTGCCCGGTCGGGGCGCTGACCACCAGGGACTTCCGTTTCGGGGCCCGCCCCTGGGAGATGAAGGCTGCCGCCTCGATCTGCTCGCTGTGCCCGGTCGGCTGCAACCTGACCTTCAACACCCGCCGCGAGGCCGGGGCCGGCGGCAAGGTGGTCATCAAGCGGGCCATGCCGCGCCAGAACGAGCAGGTCAACGAGATCTGGATTTGCGACCGCGGCCGCTTCGATTGGCATTCCATGGAGAGCGATGATCGGCTGTCCAGGCCACTGGTGCGTAAAGATGCGAAACTGGCCTCCGCCTCGTGGGACAAGGCCATCGATCTGGCCGGTGACCGGCTGGCCGAGGCCAAAGGCAAGACCGTCGTACTGGCCTCGGGCCGCCTGTCGAATGAGGACCTGTTCAACCTCAAGCAGCTGGCCGACGGATTGCAGGCCGAGGCCATCCTGTACACATCCATGGGCGGCGGTGAGTGGACCACGACCCATGGGGTTTCTGCCGGCACCAACTTCGCCGACCTGGGCCCGGGCACGACCATCATCGTCGCTGCGGCGGACCTCTACCAGGCTGCCCCGATCTGGTACCTGCGTGTCAAGCAGGCATCCGAGCGCGGCGCGGCGCTGGTAACCGTCGGGGCCTCGAGACTCGAAAAATATGCAGGGCGCATGGTCCTCCCTGCCAAAGGCGAGACTGCCAAGGCTGTCGCGGGGCTGGCGAAGGACAGGCTCATCACGGAGGCCGAGAACCTGGTCATCCTGTATGGCTCGAACGGCCTGGACCCGAAGGAAAGTGCTGCCCTGGCGTCCGCCTGCGCCGGGCTTCTCAGTGGAAGGCAAGGCAAGCCGAACAACGGTCTGATCGGCGTCTGGCCGCGGGCCAATGAACAGGCTGCCTGGGAACTGGGCTTCCGTCCTGTCGAGAACCTGCAGACCGTCTTCGACAAGGCAGCTGTGGTCTACATTGCCGGTGCCGATCCGATCGGAGATGGAACGCTAAGACCAAAGAGCAAAAAACCGTTCTTGATCGTGCAGGAACTCTTCCTGACCGGGACGGCCCAGCAGGCCGACGTGGTCCTGCCCGTCCAGGCCTGTACCGAGCGGGACGGTTCGTACACCTCCGGCGAACGACGCGTCCAGCGCTTCTACCCGGCTGTTCCTGTGCACGGCCAGAGCAAGGCTGACTACGCCGTCACCGCGCTGATCGCCGCCAAACTCGGGATTCAGGTCGAGGGCCGCTCGGCCGGGCTTGCCCTGGAGCGCGCTGCCGCGGTGGTGCCGGCCTTTGCCGGCCTGTCCTACGGCAGGCTGGCCGAGGTGGTCGAGCAATGGCCGATCGTCGGGCGCGGCGACATGTACTACGGTGGCACGACCTACGAGAATTCGCAGGGCCTGGGCGTGCACCTCGGCAGCGCAGAAAACAAAAAGGCATGAGGAAGGTCCTCCATGACATTTGCCTTAGTTCTTGAATGGTTGATCAAGGGTTTCGTCTGGGTGCTGATCCTTCTGGGAGGCTTCGCCTACCTGACGTACTACGAGCGTCGGGCGCTGGCCCGCATCCAGGTCCGCATCGGCCCGAACCGGGCCGGACCCTTGGGCCTGCTCCAGCCAATAGCCGACGCGGTCAAGCTGATCTTCAAGGAAGAGTTCATGCCCACCCAGGCCGACAAGCTGCTTTTCTTCCTGGCCCCGATCGTGACCCTCGTTCCGGCCCTGGTCATCACTGCCGTGGTCCCGTTCGGGCCCGAGTCCGAGCCGCTGGTCCTGTTTGGGCGGGAGATCAACTGGTACATTGCCGACCTCAACGTGGGCGTGCTGTACATCATGTCGATCGCCTCGATCGCGGTGTATGGCATCGTGCTGGCCGGGTGGTCTAGCAACAACAAGTACGCCATGCTGGGGGGCTTGCGTTCCTCGGCCCAGATGATCTCGTACGAACTGGCTCTCGGCCTTTCCTTTATCGGTGTGATCCTGCTGGCAAACTCGCCGCGCATGCTCGACATCGTCGAGGCGCAGCGGACCGGCTGGTTTGTCCTGCTTCAGCCGGTGGGGGCAGCGATCTTTCTGATCGCCACCCTGGCGGAGGTCAACCGGGCTCCGTTCGATATGCCCGAGGCCGAGCAGGAACTGGCCGCTGGCTACCACTCCGAATACGGCGGGATGAAGTTTGCCCTGCTGTTCATGGCCGAGTATGACAAGATGATCGCCATCTGCACCATTGCTGCCACGCTGTTCTTCGGCGGCTACCTGGGCCCTGACATCACCCAGCTGCCCCTTGTCGGCCAGTACCTGAATTGGGCGACGCCCTTCATGGGACCAGTCTATATGTTCCTGAAAGTTTTCATCCTGCTGTTCGGGATGATCTGGGTACGGGCGACCCTACCGCGCATTCGCTACGACCGGCTGATGGCCTTTGGCTGGAAGATCCTGCTGCCGCTTTCGCTGGCTTTGATCTTCATCACCGCGGTGGGCATCCTGCTGGCGGAGGACGTGGCGTCGCTTTATCGCTGGGGCATCCCGGTCGTCTCTCTTGTGGCGGGGTCGTTGGCCATCCTGGGCATGTACCAGACCTTGAGGAGGAAAGAACATGCGCGTGCTTGAACCGATCATCGGCCTGATCAAGGGCCTGTGGGTCACGCTGCGCTCGATGTTCGAGAAGCCGGTCACGACCCAGTACCCGGAGGAGAAGAAGCCGGTCAAGCCGCGCTTTCGCGGCCGGCACGTGCTCAAACGCTACGAGAACGGCCTGGAGAAATGCATCGGCTGCGCTCTGTGCGCGGCGGCCTGCCCGGCGGATGCGATCTTCGTCGAATCCTCCGAGAACACGGACGAGAAACGCTTCTCGCCCGGTGACCGCTATGCCAGCACGTACGAGATCAACATGTTGCGTTGTATCTACTGCGGATTCTGTGAGGATGCCTGCCCGACCGAAGCGATCGTGCTGGGAGACAACTATGAACTCTCCTTCAGCAACAGGCGCCAGGCGATCTATCCCAAGGAAATGCTGATCGAACCGGTTCCGGTGGAGGGCAAGCCCACGCCGCAGAAGACCGAGCCGGGCAGGTTCACCCGCTCGGTGCCGGAAATGAAAGACCCACAGGACTGAGCTTATGGACTTTACCCTCATCCTCTTTTATGTTGTGGCCGGAGTTGCTGCGGCGACGGCTGTCGGGCTGCTCTTCAGTCGCAATGCTGTGTACGCGGCCCTGTTCCTGGTGCTGAATTTCGCCTGTGTGGCTGTCTTCTACCTGCTGCTGGGTGCTCCGTTCATTGCCATGGCCCAGATCACTGTGTACGCCGGGGCGATCATGGTCCTGTTCCTGTTCGTGATCATGCTTCTGGGGGCCGAGAAGCTGCCCCGGGGCGGGATTCTGCCCTGGCAGCGTCCGCTGGCGATCGGGGCGGCGGCCATCCTGCTGGCCGAGGCCGGTTACCTGCTTGTCCAGCGGGTCCAATCGGCGGCGGTCCTTCCGGACCCCGGAAGCTTTGAGAATTCGGTTTCCTCCTTGCAGCAGATGGCGTACTTGCTCTTCACGGACTACCTGCTGCCCTTCGAGGTGACCTCGATCCTGCTGCTGGTGGCGATGGTCGGGGCGATCGTCCTGACCCGCCAGGCGAAAGGAGCGCAGCGCTAATGGACCTGGGCATTCCACTCACACATTATCTGCTTGTCTCGGCGATCCTGTTCACCATGGGAGCCCTGGGTGTGCTCATCCGGCGCAACGCCCTCATTGTGTTTATGTCTATTGAGTTGATGTTGAACGCTGCCAACCTGGCCTTCGTGGCTTTTGCCCGCTCTTTCGAGCAGACCACCGGCCAGCCGGTCTTCACCGGGCAGTTATTTGTCTTCTTCGTTATCGCCGTGGCGGCGGCGGAGGTGGCGGTCGGCCTGGCGCTGATCGTGGCCATCTTCCGTACCAAGCAGACGATCGACGTCGACCAGTTGAGCAGTATGAAAGGATAACGCATGGAAGCCCTGTTCAACCTGGTACCCCTGGTCGTCTTCCTGCCTGTCCTCGGCCTTTTGATCAACATGCTCTTCGGCGGCCGGATGAGTGAAAAAGCCATCGGCACGGTGGCGAGCGCGGCTTCGGGTCTGACCTTCGTCGTCTCGGTCCTGCTGGGCGTGGCCCTGTGGGCCGGGCACGGGCACGCCGAGGTGGTCCCGTTCGCCGAGTGGATCAAGATCGGTACGCTCGACATCCCCTGGAATTTCCGGGTCGACACGCTCTCGGTGACGATGATGCTGGTCGTCTCGGTGGTCGGCACGCTGATCCACATCTACGCCATCGGCTACATGCACGAAGACGTGCGCTTTAAGAAGGATGAGAAGCGCTTCCAGCGGTTCTTCGTCTTCATGAACCTGTTCATTGCCATGATGATGATCCTGGTCAGCGGCGACTCGTACCTGATGCTGTTTGTCGGCTGGGAGGGCGTTGGCCTGTGCTCGTTCCTGCTGATCGGCTTCTGGTACGATATGGACACCCTCGGGCGGCCATCCTGGGCCAACTCGAACGCGGCCAAGAAGGCCTTCATCGTCAACCGCATCGGCGATTTCGGCTTCCTGCTGGCCGGCCTGACCATGTTCTGGTGGTTCGGCAGCGTGCAGTTCGGGGAGGTGTTCAACAAGACGCCATTCATCCCGGAAAGCATCATCCTGGCGATCACGCTCTTCATGCTGATCGGCGTGGCGGGCAAGTCGTCCCAGATCCCGCTCTATGTCTGGCTTCCGGATGCGATGGCCGGCCCGACGCCGGTCTCGGCCCTGATCCATGCCGCCACGATGGTCACTGCCGGCGTCTACCTGATCGCGCGCTCCTGGCCGCTCTACTCAGCGGTGCCGAACGCCCAGTTCATCGTGGCGCTGGTCGGGGCGGTGACCGCCCTGTTTGCTGCCACGATTGCCGTCGGGCAGTACGACATCAAGAAGGTCCTGGCCTACTCGACCATCAGCCAGTTGGGCTTCATGGTGGCGGCGGTCGGGATGGGCGCCTTCGTGGCTGGCATGTTCCACCTGGTCACGCATGCCTTCTTCAAGGCCCTGCTGTTCCTCTCGGCCGGCTCAGTCATTCTGGGATTGGAACGGGGGCACCATCACCTGGCCCATCACGGTCCTGACTCCGGGCAGCATGAAGAGGTCTTCGACCCCGGCGATATGCGCAACATGGGCGGCCTGCGCAAGCGGATGCCGGTCACCTTCTGGCTCTACATGATCGGGACGCTGGCGCTGGCGGGGATCTTCCCCTTTGCCGGGTTCTGGTCGAAGGATGAGATCCTGCTTGAGGCGGCCAGGAATTACACGGTCGTGTATGTCCTGCTGGTGATCGCGGCCTTCTTCACCGCCTTCTACATGGGCCGCCAGATCTGGATGGTCTTCTTCGGCAGGTCGCGCCACGCCGCCGCCGAGCACGCCGAGGAAAGCCCGAAGATCATCACCGTCCCGCTGATGGTCCTGGCCGGGCTCTCGGTCCTGGGCGGGGTGCTCAACCTGCCGGGGGTCCACACCCTGACCCACTGGCTGGAACACACCATCGCGCTGGCGGCCGAACACGGCGCCGAAGTCGGCGGTTTCCTGGCCCTTTCGTGGGGCGGACTGAACCCGGTCGTGGCGCTCGTCTCGACACTCCTGGCGCTTGGGGCCATCTACCTGTCCTGGTTGCTCTACGGGCGCAAGCCGCTCGAGGCCGGGCAAAAGGACCCGCTCAAGAAGATCCTCGGCCCGATCTTCACCGGCATGGAGAACAAGTGGTTCGTGGACGAGGGTTACCGGGCAGCCTTCGTCGACCGCTATGCCGATCTGGGCCGCTTCCTGGCTGAGGTGGTCGATGGGCGCTTCTGGCACGACTTCGTTCATGACAAGCTCATCGCCGGGACTTACAACTGGTTGAGCAAGATTGCCCTCGACCGCTACGCCGACCAGAAGGGCATCGATGCCTTCTTCAACGGCCTGGGTGAACTGATCAAACGCATCTCCGCCAGCCTGCGCAGGCTGCAGAACGGGTTCGTGCGCAGCTATGCCCTGGCGGTGCTGTTCGGTGTGATTGCTATTCTGGGTTATTTACTCCTCAAATAGAGAGGAAGAACGAACTATGGATTTCTTGACCAATCCCCTCAACCTCGTGACCTTCTCCCCGCTGGTGGGCGTGCTGCTTCTGTTGGTCCTGCCCTCCGGGAGGAAGAATCTGCTGCGCTGGACGGCTCTGCTCGTGTCGCTGCTCACCTTCGGCCTGTCGATCTGGATGCTGACCCAGTTCCAGGCCGCCGAAGCGGTTGCGCCGGGCGAGCTTCACCTTGGGCTCTCGCTGCCCTGGATCCAGGTCGCCGGCTGGAACATCACCTACGCCATGGGCGTGGACGGCCTGTCCATCCTGCTGGTCCTGCTGACGACCTTCCTGACCCCCCTCTCGATCCTCTCCACCTGGACGGCGGTCGAGGAGCGGGTCAAGGACTTCATGCTCTTCTTCCTGCTGCTCGAGGTCGGCATGCTGGGCGTCTTCCTGGCCCAGGACCTGTTCCTGTTCTATATTTTCTGGGAATTTACCCTGGTGCCGATGTATTTCCTGATCGGCATTTGGGGCGGGCCGCGCCGCATCTACGCCGCCATCAAGTTCTTCCTGTACACCATGGCTGGCTCGATCCTGATGCTGCTGGCAATCCTGTATATCGGCATCCAGGCCGGAACCTTCTCGGTGCCCGAGTTGATCACGGCCCTGCCCGGGCTGTATGCCAGCGGGGTGATCGCCCTGGGGGCCCAGATGCTGCTTTTCCTGGCCTTCACGGCGGCCTTCGCCATCAAGGTCCCAATGTGGCCGCTGCACTCCTGGCTGCCCGATGCCCACGTCGAGGCCCCGACCGCCGGTTCGGTCATCCTGGCCGGTGTCCTGTTGAAGATGGGCACTTACGGTTTCATCCGTTTTAACATCCCGATGTTCCCGGACGCGGCGGTCAAAGCCGCCCCGTGGATCGCCCTGCTGGCCGTGATCGGCATTATTTATGGCGCCTGGGTCTGCTACGCCCAGAAGGATGTCAAGAAACTGGTTGCCTACTCTTCGGTCAGCCACCTTGGCTTCGTCATGCTGGGCCTGTTCGCCCTCAATGCCCAGGGCATGGAAGGCGCTATCCTGCAGATGATCAACCACGGCCTGAGCACCGGGGCGCTGTTCCTTCTGGTCGGCATGATCTACGAGCAGACCCACACGCGTGAGATCGCTGTCTACGGCGGGCTGTGGAAGATCACCCCTATCTTCGGTTCGATCATGCTGGTCGTCTCGCTCTCCTCGATGGGCCTGCCCGGCCTGAACGGCTTCGTTGGCGAGTTCACCATCCTGCTGGGCGCTTTTGGCTCGCAGGCCATCGGTTCGCCCTGGTTTGCGGGGGTCGCCGCGGCGGGCGTTATCATGGCCGCCATCTACATCCTGTACATGTTCCAGAAAATGTTCCTTGGCCCGGAGGGCTCGATCGTCGAAGAAATCAAGAAACACGGCCATGCCCTGCGCGATTTGAACTGGCGCGAGATCGTCATCATGGTCCCGCTGCTGGTCTTCATTTTCTGGATCGGGCTGTATCCCAAGCCGTTCTTTGACCTGATGGCCCCGGCGGTGGAAAAACTGGTCGAGGCATTGCCACAGATAGTACATTAGCGTTCAGCCTTCAGCCCTCAGCTTTCAGCCGTGCGCTGATCGTTGATCGCTGATCGCTGACCGCTCGAAAGCGCGACTATGATGCAATTCGATCCTAACGATCTCAACTCAATCCTCCCGCTGGTTGTCCTGCTCGGCTGGGCCTGCGTCCTGCTGCTGGTGGACCTGTTCATCCCCAAGGGGCGCAAAGGCTGGACCGCCATCCTGGCAGCTTTTGGGCTGGCGATCAGCATGGGGCTGACCCTCGGCCGGGCCGGCCAGATCGGCAGCGGCTTCCGTGGGATGGTCGTCCAGGACGGGTTCAGCACCTTCCTGGCGGTCCTGATTCTTGGCTCGGGCCTGCTGGGCATTGCCCTGGCCTATGACTACATGCGCCGCATGGGCTGGGAGCGGGGTGAGTTCTACCCCATCTTGATGTTCTCGGTCTCGGGTATGGTTCTGATGGCCCAGGCCGCCGACCTGATCGTGGTCTTCCTGGCCCTGGAACTGCTCTCGATCCCGCTCTACGTGCTGGCGGCCTTTGGTTCCCCCCGTCCGGACTCGGAAGAAGCGGGCCTCAAGTACTTCCTGCTGGGGGCCTTTGCCACCGGCTTTGTGGTCTACGGCATCACCCTGGTCTACGGGGCCACCGGCGCCACTGCGCTGCGCGAGATCGTCGACGCAACCTTCGCGATGGGCACACCCTCGCCGCTCCTGTTGATCGGCGCGGCCTTGATCATGGTCGGCTTCGGATTCAAGGTCGCCGCAGTCCCCTTCCACATGTGGACCCCCGATGTCTACCAGGGCGCCCCGACTGCCGTGACCGCCTTTATGGCCGTGGGCGCCAAGGCAGCCGGCTTCGCCGCCCTGCTGCGGGTCTTCGTGCTGGCCTTCCCGCTCCTGCAGGCCGACCTGGTGCCGGTGATCTGGGCCCTGGCGGCGCTGACCATGCTGGTTGGCAACGTGATCGCCATCGCCCAGACCAACATCAAGCGCATGCTGGCTTATTCGTCGATCGCCCATGCCGGCTACATCCTGATGGCCTTCGTGGCCTTTGGCGATTCTGCCGTCCGGGCGGATGCGGTCGCCTCGGCCCTCTTCTACCTGCTGGTCTACGCCATCACCTCCTTCGGGGCCTGGGCAGTCGTCATCGCCCTGGAGAAGAAAGACGGGCGGGGGCTCGAAATCACCGATTACGCCGGGCTGGGACGCAAGCGTCCGGCCCTGGCGGCGGCCATGACCGTCTTCATGCTCTCGCTGACCGGCATGCCGCCCACCCTGGGCCTGATCGGGAAATTCTACCTGTTCCGCGCCGTGATCGACGCCGGGCAGATCTGGCTGGCGGTCATCGGCGTGCTGACCTCGCTGATCTCGGCCTACTACTACCTGCGGGTGGTAGTGACCATGTACATGCGCGAAGGCGAGCCCGAAACGACGCGTGAACCCTGGCTTGATCTGACCTGGAGCTTGGCGGCCCTGGCGACCGTGGTCCTGTCCTTCCTGCCCGCGGCGCTCTTCGCCTGGGCCAGCGGGGCCATCTTGCGCTTGTTCTGATTTTTCCTGAAGACATACAGGAGCTGCCTGGAAAGAACGTCCAGGCAACTCTTCTGAAGTGAGAAATGGGCACAAAGGCGGCGAAAAAACTGGCGAAAAAAATGGGCGGGCGACAAGCCCGCCCATTTTTTTAAAGAATATGGAAATCCACAGAACGGTTCGTGGATCAGGATTATTCGTGTGGAATCAAATAAGAAGCCTCCTGCTCTTTGCACGCCAGAGGCAGAAGCTTTCAAGCCTCCCAGTTTTAGGGGATCCGTTCAGGGTGCGTGGAGCGTGACAAAAGCTGGTGCGCAATCGGGATAATGAAACTCGAACGTCTCCCCCCTGGGAAGCGGGAAGATCAACTGGCCGGTGTTCTTTTCCATGGCATCGAAGCGCAGGTCAACGTCAAAAATGCCGCTGGCCTGTAGAATGGAGGATCGTTCCCCTCCATCCAGAACATAGGCCAATGGGACGGCCTCCCCGGGCGTCCAGGCCGCCGTCGATCCGGAGATGTTTTCGACCTCGATGGTCAGCATCACGGCGTTGCTCAGGTGCGAGACCAGGGTCACGGTCAGCCGGAAAGCCCCGGCGTGTACCAGACTCTCGTCTTCGCGATGGGCGACCAGGGAGGTGGGGGTGGGAGTAAATGCCGTTGCGCTGCTCGCAGTACAAGCCGTCATGACCAGGAGCCAGCCGGCCAGGATCAGGGCCCGAAGTGCGCTCGTCCTTTTTTCCCCGGCCTGTCCTTGCGCTTGGCGAGGAGCGCCCCGACCAGGAATCTGGCGATCCGTCACGCCAGGCAGCCGGGTAGACCTCTCGGGCAGGTCTTCGGTCGTCTTCATAGACCATCTCCAGATGACTCGTACTCGCTCCGCAGCAGGCCGAAGTGCAGCGTCCCGCTGATCGCCCCGTCGGGGTGGCGTTTGTTCTGGCGGATGTGGCCCTCGCGCTGGAAGCCACAGCGTTCAGCGACCCGGATGCTGCCCAGGTTGGTGTCGTCGCATTCCAGGCGCAGGCGGTAGGCGCCCAGGTGTTCGAACGAAAACCGGATGGCGGCCCGCACTGCCTCGCTGACAAAGCCCTGACCCTGGTGATCGACATCGGCGAAGTAGCCGATCTCGTATTCCGGCAGGGCATTGTCGACCACGCCGATGTAGACCTGGGCGACAAACTCGCCGCCGCGTTTATCGAAGGCCCCGATGAAATAATGCCGGCCTACGGACCAGTCGACAGCCAGGTCCCGGGCCAATGCCTCGGCCTCGTCCTCGTTGTTCAGCCGCATGACCACGTTATCAGATTCGAACTGCCGCAGATGATCACGGTTGTGCTGGCTCATGGCGTAGAACCAGGTCCCGTCGCCGGCAGCGTAGGGGCGCAGGATCAGGCGTTCCGTCTCGATCCGGAGTGGGAGGTTTTGGGAAGGTGTTCCCATGCGAAGGATCCAGTGCTCCCAGGAAAATCTTCTCTGGCTACGGGAAGCGGGCGTAGCCGGCGTTGCGGGGGTGGCTGGCCTCGATCCCGTCCACGTAGAACGAGACCCACTCGGCCAGGCGCCGTCCCAGGCGCAGGCACAAGTCCTTTTCAGCCCGGGTCTTGGGGCGCCCAGGCAGGGCCACGCCGTAGTGCAGGGTGGTCCGCGGGGCGACGTAATCGGTGACCCCGAAAACCAGTAGCCCGAAATTCATCAGGATGGTCAGGATCGACATGCAGGCCAATTCGGCCCCGCCGCCCAGCCCGCCGGCCGATGAGAAGGCGCAGCCGATCTTGCCATCGATCTTGCCCCAGGCCGGCTCGATGATCCCGTCCCACCACTGTTTGACCCGCCAGGGGACCAATCCCAGGTGGGTCGGGGCTCCCAGGGCGATCCCGTCGCACCACTGGACATCCGCGACCGTGCATTCGTCGAGCGGTTTCAGACGCACCTCGATGCCGGGCACCTGTGCGGCTCCCTCTGCAACCAGGACTGCCATTTCTTGGGTGTGGCCGGATTCCGAATGGTATTGTACCAGGACGTGACCCATCTCAGCGACTCCAGTTCTTCAAGATCCCGCCTGGACCTGTCAGGCCGGATTGTGTCTTTCTGGCTCAGAGAGCATGCCGATGAAGGCCTCGACCAGCCGGGGGGCGAAGTGCAGGCCCGATTGTTCGCGCAGGAAGGCCAGGACTTGCTCCCGCGGCCAGGCCTTGCGGTAATACCGGTCCTGGCTCAGGGCGTCCCACACGTCGACGATGCAGAAGATGCGCGCGGCCAGGGGAATGTCTTCCCCCTTCAGGCCGCGCGGGTAGCCTGAGCCATCCCACTTCTCATGATGGCAGAAGGGGATGTCGATCGCCGGCTTCAGGAACGCGATCGGGGCGAGCATATCGAAGCCAAAGCCGGGATGCATTTCCATCTCGACCCGCTCTTCCGCGGTGAGCGGACCGGGTTTACGCAGAATGGCGTCGCTGACCCCCATCTTGCCGATATCGTGCAGCAGGGCTCCGCGGGAGATGTGGGCCAGGTCCGCCTCGGCAACCTGCAGGTGGCGGGCGAAACGGGTGGTCATTTCCGTCACCCTGCGGGTGTGGCCCTCGGTTTCGTGGTCGCGCAACTCGATGGCCCGCGCCCAACCCTCCAGGGTGGTGATGTAAGCGGCATCCAGGTCCTCTTTCGACTGCTGCAGGTCATTGAACAACGAGGCGTTATCGATGGCGATGGCGGCGGTGGAGGCGATTGCGCTGACCAGTTCCAGGTCGGTTGCGTTGAACTGTGAGCTGCGCGTGCGGCTGTCGACGTAGATGATCCCCAGCTGGCGTTCCTTGTTCTTGAGCGGTACGCAGATCAGTGAGCGCAGCCCCAGGACCATCACACTGGCGCGCTCCTTGAAGCGCTCATCCTGCAGGGCGTCCATCGTCAGGATCGGCAGCCCGTCGCGGTTCACGCTCTCGATGGCGCCGCGCGAGACCTGAAAATGCGGCTCGTCGATCGTTTTCTGGTCCATGCCGCGCGCCACCCGGAAGCTCAGCCCTCCTCCGGCGTCGTTCAGCATCACGAACCCCCGCTCGGCCCGGACTGCGGCTATCACCTCATCCATGACCAGGTTGAGCACCTCGTCCAGATTCAGCGACGAATTGAATGTTTGTGAGAGGCGCAGCAGCAGGGCCAGGCGATCGGTGTCGGGCATGCCTCGATTATACAGGAAGATCGGCCGGGTGATTTTCGTTCTTCCAGGAGGATGTGTCGATTCCATACCTGGGAACCTTCCCTGCGAGGGTGATTCCGCTATAATGGGCACCGCGCCCGCAGAAGGGTGCACATCCCCTGTACAAGGAGGGTCGATGGACCCCCAGATCGCTGCCCTGATCAACGAGGACATTCTTTCTGCTGCCCGCCAATGCTATGCGATCGCCCCCGACCGGCTCAAGCTGTTGGATGGGTTTGAGAGCTTCATTTACGAGTTCAACCGGCCGGATGGGGATTATGTCCTGCGTCTCGGTCACAGCCGCCGCCGGTCCCCGGACCTGATCCGGGGCGAGGTCGAATGGATCAACTACCTGGCAGATGGTGGGGTGACCGTCGCCCGGGCGGTGCTGTCGACGGCCGGAGAACTGGTCGAGCCGCTCGATGACGGCCAGGGCGGCCAGTTCCTGTGCACGGCCTTTGTCAAGGCGCGCGGCGGCATCGCTCGCAAGGAACAGATCAACGCGCGCCTGTTTCACAACTACGGCTGCCTGCTCGGGCGCATGCACGCCCTGGCCAAGACCTACACCCCCTCCAACCCGGCTTGGAAGCGCTATGCCTGGGACTCGCCTGAGAACAGCACTCCCGACCGGCAGTTGTCCAAGGACGAAACCCTGATCCGGGAAAAATACCGGGCCCTCCTGGCACACCTGCGCACCCTGCCCTGTGACCGCGACGGCTACGGCATGATCCACCAGGATGCCCATCTCGGCAATCTGTTCGTCGACGAGAATTACACCCTGACGCTCTTCGACTTCGACGACTGCGTGTACGGGCATTTCATATACGACATCGCCATGGTTCTGTTCTATGTTTCGATGGGGGAGAAGAAGGATCCCGCCGGATTCACCGGGCGCTTCATGCCCATCTTCCTGCAGGGCTATCGCGAACATAACCGCCTCGACCCTGCCTGGCTGCCGGAGATCCCCAACTTCCTGAAGCTGCGCGAGATCGACCTGTTCGCCGCGATCCTGTTCGCTTTCGGGGAGCGGCCCGATGACGAGTGGTGCGCCGGCTATCTGGAAGGCCGCCGGAAGAGGATCGAGAACGATATGCCCTACATCGATTTCCATTGGGAGTTGCTGGCACCGTACCTGTAGAAAGGAAGGGTGGGGATGTTGAGTAAGAGATCGAAGTCCTGCAAATGGCAGATAAAACGCGTGCCGTGCCTGGACTAGGCACGGCATCTATGTCGACCCGGCTTTTTACTCCCGGCCCAGTAAAAGATACAAGGTGACGGCTGTCGATAGCACGGCCAGGTAGGGAAAGACCTTGTGCACCAGGGCGATCGAATTGCGCACCGACTGGCTGGCGTTCGCCAGGCCGCCCGTCGCTTCGATGCTCTGCAGTCCGCCGGCGGCGACCAGGGCGACAAAGATCAGCATGCTGGTCGTGAGGGCGGCAATCTGCACCGGCCTGAAGGGCATGGTTTTGTGAACCTGAACCACGGTCACGATCAGGAACACGCCTGCCGCCAGACCGATCAATTTATGGATGTTGAAGATCAGTCCACTGTACGGCTTCCCGGTCCGGCTGAGCCAGAAACCGGAAAGGAAGATGAACAAGAAGAAGACCCCTGTGCTGACAATCTTGGTGGTGAAGCTCATTTTGACTCCTTTTTGAGATTGCGTCTGCAGATTTCATTCCCCCGCAGCCTTGATGCCATCCCAGAAGATGTCGAATCCCTGCCGGATGATCTCATCCTGCCGGGTCAGGTCCGCCTGAGCAGCGAGCAGTTTCATCACGGCGATGATTTCCTGGTACAGGAAACCGCCGATCATCTCGACCGGGTAGGCTTTGATCCTGCCCTCGGCCAGTCCCTTCTGGATCGCTTCATAATAGTACATGAAATACTGGTTCGACTCTTGCACAGCGGCTGCGGAGACCAGGCCCGAATCGCGCACCTGCTGGATCAGGTGGTAGGCGTCCATGTTTTTCAGGAACCAGCGCAGCGAGCCTTCCCAGATCGCGAAGAAGGCCTCCCGGGCCGAATGGGACGGATCGAGCAGCGTCTCGATGTAGTCGGCCTGTTCCCGGCCGATCTTGAGCACCAGCGCGTCGACCAGGTCCTGCTTGGTGGCGAAGTACAGGAACAGCGTCCCGGCTGCAGTACCGGCCTCCTGGGCGATCGCCGCCGTGGAGGTGTTCTGCACGCCCCGGGCGACGAATAACCGCAGGGCGGTGTCCAGGAAGGCGGCTCTCTTTTCGGGACTCGGGTTGCGGACCATTGTTTTCTCCGGCTGCCGGATAAGTGACTGACTACTCACTCATTATAGAGCCAGGAGAACTGGCTGTCAAGGGATTCGGAAGATGAAAAACGGGTATCTACTCCCCTGCCCGGGATACGAGGTTATGCCTGGAGCGGACACGCGGCGGGAGGTGACATGAAGGGAGCAACGCAAATATGACTATATTCATGACGGCTGGCGAAGTTTCAGTAACCCTTGGTGCAGGCCGCTCTTGCCGTGACCGCGCAGGTCCATCGCGATGACCGTGAACTTGTCCTGCAGGCGCTCGCCGTAACCGGCCTTAAGCCATTCCCGGCGCGAACCGCTTCTGCCATGCAGCGGGACGATGCCGGACCGGTACCACAGACCTCGCAGGCGATCGATGTGCCGTCGGGTGAGGTGATCAAGAGTGTCTCCACGTCTCTCATTTCAGCTCAGCACGGTGATCCTAGCCTGCGCCCCGGTAGCCCTTGACCAGATCACGATCCAACAGGACCTGCCCTGATTTCCTGCCCATGAAATAAACCGCGGAGGCCGCATCCAGCGCGCCGGGCTTGTCGATCAGAAAACGATCGCAATATTTGAGCCAGAAGGCTGTCAGACTGCTGAAAAGTCGAAGAACCATCCTGAGGCGCTTTGATGTGGTAAAACTCAGCAGAAAGTGCTGATAGGACCAGGCCAGGGCCATGCCCGGACCAGATGCGGCCCCGCTGTCGAGCTCCTCGAATCGTCGGAACAGACGGCGATGCCCCAGGTGGGTGAAGCGGGTAAAGTCGTAGCGGCCGGCATGCACCTGCTGCATCAAGGGCGTCTCGGCAAAGAGCAGACCCTGATCTTTCAGAACGCGATGAATCTCATCGCTGCAACGATAGGGATCGACGACATGCTCCAGCACAGATTGTGCGATCACCCCATCGAACGATCCGTCTTCGAAAGGGATCGCGTGGGCATCGCAGATCAAGATCGTGCGCGGCCCAAATGAAACATCGCTGTCGACGAGCTCGATTGCGGCGTTCTGGGTGAGAGATTCCATTCCAGGGCCCAGAATGCCTCCTCCGATCACCAACACACGCGGCGAGTCGGATTGATCGAGCAGCAGCTCTTCCATCTGAGCGATTTTTGATTTTGCCTTGAGGTTGCTGCTGATTTTGGGGACCAGGCGGCGGATGAAATCCTTGACTCTATGCTCCTTCAGGTCCCCCAAGAATGCCTGGGTAGTTGCCTTGATGTCATCAATGGAGAATATGCTTGATTCTTCGTTTATCAGCACCGGGACCCCAGCGATGATCGGGAAAAGGGCGGTGCATTCAGGATTTGTGCACTTGAATTGTTGATCTGCCTGTTCCAACCTGGCATGACATCTCGGACAACGTAATAATTCCTGAACGCTCTGAGAAATCCGGATTGGCGACCGCAGGTTTTCTTTCGCGCTCTCTT
Source organism: Anaerolineales bacterium (assembly GCA_016934715.1). GTDB lineage: Bacteria > Chloroflexota > Anaerolineae > Anaerolineales > Villigracilaceae > JAFGSI01. Next base: position 42,095 of record JAFGSI010000055.1, read on the forward strand.
TCATTCCCTCAGCCCGCGATTTCGCAGCCGCTGATGCTCCCATTCGGCGTAATCTTTCGGCGGGTGGACGATCTCGGCCTCCGGTTTGCGCTCCAGGCGGGCGACGTCATTCGGGCAGCCGCTGACGCACAGCCCGCAGCCGATGCAGCGGGCCTGGTCGACGACCGCCACGCCGCCGTCTTCGGAGATGGCCTGTACGTGGCAGCGTTCGATGCAGCTGCCGCAGCCGGTGCACAGGGCGGTGTCGATCACGGCGTAATAGTTGGCATAGGCGACCGAATCCTGGATGCCCCACTCGGTGACACCGCGCAGGATTCCGCAGCAGCAGCCGCAGCAGTTGCACACATAGCCGACCCCCTCGATCACGTTGCTGACTGTGTGTACCAACCCGACCTTCTCGGTCATCGCCAGCAGGTCCAACGCCTCGGCCTGCGACAGATCCCCCTGGCGGGGGGCACGCTCGCTTGCCGAGAAGCTCAGGCAGACGTGGGTCGGGTACTCACAGGCCTTGCCGAGGTGGGCTTGCTGCAGGCGGCAGATGCAGTCGCGGACGCTGAAGGTCCTGGCCTCGAGCAGGATCGCCCGCACGTCTTCGTAGGGCAGGATCGCCTCCGACTTGACCGTTCCGTCAGCCGGGATGACCCGGTGCAGGGCCGGTTGGAGCTGCATGATCCCTTGGGCGCCTTCGGCAGTGAAGTAGTCCTCCACCAGGTGGGCCAGCTCATGGTCCATCAACTCGATCTGGGCCTCGTAGATGCCGACCACAAAGGGGGCCAGGCGGAAGCGGGTCTCCCCGTCTCGCTTGTCGAGCCAGACCATGCCGCGCCGGACCAGCTTGAACAGCATCCGGCTGACTTGGGCCGAGTCGCTGCAGGCCCGGGCGGCGATTGCCTCCACGGACTCCGGTGTGCCGGTCAACGCGCAGGCCAGGGCGGCCTCCTCGGGCGAGAAGATCTTCTGCAGGATGCGGATCTCGACCCCCGAGGCAGTGCGCGGGTAGCCGTTGGGCAGCCGGTCGAGGGCTATGGCCAGGCGGGTATATACATCATCAGTCATTTCTTTGTTTTCCATACCGTACCGTTCTTCTTTTATCCCCAGGTGAACAGCGAATTCATGATCAGCAGCAGGGTGTGCAGGCCCACCAGCCAGTAGACGGTCCGGTCCTGCCGGACCTGCAGGCCCCACAGGATGCCGCAGGCAAATGTCACCACCACCACGCTGATGATCCCGACCAGCGGGGCTGTCAAAGCGGCCTGTGGTAGATGCCAGAGCGCGAACAGGACCGCGTGCAGGATGATCGCCAGGACGGGCTTGTCTTTCAGGATCGCCAGCAGGACCGGCAGCAGGGCGCTGCGGAAGAAGAGCTCCTGGGCGACTGCGCTGAAGGGGGCGTACAGCAGGGCGGCGGTCCAGTTCCAGCCGGTCCAGCGGCCGGTCAGGTAGATGGCCGGGAGGAACACGGCAGTGAGCAGGAGATAGACTGCGCCGCGTTTTGACAGCCTGCCCCATTTCAGGAAGCAATCCTCCAGCCGAAACCCGGCTGCCAGCAGCGCCCCGACCGCCAGCAGTCCCGGGAGCAGGTTGGTGAAACTGGCGATGGTTTCGTTTTTCTGGAATGTGTAGAGGGCGGTGAAAACCAACCAGAGCAGGAAGACGATCCCAAAAGCGGCATTCCTTGATAAGCGCAATCTGTTCATGCGCAGAGCCCTCCCAGTACAGTGATTGATGTTCCCGGTTCAATATACAATACAAGGACCGATTGGGCAAGTGGTCCATGAATTAATGGTACACTGAAATTTGGAGGGAGGCATGCCATTCAAATACAGACTGCCAGGCTATCTCGCCACCGGCTTCCTGATCCTGACCACCTCGCTGTGGACCTTCTGGGGAATCGCCGAACTGTACTACGAGGGTTGGGGTTTGCCCTTTCCTGCGCCGCTGGCCTACCTGATCCCGGCGGCGATCTGCCTGGTTTTCACCCTGCTGGCTCTGCGCTGGCCTCGGGTGGGTGGCTGGACCCTGATTGTCTGCGGGACGGCCTTCACCATCTGGTGGTGGAATATGGCCGCCCAGCGGGCTGGAGGGCTGAGCATGACCGGGGTCCTGAGCATGTTCCCGGTCAGCGCTCTGCTGATTGTAACCGGGGTCCTGTTCCTGCTCGAAGGGCGATTCCGCCGTCGCAGGCAGGAGGCGGGCTGGCAGCCCTCGAGCCCGGGCTGGCGGCGCAAGCTGGGCTATCTGCTGGCCCTGGGCATCCCGCTGCTGGTCATTATCATTGTCTCGGTCGTCCAGCTGCCGCCCATTCTGTCCCGCCACGACGACGGTTTGCGCGGCGCGCGCCTGATCGAGGGGGACGGCGTGATTCTGATCTGGGCCCCGGAGGGCCCCGGCTGGAACTGGCGCCAGCCCTGGGGGGGCTACCCGGCCTGGCACTCGCTGGCGCTGTATGGGCAGTCACCGCTTGGTCTAGAGGCCGACAACTGGGACCTGGCGCCGACGGCCTTCGATATGGAACAGACCGGGCTGTGCGCCTCCCTGACCGCCGACGGCCTGTCGTTGGCCGATGCGCCGCTCTACATCTGGCGCATGCCAACCGTCGACGAACTGGTCGCTTCGCTGACCCGGGATGGGGTCAATGCTGGCTGCCGCTGGAACGGGCAAGAGGGGGAACAGGCCTGCGCCATCACACCCGACAAGGAAACCCCGCTCTGGAATCCCGGTGCCCCGCCGATCTACTACTGGGCTGCCGAAGAATACGATGAGAGGGACGCGTATTATGTCAGCTACAACGGCTACGTCGGCGCCCAGCCCAAGACTTTCGGCAACCCGCGCCACGGCTATCGCTGTGTGCGTGAGCCGTAGCCCGGCCGGTCCAAAAGAGTCGTCGCACAAGAAGTTCTTGTGCGACGACTTTTGGTCTCTTCGAACGGGTGGATCAACGATCGGCCTGCACCGCGATCCGGGCCGCGGGCGTGTCGAACCGTGGTGGAAAATCACGGCTGATCCCTTCGGCATGGTCCTTCAACTGCCGCTTGAGGAAGGTGACTGCCTGGCTGGTTACAGCGAAATCGGCGATCAAGGCCTCGAAGATCAGGTTGGTTTCCGCGTTCTCGGTCTGGAGGGCGATCTGGTAGGCCTCTTCCAGGTTGGTGATGTTCGCCAGCAGTTCCTCGGGAGAGATCTGCAGCAGGCGCCTGGCGGCGGTCAGCAGGTCGGCGGGGGCTGCCTGGCGCAGTTTCTCCTCGTTCACCCGGGTGACAAGTTGCTCCAGGAAGCGGGCATGTCCAGCCTCCTCGCGCTCGTACTTCTGCCAGAAGTTGACGACCTCCGGCTCATGGGCGAAGAGCTGACCCAGGCCGCGGTAGAATGACTCCGCTGCCCGTTCCAGGGCGATGGACAGTTCGAACAGTTCCGCGATCGTGTTGGTTGGCACTGAGGATATTATACCTTGAGGAAGGGCTCAATCTGCCGGAATGGTGTAAGCCAGGTAGATCCACTCGTTCTCGGCGATCTCACCCCAGCCGTTCAATTCGCGGGTCACTTCGTAGGTTTCGTTGTTCTTGACGCGCTTGTCGATCAGTTTGAAGTTCAGCCCCGGACCCTCCCGGACGCTCAGCAGACCGACGTTGATGCGCACCCGGCGGGTCAGCTTGTAGCCGATGCCGACGTTGGGAACGATCGCTGAGCGTTCGGGGTTGGGCAGTTCGGCCACCTGGGCGATCTCCTTCCAGGCCTGCCAGAAGAGTTCCAGTGGATAGGGGCGGGCCTGGCCCTTGGCCGGGTCACTGAAGAGCGGGTCGTGGACGTAGACGTTCTTGCTGTCGATCCCGACCACGACGAGGAAATGCGGCCCCTGGAAGTCGCTCTCGGTCAGACCGGCGTCGCGCAGCACCCGGTAGCGCAGCAGGGCAATGACCGGCTTACCGCTGGCGAGGTAGGTGAACAGCTCCTGCAGCGACAGGTTGGCCTTGAATTCGCTCATCAGTCCCAGGCTGCCCATCGCATCGCGGACCTCCGCCTGGCTCAGGTAGCGGTCGCCGGGGATATTGAAGCGGGTGTAGAACTCGTCGGGGGTTATCTTCTCGCCCAGGTAAGCGGCGACCAGCATTGCGGCTGAAGCCGCCCCGCAGTCGTTGCGGTGGGCGTCGGCGCCCTGGCCGACCTGCGAAATGTACGGGACCGGCAGCAGGCTCACCGGCCGCAAGGCGGTTCCCAGGTCGTGGTAGCGGGTCTGGTTGGTGGCGGTGTTCGTCACCCGGAAGCGGATCATCCCGGAGGCGGGCGGCGCTGCGGGTTCATCCGGCGTGGGTGGGGGTGTCACCGGTGGAGGAATGGGCGTGTCAGACGTCGGGGTTGGGGTGGCCGCCGGTGGGGGTGTCCCGGGTGTAGGGGCCGGCGTTTCGGCAGCTGGTGGGATCGGTCCGGAGGCCGGGGGCTGACCGGCAGGCGTATCTCCCGGGCGTTTGCCTTCGCGGGCTTCCTCGATCGTTACCGCTGTCGTTTGCACATGGCAGGGGTCCCAGCCGATATGGACGGCGGCATTCCAGTTTTCGGCGGCCAGGGCTTCCTTGAGGCGCAGGGCTTTCTCGGGAGCCAGGTCGAAGTAGACGCCGCTGGTCAGGCCGTTCTTCTCGGCCGCAGCGGTCAGGTGCAGGATGAAGTGCAGCTTGGGACCCAGCGGACGATTGTCATCGATGATATCGGCGGCCAGGGCTTCCTTGGTCCCATCAGGGGCGGTGACGTTGTGGTAGCCGTACTCGATCTTGCTGCGGCCGCGGCGGAAGGCCTCGGCCTGTTCTTCGGGGGAACGCCAGGCCTCCTGGATGCGTGGCCGGTAGCGGTAACTTTCCATCTCCACCAGGACTGCCTCCACTCTGGCCCGGAAGTCCGGGTGCATTTCCTGCAGTTTGGCCCCATTGCGGGCCTTGCGTTCACGTTCCAGCATGATCCACCTCCGAACGGCTCTTCTATTGCCTCCTGCGCGAACTTCTGCGCTACGGCGATCTGAAAACGAAGACCGGGCAGTGAGGCGGGTTCACTTACCGCACACTGCCTACAGTAAGAATATACCTGCAATGGAGGTGGGACGCAACCACATTTTGCGGCCTTTGCAGGTGCATTTAATGCTACTTCCCAGAAGGACGCCAGGGCTTTCCAGCCCTTTGGGACTAACCGGATGGCGGCAGGTTGTCATCCGGTGCGTGGAATCCAGAGAAAGGTCGCTGTCAGGCAGCTGCCAGCGGAAGCATTGGCAGGAAGACGTGCAGGACCAGGTCGGTTGAGAAGTGGGCCAGCATGGCGCTCTCCAGGCCGTATTTGTCATACAACCAGCCGAAAGTCAGCCCGAGGAGGGCGTTCTGGGAGACCACGTAGAGGGTCATCAGCGGGGTGGTCATTTCGAGGCTGGAGGCCAGTGGCAGGTGCAGCAGGCCGAAGGCGATCGCGCTCAGCAGGTTGGCGCTCCAGAAGATGGAGCGCCGCGCCCGGCCCTCGGGCGTGCGCCAGAGACGGGAGCCCAGCCAGGCCAGGCCGGTCAGCAGGAAAAGGCGGAGCATGATTTCTTCAGTGATCCCGGCTGAAATGGAGGCCAGGAAGCCCATCCAGGGAGCGGGCGCAGCGATCTCGGGCAGGCTCTGCCCCAGCCGTTCGGACTCGGCCATAAGCAGCGGATTGGCCGCAAACGAGAGCAGGACGATGCCCACCCCGGCCAGGCTGCCGCCGGCGAACCCCCACAGCAGTGGTTTGGCGACCTTGCCTTTGAGCGGCTGGCTGGTCAGCAGGCCCTCGAGCAGCGGGGCGCCCATCCCGATCTGGTTGGCGGCCAGCAGGCCCAGAGCGATCAGCGGCCACAGGAAGGCCCCGGTGCAGATCTGCCCGACGATCGACATCACCCAGACCATCGACTGATCCGCCCCTGGAAGGCCCAGAGAGTCTGGGCTGGTCAGGGCCACCGCGTAGGGCAGGACCAGGAACGAGGCCAGGAAACCCACCACGCACAGGACGATGAACAGGAGCCAATTGAACTTCTTCGGCCCTGTGGCCGCAGCCGGGGCAGGGATGACCTCAGGTTGGATGGCTTCATTCATTTTTGATTCCTCCTCAAGAGATTGCCTGCGATTATATCTGATTCCCGTCCGGCGGCTATTCGTCTGAATCAACCAGTTGGAACAATCCTCCCCGCGTGACCTGCAGGACTTTGGCCAGTTGTTCCTGGGTCAAATTCTTTTTTTGGCCTCTCTCCCTTTGGTGTTCTCCGGCCGTGCGGGACCCTCTGCCTGGTCCAGGTTTACCCGAACAAGCGTGGTGCCTCGGGTATAATGGTCGGGTTTGACAGTCGCTTTTTTCAGGAGAAACCATGTTCAAAGCTCTGATCTTCGATTTCGACGGCTTGATCCTCGATACCGAGACCCCCGAGGTGGTGGCCTGGCAGGAGGTCTACAGCCGCTACGGGGTCGAGTTCCCGATTGATCTGTGGGGGCAGATCGTTGGCGGGAATGGGGCGGTCGACTTTGACCCGGTGACCTACCTGACCGAAAGAAGCGGCCAGGTCATCGATACCACCCTGATGCGGGCTGACAAGCGCGTTCGTGATCGGGAACTGATCGCCTACCAGGATGTCCTGCCGGGGGTGCAGGATTACCTTGCTGCTGCCCGGGCCCTGGGCCTGCAGACCGCCATCGCCTCCAGTTCGACCCACGAGTGGGTCGACAACCAGCTCAAGCGCCTGGGTCTGTTCGAGGCCTTCGATTTCATCATCTGCCGCGAGGACGCTGATCGGCCCAAGCCCAACCCCGACCTGTTCCTGAAGGCTCTTGAGGTCTTACGCGCCCGGCCGGACGAGGCGATCGTCTTCGAGGATTCGCCCAACGGCGTGAAGGCCGGCCAGGCAGCCGGGCTGCGGGTCGTGGCGGTGCCTAACCCGGTCACCATCCGCCTGGGCATGGACGGCGGCGACCTGACCCTGAACTCGCTGGCCGACCTGGCGCTGCCCGGCCTGTTGGCTCGCTTTGGTGAGACGCTCACCATCCGGCCCGAGATACAGGCCGACCTGCCTGGCATTCGCCAGGTCAACGAACAGGCCTTCGAGCGCCCCAACGAGGCCCAGGCCGTTGACCTGATCCGGGCGCGTGGACATGCCAGCCTGTCCATGGTGGCGGTTGAGGACGGGCGGGTGCTTGGGCACGTCCTGTTCTCGCCGATGCGCTTCGAGCCGCCGCGCCCGGGCCTGACCGTTCTCGGCCTGGGTCCGGTGGCGGTCCTGCCCGAGGTCCAGAAGACCGGGATCGGGTCGCGCCTGATCCGGGCCGGGCTGGAGGCCTGCCGCCGCCAGGGCGTGGAGGCGGTCCTGCTGGTGGGGCATGAGTCATACTATCCACGCTTCGGCTTCACCCCGGCGCGCACTTTCGGCCTGACAAGCGAATACGGCGACGGCGACTTCTTCATGATCATCGAGCTGTGTCCCGGCTCCCTGGAAGGGGTGCAGGGACGGGTCACCTACGTGCCGGAGTTCAAAGAGACGGCATGTTAACGGCAAGGTCCCGCTTCCAAGAAGAAACGGGACCTTTTTGATCTTGGTTTCACTCCCAGCGGAACGTCCTGGTCGAAATGAGCACCCCTCCCACCAGCACGGCTGCCAGGACGATGGCGGCGGTGAGATGCTGGCCCCAACTCTCACCGATCCACAGACCGCGCAGCAGGTCGACCACGTAGGTCAGCGGCAGGAAGATCGCGACCTTCTTGATCGCTGCGGGGAGCAGTTCGCGCGGAAAACCGGCGCCGGAGAGAAACAGCATTGGGTACAGGATCACCATTCCGACCACCTGGGCGGTGCGGGCAGTCGGCATCAGCCCGGCCAGGACGAAGCCAAGGGCGAAGAAACTCAGGCTGCTTAAGGTGAACCCGGCCAGTACGCTGAGGGCGTTCCCTTCGAAGCGTATGTGGTAGACCAGCTTCCCGGCGACGACCAGCAGGAGCATCCCAAAGGTGGTCATCAGGAAGAGCACGATCACCTGGGCGATCAGGACGACCAGCGGGCTGAGCGGCGTGGTGCGGAGGCGGCGCAGGACGCCGTTCTCCCGGTAGGCGGCCATAGTGATGGTGAGTCCCATCAGCCCGGTGGTGGCGATGATCATGGACGTATAGGCCGGGACGGAAATGTCAATGCTCCCGTACCCGCCGAACATCGGCGTGGGCTCATTGCCATAGATACTGCCGAACAGGAACAGCATCATCAGCGGGAAGACCAGCGTGAAGAAGGCACCCACCGGCTCGCGCAGGAACAACTTGGCTTCCATCCAGGTCATTTTCATCAAGCTTTTCATGGTGAACCCTACCCTCTCATTTCCCGGCCGGACTTTGTTTTCATCATAGCCCATTGGAGAAATTTGTAATAATTGGATGCAGCTCTATTCCCAGCGAAATATTTTGGCCGTGATGAAGATCCCCAGCACGAGCATTCCTGCCAGTACGCCAACATCCAGCAGGTGACTGGACCACGGTTCGCCGATCCACAGCCCGCTCAGCAGGTTGACTACGTAGGTCAGCGGGATGAAGGCCGAAATCTTCTGGATGACTTCAGGCAGCAGTTTGAGCGAAAAAAAGGCTCCGGAGAGAAGCAGCATCGGATACAAAAGAACCATCGCAACAACCCAAGCACTACGTACCGAGCGCATGCTGCCAGCCAGGATGAACCCGATCCCGAAGAAGCTCAGGCTGCTCAGGACGAAGCCTGCCAGCATGCTGAAGGCATTGCCCTCAAAACGTACGTTGTAGGCCAGCTTGCCGGCGGTGATGAGCAGCAGCATGCCCAGGCCTGTCATGGCGAATACCACGATCACCTGTGCAACCAGGACGGTCAACCAGCTGACCGGCGTAGTCCCAAGGCGGCGCAGGATGCCTTTCTCTCGGTAGGTGGTCAGCGTAATGGTGGTGGACATCAATCCAGTCATGCAGATGATAACGGCGGTAAGGGAGGGTATGGCAGCATCGATCACCCCCCGGCCGTTGTACATCGGTGTGGGTTGGTTGCCGCCGGACATCAGGCCATACATGAACAGGTAGATCAGGGGGAAGACCAGTGAGAAAAAGGCGCTCGCCGGCTCACGCAGGAACAGCTTGGCTTCCATCCAGGTCATTTTCAACAAACTTTTCATGGTGAACCTTACCCTCTCATTTCCCGGCCGGTCAGACTCAGGAAGACGTCTTCCAGGCTGGGCTGTTCGGTGCGTAGATCGCTGAAAAGGATGCCCTGCGTGGACAGCAGGCCGACGACCTCGCTGACCAGCGGGGTTTTTCGCCCGCTCCTGTCGCGCACGCTTACCTGCCTGCCCTGGATCTCGACCTGGGCCTCGCCCGAGAGGGCCTTTTCGAACCCGGCAGGCAGTGCTCCCTCCACACTGAAGACGACACGTTCTTCCACCCCCAAACCGCGAACCAGGTTGATGGGCGTGTCCAGGGCGACGATCCTCCCGTGGTCCAGGATGGCGACCCGGTCGCACAGACGCTCGGCCTCTTCCATGAAATGGGTGGTCAGCAGGACTGTCTTGCCCCGGGCACGCACATCGCGCACCAGGTCCCAGATGGCGTGGCGGGCCTGCGGATCCAGGCCGGTGGTCAGCTCATCCAGGAAGACCAGCTTCGGGTCCGGAAGGAGCGCCAGGGCGATGAACAGGCGCTGCTTCTGCCCGCCCGACAGCTTCGAGAAGGGGGCATTGCGTTTCTCTTCCAGCCCCAGTTGCGAAAGCAGCTCATCCCAGTTGGCCGCCTTGGGGTAGAACGTGGCGTAAAGGTCCAGCGCCTCCCAGACCTTCATCCGGTCCGGCAGATTGGACTGCTGCAGCTGCATTCCGGTGTTTTCCCGCAGGGTTTGGCCCTCGCGCTGCGGGTCCACGCCCAGAACGCGCAGTATCCCAGCATCCGGTTTGCGCAGACCTTCCAGACATTCGATGGTGGTAGTCTTGCCGGCCCCGTTCGGGCCGACCATGCCGAAGATCTCGCCTTCCTTTACCTCGAACGAGACCTCGTCCACGGCGACGGTGTTGCCATATGTTTTTCTCAACCCTTCGACTTTCACGATGGTGTCCAAATTTTCCTCACTTCCTTTTCAAGATCGCTTCCAATGCCGTCACATGCTCCTGGAAGACACGGCGTCCTTCCGGGGTGGCAGAGACGAAGGTGCGCGGCTTGCGCTCCACAAAAACCTTGTTGACCAGAATGTAGCCAGCCTCTTCCAGTTTACGCAGATGAGCACCCAGGTTGCCGTCGGTGACCTCCAGCAGGTCGCGCAGGTAGGTGAAATCTACTTCGCCTGTGGGCTCCAGGGTGACCAGGGCGGCCATGATGCGCAGGCGCACAGTCTGGTGGATGGTTTCGTTCAGTTCGGCCATGACCTACCACCTCGAGCGGATGTACAGGCCGAGGGCGATCATTCCACCCCCGCCTAGAATGGCCATCCAGAGATAAAAGATGTCGGGCAGCAGGAAGTAGCCGATCAAGGCCAGGGCGGTGATCGGCAGCGCCCACCAGACGGAGGTGAAGGAGAGCAGCGGGCCCATGGATAGCTGGCTGATCATGATGAACAGGATGACGAACATGGTCACTTGCTTCCCGTCTGTCGGCCGGGCGACCGCGATCGTGGCGATGCAGTAGAAGACCATGAACAGCCAGAAGAGCCCAATTCGCTTTGCCATCGGCACTGCCGACGGGCTGCGGACGCGCTTGCCCATCCTGAAGCCCAGGAAGGTACCCAGGGCACCGCCCAGGATGCTTAATCCGGCCCAGATATATCCGATGACGGCGCCGGACAGGAACTGGGTGCACATGAATCCGATCAGCCAGACGATCCCAGTGACGATCAGGGTGATGTAGGTGCCGTTGGTGGCCACCGCGTGGCGGGTCTTCTGCATCATGGTCTGAATGGCGGCCAGGGCTTCCTCGGCTTCAATAGGGGAGATGTTCATGTTGGACATGGTTCACCACCTCGAGCGGATGTACAGGCCGAGGGCGATCATTCCACCCCCGCC
>JAFGSI010000056.1 GCA_016934715.1 Anaerolineales bacterium
AGCAACTCCAGGCCGCCTGGAAAGAAGATTATCTTCTCAAGGTCCTCGCAGCTGGAATTTAGATGCGATCACCCTAGGTATGATTTTGGAGAGGACCATTTAAGAAGAACCTGCAATCCTGCTCTTCCTTCTGCTGGCCGTCGGGTTCGACCTCTATGCCGGAACCTTGAATGCCGCTGGTTTTGTCCAGCAGACCTGGACGGTTGGTCAGGCCGAAGGCTTCCGTATCGTTTCTGCGCCGGAGAACAGCAGCGAACGCTGCTTCCATGCTGTCGGGCAATCGCAGTTCGACCTGGACCTGCGCGATCTGTCCCCCGGCGAGCCACTTGGAGACTGGCTGTGCGAACCGCACTGGCAATGGTCGATCGGGGCGGTCGATGTCCCGGATCTGGTTGCACTCCCTGGCTTGATCAACTCCCGCACTCCACTCGTTGGGACCGTAGACCAGTTGCCTTTCATCGACGAGCCCACGCCTTCAGAGTTCCTGCCCTAACCTGGGATCCTCTGATATACTTTCTGCATGTTGCGCGTTGCCATGCTTTCCTACCACACCTGCCCGCTGGCCACGCTGGGCGGCAAGGACACTGGCGGGATGAATGTTTACGTGCGCGACCTGACCACGGCTCTCGGCCGGCTGGGTGTCCACGTAGACGTCTTCACCCGCTCGCAGGACGAACACGTCCCGCATGTGCTGCACGATCTGGGCTTTGGCAACCGGGTCGTCCATGTGCCCGCCGGTCCTGAATTCCCAATGCCCAAGCGTGAGCTGTCTGAGCACATCCCCGCCTTTGTCGAGGGGATCAAGACCTTCGCTGCTGAAAAGGGTCTGCAGTATGACCTCATCCACAGCCACTACTGGATGTCGGGCCTGGCGGCCGAAGCCCTCTCGGATACCTGGGGCGGAACCCCGATCCTGCACATGTTCCACACCCTGGGGGAAATGAAGAACCGCGTCGCCCGCTCGGACGAGGAGCGCGAGGGTGCCTACCGCCTGGATGGCGAACGCCGGGTCTTGCGGCGCGTAGACCGGGTCGTGGCTGCCACGCTGGCTGAGCAGACCCAACTTGAGTGGCTCTACAAGGCTGATCTATCCAAAGTTGTCATCATCCCCCCTGGAGTTGACACCTGCCATTTTTACCCGATTCCATCCGACGAGGCCAAGGAGTATGTCGGTGCCGATCCACGGCGCTGCCTGCTGCTCTTCGTCGGACGGATCGAACCGCTCAAGGGCGTCGAGACGCTGATTCGGGCGATGGCCCTGCTGCGGGGGAGAAACGCCTGCCCGCGCCAGTCTGCCAGCCTGGCGGTCATCGGCGGTGAGCCGAACGCCAGTCCGGAGGTGATGAACGCCGAGATGCGCCGCCTGCAGGAACTGTGCGCCGAAATGGGTATGGATGATGTGATCCTCTTCCTGGGCAAGCGCGGTCAGGACACCCTGCCGTATTATTACTCGGCTGCCGAGGTGCTGGTCGTCCCGTCGCACTATGAGTCGTTCGGAATGGTTGCCCTGGAGGCGATGGCCTGTGGGACGCCGGTGGTCGCCTCGCAGGTTGGCGGATTGGCCTTTCTGGTCCAGGACGGGGTCACCGGCTACACTGTCCCGGACGGCGATCCGCAGGCGCTTTGTGGACGCTTGATGACCCTGCTGGGCGACGAGGCCCGACGCCGGGAGATGGGGCGCCGGGCGGCCGAGGTGGCGCGTGAGTACGATTGGGCAAAGATCGCAGAACAGGTCCTGCAGGTGTATGGGGAGTTGGCAGGCGCAGAAATTCGAAGAATTCCATCCCGTCCGCCGCTGTGATCGATCGCTGGGAATGGGAACGAGACGGAGGCAACGGCCTGGGCACGCGCATCTATCAGCATATCCAGCATCTGTTGCAGGTCGCCTTCGTTTTTGTAGGAGTAGGAGGCCAGCGCGGGAACGGACGGGGAGTGATGGGAATCTGGGAACGTGGGTTATTTTTTGCCGAGGATGTCGATCCAGATTTTGTCGGCCACCTCCGCGGAGGTCATTCTGGTTGTATCCACCTTGATCCCAATAAATCCTTGTTGGGCAGCCTTTGTTTGGATGCGTTGGAGTTCGACGAATCGGCTCAGTTCCCAATCGAGGTCGACGCGCTGCCTGTCTCGAATGCGTTTTGCTTGTTCTTCCTGGTCACAGGTTAACCAATACGTATGAATCGATGTATCGAGCGGGCGCAATCGATCAAGCAAATTTTGCAATGAATTGGGTGTCTCGAAGACATAATTGATCACAAAGTTATGATATCCGTTCTTCTGGTGGAAGCCGACGAGGAGTTCCAGCGTTCGGTAGAGGTGGTCGATGCGCACATCGTCGTAAATTTCAAATGGATGGACGTTTCCGATATGATCACCGTCGAGATGGACCGCTTTATCGAACTTCCAGTGCAATTCCTCGGCTGTACTGGATTTGCCAACGCCCAGGGAACCGTTTATGATGATGATCATTGCAGGGGCTCTTTGTGCAGGAATTTCATGGGGGAAAAACAGCCAGACGGAGGGGTTCTACGGTGGAACTGGTAAGGCCTGCGTGCAGAGCATGCACTCTGGCGCGGGGCATTCTCGCTGCGGCGCGAGCCGCTGTCCGTAAGCTGGTGTTGGACGCAGGATCGAGAAGGTGATCTTTGAATTGCTGATGGAGATCCTTTTCGATGTTCTCCATCGCGTGATCCCGCCGTTCTACCTCCCTTCTGCAACACGATCGCCGCCCGAACCCCCGGTTGGAGGTCCAGGCAGCGGTGGTTTATTCCTTTATTTTTACATAAAACAGGGTCGAGCCGTCGATCTCCTGGGTGCGCATCTGGAAGTAGTCTTTGTAGCTGGCCATCAGGCGGGAGAGTTGGCGGTGACCGTAGGTCCGTGGGTCGAAGCCAGGATCGAGCTGGGCCAGGGCGTTGCCCATCAGGTCAAGGCGGGCCCAGCCGTCCTCCTGGACGGCCATCTCGTGGGCCTGGCGCAGGATGGTGATCGACTCTGGTTCCTGCTCCTGTTCGGTCTCTGTCTTCTTGCTGGTCGACTTGCGTTGCGTGCGGACCCGGCTGGCTTTCTTCTCGGCGTCCAGATTCTCTGTGTAGACGAACACGTCGCAGGCGTTGACAAACGGCTTGGGGGTCTTCTTGGCCCCGATGCCCATCACGTACACGCCGGTTTCGCGAATGCGGGTTGCCAGGCGGGTGTAGTCGCTATCTGACGAGACCAGGCAGAAGCCGTCAACCACGCCCGAGTGGAGCAGGTCCATGGCATCGATGATCATCGCGCTGTCGGTGGCATTCTTGCCGATCGTGTAGCGGAACTGCTGGATCGGCTGGACGGCGTGGAAGTTGAGCACGTCCTTCCAGGAGTTCATGCTGGATGTGGTCCAGTCGCCGTAGATGCGCCGGACGGTCACCAGGCCGTACTTGCCGGCTTCGACCAGCATTTGCGGCAGCAGGCTGGATTGGGCGTTGTCGCCGTCGATCAGGATGGCGATCTTGCGACGCAATAATGTAGGATGTTGTTCATCAGGCATGGCTTTCTCTTTTCTGCTTTGCCCCTCAAAGGGGCAGTTTTGGTTGATTATAACGTGTTTCTTGGCCTGGAGACGGTCAGCGTTCCTTGATCGCTGCCACAACGATTCCCAGAACGGCTACTCCTGCAGCGGTCAGGAGGCCCAGGCTGATTCCACGGAACAGGCCTGCCTCCACCCCGGAAGCCAGGTGGGTGGTGAAGATCGCCCCGGCCAGGCCGACGCCCAGCACCATCCCGACATTGCGTGCCAGGGCCAAGATGCCCGCAGCGATCCCCTGGCGGTGTTTGGGAGCCGAGCCCATCAGCGCCGAGTTGTTGGGCGAAATGAAGATCCCCGTCCCCAGGCCGCAGACAGCCAGCCCGAGGATGACCATCCAGAGCGGGCTCTCGGGCCCGAGCTGCGCGAGCAGAACGAGGCCGGTGCTCAGCAGGGCCATGCCAAGCATGCCCGGGATCCGGGAACCGATGCGGTCGGAGAGCGCCCCACTGATCGGGGCGGCGATGGCCATCACCACCGGCTGGGCGGTCAGTAGCAGGCCGGCCTGGGCCGGGTTGAGTTCGCGTCCCTGAATCAAGTAAAAGGGCATCAAGAAGACCAGGCTGTAGAGACAGATGTAATTGAGCACAGCATTGGCGGTCGAGGCGTTGAACAAAGGATGGCGGAACAGGTCCAGGTCGAGCATCGGGGCGGAGGTTCGCCGCTCGATGTGGATGAAGACCGCAGTCAGCACCAGGGATCCGCCGATCAATCCCAGCACTGGCCAGGAGGTCCAGCCCCATTCAGCGCCCTTGTTCAGACCGAGCAGCAGGGCTACCAGCCCGGTCAGGAAGGCCAGCGCGCCGGGAATGTCGAATTTCCGGCTTGCCTCGGCAGGGATGTCTTTGGGGATGAAGGCCAGGCTGAGGGCCAGGGCCAGGATTCCGACCGGGATGTTGATATAGAAGACCATCCGCCAGGAGAATTGGTGGGCCAGCCAACCGCCCAGCGAAGGGCCGGTGGTCAGGCCCAGGTAAGTCATCATTGCTGAAAGGCCCAGCGCCCTGCCACGCTGTGCAGCCGGGAAGTTGCCGGTCAGGATGGCGGGGCCGTTGGCGGCCAGTACGGCACCGCCGATCGCTTGCAGGCCGCGGAAGAGGACCAGCGCGCCGGGGGAGGAGGAGAGGCCGCACAGGGCTGAACTGACCACGAACAGGCCGAAGCCCCAGACGTAGACCGCCCTGTGGCCGCGCAGGTCGCCCAGGCGGCCGAAGGTCAGCAACAGCCCGCTGATCGCCAGCAGGTAGATCGTCACCACCCACTCAACGGTGGCCACAGTGCTATTAAATGCCGCTCTCACAACAGGCAGGATCGCGTTGATGACGCTGGCGTCCAGGGCGGTCATGAAGGTCCCGACCCCGACGGCCAGCAGGACCCACCACTTGTGCTCGATGGTTTTCAAAGTTTGTGCTCCTCGGGGGAAAGATCATGCAAATATACTCGTACCCTCATGAGGCGTCAAGCGGTGAATCCCCCGGGCACAATCGAGGTCGGTCCTCGAGCCGACCCAGGGATAATCCTCATTCGGACGCCGATACGCACAGAAATAGGGAATCTGTTCGAACAACAAACTCTCTTCCTCCGGGCCCCGGTGCTCGTCCGTCTCCTGTCCGGTGGCCAGTTCTTTACCAAACCTTCACAAATCAGGTCCCGATTTTGTTACAATGAGCCTGGAGATTGTTATGCCGAATGCAAAGATCCTCGTCGTGGACGACGAACCCTCGATCCTGAACCTGGTTACCTCGTACCTCAAGGCCGATGGCCATGAGATATACACTGCATCTGATGGCAATGCAGCCCTCAAAGCCTACCGTGCCTATCGACCGGACCTGGTGGTGCTCGATGTCATGCTGCCAGGCATGGATGGGCTGGAAGTGCTGACCGCGCTGCGGCGCGAGTCCGAGGTCTACGTCATCCTGCTGACTGCCCGGACCGAGGAGGTCGACAAGCTCGTTGGCCTCTCGGTGGGAGCCGACGATTACGTCACCAAGCCGTTCAGCCCGCGCGAGCTGGCGGCGCGCGTCAAGGCCGCCATGCGCCGCATCCGGGCCGGGC
Organism: Anaerolineales bacterium; assembly: GCA_016934715.1. Lineage (GTDB taxonomy): Bacteria > Chloroflexota > Anaerolineae > Anaerolineales > Villigracilaceae > JAFGSI01. The sequence continues at coordinate 5,621 of JAFGSI010000056.1, forward strand.
CGATCGCCGAATCCCAAGCGCGGGTGCTGGCCTTCCGGCGGGTGCGGATTGACCTTGCCGCCCGCACGGTCATGGTCGAAGAGCAGCCGGTCGCATTGACCGCGATTGAGTTCGACTTGCTGGCCGCACTGGCGGAGAACCGCGGCCGGGTCCTGACTCGTGAGCAACTGCTCGAAAAGGTCTGGGGCTACGATTACTTCGGCGATACGCGTGTGGTCGATGTTCATCTCGGCCACGTGCGCCGTAAGCTCGGCGTCGAGGTGATCGCCACAGTGCGTGGGGTGGGATATCGTTTCGAGGATGAACACTCATGAAGAGCATCAACCGTTTGAGCGTACGTCTGTTCCTGTCCAGTCTGGCAGTCATCCTGATCGGATTCTGCGTTCTTGTGCTGGCGATCCAGCTGTCGCTGCCGCTGACCTACGGGCGGCACCTGGGACTAATGGAGCAGATGATGAGCGGCGAGGCCCCGATGGGCATGATGGGTCAGGGGGATGGCCGCCTGGGTTCCGGCCGGGCGGTGGAGCTCTACGATGGCTTTCGGGCGGGTGTCAACGAAGCCCTGGTCTATGCCGTGTTGATCTCGGCTGCAGCCGCGATTCTGCTCAGCCTGCTGATCGGAAGCCGGCTGGTGGCCCCGATCCGGGCCATGACCCGGGCCAGCCAGCGTATCAGCGACGGTCATTACGCCGAGCGGGTCCCGGTGGCGGGCGGGGATGAGCTTGCCCTGTTGGCCCGGAGCTTCAACCGCATGGCGGCCCGCCTGGAGCAAATTGAGGCCATGCGTCGCCAGTTGATCGGCGACGTTGCCCATGAGCTGCGCACGCCGCTGACGGCGATTAAAGGATCCATGGAAGGGCTGGAGGATGGCATTATCCCTGCCGAACCGGCGACCTTTCGCCAGATCAGCCAGGAGGCCGAGCGTCTGAGCCGACTGGTTGACGACTTGCAGGAGCTCAGCCGGGTCGAGTCAGGAGCCTACTCACTGGACCGGAAGCCGGTCCGCGTGGTCGATCTTGTCGGGACAGCTGTCAGTCGCATCGCCCGCCAGTACGAGGGGAAAGGCGTCACCCTGACCGCTGACCTGCCAACGGAGCTGCCAGCCGTGATGGTCGATGAAGACCGCATCGGGCAGGTGCTGCTCAACCTGCTGGCGAATGCCCTCCAGCACACGCCCTCTGGAGGCCAGGTGGTGATCTCCGCCTGTGCCGGGGAAAAGGATGTGGTCGTCTCTGTGTCCGATACCGGGGTGGGGATTGCGGTGGAGCATCTTGAGCATATCTTCGACCGGTTCTACCGGGTCGACAAGTCCCGCTCGCGCGCCACCGGCGGCGGGTCGGGGATCGGTTTAACGATCGCCCGGCACCTGGTCGAGGCCCACGGCGGAACGATCACCGTCGCGAGTGAAGGTGAAAATCGAGGCAGTCGCTTCGCGGTCAGTTTGCACCGGGGATAGTAACAAATCCATTGTAATTCGGGTTTTGCACTTGTAAAACCCAGGGGAGTATGCGAAAATAAGGTTGCCTGCTGTTGGGTGCCCCCCTCACCCAGCAACAGGCTCTCTCTATTGCTCGATGGCTTCTGATATGGGGCGGTAATATATTTCGAGGCGTCTCCTTGTTATACTTTAGACAAAATGCGAATGGAGATGGCGACCTCAAGCGATCGCAGGCTGAAAAACAGTGAAAAGAAATCCCGCACCTTCCGCATCAACACTCAACGACGACCAGTTCCGCATCCTGACAGAGACGACCGCCTCCGCACTCTTCATGTTCCAGGGGACGCGCTTTTGTTATGTTAACCCGGCTACCGAGCGGTTGACCGGTTATCCACGCGCTGAATTGTTGAAGATGAATTTCTACGACCTGTTCCCGGCGGGCATGAAAAGATCGATGCGAGAATGGGGCTTGAAGCTGCAGCGCGGCGAGGAGGTGGTCACGCGCGGGGTCTACCCGCTCATCGTCAGGAATGGCGAGGAATGCTGGGTGGATTTGAGCATGGGGGTGGTCAACTTCAAAGGTAAACCAGCCGGTCTTGGTACGGCCTTCGACATCTCAGAACGCAAGCGGGTTGAGATTCTTCAGGATGCCGTCTATCGGATCGCCCAGGCCGCGGATCGGTCAATCAGCCTCGAGGATCTCTTCCCGGCCGTGCACAGGATTATTGCCGAGGTCATGCCGGCGAAGAATTTTTACATAGCCTTGTACGATCGCGCCGACGACAAGATCACATATCCTTACTATGTTGACGAGTATGACCGGCCAACCAATCAAGCCCGGTCCGCCAGAGGTCTGACCGGGTACGTATTAAGAACCGGGAAACCGCTTCTGTGCGACTCTGCCACCCATGCTGCCCTCGAACGCGCCGGTGAGATCGAACTGATCGGTACGCCCTCCCCGATCTGGCTCGGCGTACCGTTGATCATCGATGCCCATGTCATCGGAGCCATGGTGGTGCAGGATTACGAGGATCCGGATGCCTTCAGCGAGCGCGAGTTGCGCGTTCTGGATTTTGTGTCCTCGCAGGTGGCCATGGCGGTCAACCGCAAACGGGCTGAGGATGTCCTGCGTGAAAATGAGTCCCGTAATCGCCAGCGAGCTGATGAACTCACGGCTCTCTACGAAACGACCCGCGATGTTGCCACGCAGCGCGATCCCAAGGCCTTGATGCAGGCGATCGTCGATCGGGCGGCCTCTTTATTAAATTCAGCCGGGGGGTCGATTTATCTGTTCAACGAAGAACGAAACGAAGTTGAGCTGATCGTTGCCCATGGCTTCCAGGGGTATGTTGGCACCCGCCTGGTTCCCGGGGAAGGCCTGGTTGGCCGGGTCCTGGAAGACCTGGAGCCGATGATCGTCCCAGATTACCGCACCTGGGAATTTCGTTCGGCAAAGTTCGACGCCGAATCTGTGACCGCAGTGATGGCCGTTCCGATGCTTTACAGCGGGGAGACGGTCGGGGTACTCTCGGTCAATGAGATCGAACGGGACGACGAGACCCCACTGCGCGAATATCGGCAGTCCGATGTCGAGTTGTTGACTTTCTTCGCCGGGGCGGCTGCCAGTGCAGTGCATAACTCGCGTCTCTTTCAGGAGACCCGGCGGCGCTTGATCGAGCTGGAGGCCCTCTATCAGGCCAGCCTGGCCGCGGCCCAAATCCATAGCCTGAAGGCGGTAGCCCAGCGGATCGTCGATGCCCTCGACCAGCTGATGCGCTGGCAGGGGTCCATCTGGGTGATCGATATCGAACACCAGTGCCCGACCTTACTGGCCTACGGGGGCTCAAACTTGACAGGCAAATCCTTGAAGGATGAAATTGCACGCGTGGATAGTTTGTTGACCTCTTTTGATGTGGGAATCGTGGGATTGGTCTGCCAGACCGGTCAGCCGGTCCGTACAGGTGATGCGCCTTCGAATCCCTATTATCTCGAGATCACCCCCGGGATGCGCTCCGAACTGGCCGTACCGCTTAAGGTGGGCGGGCGGACGATCGGTTGCATTAATGTGGAAAGTGCAGAACCGGATGCCTTCAGCGAACATGACGAACGGCTGCTGACAACGATTGCCAACCAGGCGGCCATCGCCATCGAGAATGCACGCCTGTTCGATGAGGCCCGGCGACGGGCGGTCCGCCAGGCGGCGTTGAATACCATCATCACCGCCTCTACCCGCGCCGGAACGGGGTTGGACGCTTTGTTGAATATGGCCCTGGAACAGGTACTCCAGGCGCTTGGACTGGACATTGGTGCGCTCTGGCTGGAAGGGACATTGATGGGGGTTCAGCGGGTGGCTGCTCGCGGCGTGCCTTCCGCCATCAATACGATGATGAACAATGCGGCTGCCAGTGGCCGTTTCATTTTCTCCCGTACGCTTGTCGTCACAGACTGGGTTGGCGAGAACCACCAGTTCTCCGAGATGTTCGTTTCTCTCGGAATGCGGTCTGCAGTCATCGTGCCACTGCAGACCGATGGCCGGCGTATCGGTGGGTTGGCGGTGGCTGCTCCTGAGCCACGTCAGTGGACGGTGGAAGAAACCGCCCTGGTGGAAGCCGTCGGGCGGGAGGTCGGGGCAGCGGTCGAGCGTGCCCGCCTGTTCGAGGAAACCCAGGATCGGCTCGCCGAACTCGAGGTGATCAACAAGGTTTCGACAGCCTTGCGCCTGGCCCAGTCGCAGGATGAGATGCTGACGCCGTTGCTCGATGAGACCCTCGGCACGCTGGGAGTGGAAGCCGGGAGCATCTGGTTGTACGATCCTGCTGACGAGAGGCTCAAGCAGGTCATTGGAAAGGGCTGGTGTAGCGGGATTGCTCACCTCAAGCTTGAACGCGGCGAGGACATCCCGGGAATGGTCTTTGCCGAAGGAGTTGTCTATTTCACCCGCGATCTGCATGAGGATCCATTGACGACTCCGGCAATACGTGAAATTATTCCTCCAGGATGGAGCGTGATGGCAGTTCCGATCCTGGCTGAACAAGAAACGATTGGCGTCTTCCTCGTCTCGGCACGGCTGCCGCGCGAACTGAACAGCGGCGATGCCCGCCTGGCCATCACCCTGACCGAGATGGCCGGGAACGCCCTTCAGCGCATGCGCCTTTACGAGCAGACCGAGGATCACGCCGTTGAACTGGAAGGCCGGGTGGCCGAACGGACAGCCGAACTGATGGACGCTCTTAAAAAAGCCCAGGAGGCGGACCGGCTCAAGTCGGAATTCATTGCGAATGTCAACCATGAATTGCGTACACCGTTGACCAACCTGGTGCTTTATCATCAGATGTTGCATTCCCAGCCGACTGTCAAGACCGAAGAGCGCCTGGATGTCATCGGGCGCGAGCTGCAGCGCCTGCGCACCCTGATCGAGGATCTGCTCAACCTCTCCCGCCTGGATCTCGGGCAGGTTGCTTTCAATGTCAAGCCACACGATCTCAACCTCCTGGTGCGGACCCTGGTGGATGATCGCCGTTCCTTGGCGGTGGAACGCGGCCTGGAACTGGTCATCGATCTCGCTCCGACCCTGCCGCCAGTCTGGGTCGACGAGCCGAGGATCATGCAGGCGATTTCCAACCTGTTGACCAATGCCCTCCTGTACACACAGCCAGGCGGACAGGTCTTCGTATGTTCTGGGCAGGCGACAATGAATCAAGGCGACTGGGTCACCCTGGGAGTGCGCGATACCGGCCCGGGAATCAGCGACGAGGACCTGCCGCACCTCTTTGAGCGTTTCTATCGGGGCAAGGCCAGCCTCAAGTCCGGGGCTCCTGGTACCGGGTTGGGGTTGGCGATTGTCAAGCAGGTCGTCGAGGGGCACTCCGGCCGGATTGAGGTCGGGCAAGGACCAGACGGGCGCGGCTCGGTATTCACCCTCTGGTTACCGGTGAATCAAAAAGAAGAGACGAAGAAATAACGCCTCTTCTGATCAGCGCCCCTGGCGAGATTCGAACTCGCGGCCTCTGGATTCGAAGTCCATCACTCTATCCGCTGAGCTACAGGGGCGGGACGATTATACTCGAAATTCAGCCTTGCTTCATTCTCGAGCGCATGTTATAATCTCGCCCCGCGCCCAATGGCGCACTCTTTTCGTAAGGATAATGAGATGATCGATCTGGATAAAACTTTCAACGCCAATCAAAACACGAACATTCCCAAGCTGGCCCCCGGCGACCAGGTTAGCGTACACGTCCGCATCAAGGAAGGCGAGCGTGAGCGCATTCAGGAATTCAAGGGCACCGTGATCCGCCTGCGCAAGGGCGGCAACAATGCCAATTTCACTGTCCGGCGCACCGCAAGCAATGGCATCGGTGTCGAGCGCACTTTCCTGGTGCATTCACCGCGCATCGATAAGGTCGTTGTCGAACGCCACACACACGTCCGCAGGGCGCAACTGTACTTCTTGCGCGGTCGCACGGGCAAGCGCGCCAACCTTAAGCAGAAGTTCGAATAAATCACAATATCGCTTAGAATAGAAGGGTGCACACTGGCTGCGCCCTTTTGTCATATCTGGAATCTCGATGGCGATCCCGATCATTGGCATAACCACCAACCATGTCCTGTCTGAGCACGGGTTACCGGCCGTCCTGCTCCTGCGGGCCTACGTCAGCGCTGTGGTCCAGGCTGGCGGGGCACCGCTGCTGATCCCTTCCGATCTGCCGGCGGCAGAACGGAAGGCGGTCTTCGAGCGCTTGGATGGCGTCCTGTTCTCCGGTGGGGGCGACATCGCCGTCGAACTGGCCGGCGGACAGGAGCATCCGCGCCTCAGCGGCCTCGACCCGGCGCGAGACAACCTCGAACTGCCCCTGGTCCGGGATGCGGTGGAATCGGGCAAGCCTTTCCTGGGCATCTGCCGCGGTTTCCAGGTGGTCAACGTGGCCCTGGGTGGGAGTTTGTACACCCACCTTGGGGACCACAGGCCGGGTACCCTGAAACACGATTACTATCCCGATTGGCGTCGCGACCACCTGGCCCACGAGGTCAGGGTTGAGGCTGGATCAAGATTGGCGGAGATCTTGGGAATGACCTCCGGATTGGTCAATAGCCTGCACCATCAAGGTGTTGACCGGATCGCCCCATCCCTTCGTCAGGTCGCCTTTGCCGATGACGGCCTGGTGGAAGGCCTGGAACTGCCCGACCATCCCTTCGGGCTGGCGGTCCAATGGCATCCCGAATGGCTGACGGAGCGCCAGGAGGCGCGCAGCCTGTTCCGGGCTTTCGTTGCGGCAGCAGGATTGATGAGGTGATGTGACGCCGACTGACAGGACACGCCCAATCGGGATTTTCGACTCCGGGGTAGGCGGGCTCTCGGTGCTGCGTTCCATTCGAGAGCAAATACCGGCTGAGGAGGTGATCTATTTCGCTGACCAGGACCACGTTCCTTACGGGCCGCGCCCGCTTGCCCAGGTGCGCCTCTTTTCGGTCGCGGCGACGCGCTTCCTGCTGGGGCAGGGGGCCAGGATGGTTGTTGTGGCCTGCAATACGGCCTCGGCCGCGGCCCTGCACCACCTGCGGCGGACTTTTCCCGAGACCCCGATCGTAGGCATGGAGCCAGCGGTCAAACCAGCGGCAGAGACCACCCAGACCGGCGTGGTCGGCGTCCTGGCTACCCCGGCCACTTTCCAGGGCGAACTCTATGCTTCGGTCGTGGAACGCTTCGCCAGCGGGGTGACTCTACTGCAGCATACCTGCCCGGGACTGGTCGCACAAATCGAAAGGGGTGAACTGGATACTCCCACCACGCGGACGATCCTGGAGGACGCCCTGCTGCCCATGCTGTCCCGCTGGATTGACACAGTTGTACTGGGCTGCACCCATTATCCCTTCGTTATCCCACTGATCGAGTCGATCGTCGGTCCGGGAGTGCGGGTCATCGACCCGGCCCCGGCGGTGGCCCGCCGAGCCCGGCACCTGCTGGAAGAAACCGGATGGCCTGCAGCGAATGCGGGATCCCGAACACTGCGGTTCTATACCAGCGGGGACCCGGAAGCGTTCACCCAGATTTTGCCGAAATTGTTGGGAGAGTCTGGCCTGGTGGAGCATCTGCGCTGGACGCCCGAGATGGAATTGGTTCCCGCATGATCGCTGCTTTTTTCAGCTTCCAGCCGGCGGGCTGACTTCCTGACCGTGCGTGTCGTACAACTGGAATTCCACGCCGGGTTTTGCCGGAACGGAAAAGGTGACCCGAATCACCCCGTAGTTGGGTTCCCCGACAGTGAAGAACACCTTCTGGCGGCCGATGGTATTTCCCGGAATGGGTGAGTAAAAAAGACGGGAACAGCGGCTGCATTTCTGTTCGAAGGGTGAGGCGCAGAACTCCCAGATGGGAACGCGGCGGCCCCTGGGTCCGACCTCGGCCCGGACGGCATGGCCGGAGTGCAGATCGCCGGTCAGAATATGCAATCCCTCGATACCATTCTCGCCGATGAAGCGCAGCAGCTCGGCCCGTTCAGCGGGGAACCCTGTCCAGCGGTCACCGAGGAGGTCAACCCACATGTTGAACAGGATCGACGACGAACTGACCAGGAACTTGACCGGATATTTGTCCTTGACGTCCAGGAGCCATTCTTTCAAGATATGCCATTGGCTGGTCCCCAACATGTGGTGCTCGCCGTTCCAGCGCCGGACTCGCATGGTGCGTGTGTCCAACACGAAGAAGGCCGCCGCTCCGACTGTGAACGAGTAGGCCAGCGAACCCGGAGCATGGCGTTCCAGCTCGTACTGGCCGTTGGCATCCAGCCGGGGCGGCAGGGGCATCAACGGGGCGTGCATGCCCTGGTGTTCCCAGTAAGCCTGCAGGGCGCTCTGGACGCGTGGGCGCAGTAATTGTCGTTCAGCTCGTGGCAGCCCGGCCAGGAAGCGCATGAGCCTGGTGATCAGCGAAAGGTTGGCCGCGAGGCGTTGAGTGGTGGTCCAGTGCCAGTCGTCCTCAACCTCATGGTCGTCGAGGATCATGTAGGTCGGCAGCACTCTCAGGAGCCGGCGGAGCGGATCGTTCGACCAGACGTGCTGGTAGACGTTGCGGTAGTCCTCCAGGCTGGTCGCCACCCGGCGGCGCCCATCCCCGAACATCCACAGACCGTTGTATTTCCAGTCGTCGGGGTAGATCTGATCTCCGAGCAGCATGAGGAAACGCAACGGTTCCAGCCCTTGATGGGTGATGATCGACTCGAAGATCTGGCCGCTCTCCTTACCGGTCGGCCGAAAACATGAGCCAAAGACGAAGTTGAAATCCTTCTTCTGCCCGGGGAGTGGAAGGGTCAGGAACGAGGGATAGCCTTCCTGAACCGGGGGTACAACATTGCGGGTGGTCAGGGCGTAGTAATACTGCGTGGCCGGCCGCAGGCCGCGTACCGGCGCGACCCCGGCATAACCGTCCTGTGGTCGCAGCGGGGCGGATCGGGCTGCCAGGCTGGCGTCGCGCAGGTCGCTTCTCCTGCCAATCCAGGCATACAGCCGGCCGCGGCCGGCGGCGCGCCCCCATAAATTGACCCCATTCTCGGAGAGCCCGCCGAGGATCGGGCCGAGGATGAGCGTGATCGCCATGCCAACCTTCCTTCCCGGGAGACTGCTGTCCCGTCACTACAGATAGTACCGCGGGCCCGGGATGGCTGTCAAGCGGAGCTGGAAGAAAAATCAGCAGCTCGGATCCCCAGGTCTGCCGGACCGGTGTCGAGGCCGGCGAAATTCTCGAAGGTAAGATCGCGGAATGCCAGGCCGCGACGGGCTTTGAGACGATCGTACAGGTCCAGATAGCTGGCACTGATGCGATGCGTCCACTCCAGTTTCAAATTTCGAGCCGCGGCCCGGATGGCGGCAGGATGGGGGCCTTCGATCTCGACGAAGCTCCCGAAGGGCATCTCGTCCAGGGCAATCTGGGTCTCGCCGAATCGATATTCGCAACGGTATTTCTCATACAGGATCACGACCTGGTAGCCCAGGCTTTCGAGCAGCGCCCGGGCTTGGGCGAAATCCTCGACCGCGAACTCGATTTCCTGACGCGCGCATACCCCGCAACGGAGTTCGCCGGGGCCTTTGTAGGTCAGGCGGATGCGGGTATCGCGGCGCAGGCGCAGAACCCGATGGGCGCGGCAAAGGCTGCCATCCGGCAGGTCGAAGCGCAGGTTGACCTCCAGGGTGCGTTCCTGCAACAGGGGCGCTCCCTGCGCCTGGAGGTGCGTCTTGACCGCAGCCAGATCGTGCACGAAGAACTTGACTTCGATCTCCTCGTGGGTGCTCATGCCAATGTCAGCAAGGTTTGTTTGATCTCGACGCTGTCCCCGCTCTTGATGCGCAGGCGCGTCACTGTACCGGCACGCGGCGCCTTGAGTTCGTTCTGCATCTTCATCGACTCAAGGACGGCCAGAACCTGCCCTTTTTCGACCTGCAAGCCTTCGCTGACCGGCACGTCAATGATCAGGCCAGGCATGGGGGCCTTGAGCTGGAATTCGCCACTTTCAGCGACACTGCCCTCGTGCGGCCGGCCGAGGCGTTTCTCGCGCTCCTCCTCGACCGTGACCTGGTACTGCTGGCCGATCATCAGTACCTGCCAGTCCTTCTCGTTCGGGTAGATGTAGGCTTCGAAGGAACGGCCGTCGATGATCAACGAATAGGCTGGCTGGCTGCCGACGGCGACGATATCGACCTCCCGGACCACCTCGCCCAGGCAGATGTGGTGCTCGTCGATGATCTCGACCTCGTATTCGGTTCCCTCAAGCGTGGCGAAATATCTCATTCCGGCCTCCTACCCGCGCATCCGTTCCCAACGCCCGAACCACTTCCAGTTGCTGGTGTCGCGTTCGTTGCGCCGCATCACATGGGTGGTCTCCAGCGCCCGTCGGTGGGCAACCAGAACCGCCATGACGGCTGCGATCTCGGGGAATTTCTCTTTGTCTTTTTCCATTTCGACGATCGAGTAACGTTCCTCGACGAATCGCGTATCGTACTGCCCGGCCAGAAACCTGTGCGAGTCCATCATCGTTTGGTGAAAGGGGATGTTGGTATGCACACCGACGATCTTGTACTCCTCCAGGGCGCGCCTCATGCGCAGGATGGCCTGGCCGCGCGTCTCGCCCCAGACGGACAGCTTGGAGATCATCGGATCGTAGTAAGGAGTGATTTCAAAATCGGTGTAGACACCTGTATCCACCCGGACCCCGGGACCGGTAGGCGCCAGGATGTGGGTGATCTTCCCGGTCGAGGGCATGAAGTTGTTGTAAGGATCCTCGGCATTCACCCGCGCCTCGATGGCCGCGCCCCGGCGCTGGATGTCGTCCTGCTGGTAGGCCAGTTGCCGGCCGCGGGCGATGCGCACCTGTTCGGCGACGATGTCGATGCCGGTGATCATCTCCGTTACCGGGTGCTCGACCTGCAGGCGGGTGTTCATTTCCAGGAAGTAGAACTGACGATCCTTGTCGACCAGGAACTCGACCGTCCCGGCGTTGACATAGTCCACTGCCCGGGCGGCCTGGACCGCCACCGCGCCCATTTTCTCGCGCAATTCCTCGTCGTCGCCCACGAAGGGCGATGGGGCCTCCTCGAGTAATTTCTGGTGGCGACGCTGCAGTGAGCACTCGCGCTCACCCAGGTGGATGGCGTTCCCGTGGGTATCGGCCAGGATCTGGATCTCGATATGACGAGCTCCCTGGACCACCTTTTCCAGGTAGACGTTGCCATCGCCAAAGGACGATTCGGCTTCACGCCGGGCCGCGGCGATCAGGGTCGGCATCTCGTCCAGGTGACTGACCTGGCGCATGCCCTTCCCGCCGCCGCCAGCCTGGGCCTTGATCAGCAGGGGAAACCCGAGTTGTGGGGCGATGGCCAGCAGTTCTTCGTCGCCCAGGTTGCCCCGCCCTTCGGTCCCCGGAACGACGGCCACGCCCGCATTGGCGACGGTGGCACGCGCCATGGCCTTGTCGCCCATATTGGCGATCGAGTCGGGCTTGGGGCCGATGAAGGTCAGCCCGGCGTCGGCGCAGGCGGCAGCGAAGTCGGCCCGTTCGGCAAGGAAGCCGTATCCCGGGTGGATGGCGCCCGCGCCGCACTTGCGGGCGATGTCGATGATCTTGTGACTGCGCAGGTAGGACTCGCGCGCCGGGGCCGGACCGAGCAGGTAGGCCTCGTCCGCGTAGCGGACATGCAGCGATTGGCGGTCTGCCTCGGAGTATACGGCGACCGTCTCGAGCCCCAGTTCACGGCAAGCCCGGATGATGCGGACAGCGATTTCGCCTCGATTGGCGATCAATACCTTGTTGAACATACTTCCTCTTTCTAGAGTTGAGGGATGGTTGTAAGTTGCTTCTCCCTGCAGATGGCCTGGAAGAAGGCCATCTGCAGGTCGAGGCGCCCATCGAAGATCTGTTTTGCGGTCCGCGTAAACAGCGGATTATCTTTCTTCAGGCTCTCCAGGTGCGTCACGCGCCTGGAAAGCTTTTCTGCCCATTTGTCAAAATCGTCGATGTCACTGCGGCACCATTGCAGGATGCGATAGGCCCCGAAACGGTCGATATTGTCGGAGTCGCTGACGATCTTGGCTTCCAGAGTGTCGGGATTTTTGACATCCACGTGGGTGGCGATCGAATGGCAGATGTTCTCCACCTGCTGCGGCAAGTAGCCCAGGTCCACAAGCAGCGGACGGGCAACCACTGCCCCGCAGCGCCCGTGGTCGCGGCTGTTTTCCATTTCGTCAAACCAGGCCACATCATGGAGCAGGCAGCCGGCGACGGTCAGTTCGAGGTCGGCGCCTTCATCGCGGGCGATCTGCAGGCCGAGCTGGGCGACCCGCAGTGTGTGTTGCCAGCGGTAGTCGGCATGGATCAGAGCCCGGCCCAGTTCATCCCGATCGGGGCGGCGGCTAAAGGTCTCCTGCAAATGGGACTGGACGAATGCGGCGATGCGCTGCAGTTGGTCCTTGGGGGGAGAAGTCATTTCTTTTTGCCGGCTTTTTTCTCGGACCAGAAGAGCTCCTTCAGGCGCGCGTCGGCCCCGGTGTAGAGAAAGATCAGGCCGACGGTGTTGATCACGCCGTGGGTCAGGATCGGGGTCCATAGATTGTAGCCGAACCAGATCAGCAGATTGCCCAGGAACAGGCCCACCAGGGCCGTGCTCAGGGCACCGCTCCAGCCCTGGTACCAGTGGGCAATGCCGAACAGGATCGAACTCATCAGCAGGACGACCGGCGGGCCGAGCCTGTCTATGTCCACCAGGCGGATGGTTTCCTTCATCAGGAAACCGCGGAAGATGATCTCCTCGAGAAAGGCGGCCAGCATCCAACCAACCAGGATCCAGGTCGCCAGCATGCCGGGGTTGCCACGCAGGTTTTTGAAGAGGCTGTAATCGATCTCTTCCCCGGTGACGCGTTCGGCCAGTGGCTCAAAGAATGTTGCCGAGGCGAAGGCCAGCAGGAGTCCGGCTCCCAGGCTGATCAGGATCGTTCGCAGCCAGTCGTCGGGGGCGCTGAGGCCCAGGTCGGCGAACGAACGTTTCCCGATCAGAAGCCACAGGCCGATGACCACGGCGGCAATGAGTATCCCGATGCCGGGTTGTTTCTTGATGCCAGTGATGAGGATGGCAGCCGAGAGCAGGATGATCGCAGCAAGAGAGATGAGGGTCGTTTCCATGGGGTGTCCTGTCGTGGATCAGATGGGGATATTTCCGTGCTTCTTGGCCGGGTTGGGATCGCGCTTGTTGCCAAGCATTTCGAGGGCGTTGATGAGACGGGGACGGGTCTCGCGCGGCTCGATGATGTCGTCCAGATAACCGCGCTGGGCGGCCACATAGGGATTGGCGAATTTCTCGCGGTATTCGGCCACCAGTTCATTCTTGCGTTTCTGCGGGTCCGTGGCCTGTTCCATTTCCTTGCGCATGATGATGTTGACCGCCCCATCCGGGCCCATCACGGCGATCTCGGCGCTTGGCCAGGCCAGGTTGATGTCGCCGCGCAGGTGCTTGCTCGACATGACGATGTAGGCCCCGCCGTAGGCCTTGCGGATGATGACGGTCAACTTCGGTACGGTCGCTTCGCAATAGGCGTAGAGCAACTTGGCCCCGGCGCGGATGATCCCGTTGTGCTCCTGGTCGGTCCCGGGCATGAAGCCGGGCACATCGACGAGGGACAGAACCGGGATATTGAAGGCATCGCAGAAGCGGACGAAGCGCCCGGCTTTTTCGCTGGCGGCGATGTCGAGCACGCCGGCCAGGACCGCCGGCTGGTTGGCGACGATTCCGATCGAGTGCCCGCCCAGGCGGGCGAAGCCGACCACGATGTTCTGAGCATAGGATTCATGGATCTCGAAGAATTGCCCATCGTCAACGATCTGCAGGATGACGTCCTTGACGTCGTAGGGCTTGCCCGGATCGTCGGGGATGACCGTGTCGAGTGCCTCACTCATACGCAGCGGATCGTCGTTGGTGGGGATGAAGGGCGGATCTTCCATGTTGTTTTGCGGCAGGTAGCCCATCAGTTTGCGGATCAGAAAAAAAGTATCTTCTTCATTATCGGCGGCCACGTGACAGACGCCCGATTTTTCGGCATGCACGCTCGCACCGCCAAGATCCTCGTGGCTGACTTCCTCGCGCGTGACAGTTTTGACCACTTCGGGGCCGGTGACGAACATGTAAGAGGTGCCACGGGCCATGAAGACGAAGTCGGTCAGGGCGGGCGAATAAACTGCCCCCCCGGCACAGGGGCCGAGAATGGTCGAGATCTGCGGGATCACACCGGAAGACAGGGTGTTGCGCAGGAAGATGTCCCCGTAGCCTCCCAGGGAGACCACGCCTTCCTGGATGCGCGCCCCGCCCGAGTCGTTCAGCCCGATGATCGGGGCACCGTTCTTGAGGGCCATGTCCTGGATTTTGACGATCTTCTCGGCGTGGACTTCGCTCAGGCTGCCGCCGAAGACGGTGAAATCCTGGGAGTAGACGTAGACCAGCCGGCCGTCAATCGTTCCCCAGCCAGTAACGACGCTGTCGCCGGGGATTTTCTGCTTGTCGAGGTCGAAGTCGGTCGTGCGGTGGACCACGAAGGCATCAGTCTCGCGGAACGAGCCCTTGTCCAGGAGCAGGTCGATACGCTCGCGGGCGGTCAGCTTGCCTTTTTTATGCTGGGATTCGATCCGCTCCGGGCCGCCACCCAGGCGCGTCCTGGCCTTCAGGGCGCGAAGTTTTTCGATCTTCGGATTATCAGTCATTTAGCGCTCCAGTTCTGGAGAAAATGATATCGAACTTGAGAGGCGTTCAAGGCACGTATTCATAAAGGGTTCCAGTCCTCGCAGATGCGATTTCGTGGACATGATCGCCAAAGGTCGATGCGTACGGGATGCTCTCCAGGATCATGTAGGGGGAGCCATAGACATAATCCAGGCCGACTCTGGCGTAGTATCCACTTGCCCGACCATCACGGAGATAGCGAAAATATTCATAGCTGTTGATTAACCCGTCCAGGTTCATAATGACGCGGTCCTGGAGAAAATAGCCAACGCCGCCGCCACCTGTCATCCCGATCATAGACCCCGGTTCGGTGTGTTCTTCAAGAAAAGCGGCTTCCTGCCGGTAAGGGTTGTGTGCCTCCAGGGATGTCGCTATATTACCATAGAGGTGCCAGAAGAAATGAAAGCCGAGAGTGGAACAGGCGATCCACAGGAACATTTGCGCAGCCAGCTTGCCTCCGGTTGTCGGGGGGATATTGATGATCCCATCCAGCACTCCAGCGAGCAGGATGACGGCGACCAGCATCTGCGCCACCCAGTACCATTCCTGGTGGGCCACGTAGTAGTTGAGATCATAGTAGAGGAACTGGAGGATGCAGCCGGTGGCGAGCGGAACGAGCATGCCTGTTCCCAATCCTCGGGAGGTTGCCCTGACGTCGGTTCGGGGGGCCAGGAGCAAGATCGCCAGGCAGGCTGTGATCACCAGGATTGCTGCCAGTCCACTGGGTGCGCCGAGCGCGTCGAAATAGGAACGTATTGGAAAATAGATCAGCTGACTCAGGGGCGGCCAGATGGACACTCCAAAGTCGAGGGCGGATGGCAATGCTGTCACCGGTAGACCGTATACAGTGAATTCCAATTGACCCCACCATTGTTTTATCTGCCCGCTGACCGGGGCCAGCGTGCCCGCATAGGCCAGGTTGATGGCCAGGTACCCGATCAGCCCGAGCACAAGCGGCCCCAGAAGGAACAAGGCATTCTTGAGCACTTGGATCCATTCGGGTCTGGCCAAATGCGACTCGACCCGTGGGGGCGTGATTCTGCGTTGCAGCAAGATCCGGCCCAGGGCCAGCAGGAGGAAACACGTTACGAACTCGAATAGAATGATGGACCGTGGGAAGGCCGGGAGGATGGCGGTTGCTTGCAGAACGATCATCAGGCCGCCCAGCAGGGCGGATCCCGTCAAGGTGGTCAGCAGCAGGCGCAGGAAGAATGCCTTTCGCGATCCATTAAATTCCAGGATCGCCTGGTCTAATCCCAGGCAGTAGTTCAGGATCGGGCGGAGGCATGCCGCGGCGAGGAACAGGTAGAAGGCTGCTCGGTGGAGTTCGAAGTTGTAGAAGTTCTGCCCCCAGGTCCCCAGCCGCAGGTAAAAGCTGAGCGCTACGCTGATTGCACAGGCCAGGATATCGACAATTACCACGTAACGCAGTTGCCATGGCCGCAGGATCAGCCAGAGTGTCACGCTGGCGACAAGGAAGATATTGTCCAGCCTGGCGAAAAAAACGAGTGCTGCCATGCTTCCGAGGAGGATCTTTTGCCTGGTGGTCCAGCCCGGTTCCTGTTCCAACCGGATGACCATGGATATGAATGCGGACAGCAGGAAAGCATTTAACCCGGCCTCGACCCCATCACGCCCGATGACCATCTGAACCGGCATTGAGAAAATCCAGACCAGTGCTGCGATCTTTCCAGCCGTTGTTGACACTGCCTGGCTGACCGCGCGGTGGAGAAAGAGGGCTGTCCCGGCGTTGAGCAGGCCGAGCACGACGGTCAGAATGCGAAAAGGCAGAATGAGATCGTGACGGGCGAAGGCGAAGATCGGTATGCAGATCAGTGCCCACAGGGGATGAAAACCGTTGGTGACCGCGATCCCATCGAAGGTGAATCCATGCCCTTCCGCCACATTGCGCGCGACCTGGAAGTAATAGAAAGCATCATCCCGGGAGTAGAATGTGCTGATCAGTGCGCCTTCGGGAAGAAAGGCGCTGATGAGGAAAATTGGCATCGCGAGCAGGACGATCATGAACGTGAAGCCCGCCGTTGAGTTCAAGAACTGGAATGGTTTCATGGTTCGTTGGCTGTCTGGATGGCGGCAGGGTCGCTCTGAATACCGCGAAAATAATGCTTTGTGTCTGGACTGAGCAGCCACAAAATGGAGATTGCTGCCAGCATGAGCGTCAGCCCGAGCGCAAAGGCCCAACCAGGGCGAGGAGCCTGGACAAACAGGCGGTCGAACCAGTACCAGGCGCCATAGCCTGCTGTCGTCCCGCAGGCCGCGTACCAGGCCCATGTCTTTCCCCGCCACAATCCCCAGGCGAGTGGCGCCCCGGCGATCAACCAGAATCCTGCGCTGGCGGCGATGTAGAGCGGGCTGACCAGGGCCTCGTACTCCACGAGCATGTCCCAGAACAAAATTGCCCGTCCCAGGCGCAGTCCCTGCCACGCCGTGAGAAATAACACGAACAGGGCCAGGGAAGTTACGGAGGCCGGACGGCGGGCTCGTGAGGAGATGGCAGTTTTCATGGGATCGGGACGTCGGCTGGCTTGGCTGGCCGGTCGGCAGTTCCGCCGCAGGTCCATTGCCAGTCGTTGACCGGGACGTTGCCAATCTCTTGTCCCGGAAGGAGATGGATCGTGCCGGTCGCCTGCCCACAGGAAGGACTGGCCCCGGTATAGGCGGCGGTGACGTATTCCACATCCCCGACACCCTGGGCATAGGCGACTACCCAGTAATTGCCCGGAGGCAGGTCGGGCAGCGTGAAGGCGTAGGAATAAGCCTCCCCGGTGGTGTCGTACTGGTAGGCCCCGGTCTGCTGGTTGATGGCCACCACGACTACCAGGGCATGGACACTGCCGGGGTCGTCGTACAGGTAGGGCGGGGCGCCGGCCATCGCGACGAAGCCGGAGATCGCCCCAGGAGTCTGCGAGGTCGGGGCAGGCCTCGTGCTCGGGTCACGCAGCAGCAGGGGCTGGACCCACAGGGCATAATTGCTCTCCGGGTCTCCATCGCGATCACGAACGGCCAGGACCAGCTGGACCCTTAGCCCGGCCAGCCCGCTCAGGTCGGCTGCTATCGTGACCGGGCCGTCGCCGGCCTGGTGGCGCCATTCCCAGGGCCAGATGCCATCGTTGGCGTTGGGGTGGTAGGTTCCATTTTGATCCATGTATTCGAGGGCGAAGGATACGTTACAGGGGGCATCGCCTTCGCAAGCGATCGTTGCCTGGAAAATGTCCCCGGCCTGGATGAGGATGGGGGGAAATTCGCCGAAGACGGCACCTTGCGTGGGCAGGACGGTGATCGCCGGGAGATCGCTGGCGGCGAGGCTTTCGACTCCCGGCTGGTCGAGGAAAGCGTAGAACCCGCCCTGGGGGTCCGATCGGTTGGCCGGGCAGAGTTCGAACCAGACGAGGCTGTTCCCCCAGCGGGCGGTGCACATGTTGGTGGCAAAATCAAACAGCACCCATGCCGGATCGATGGCTGGAGGGGTGAACGGTTCCGGCGTGGGCGACAGGGCCGGGGTCAGGGTCGGGATGGGGGTGAAGGTGCTGGTTGGCACGGGCGTGGCCGGTATTTCGGTGGTGGCCGGGAGACCGCAGGTGGTCAGCAGGAGGCCGAGCAGGCCGGCGCCAAGCAGATTGCGTATAGCCATATACCGGTCTTTGGTATTCATGATCGCTTTCCTCCGTGAAATGATGGGCGCGCGGCAGGCACTCCCGGCTTTTCCCGTGAGGGTGAACGCCCCGGAGCGGACGCCGGCTGGCTGGGTGCTCCGGTTGCGGGGATGGGATGCGAGCCAACCACAGGGGCCAGGCTGGGTTCGCACGTGTGTCTTGCAGGGTTCGTATCCATTGATGTCAATGTTGCCGTGTAGATCTTCGATCAGGCTGTAGACAGCCAACCATCGTGACGGGGGAGCCTTCCGTGGGCTTCCAGTTCGGCTGCAAGCTCCCGCCTTCTGGCCGGTCGTGGACAGAACCCTCTTCGGATTGTGGAGGGTCAGCGGTCGATTTCCAGCAATATGGTTTCCGAGCGAACCGGGGTGTTACCATACGGATCCACCAGCGGCATGTTCGAGGTCGCCTCGGCCGTGCAGCGGTAACGGCCGGAGGGGTAGTTAAGCTCGACCCGCCCGGCGCTGGTTCCCGGGGTATGGATTGTCAGGGGCGGCAGCACATCTCCAGGCTGGCCCATGTCGGGCGTGTAGGCCGGGACGGTGGTGAAAACCAGGGCGTCGACGAAGAGGGACATGAAAGCGGTCGCTGGTTCGTCAAAGGGCCGGGTCAGGACCCAGGAGGCTGGTCCCCCGGCGATCTGGAAGGGTCCGACGCTGACCCAGTTCCACTGGTTATACAGGTCATGCTCCAGATTGGCGAAGGGAAAAGATTGGCCTCCCAGGCTCAGGTAGGCCGGGGATTGATCCAGGGTGCGCTTGTAGTAGCGTACCCAGACATAGGCCAGGTCCGCATCGGGCAGGGTGATCGTGTAGCTCACCGAGCCGGCCTGATAAGAGTCCATCAGGAATCCGCTGCCGGTCCAGTCAATGGCGAAATTCGTCTCGGGCCGCCAGCCTGTCTCTGGCAGCGCAGTTTCCGCCTCCACCCAGACGACCTCATCGATGGCGCGCTCACAGGAGACGACCAGGGTTGCGGCCGTTCCCTGGCTCAGGTTCCAATGTAAGGTACTGCCGGCTGCCTCCAGATTCAGGTGGACCGGGATGCATGCCGGGTCGGCCAGGGCGACCCGGTCGAGACTGTAGCGGTCGAAATAGGTCCCCTGGCTCCGCCTCGCGGCAGGGAAACAGGCCTGCAGGGTCGCTGCGATCTGGTCGCGTTCGGTGTTCCAGGTCGGAACATCCCTGTCAAGCAGGATCTCCAGGCGCTCCCATTCTTCATAGGCATGCAACAGTCCGGGCAGGAGGTCTGCGTGGGGAACATACAGGTAGTGACTGCGAACCTGATCTGGTGAGAGGTGGGTGTACAGGGCGAGTTCGATGATCTGGTGTTCATCGCTGAGCGTCTCGTGGGTGTTCGGCATGATGGGCAGCAGGAGCAGGGTGCCTTCGCCGGAGGCCTGGCTGACCATCTCGTTGAGTTCGCGACGTTCCAGACGGACGGTGGCTTCGCCGCCAAGTTTGTTGAAGTAAATGAAAAGATTGATGATTGGCAGCCAGACCAGGAGCGCCACAAAGATGGCCGCCGCGACCGGCTTGAGGACTCCCAGGACGCGCCCCAGTTCCTGCCAGAAGAGATACATCCCCAGCGCGACCAGTGCATACACGGCCGGCAGGCCCGGGTAATAAACCCGCCCGAGCGGAGAGGCAGCCAGGATGGGCACCGGCAGCAGGAAGAGCAGCATCCAGGCCAGAGACCAGGCGGCATAGCGCTGGCGGAGGGCGAACCAGGCCGCCGTGAAGCCGAGGGCCAGCCAGGGCAGCAGGAAGGCGTTGATGATCGGTCCGGGCCGGACATAGACGAAGTCGGGACGTGAGCGAACGAACCAGGTCGAAAGCACGTCCTTGAAGTTTTGCACCAGGGTGGTCCAACCTCCCGCCTCCCAGCCCTTCCCGCTGAGGTTGTAGTAACCCCAGCGGCTGAGGGCGTAGGGGATCAGCAGCGGAAGCGCCAGCAAGGTAGGGAAGAGCAGGGCTGCAAAACAAAGTGCCTTTTCACGGGGAGGGAGTCGTTTTTCCCTGATCAGGGCGATCATGCCGACCAGCAGCATGACGACCAGCAGCGGCCAGACAGTATCGTAGGTCAGCAGGCCGAGGGCCAGGGCGATCCCGCTCATGGCGAAAACCTGCCAGCGCCGGGTCCGCAGGGCCAGGGCCAGAAGGCCCAGTGCCAGGATCGGCCAGAGCTTGACGTGACTTTCCACATTGCCCATCCGGCTGGCGGTGATATCGAAGATCGAGCCGCTGAGCAGGTAGGCGGCCAGAATGGCGGGCATGGTCGGGGCGATCTGGCGCAGCAGCCAGTAGAACAGCAGGGTAGCCAGGATGCTGACCAGGATGACCTCCAGACGCACGGCGAAGATTCCCGGACCGAGCAGGATGTGGAAGGGCGCCTGCATGTAAAAACTTACCGGCAGCGCGTCCCGGTGGTATTCGCCGGACTGGTCAGGAATTCCGGCGACCATCAGGTTGACCGCTTCGGCGGTCCACTTGGTCTCATCGCCTTCGATGCCGGCCGGAATTTCCGGGAAGGCGTACAGGCGGGCATAAGCAGTGATGGCCAGGATCAGGACCAGGAAGACGATCTCCAGCCAGCGCGGCAGGCTGAACTCGCGAGCCAGGTCGCCGCTCAGGCGCCTGTAAGCGCTCCAGCCCCAGGTGGCGAAACCCGCCAGAGCAAGGATGTACAGGATGGTCCCGTCGGTGATCCACATCAGGGTTGGGTCGGGGTTGCTGAGTGTCCACTGGGCCAGGCCGGCGGTGGTCAGGGCGGCCGCGAGCAGGCCGACCTCTGCACCCAGGCGTGAGCGCTTGATGGCTGCCCAGCCCAGGATTGCCAGGCTGACCAGGCTGCCCAGAACGGTGGTCCAGATCCAGGCGAAAGCGTAGTGATGGGTCAGGATTGTCCACAGCCAGCGGAATCCGTAGAAGGGGCGTCCGGGCTGATCGGGGAGAGTCGGAATCTCGCCGGTCAGGCGGGGTGGGGCGAAGATGAGCAGAAAGATGGTCAATACCAGGAGGACCGCCAGCAGGCCCAGGGTCCAGGCGTGACGACGCAGGAACCGGCCGAGGCGGACTCGCCTGCTTTCCCCGTCGATCGGCGGCGGGTCGATCCTTGCCCCGCGTCTGGCCTCCTTCGTAGCGGTGGGCTCGGCGGTGCTCCATTTCGACAACCAGGCGAGCAGCAGCAGAACCCAGCCGGCCAGGAGGGTGAACAGGAGCAGGGCGGTTGTGGGGATGGGCAAGATGGTCAATATGGACATCAATCACCGTTCCGGTTTGCGCCATTATACTTCCCCTTGTTCGAATCGGGACGGTCTGCGATCTCGGATTCGGACATCTGCTATAATAGCCTCTATCTTATCATCAGGGAAGCCCAATGGATCTTCGCCACTGGTTCACCTCCAAAAAATCCTTCCCACTGCGCATCTTCCTTGTGGCCCTCGTGCTGCGCCTGGTGCCGGTGGGTCTGGCCATAAACCTGGGCATCGGCTTGGACGACATGTTCCAGTACGACATGCTGGCGCGCAGCATTGTTGCCGGGGATGGCTTCCGCTGGTATGCCCAGGAGGATCTTGACCTGGTCGAGGGCTACGTCGAATTCGATCTCTCGACAGTCGATTATGACCCGCGCGGTGTACCGACCTCCTTCCGGCCGCCGCTCTACCCGACCTTTCTGGCCTTGATCTATTTCGTCACCGGAACGGGAGCCAAGCGTTTTTTCATCGCCCGCCTGGTGCAGACGCTCGTCAGCGCGGCGCTGGTTCCGCTGACCTACGGACTGGCGCAATGTTTCTTCCCCGCCAACGAACGGACGGCCAGGATCGCTGCCTGGGTCATAGCTGTCTATCCGATGCTGGTGCTTTACCCGCTCTCCCTGGCCACCGAAAACCTGTTCTTCGTGCTCATCCTGGGCGCTTTGCTGGTCCTGCTCAAGGCGGCTGAAAAGCGTACCTGGAAGTGGTTTGCCCTGGGCGGTCTCCTGCTGGGGCTGGCCGCCCTGACGCGCTCGGTCTCACTGGCCCTGGCCGGGCTGGCCGTATTATGGGTGTGGTTCGCCCTTAGAGAGCGCAAGTTTGCCGTGCTGGTCTTTCTGATGGTTACGCTTGTCACACTGCCCTGGATGGTGCGCAACACGCTCCTGCACGGCCGCCTGACCGGAGTCGAGTCAGCTTTGGGATATGACCTGTATTTAGGCTATCACCCTGCAGGGACGGGCACCTTCCAATACCCCCAATCCCTTGACCTGATCCCGATGCTTGACGACGGCCTGCGCGACGAGATCGGGCGGGCAAAGACATGGGAGTTCATCCAGGCTGACCCGGGTCGGGTGCCGTACCTCTTTGTTCGGCGGGCGGGACATTTCTTCGGTCTCGAACGGCGCGTATGGACCTATTTCTATTCCAATAATTTCTTCGGCTACATTCCTGCACCGCAGCTGTTGACCATCGCCGCGGTCCTGCTCCTGCCGTTCGTGGTTGTCAGCACCTCGGCTTGCTTCGGATTGGCGTTGACCCGCTGGCGGACCAAGACCTGGCTGCTGGCACTTTTCCTGGTGGGTTACATCACGCCGCACCTGCTGATCATTGCCGAGGATCGCTTCCACTTAACTACCGTCCCGTTCCTGGCCATTTTGGCCGCGCAGTTCTGGACCGCGGGCAGGGCGGCGGTCCGGCAGCGCTGGACCGGGTCGCCTCTAGGCCGGCTGGCGGTGATCCTGGCATTGGTGGGCGTGGTGCTCCTGCTGTCGAACTGGGGCCTGGAGCTCTGGCGGGATGCAGATAAGCTGGCTGTGCTGCTGGGCCCGGATGGCAACCAGATGTACCTGTCGTATTGAACGGAGAAGAGCATGTGAAGAGATTCCTGGGCTGGGTCTTCGAAACCGGACTGCGCTTCGACTGGAAGGTGGTGACGATCACCATTGTCAGCACCTTGCTGCTGATGGTCGACCACTATTTCCGCCTGACGGCAGCCTGGCTGGATGCACCCTGGTGGAAATATGTCGATCGAATGATCCTGTACTTCGTCATCCCGATGGTTTTCATCATGGTCGTCTTTCGAGACAAGCCGCGGGATTATGGTTTCCGTCTGGGCGATTGGAAGGCGGGCATCGTGCTGACGCTGGGTGGAATTGTGCTCATGGCACCGGTCCTGTGGTTCCTGACCCGGGGTGACGGCACGATGAGGGAATACTATGAGCCTTTTGTCTCCTATCTTCCGGGGAGCACCTTCCTGGACCTGTTCGGCTGGGAGTTCATCTTCCGTGGCTGGATCCTGTTCGGGTATGCCCGTAAGTTCGGGCCCGAGGCGCTCTGGCTGCAGGCAGTGCCGTTCGCCCTGGCCCACATCGGCAAGCCGGCCGTCGAAACGCTGTCGACCATCTTCGGCGGTTTCGCCTTCGGCTGGGTGGCATACCGGACGCGTTCGTTCCTGTACCCGTTCCTGATCCACTGGTTCATCGCCTCGTTCACCATCCTGGTCGCGGCAGGCGTCTTTGGCTGATTTCGTGCTGCGCCCGGCGGGACGGGAAGACTTTCCCTCCATTCGGGCCTTGATCCGGGACACCCGCATCAATCCAACCGGGCTGGACTGGCACCGCTTCGTGGTCGCCGTCACGCCGTCGGGTGTCCTGCTCGGCTGCGGACAGATCAAACCGCACCGGGATGGCGTGCTGGAATTGGCTTCGCTCGCCGTCCAGCCGCAGGCGCGCGGTCAGGGGATAGCCCGGGCGATCGTCCTGCATTTGTTGGAGAAGGAACCTTCCCGCCCGTTGTTCCTGACCTGCCGCAGTCGCCTGGGCAGGCTGTACAGGAAATTCGGATTTACCCCTGTCTCACAGGAACACCTGCCGCCCTATTTCCGCCTTCTCAGTTGGCTGGGAAATCTCTTTAGGGGCATCCTGGACGAACAGAACAGGCTTTTGATCATGAGGCTGGAAAAATGAAACCCAAAACCTTTCTTTCGATGCTCTATGGGATTCTGATCGGCCTGCTGGCTGCGGCGATCATCTGGACGGCGGCCCGGCCGCCGGTCGGGGAAGCGGTCACGCTCCTGCCGACGCCCACCGAACAGCCGGTGACGGTCTACATTACCGGGGCGGTGGCCACGCCAGGGGTCTACAGTCTGCCTCAGGGAAGCCGCATCGTGGATGCGGTCGAGGCGGCAGGCGGATTCGTCGCAGGCGCCGAAGAGGATCGTATCAACCTGGCCTCGGCCCTGCGCGATGGCATGCAGATCGACGTCCCGGGAGTGCCGGTCACCAGCCGGGTCAGCAGCGAACGGGTCAACATCAACACGGCGACCGTTGATGAACTGGACACTCTGCCGGGGATCGGTCCGACGGCCGCCCAGGGCATCGTCGATTATCGCCAGGAAAACGGTCCCTTCCAGACCATCCTGGATATCCAGAACGTGCCCGGAGTTGGTCCATCAACCTACGACCGGATCAAGGACTACATCACGATTGGACCATAAAAAATGCCCTTCGACCATTTCGATTTTATTGCTGGGCTGTATAACCGGGTGGCCGAGTTCGCCGTCACGCCGACCCTGCTGCGTCTGGCGGACCTGCCGGTCGATGGACGGTTGCTGGACGCTGGTGGTGGAACGGGACGTGTCGCGGCCGCGCTGCGCTCCCTGGCCGGGCAGATTCTCGTTGTCGATCCCTCGCCCGGGATGCTTACGCACGCAGCCGCCAAGGGCCTGACAGCGATCTGCGCACCGGCCGAACAGTTACCCTTCCCGGAGCGGTCTTTCGACCGGATCATCTTGATGGACACCCTTCACCATGTCCACGATCAGGCCCGGACGGCTGGTGAATTGTGGCGCCTGCTGCGGCCGGGCGGGCGGATCGTCATCATCGAGCCTGACATCCACCAGTTTGGAGTCAAGCTTGTTGCGCTCGCTGAGAAACTGCTCCTGATGCGCAGCCATTTCCTGGCGGGTGATCAGATCGCGGCCCTTTTCGGTCACAGGGGAGCCTCGGTGCTGATCGAAATCGAAAATCATTCCGTGTGGGTGGTCGTTGAAAATGTCAGTTGATTGTAAATTTCTCCTGAAAAGGCCTGTGTTACAATGCCCGTAGGGAGTTGACTGATGACTGACGAAAAGAAGAAAATTCACCGGATGGCCACCTGGACGATCACGATCTTTGCAACTGTCTTTTCGGTGGTGATTGCGACATTGTGGTTGATCGTGTATCCGGTCGCAGAGACACCCCTGCAGGGCATCTTGATCGCAATCGGTTCCGGCTGGCCGATCTATGTATCGGTGGGATTGTTCTGCATTGCGACCTTTATCGCCTACCGACTCTACCTCAACCGGAAGAAATAAGTCGAATCTAAAAATCGAACCGGGGCGGCCAGGCCGTGCCGGTTCGATTTGCCTCGCCTGCTGGCGAAATTCTTTCGAGATCAATCACCTTTCCAGCCCGCACCTGGGCCTCGAGGATGTCAACCATCCCGGCGAGGATGCCAACACTCCTTTTTTTAGTCCATCCGCAGAAGTCCAGGCAGGTTGAGCAGACGCTCAGCCGTACGCCCAGGTCTTCCAGCTGTTGGAGCCGCTCCAAGACAGGCGAACCTTCTGTGACCAGCCTGACCCCCTCTGCATAGAAGCAAATGGCGTAGGGAAGCGGATCGAGCTGGCAGAGCAATGCGAGATATTTTCCGACCAGCCTGGCCTGCAGTTCCGGGGGGATTGCTCCCCATGCCGTTGGATGGGATCTGGATGATCGTATCCGGTGCGGCCATCATTCATCCTGGGTATTGGCCAGAAGGTCACGGGCGTCCTGGACCCTCTCCTTGGGGACAAAGATCTGGATGCGGCCCAACCCGTCGATGGTGACCGGGTAGACCGAGCGACCGACAGCTTCCTGGATCAGTTCCACATCGATGCCGTTGGCCTTCAGGAAACTCTCAACGACCTCCGCTTCACCGCGTCCCTGGACTTCCATCAATTTTTCCCATTTGAGCGTCATGCGAGCCTCCAGACCAGAACGAACAGGATCGTAAAGAAGGTGCTGATCAGCAGTTGGCGCAGTCCGATCTGGGTCGGACTGGCGCCAACGGCTGGGTGGGTGATGCCCCACAGGGTCTCCAGCCACTGCAGCAGGAAGGGGATGAAGATTAAGCTGGGCAGCAGGCCGAACAAGGCTCCGACCAGTGCCAGGGCAAGGTTGAAGGTGGTGTACAGCAGCGCCCGCCGCCCCAGACGCCATTGTTCCGCCCGAGTCGAGAGTCCTGGCAGGACACGCTGCGACAGGCGCAGGTAGGCGTACACGATCGATGCCGCCGACTGGAGCCAGGTCAGCAGCCACAGGGTCCAACCGGTGGGATCGTAGATCCCGCAGCCGGTCCAGAAGGCTGCCGGGGCTGCCAGGGCCAGCACGCCGGTGGCCAGGATCTCGACCCCTGCCTGTTTTCGCTCGCTGCGCTGGCTGACCAGGTAGAGATGCCAGGCAAAGACCGGCAATCCCGGGGCCGCCAGGTACAGGACAAATCCATTCCCGCTCCCCACCAGGCCAGCCAGTGCGGTCAGGCCGATCAAAGCATAGACAGCGATCCAGAAGCTCGCCACGGGCAGGTCCTGCCTCGGGCGCCTTCCCGACCAGGCTTTGACAGCTACCGTCACCGGCTGGCGTATCAAGAAGGCGGCCTGGGCGGCTGCGATCAGAAAGGCGGAGCCAGGCCTGAACGAACAACCAGCGAACAGGCCGATCAGCAACGGGCTGAGCAGGAAGACCCACGCGCCATGGTCCTGGGGGATGGCGATCCGCCGGTTGAAGTATTTTCTCATCCGTTAGAGGTTCAGCCACTTGGCTGCCGAGCGCGGTAGTTCAGCCAGGGAGGCGGCCCTGGATGTGCACTGGGGCAGCGAGTCGAGGAATGCCCGTCCGTAGGATTTGGTCAGCAGACGCCGGTCGAGGATTGCGACCACTCCCCGGTCGAGCTGGGTGCGGATCAGGCGCCCGAACCCCTGGCGGAAGCGTAGGATGGCCTCCGGAAGGTGATACTCATGGAAGGGGTCTTCGAAGGTCTCGGCCCTGGCCGCCACCAGCGGGTCTGAAGGGACTGCGAAGGGCAGCTTGACGATCACCAGCACCGAAAGGGCTTCGCCAGGTACATCCACGCCCTCCCAGAAGGAGCGCGTCCCCAGCAGGACCGCCCGTTCGGAGCTCTTGAAGGTCTCCAGCAGGGCGTTTGGCGAGGCGCCCTCGCCCTGTTCGTAGACCGTGATGTCGGCCTGGGCCAGCGGGCCGGAGATGCTGCGGGCGGTGCGTTTCAACTGGGCGTAGGAAGTGAACAGGACCAGGGTTCTCCCGCCGGTTGTCGTGCACAACTGGACCAGGGTTTGTTCGAGCTGATGCTGGTAGTTGGGGGCGTTCGGCTCGGCGATGTCGTTGGCGATATAGAGCAAGGCAGCACTTTCGTAATCGAAGGGTGAGCCGAGGGCCAGTTCGTCGGCCTCATCGGCGGAGAGTGTCTCGCGCAGGTAGTTGAACTCGTTGTTGGTCGTCAGGGTGGCGGAGGTCAGGATGACGCAGCGTTTTTCGTGCCACAGATATTTTTCGACCAGCGGGCCAACCCGCACCGGGGCAGCGTTGAGCGCCAGCCGCCCGCCGTTGGGGCTGACCTCCACCCAGTAGACGTAATCATGGACCGGTTCGAAGATCATGGCGTTGACCATGCTCTCAGCTTCCATCAGCCGTCGCAGGCTGTTGCCCAGATTCGAGATTGTATCCTCCAGGGCCTCCAGGCCGTCGGCGTACAGATCGGCGGCGCCCTTCTGGATGTCGCCCAGCAGGGCGATCAGCAGGCGCAGGGTTTCGCCGGCGGCATCCCAGGTGATCTCGACGCTGTCCCATCCTGGCAGGGTGCGGGTAGATGGCAGAATGCGCTCCTGCCAGGCGTACTGGCCGCCCTGCTGGCCCTCGCGGATGAAGTCAACGAACTCGGATAGGGCCTCGAAGAAACTACGGAACTGGCTCTCCAGCCGCCAGGCCAGGTCGGTGGCACGCGAGACGTTCTGGTTGAGCACGGCGAAGTCCGATGGGCGGACCTGGTTGTGGGCGGTCGTCAGCAGGTGTCCGAGGACGCCTGCTGACGAACCGCCGATCTCCTTGATCAGGCGTTCTGTATCGAACTGGGTCAGGCGGAAGGACAGGGCGTCTGTCGTGGCGCTTTCGAGGTGGTGGCCTTCGTCAATGATCAAGTAGTCGTACTCGGGCAGAACCCGATGCCCGACGGCCACATCCGCCAGCAGCAGGGCGTGGTTGACGATCAGGATGTGGGAGGTCTGGGCGGCCTGACGGGCGCGGAAGAAAGGGCAGGCGCCCCCGGTCCGTTCCAGGCAGGTGTCGGTGGTGCAGGCGTCGTCCTCGGCCGATATGTGCGTCCAGACTTCGCGTTCGGACGGGCCGGTCAGGTTGATCTCGGTCCGGTCGCCGCTGGTGTTTTCCAGCAGCCAGACCAGCAGCTTGGCCAGGACGCGCATCTCGTCGCTATTGGTTGGGCCGCGGCGGCGCAGCAGTTCGAAGCGGCGCGGGCAGAAATAATTGGATCGTCCCTTGAGCACCGAGGCGCGCAGGTCCAGGCCCAGGGCCTCCCGCAGGTCGGGGATGTCCTTCTTGATCAACTGGTCCTGCAGGTTGATCGTATTGGTCGAAATGACGACCCGGGTGTTGTTCTGCAGGGCGAAAAGCGCCGCCGGAACGAGGTAGGCGAACGATTTTCCGACACCGGTCCCGGCCTCGACCAGCAGGTGCTGGCTGTACGACAGGGCATTGGCCACTGCCTTCAGCATGGCAACCTGTTCCGGACGGTGTTCATAACTATCGAAATAGGATGAAAACGGTCCGCCGTACTCCAGGACTGAGGCAGCTTCCTCAGCATCGATCGGGAGCGGCTCGTCGGGAACCTGCAGCGGTGGGACCCTGGGAATGTCGGCCGGGGTGAACAGAGGGCCGGAATCGCGTTGCCGGACCTGTTTGGCTTTGACGCTTTCGCGCGAGCGTGCCCGCAGCGCCTGCCGGAAGACCCAGGCCCCGTTCCATTCCAACGGTTCGCTGTGGCGGACGATCTCGGCCAGCAGGTCGGGCGGCAGTTCGCGGGCCGTGGTGTAAAGCCGGTGGAAGACGGCGTGGGTCACGCGGGCATCGTCAAGGGCGCGGTGCGTGGCGGGCAGAGCGATGCCCAACAGTTGGCCCAGGGCTCCCAGGTTGTACCGGCTGGCTGTCGGTAACAGGACCGAAGCCATCTCGTACGTGTCAATTCGCTCATGAAGCTCGAAAAGCCCGTGTTTGCGGAAGAACGACAGGTCAAATGGAATGTTGTGCCCGACGATGGGCGAATCGCCGATGAAGGCAGCCAGGTCGTCGAGGACCTCCTGCAGGCGGGGTGCCTGGCGGACCATGGCGTCCTCGATCCCGGTCAGGCCGGTGATGAACTCGGGGATGTGGCGGCCGGGATTGACCAGGGTGGTCCATTCATCCTCGACCCGGCTGCCATTGAAGCGCCGGGCGCCGATTTCGATGATCGCATCCGCCTGGGGGTCCAGGCCGGTAGTTTCAATATCCAGGGCGACGAGAGTAGGCATGGGAGTTAGTGTATCACCAGATTCGGCATTCCGACCCGGCAGTTCGCCAGAGCGCTGGATCTATTCCTGTGGGAGGGCCTGCTTGACAGCAGCCAGCACGTCAGGGGCGATCGGCCTGCCCTTGGCCTGCTGGCGAAGGAAGTCCTTCAAATCCTTGATTGGCAGGGCCGGCAGGGGGGGGGCCTCGGGGAGGTCGAGTTCAGCCCGCGGGTTGGTGAAGACCATCACGGCCTGCGCTTCGGGGATCACGCTCCCTTCGGGAAGCAGGCGGGTCAGGGATTGGCGTAGCGAGCGGATCTCGGCAGCCGACTCGAGGTCCGGTCGGCCCAGGCCTTCCTGCCCAAAGATCCGCAGGTAGGACTGCAGAAACCCGCCGCCCTTGACGCGCCAGCGCTTTCTGGCATAGGTCACCTTCCCGACCTGCGGGTAAGGCATCAGTACCCACAAACCCGCCGGTCCAACGAGCAGGTGGTAGGTCGTGGTCGTGTAGTGGTAGAGGGTGTACTCACGGTCCATGCCCTTGAGGCCCTTGGTGATTACCTCGTCGGGCCTCGGGCTCTTTCCCCAGCGGTTGCCAAAATACATTCCGATTTGCGAAAGGATCAGCCCGGCCAGCAGCGCGACCAGCGAGACGCTGAACAACTCGGGCATCTGGAAGGAAATATACACGCCACCGCCGAGGATGGCCAGGGCGACAATGCTGGTGATCTGCCCGATGCGGGCGTTGCGTTTGATGAGCTTGGTATTGGTGACGATTTGCATGTTACTCCTGTTTGAGGGAACGTTCGATGGCATTGCGCATGGCATAGAGAACCTGCGCCTCGACGGCTTCTTTGGCGACGCGGACCGCGTTCATGATGGCGATCTCGTCCGACCGCCCGTGGCCGATGAAGACCAGGCCGTTGACGCCCAGCAGCGGGGCGGCGCCCTGGTCGGAGGGGTCCATCAGCTTTTTCACCGAGCCCATTGCCGGTTTGATCAGCAGGCCGCCGAGCATCGCCAGCGGACCGCCGCGCTGGATGGCTTGCTTGATCTTGTCAACCAGCAGCTTGGCGACCGCCTCGGAAGATTTCAGAAGGACGTTGCCGGTGAAGCCGTCGGTGACGGCCACGTCCACGACCCCGCCGATGACCTCTTTGCCTTCGACGTTGCCATAGAAGTTCAGCCCGGCCGCTTCCAGCAGCGGAAAGGCGCCTTTGACCAGTTCGTTGCCCTTGCCGGCCTCCTCGCCATTGGAGATCAGCCCGACCTTGGGATTCTTCACCCCGCGCACCTTCTCGGCGTAGATCGAGCCCAGGATGCCAAACTGCAGCAGATTCTCGGGCTTGCAATCGGGGTTGGCGCCGATGTCGATGACCACGCACGAACCGCTGGCAGTTGGAAAGATGGGGGCCAGGCCGGGCCGGTCCACGCCAGGGATGTTGCCCAGGCGGAAATAGGCCGTCACCGCAGCTGCGCCGGTATTCCCGGCGGTAACGAAGGCGTCGGCCCGCCCGTTCTTGATCAGGTCGATGCCGACCGCCATCGTGTTCTGCGAATTCGGTCGCCGGGCCTTGAGCACCAGCTTCATGCCCTTGTCTTCCATGGTCAACATCTCGGGAGCATGAACGATCTCGATCTCCAGGCCATCGGTTTTTTGTTTTTCCAGGATCGGTTTGATCTGCGCTTCGTCACCTACCAGAATGATGCCCACGCCGTAGTTCCGGGCAGCTCTGACAGCCCCGATCACATCCGGAGCGGGAAAGTGATCGCTTCCCATGGCGTCCACAACGATTTTGGTCATAGGTCACTCCTGAGTTTGATATGCCATTGTACCCGATAGTCTGCTTGACAATGATTTGAAGATGATTATAATACGACTGCTTGCGCTGGTGCTGGAATTGGCAGACAGGCATGGTTGAGGGCCATGTGCCGCAAGGCGTGAGGGTTCAAGTCCCTCCCAGCGCACACAGAGAACACACGGGATTTGACGGATCTCCCGTGTGTTCTTGCTTTCTGGTCTGCGGACAATCGTGTATAATACTTGAGTCCCACCCGTCACGCCGCCGTGGAAGAACCGAGTTCTCTCAAACAAACCCATTTTCTGTATTAAGGAGGAAAGAATGAAACGAACGTTCTGGATCATGTTGGCGACTCTGCTAATGCTCAGCATGGCTTTGCCGGGATGCAGCCCGTCAGGCGGTGGCACGATCACCGTGGCCATGGATGCCACCTGGCCTCCCTTTGAATACGTCGACGAAACCACCCAGGAGATCGTCGGTCTGGACGTCGATCTGATCCGGGCCATCGCCGAGAAGGAAGGCCTGGAGATCGAACTGGTCAATGTGCCGTGGGACTCGCTCCTGGCCGGAATGGCGAACTGCCAGTATGATGTTTCCATTTCCGCAATGACGATCACCCCCGAGCGCGCCGAGCAGTTTGCCTTCTCAGACCCTTATTTTGCGGCCGGACAGATTGTTGTCGTCCAGGCTTCGAACACAACGATCAACGGCAAGGATGACCTGGCCGGCTACACGGTCGGTGTCCAGCTCGGCACCACCGGCGACATTGAAGCCCAGAACATGCCGGGCGTCACGGTCAAGAACTATGATGACATCGGCCTGGCCTACCAGGACCTGATGAATGGCCAGATCGATGCTGTGATCGCCGACAACCCGCTCGCCCTGGGTTACGTTGGGCAGAACCCCGATCTCCTCAAGGCCGTGGGTGAGGTGTTCACCGATGAGTATTATGGCATCGCGGTCTGCAAAGAAAACACCGAATTGCTGGCCCAGATCAACCGCGGCCTGGCGGCGGTCAAGGCCGAAGGCTTGATCGATGAACTGACCCTGCAGTGGATCGTTGGTGAAGGTCAATAATTTTTAGACCCGCTGACTGCGAGGCGCCGCCATTCGGCCGCCTCGCAGTCTTTTTGGGAGACGGCCATGACAGATGAGCAGACCAGAGATAGTGCATTCGTCTCCGATGTGAAACGCCAGGAGCGCAGTTCCGAGTTGCGTTGGCGGATCACGTTCTGGCTTGCCAGCGGCGCGGCAGCCTTGTTGCTCCTGTTCTCCTTCTTTCCGTCTGAAGAGAGCGTTCTCAAGCTGGTCGGATTGCTTCCGGAAGAAAGTCAGGAGAATGCCCGTCTGTGGGTGATCGATCACTTCTGGTCGGAGATGACTGCCGATCCGCAGTGTGTGGACAGCGGCGGGCGCTGCGGCCCGGAGATGGAACGGATCTTCAGCTTTCTCTCGCACCCCTATCCGTCCATGCTCGTGTTCATGCGGGGGGGCATTCGCATCACAGTCCTGGTGACCGTCTCGGCCTTCATTCTGACCCTGGTCGTCGGTCTGTTTGGCGGCCTCGGACGCCTGTCGAAGTCGAAGATCGTCTTCGGGATCAGCACGTTTTACGTTGAGATCGTGCGCGGCATCCCACTGCTGGTGCAGTTGATCTGGTGGTATTTTGCCTTTCCGGTCATGATTCAGCGGACCATCTGGCCATCTTACCAGGCCAACCCGGTGGCCATGTCGATCCTCGGGCTGGTCTTCTGCTACGGGGCGTATATGAGCGAGATCTACCGGGCGGGAATCCAGAGCATTCCCAAGGGCCAGATGGAAGCTGCTCTCAGCCTGGGCATGTCCCGCTTCCAGGCCTTGCGGCACATCATCGTCCCGCAGGCGATCCGCGTCATCCTGCCGCCGATGGGGAACGAGTTCATAGCCCTGCTCAAGGACTCGTCGCTGGTCAGCGCGGTGGCGGTCGTCGACCTGACCCGGCGCGGCCGCGAGTACATGGCCGCTCACTTCAACCCGATTGAAGTCTGGGTCCTGGTGGCGATTCTTTACCTGATCATGACGATCTTCTCGGCTCGCATCGTTGCGCTGATCGAGCGCAAGACGAGGACCAGCTGAAGGCAAAAAGCGGCGCAAGCCGCTTTTTTGTGCTGATATAATCCGGCCAAATCATTGGATGGAGGATAGCATGGCAGTCCGGTTTCCCGGCCCGGCGTGGCTGGAAAGTTTGCAGGAAAAATTGAACGCAGATGAGAAGTATTCCCAGACCGCCAGGAACTGGGAAGGCGACATGGCTGTGGTGATCGAGCCGAGCGGCCCCCTGGTGGAGACGCTGGTGTACTATTTTGACCTCTGGCATGGCCGGTGCCGTAGCGTGGCAGTCCTGGATGACTCCAGCACGGTGAAAGCGGCCTTCGTGCTCAAGGCGCCCTATGATCACCTGGTCAAGATACTGAAGGGGGAACTCGATCCGATGACCGCCATGATGACCCGCAAGCTGCAGGTCCAGGGCAACCTGGGCGTGATGATGCGCAACGTGCCGACCGTGCTCGAATTCGTCCGCTGTGCCAAAGAAAACACTGGCGAAATCCTCTGATCAGGGATCTGCATGCAGCCTATCCTGAAAATCGACCTGACCCGAGGTGAGACGGCCGAAATCAGCGCTCCGCCGGAGTGGGAGCGCCACTACCTGGGCGGCGCTTCACTGGCGGCGCGCCTGCTGTACCCCGAACTCGTCCCGGACCTCGTCCCCCTGTCGGAGGCTGCCCCGCTGATGATCCTGACCGGGCCTCTGACCGGTACTGCTGGCCCGACCGTCGGGCGCTTCGTTGTCTGCGGGCGTTCGCCGGCCACCGGGCTGTGGGCTGAGTCCAACTGCGGTGGGTTCTGGGGTCCGGAACTGCGCTTCTGCGGGTACGATGGCCTGTGGCTGACCGGGCGGGCTGACCGGCCGGTTTACCTGTGGCTCGCCGATGGCCGGCTCGAGGTTCGCCAGGCGCAGGCTGTCTGGGGGCAGGACACCTACGCGGCCCAGGAGACCATCCGGACGGAGATCGGCGTTCCGAACGCCCGGGTACTGACCATTGGACCGGCCGGGGAGAACGGTGTTTTGTTCGCTGGGCTGTTTTGCGACCATGGCCGGACAGCCGGGCGGACCGGCCTGGGAGCGGTCATGGGCGCCAAGAATTTGAAGGCGATCGCCGTCAAAGGGACCGGGAAGATCCCCCTGGCCAGCCCGGAGGCCTTCGCCTCCCTGCGCGGGACAGCCAATCGAATGCTCAAAGCCGACAACATCGCCCAGGTCACTCACGCCCTTGGGACGGCTGGCGTGGCAGACTACGCCGACTACCTCGGCAGCATGCCGAAGAAGTATTACCACCAGGCCACCATGGACGGCGTCGACAAGATTTCCGGCGCAACCATG
Source organism: Anaerolineales bacterium (assembly GCA_016934715.1). GTDB lineage: Bacteria > Chloroflexota > Anaerolineae > Anaerolineales > Villigracilaceae > JAFGSI01. The sequence goes on from JAFGSI010000056.1 coordinate 40,780, forward strand.
ACGGAGACGATCCTGAAGGGCTTCAGCACCTGTCACGGTTGTGTGATCGCCTGTGGGCGGGTCGTGGATTTGGGAGACGGGATCCGGCGCAAGGGACCGGAATACGAAACGGCAGTTGGCTTCGGGCCGAACCTGCTCAACGACGACCTGGCGGAGATCGTTCGCCTGAACGAAATCTGTGACCGGTACGGGATGGATACGATCAGCGCCTCCAATACGATCGGGCTGGCCTACCATCTGTATGAGAAGGGCCTCCTGAGTGAAGCGGAGGTTGGGTTTCCACTGGCCTGGGGGGACACGCAGGCTGCCGGCCGGCTGCTCGACCTGATTGCCCGGCGGGAGGCGATCGGTGCATTCATGGCCGACGGTGCGCGGCGGTTCGGGGCCCATTTTGGGGCTGAGCAGGAAGCGGTCCAGGTCAACGGGCTGGAGGTTGCCTACCACGACCCGCGCGGTGTCTCCGGCATGGCGCTGGTCTATGCCACCAGTCCGCGCGGCGCCTGTCACAACAGGTCTGATTACTTCTTCGTCGACTGGGGCCAGGCCGAAACCAGCCTGGGGCTGGAGTTCCTAGACAGGTTGGGTGGAGCCGAGAAGGCTGCCAATGTGGCCCGCCACCAGGACTGGCGGACGGTCTGCGACTCGCTGGTCTTGTGCCTGTTCGGGAACCTCCCGGTGGAAATGGTCGTCGACCTGGTCAACGCAGCCTGCGGTTTTGGTTTGTCCGTGACCGGCCTGCTGCAGTCCGGCGAGCGGGCCTGGAATTTAAAGCGGGCGATCAACAACCGCCTGGGCCTGACCCAGGTCAATGACCGGCTGCCCAAGACCCTGCTCGAACCGTATGCCGACGGACCGGCTGCCGGCTACGTCCCGCCACTGGAGGCGATGCTGGCAGCCTATTACGAAGCCCGCGGCTGGGACAGGCGAACGGGCCGGCCGGGACGCGAAAAACTGCAGGCTCTTGGTCTCGCGGATGTGGCCGGGGATCTGTGGGAAAGTGGATAGTGTTTAGTCCACTAGTCTGGGCGGAGAAGCAGATTGGGTCGAATTTCTCTACTGGAGGTGCTGCGATGAAACTGGTGACTGTCTCCGAAATGCGCGCCATTGAACAGGAAGCCGATGCCAGCGGCCTGACCTACGAGAGGATGATGGAGAATGCCGGACACAGCCTGGCCGGCGAAGTCCTGGAACTTGCCTATTATCAGAACAACGATGACGAGATCCAGGTGCTCGGGCTGGTCGGCCCGGGGAATAACGGCGGCGACACGCTGGTTGCGCTGGCCCATCTGGCCGAGAAGGGTTGGATGGTGCGCGCCTACCTTGTTCGACGCAAGCCGGAAGGGGATGCATTGGTCAGACGTCTGCAGGAGGCGGAAGGTGAGGTCTACCTGGCCGAGACGGACGATGGCTTCCACCAGCTGACGGCCTTTCTCGAGTCCGCCGATGTACTCCTGGACGGCGTGCTCGGGACCGGGATCGCGCTGCCTTTGAAGGATGAGGTCGGTCGGGTGCTGGCCTCGGTCCAGGCGTTCTTGATGGAAATGGACTGGCCGCCGTTTGTGGTTGCCGTGGACTGCCCGTCCGGCGTTGACTGTGATACTGGCGCGTTTGCTCCCGAGACGATCCCGGCAGACGCAACCGTGACCATGGCGGCCGTCAAGCATGGCCTGCTGAAACTGCCCGCCTTCGATCTGGTCGGTGAGCTGCGGGTGGTCGGGATCGGCAGCCTGGAGGCTCTTGGTGCCTGGAAGGCCATTCACAACCAGGTCGCCGACGGCGGGATGGCGGCTGCCCTGTTGCCGCTGCGCCCGACCGATGCCCACAAAGGGACTTTCGGCACGGCCCTGATCGCTGCCGGCTCGATCAACTACACCGGCGCGGCCCTGCTGGCCGGCCAGGCTGCCTGCCGAAGTGGGGCGGGTCTGGTAAGGCTGGCCATCCCGGCACCTCTGCACGCTGCTCTGGCCGGACAGTTCCCCGAAGCGACCTGGGTCCTGTTGCCGCATGAACTAGGCGTGATTGCCGCCAGCGCGGCCGATGTGCTCAGGAAGAACCTGGAACGGGTCACTGCCCTGTTGGTTGGCCCGGGTTTCGGTTTGGAGGATACGACCGGGGAATTCATCGTCAACCTGCTGGCGGGTGGTTCTGGCAGGAAGGGCGCGGCCCGGATCGGCTTTGTGCAAGGCCGCGGGGAACAAAAGGATCAAAACAATGCCGCCCTGCCGCCACTGGTCTTCGACGCCGACGGGCTGAGACTGCTGGCGAGAATTCCCGATTGGGCGGAACAACTCCCGGCTCCGGCCGTGCTGACCCCGCATCCTGGCGAGATGGCGGTCCTGACCGGTTTGTCCATCGACGTGATCCAGTCCGACCGCCTGGCTGTCGCGCGAAAGTACGCCGTCGAGTGGGGGCATGTCGTGGTCCTGAAGGGCGCTTTCACTGTTATCGCCGCCCCGGATGGGCGCACGACCACTATCCCGGTGGCGACTCCAGCCCTGGCGCGCGCCGGCACCGGCGACGTGCTGGCCGGCCTGATCGTCGGGCTGCGGGCCCAGGGCCTGGATGCCTACGCGGCCGCTGTGGCCGGAGCCTGGATCCACGCCCAGGCCGGCCTGGTCGCTGCTGACGACCTGGGAAGCCTGGCAGCGGTCCTGGCCGGGGACGTGCTGGAGGCCGTGCCGGACGTGCTGAGCACCCTGGTCTGAAAAGCAGAAGAGGATAACATAAAGGAGCCTGCAAATCAGGCTCCTTTATTATTTGGCTTGGATCTGCTTCAGCCCTTGAGGAATTCTTCCAGAGCCCCCTTGCTGATGCGGTAAGCGTTGCCGAGTTTCTTGGCTTTGAGGGAGCCGTCCTTGATGGCGGCCAGCACGTCTTCCTCGGAAACCTTCAGGAAGCCGGCAGCATCGGAGGGGGTCATCACGTCGGGCATGGCACCCGCGGCAGCGCCACCGGCGGCGGCTTGCGGCTGCTGGACGGCACCCGAGGTGGCCTGCTGCATCAGGTTGCCGATTCCCATCCCGGCGCCGATACCGGCCGTCAGGCCCGCACCGCCGCTGGGATTCTGGGCTGCGTCGCGCATCGCGTCGGCTGCCTGCAGCTGCGTGTAGGTGGCCATGTCGAGCATGCCCATCGCCCGCAGTTCCTCGGCCGATTTATCGGATGGCTTGAGGTTGCCAACGTAGAAAGACTTGATCGTGAAGCCGATGGCGTTGAAATCCTCCTCGGCCAGCGAGCGAACATAACCGCCGAGCTCAATGGTATTGCCCAGCATCTCGGGCACAGCCATCTTGGCGCCCCACTCGTTGAGTGTGTCCTGCAGCTTGGAGAGCAGGATCGTGCGCAGGCGCTCTTCGATGGCATCGATGCGGTAGGAGGCCGTCTTGCCGACAATCTGGATCACCAGTTGCTGCGGATCCTTGACCTGGAAGGAGTAGGTCCCAAAACCTTGCAGGAGCGCTACGCCCAGGCCCATGCCGGGGTTGCGGACCAGGATCGGCTGTGGGGTGCCCCACTTGCGGTCGGCGAATTCCTTCATCGCGATGAAGTAGACTTCGGCTGGGAAGGGGGTCCGATCATTGAAGGCCTTGCCGACCAGGTCGATCAGCTTGGGGATGTTGGCAGTGGCAATCACGTGCCTCCCGGGGCCGAAGGTATCGAGTGCCTGGCCGTCGCGGAAGAAGATTGCCGATTGGCCGTCACGGACGATGACGTTCGAGCCGATCCGGTAATCGCCGATCGACGAGTCATCCGGGAAGCGGTGGACGATCTCGTTCGCCATTTCATTGGCATATTCGATGACATCAAAGATTCTGGCCATACATCTCTCTCCTTTGAAAGTTCATACAATAGACGGTTTCATTATAGCCGAAGGACAAGTTTGAGACAAGTTGTTTTCCAGATAAATATACGTCGATCGGGGTGAAAAGTATTAGCCCTCCACCCGGCGGGCTCCACAGGCCGGACAGAAAAGGGCATCCGGTGTGTGGCCGCGCCGGCATTTCGGGCAGACGCGCGACAGGGTTGACAGGTCATTGATCGCATTCCAGATCCTGGGACGAGATTCTCCTGCGTCATTTCGCCGATCACGTCGGGTACCAGGGCAGGCCCACCGCTCATCTGCCGGCCGGTGCGGTGCTGGCGATCGCTGAAACGGGCGGCCTACTGGTCAGCCAGGGCCGCGGCCCGGGGCCGTCGCGCAACAACCGTGGGGTGGATGAGGTTTTCTCAGAGCGGGATGCAGTTCGACCCGGATTGGGTCCCACTATCTCGGCTTTCGCATCGGATCTCCCGACCCGCTGCCGCGGACCATGAGCACTTCTGCCAGGATGCTGACGGCGATCTCCTCGGGGGTCTCGGCGCCGATCCCCAGCCCGATCGGCGACCGGACGTGCTTCAGGCGTTCGTCCGAGATGCCCTGGTCGTTGAGTTCCTTCACCGTGGTGGTCCAGCGGCGGCGCGAGCCGATCACACCGATGTAGGCCGCCCGGGTTTCGAGCAGGGCGGGCAGCCCGGCAGCGTCCACGTTCGAGCCGCGCGTGGTCAGAACCAGGAATGTCCGGGGTGTGATCTCCAGTTGCTGGGGCAGTTCGGCCATCGTGCAGTTGTAGAATTCGTCCCCATCGGGATTGGTCTCGGGGGTGCAGAACTCGGGCCGGTCGTCTGAAACGACGACCCGGAAGCCGAGCCATTTGGCCAGGTGGGCCACGGCCTTGCCGACATGGCCGCCGCCGATCACGACCAGGGTTGCGGGGGGCAGGATCGGTTCCACGAACACCTCCACCTGACCGCCGCAGACCCCCACGTCGCCGCGGGACGGGTCGGCCATGTTGTAGGTCAGCAGGCGCGGCTGGCCGTCCTGCAGGGCTTCCAGCGCCTCCTGGCGGACGCGGTTCTCGAGCTCGCCGCCGCCGACCGTTCCCAGGATGTGCCCGTCAGGGTAGAGCAGCATCTTGCTGGTCGAGTGACGCGGAGTCGAGCCGCTGGTCTTGACGACGGTGCACAGGGCGGCCGGTTGGCCCTTCTTCTCGAGTTCGATGAGCGCCTGATAGATACTCATTGTGCCTCAATTATATCCCAGGCATGGTACAATCCGCCCCAAATTGGTGCGGGAGGCAAAGGGATGACGCAAGCCGAGAAACACAATCATTCAAGTTTGGCGGTCCTGCTGGCGATCCTGGCCGTGGGCCTGCTGGCTGTCACTGCCGGGGACATCGGACTGACCTGGGACGAGCCGGCCTACATCGCAGCCGCGGAGTCCTATAGCGAGTGGTTCGGGGATCTGTTCACCCGGCCAGGATACGCCCTCCAGCCGGAGATCATCTACCGCCAGTGGGCAGCGAACCACGAGCATCCACCGCTGGACAAGGTCTGGTCCGGGGCAGCCTGGTCCCTGAGCCGGGGTCTGTTCGATGACCTGACCGCCCACCGCCTGGGCAACATCCTGCTGGTTGGCCTGCTGGTCGGGCTGCTCTACTTCTGGATGGCAGATGCGTACGGCCGGCCGGCCGGTCTGTTCGCGGTGGCTGCCTTGCTGTCCATGCCGCGCTTTTTCTTCCACGCCCATCTATCCGCACTGGACGTGCCGGCGGCGGTCTCGGTCTTCGCGGTCACGTTTGTCTTCTGGCGGACGCTGGAGCGCAGGCAGTGGTGGTGGGGACTGCTGCTCGGGCTGGCCTGGGGGCTGGCCCTGGCGGTCAAGATCAACGCCGTTTTCGTGCCCGTGGCAATGGGGCTGTGGCTGCTGGCCTTCCATCGACGCTGGAAGGCGATCCTGCGTTTGATCCTGATGGGACTGACTGCAATCCCGGTGTTCATTGCCACCTGGCCGTGGCTGTACAGTGCCACCCTGACCCGGCTCTGGGACTACATTCTTTTCGTCACTGTCAATCATTGGCCGATCGGCCAGTGGTATTTTGGGCGCTGGTACATGCCTCCCCCCTGGCATTTCGCTTTCGTCATGCTCTGGGCGGTCGTCCCGCTGACGGTGTTCCTGCTGGCCGTCGGGGGAGCGATCCGCTCCGGGCGCGGCAGGCACGATGGCGGTCTTGGCTGGCTGCTGGTTCTAAGTGCCCTGATCCCGCTGCTGGCGCTGGCGATCGGACAGAGCATGATCTACGACAACGACCGCTTGTTGATGGCGGCCTTCCCGTTTGTGGCCGCCCTGTCCGGGGTCGGGTTCGCAGGACTGCTGGCCGGGCTGCGCAGGCTGTTCGCGCGGTGGAACCGTCCGGGCCTTCTGGCGCCGGTCGGGGTAGCTCTGGGCCTGCTGCTGCTGCTCCCGCAGACCTTGACCATGGTGGGAATGTACCCGCACCTGCTGTCCTATTACTCCGAGGGAGTCGGTGGCCTGCCCGGGGCGGCGGCCATGAACCTCGAGACGACCTACTGGTGCGAGTCCTATGAAGCCGCCTTCGAATACATCAACGAACATGCCGCCCCCTATGACCGGGTCTGGGCCGAGCCGTGGAGCCACGACGTGCTGATCTATTACCAGGAGCACGGCCGGCTGCGGGAGGATCTGGTCATTCTCATTCCCCAGCCAGACATTGTGAGCGTTTTTGGGTCAGGGGCCGGACGGATCCTGCCAGGTACATACCGGGAGGCCGGCTGGTTGATCTTCCAGTATCGCCAGACTCAATATGGTGTCTTCCGGGAGAATTACGAGGTCCTGACCTACCTCCAGACCCTGGAGCCGGTCCAGCGGGTCGAGTATCAGGGTGTGCCGATCATGGAGTTGTATCAGCCCTGATCGCATCATCGGTTGGGGCAACTCGGGGTTCAGCTTTCCAATAATCCCAATACCACGGGCAGCAATTGCTTCTTCCTGGACACCACCCCCTCTGCCAGGCGGGTGCCGTCCGGCTGAGGCGGGTAGGGCAGGTCGGAGAGTTCAGGCGGCTCGTCGGTCAGCAGCAGGCGGCTGGACGAGCCGACCACATCGGTGACCATCAGCATGGCGAAATCGAGCGCGCGCTTGTCACGCAGGGCGGTCAGGGCCTGGTTCAGATCAGGCAGGTGTTTGCCCAGCTGGACCAGGTCAGTGACCTCGGCCTGGGCGATGGCGAAGCGGTAGCCGCCGGCCTCGTACAGCTTCAGGTCGGTGCTGACCACTTCTGCCGGGTCGCGCGCCGACAGCCCGGTGCTGGCGCCCAGTATCTGGTGGCCATATGAATCGACCGTCTCGCCGGCCAGGGGGCTGCCGCGAGCGAAGGCCCAGCGCCCAAGGCGTTCAGCGGCTTTCTGGTCCCGTGCAGTGGTGGTCGGCGAGGTCAGGATGAGCGTATCCGCAAGCAGGCCCGCGAGCAGTATCCCGGCCAGCGGTGGTGGCGCAGCAAGCCCGGCCTCCTCGACCTGCTCGGAGACCAGCGTGCTGGTGCTCCCGACGATGTCGACCGTGAACTTGATCGGCACGTGGGTGGACGGGTTCCCCAGGCGGTGGTGGTCGAGGATCTCGAGCAGTTCGGCCTCATCGAGGTTGGCGATCGCCTGGCGCGGCTCATTGTGATCCACCAGGATGACCTTCAGGCGCGGCGGGTTGAGCAGGTCGCGCTGGCGGCAGACGCCGACGTAGAGGCCTTTCTCGTCAACGACGAAGAAATCGTCACCCTCCTCGCGCAAGATGCGGTTGAGCGAGTCGCGGATTCGACTGCTGGCAGCGAACTTGGGAATCTCGGTGTTGCAGGCTTCCCGGCATGGAATGTTGAGGATCTCGACCAGGCGCAGGTCCTGGTGTTGTGGCCTGGGACCGACAAGCTGGTTCACCAGACGGAACAGGCTCGTCCCGGTGACCAGTCCGCAGGGCGTGCCGTCTTCGCTGACTACCGGGGCGATGCCCCAGGTGCGTGCGGCGATCGCCCAGGCCTCGCGCAAGGGGGCGTCTGGCAGGGTGGTGTCCAGACGGCGGGTGACCGCCTCGAACCGCGGCGAAGCGTCGTTGAGCAGGGGGGGGGCTTCCAGCTCCACTTTTGCCAGGACCCAGGCCGTTTGCGGGTTGACCGCCCCGGCCCTGGCCGCGATCGTATCCGCACCATCGCGCTCCCGCAGCAGCCAGGCATAACCCATCGCTGCGGCGATGGTGTCGGTGTCGGGATTGACGTGTCCAATGACGTAGATCTGATCAGTCATCCTGGCCCTCTCTATGGCCTCCATCCTGATTATAAAGCCTCAGGAAGGCTGCGCCGATAGCAGGAGCGAATCATCTGCCCGAAGCGCACTTGTTATCTTCGAACGCTGCCGCGCTGGTCTTGGCAGGGCGGTATGCTCTTTCGGAACGGAGAGCGACCCATCCATCCACAACTGCGACGATGTGGGCCGCAAGCGAGATGGCTTTTCCGTTCAGACCCTGTGGAGTGCCGCTGCCGCCCACTTTACGACTACCAGGACGCCGCGCGAGATGGAGAGCGACCAGGGTGGGAAGGAGGTACCCTGGCGGATCTACCCTTTCCCTTTCAGGGAACGCCAGATTTTTTCGGGCGTGACCGGGTTGGCGTCGATGTTCACTCCGACCGCGTCCAGAACGGCGTTCCCGACTGCTGGGGCGACCCCATCCATCGGGATCTCGGCCACGGCCTTGGCACCAAAAGGATGGCTCGGCTCGTAGGTCTCGACGAAGATTGTCTCCAGGATGGGCATCTCGTTGGCGCGGAAGATGTGGTAGTCTGAAAAGTCACGCTCGCGAGCCCTGCCCTTTTCATCGTAGAGCATTTCCTCGCAGACGGCATAGCCGAGGGCCTGGGTCATGCCGCCCTCGATCTGGCCGGAGGCGGTCAGCGGGTTGATGATCACCCCTCCGTCGACGGCCATCACCAGCCGGTCGACCGTCAGCGCGCCGGTCTCGGTGTCGACGGTCACTTCAGCGAACTGGGCGGCGAACGGCGGAGGCGAGGAGGGCGAGACATGGGAGGCTACGCCCATGATCTGTTCCTGGTCGTTGCGGTGCAGACTGTCAAGCGCAATTTCGCTCAGCGGGATGGACTGGCCGTCGGGCGTGATTGCCTGCTTATTGAACAGGCGCAGCGACTGGGGGTCTGATCGTCCCAGGAGTCTGGCGGCCCGGATCTTGATCCGTTCTGCCACGCTCTCGGCTGCCCTGACCACGGCAGTGCCGGAGATGTAGGTCGTGGACGAGGCGTAGGCGCCCTTGTCGAAGGGGGTGAAGTCGGTATCCGATGAGTAGACCAGGATATCCTCGGTCGGGACGCCGAGCACCTCGGCAGCCATCTGGGCCAGGACGGTGTCCGAGCCGGTTCCCAGGTCCGTGGCACCGACCAGCAGGTTGAAAGATCCGTCGTCGTTCATCTTGATCGAGGCTCCACCCATATCGAGGTAGGGGATCGCCGTTCCCTGCATGACCAGGGCGACGCCGATGCCCTTGCGATAGGGAGAGGCAGGTTTCGCCCCGTTATGCCATTCGGGGCTGCCGTATTTTTCGTCCCACCCGATGGCTGCCTTCCCCTGGGCCACGCACTGTTCCAGCCCAACGGTGTGGATGATCTCGGGACGCGGCTCGCGACCTTCGTTCCAGGCGGTGCTGAAGGGATGGTACTCGCCCGGATGGATGGCATTCTTCAGGCGGAAGGCGAGCGGGTCGAGGCCCAGGGCGCGGGCGATCTTCTCCATGTGGCGCTCGACCGCCCAGTAACCCTGGGGGACGCCGTAGCCACGAAAAGCCCCCGATGGTGGGGTGTTGGTGTAGACGATGTCAGCGTGGAAGCGAATGTTTGGTGTTTTGCGGTAATCGCCGTTGCCGACATAGAGCGCCATCGCCTTGTGGCCAGTGTTGCCGGTCACGGTCAGGGCATGGCAACCGTAGGCGCCAGTGTCGCTCAAGACCTTCATCTCGTTGGCGGTCAGGGTCCCATCGCGCTTGACCCCGGTCTTCATCCAGATCTTCATCGGGTGGCGCGAACGGGCGGCGATGAATTCTTCCTCACGGCTGTACTCGTAGATGACCGGGCGTCCGGTGGCGATGGTCAGGTGGGCGGCGACATCCTCGATCAAGACCTCCTGCTTACCGCCGAACCCACCGCCGATGCGCGGTTTGATCACGCGGATGCGCTTGATCGGCAGACCCAAGACCGGGGCTAGCTGCCGCCGGGCGTGGAACGGGACCTGGGTGCTGGTACGGATCACCAGACGGTCGTCCTCGTCCCAGTAGGTCACGCATACGTGTGGCTCAATGTGGGCCTGCTGGACCTTGGGAACCTCGTAGATGCCTTCGAAGATCTCGTCGGCTTCGGCGAAACCCTTCTCGATCTCTCCGATATCGATCCGGATCTCGGCGGCCAGGTTCTTCGCCGGGGCGCAATCGGCGAAGGGGACGTACTCGGGCTCGTCATGGATGACCGGGGCTCCATCCTTCATCGCCTCATCCGGCCGGAGGATCGCCGGCAGGATCTCAAATTCGGCCTCGATCAGTGTGAGTGCCTGGGCGGCGATCTCGGGCGTTTCAGCGGCTACGAAGGCCACCCGGTCACCGACGAAACGCACCTTGTTGTCCAGCGAGAATGAGTCCAGCGGGCCGGGGATCGGGTCCGACTGACCGGCTGTCGAGTAGACCACTCGAGGAATGTCCCTCCAGGTCAACACGGCGGCCACACCCGGCAGGGCGCGTGCCCTGGTCGTGTCGATCTTTTTAATGCGGGCGTGGGCATGCGGAGAATGCAGGACCCTGGCGTGCAGCAGGCCGCGCATTTCGAAGTCGGCGGAAAAGGCAGGCTTGCCCTGGGCCAGTTTGACCGCATCCAGCTTGGGCTCGGATCTGCCCACCACCTGGTAGGGCCTGGGCTCCTGGGCGACAAGTACTCTGGGCGCGATCTGGGTCAAGATTTCCGGACTGGTTGAGGGGGGTTCCTCTCGCTCGGGGAAGAGCTCTTCTCTCGAGAGCCATCCGGCATCTTGCGTCCCCTCGATCGGCGCGACGATTTCACCGCGCAGGACCGCTGCGGCCCGCAGGATGGCTTGGACCGGCTTGGTGTAGCCCGTGCAGCGGCAGAGCACGCCTGCAATTGCGGTCCGGACCTCGGATTCGCTGGGATTCGGATTCTGGTCGAGCAGGGCTCTGGCGGCCAGGATCTGGGCCGGGGTGCAGTAACCGCACTGGATCGCACCGGTTTCGATGAAGGCCTTCTGGAGCGGATGCAGGCCCCCGGTCTTCTTCCAGCCCTGCTCAGGGTGTTCGCCGAGACCCTCAATGGTCACGATCGGATGATCCTCGGCCTGGGCTGCCAGCATGACCCCGGCATTGACCGGTCGCCCGTCGAGCAGGACGGTGTCCGCACCACTCAACCCCTGTTCATCGCCGAATTTCACACCCTGGAAGCCCAATCTTCGCAGGGCGGAAAGCAGGGTCTCGGAGGGGCCAGAATCAATCTCATGTGCCTGGGCATTGATCTTCAGGTGGAGACGCATGCGGACCTTCCTTTCGTGCCTATTCCCAATCGGGTTGGGTGAGCGAGGCGTCCTTGTCCAATTCGACCTTCCAGAGGGCATTATTGACATCCTCAACGCTTTCCCAGTGGATCTCGTGCGAGGCGAGCAATTCGTCGATCCGGTTGGTCAGGTCAGCGCATACGTCCTCCGAGATGCTGCGCTCGGAGAACAGTTCGGTGACCACGTTGCGCTGGTGGCGTAGGAATTCGCGCCAGGCCGAGTCGAGCTCCTCGGCTTCGACCTGCGGATTCATCTGCAGCACGCTCTGGACCGAGTCGGTCAGGCCCTTGATGTAAGGGTTGAGCGCATCGGAGATGATCCCCCAGACGTGGCTGGAGATCATGCCTCGGGAATGGATGCGTTTGAGGTGGGCGTAGCCGGAACTGGTGGCAGCCGTGCGGGCCCGGCGCAGGTCATAATCCTCGCGGCCCTGTTCGAAGGGGGAGATTCCCAGCCGGCGCAGCAGCCCGCTCATCGTTGTACCCTGGAACAAAAGGGTGAAGATCACCAGCCCAAAGACCATCGCCTGGAGCTGGGGGCTGTAGGTGCTGCCGAGCTGCGAGGTCAGACCAAGGGCCAGGGCCAGCGAGATGGCTCCGCGCAGCCCGCCCCAAAAGAGCACGTGTTTCCACTTCAGAGGAATGACGTTCGAGCGGGGGAACAGTCCATAGACGATCAGCAGCCGCGCCAGCAGGGCGGCCAGAATGCCCCACAGGATCGCCTGCCAGTTGGCGACCAGCAGCGGCACATTGATCACCAGGCCGATCAACAGGAAGACGAACGAGTTCGTTAAAAAGGATATGAACTCCCAGAAGTTGAACACCACGATGCGGGTGGTTGGCGACATGCCGCGCGGGCCAATGTTGCCGTTGATCAGGCCGGCGGTCACCACGGCCAATACCCCGCTGACATGCAGCGATTCGGCGACCACGTAGGCCCCGTAGGCCAACACGAACGTCAGCGCGGTTTCGATCAGGTAGTCGTCGATGCGGGAGATCAGCAGCGAAGCCAGCCAGCCGAGCAGCAGGCCGATGATCACCCCCAAACCGGCGATGCGCAGGAAATTTGCCAGGCCGCTGATGATGCTGAAACTGCCGGAATCGACCATGCTGATGGCGAGGCCGAAGAGCACGATCGCCGTCCCGTCGTTGAACAGGCTCTCTCCCTCGATCAGAAGCTGCAGGCGCTTGGGGACGCCCAGCGTACGGAACAGGGAGATCACCGCTATCGGATCGGTGGCCGAGATCATGGCCCCGAACAGGATGGCGTAGGCGAAGGGCAGCCCGGTGCCGAGCGTAACCACACCGCCGACCAGGAACGTGGTGACCAGCACCCCGGCGACGGCCAGGGTCAGGATTGGAACGACATTACGGCGCAGGTCCTGGAAGGAAAGGTGGAAGGCCGCCTCGAAGATCAGAGGTGGAACGAAGATGCCCAGGATCAGGTCCGGGTTGACGTCGAAGTGGAATTCCTGGTACAGGAAGGCCAGCAGGATTCCAACCGTGACCAGCCCCACGGTATAGGGCATATGCAGGCGACGGGCCAGGATGCCCACGATGGTGGCGAGCAGTAACAATCCAACCGCGATCTCTTCGATCAGGAAGATATCAAGCATGTTCGCGTTGGTCTGCTTCACGAGCGGGTGCAACGAGGCGGGCGATCAAGGCCCCGACACCGGTCAGGAGGATGCCGAATGTGGCGACGACAATCGCCTGCGCCAGCGACAACAATGCCAGGTAGACGGTATAGAACTCGGGTAGGGATTGGGTAATCAAGGCGCCATTGATCGCGAAACTGAGCAGGACGGGCAATGCCAGAAGATAGAGGGTCATCCAGACATAGGCTAGGGAGGCCTGCGCAGCCCGGCGCGGGGTTTGTTTGAAGATGCCCAGCCCGAACATGGGCACCAGCCAGCCGAACACCAGTGCCAGGCTGGCTGTCGCGACAGTGAAAGCGAAGAACCATTCCAGGCTGTCGATGGAGGCCAGGGAATAGGTGCGACCTTCGAGAACGGCATAGCGCAGGTTGAAGAGCAGCGTATACAGGATTGCTCCGCCGGCAAACCAGAGCACCTGGATATTCTTGCGCCTGACGATGATGGTGATCGGCAGGAGGCTCAGGCAGAGTGCCAGCGGGAATCGCCAGATACGGGCGCGGGCCTGGATGGCATTCCGGGCCTGGTCCATGGCGGCCCCGGCCAGTGTCACTGGTTCGGCCTGCCCGGCAAAGACAGGTTGCCCGAGGGCGGCTTCGTAGGCCTGGGCCAGGTCGGCTTGCTGCGCAGCCAGGCTGGAGCGGAGGCCAGTTTCCTGCGCAGTGGAGATTACCAGCATGTCTGTCAATGGGCGGCCCTGGCTGGTGGCGGGGATGTTGGTGCCCAGCAGGACGGCGACCGTTGGAGCGACATCCACCATGTCGATGTCGGGGTAAGTCCCGGGTCGGACCCCGACCCCGAGCATCACGAATGGCTCGATCAGGGTGACCTGCTCCGGGCCGCCATGACCGCCACGGTCGATCTGCCCGTGGTCGGAGAGTACGATCAGGGTGTCCTGCTCAAGGTCCAGGGTGGCGACGATCTCGGACAGCAGGGCGTCGGCGCGCCCGGCGGCAGCGTTCCAGTTGGGATCGCGCGGCCCGCCTTCATGGTGACCGGCGTAGTCAACCTGGTCGAGGTGGATCAGGACCAGTTGGAAATCCCCGCTCTGCAGCCAGGGCAGGGCGGTGTCGACCACCTCCCGGTCGGCGGCGGCATCTTCGTCGGGGGTGTAGAAGCCGGCATTCACAGCGCTGTCGGACAGCATGCCCTCGAACCAGGTATACCCCGAGACGGCGGTCCGCAGTCCCCTGCGCCCGGCGGCGGCGAAGAAATCATCCTGGGTAAAGGCCCGGACACTGTCATTGTCGGGTGGGTTGAAGAGCTGGCCGTCGTTGATCTCCGGCCAGGCGCCGGTCAAGATCGTCGTCCAGCCGGGAGCGGAGAAGGATGGCGGCCGACTGTGCATGGTCGCCGAGGCGCCCCGGTCGCGCAGGTCGGTGAGTGTGGGCATGACCTCTGAATCGAGCGAAGTGTCGAGCCGCAGGGCATCGATCAGGACGATGACCAACCGGGAGGTGAGTGGTTCGCCGAGCGCTTCGCCAGGTGCAGGTGGATCGTTTGCCAGAGGGGAGCGGTAGGATTGGCCCGAGTCGAGCAGGCCGATCGCCCAGAAGGCGGCGCCGGCGGCGAGGGCCAGGCAGCCCAGGATGCCGAGGAGGAGCGGGTTCAGACGTTTCACGTTGTTTCTCCGGATTCAAGTCTGGAACGAAGGATTTCGCGTAGCCTGTCAACGGGAGTTCTCTCGCCATTGAGTTCCTCGAACAGCCACAGGTCCCAGCCGTTGGCGGGTGCGCCGCCCAGCAAGTCCCGGGCAACGTTGTGGATCGAGCCGCTCATCTCGCCGCAGCGGATGCGCCCATCGGCCTGGATCGAGGCTGTCTGGCCACCGTGGGCGAAGGTCAGGGACTGGCCGGGCTGCAGCAGGCCGGCCTCGAGCAGCGCGCCAAAGGGAACTCGCGGGCGCTTGCGGCGGTCGGGCAGGCTGACTGTATCGGCCGGGGCCGGGGTGACGGCGGCGATGCGTTCGTTGGCGATCCGGACGTATGCCGGGTCCTTTTCGATGCCGATGTAATGACGGCCGAGTTTCTTGGCGACTGCGCCGGTCGTGCCGGTGCCGAAGAACGGGTCGAGGACCACATCGCCGGGATTGGTGGAAGACAACAGGACCCGGTAGAGCAGGGCTTCGGGCTTCTGCGTGGCGTGGGCCCTGGCACCGTCCACTTTGATGCGTTCCTTTCCGGTGCACAGCGGCAGGGTCCAGTCGGAACGCATCTGCAGATCGTCGTTGAGGGCCTTCATGGCATGGTGGTTGAAGGTGTACCTGGCACCCTTCTTTTTCTGGGCCCAGATCAATGTTTCATGCGCGTTGGTGAAACGGACGCCGCGGAAGTTGGGCATCGGATTGGTCTTGATATAGATCACGTCGTTCAGAATCCAATATCCCAGATCCTGCAGGATCGCGCCGACGCGGTAGATGTTGTGGTAGGTCCCGATCACCCATAAGGTCCCGCTCTCTCGCAGCACCCTCCGGCAGCCGGCGAGCCAGGCTCGGGTAAAGGCATCGTATTCGGCGAAGCTGCCGAATTTATCCCAGTCGTCCTCCACGGCGTTGACACGCGAGTTGTTCGGCCGCCACAGTACCTGTGAGAGCTGCAGGTTGTAGGGCGGGTCGGCGAAGACCACATCGACCGAGGCCTCGGGGAGCTGGGCGAGGACCTCAAGGCTGTCGCCAGGGAGAATGGAGTCAAGCGCCAGGGTAGTCACGGATTGACACAGTGGAACATGGATGAGGTTTGATGCGCATTCAGTGTACACCTCTTTGGCTGTGCAGATGCGACCACCATCCAGTGGTCGGACGGCAACCCTCCGGCGTGCGGTACGCTTCCCCTGGCAGGTCCGCTGGACGCTGCTTGCCCAGAGCAATGATTTCAGGATGTTCCCGGGAACGCTCATCTGCCCAGGCCAGGATTCCGGGCAAGAGTTGGGTTTCCATAGCGGAACGGCAGACCAGATCCAAAGGATGGAAAGGGAACTGGAACATGGCCCAGACGAGCAGGCATCCAGTCTCACCACTCCACCGGTGGCCGTTTGCAGGATCATCCAGCGCCCAGGTACCGCGCTGGTAGGGGAGGTCGGCGGCCGGGAGTGGTTTCTCGCGATATTCCCAGGGGAGCACTTTCACTGAGTGCAGGTCGTTTTCTCCGGGAACCGCGTGCTGCTGGGTTCTCATGTCAGGCTATTCCTTTAAGGCACCGCTTCGCCAGAATCGCGGCGACTTCGCGGCGGTATTCTGCGGAAGCCCACTCGTCAGTGGCCTCGTGGGCGGCATTGCGGGCGGCGGCCTCGGCCCCGGTTCCCGAGGAGCCGTCCATCGCCAGGGACGGGCTGGCTCCCCAGCCGCCCAGTACCAGGCGTGTCCGTCCGGCGGTCCACTGCGCCAGGGCGGCGCAGATGATCGGCCGGTCGGCGGGGGTGCGGGCGACCATCTCGAAGGCCAGTTTGACATTCAAGGGAATATCGATCCGGGTGATGAGTCTTCTCTGCAACTGCTCGTCACGCAAGGGCAGGATGTCGCCCAGACCGAGGACAGTGGACTGCGGAACGTCAGCGGTCTCCTGTCCACCCACCACGGTCACTCTCGCATCCAGGGCCAGCATGGCGGTCGCAAAGGGCGAGCGGCCGTCGCAGGCCACCAGAGCGCCTGCAACCGTGCCCATATTGCGCAGGTTGAGCGGGGCCTCCAGGTCGAGGGCTGTTTTCAAGGCCATGGGCGTATGCTCCGATTCGAGCAGGGACTGCAGCCTTGCGGTGGAACCAATTTGCAGGACGTTGCCGGCTTTATGGATCCTGTCCAGCCCGAGGTTTTGCAGGTCGATGACGGCGTAGGATCGTTCGGTTGGTTGGTTGAGCACCGTCCCGCCGCCGAGCGGATAGGTCTCCTCCCGGACGAGCAGGCGCAGGGCTTCTTCCAGGCTCTGTGGACGATGGTATTCCGTGATCATGGCACGCTCCCTTTGCTGTCTTTATTATACATTCATCTGACTCGGGCGGGGAGTTGTCCGACAAACTGATCCTGCCTGTGGTTGATTTTTGGCCGATCGGGATACAGTATAATGGATCGACAGTCGGTCGATTATCCTCTTCCAGGAAGGGAACCATGCCAATCATCATTCTGTCTGTCCTTCTGATCTTTGCGGTGGTTTTGTATGCTCTGTTCGCGTTCAGACCGCAGCAGGAAACACGCCGCAACCTGGGTTTGCTCGGCCCGGAAGCGCCGCGACTCAAGGACAAAGATGGAATCTTCCGTGATTTGAACAAGAACGGCGTCCTGGATCCATACGAGGATCCGCGCCGCCCGGTTGATGAACGGGTTGAGGACCTGCTGGCTCGGATGAACCTCGAGGAGAAAGCCGGCCTGATGTTCCATACCATGATCGGCATGAACAAGGACGGGACGCTGGCTGAAAAGATTGGCCGCATCAGCCCAGTCCGGACCTCGGAGGTGATTGCCGGGAAGCTGATGAACCATTTCAATATCATGGAAACCGGGGCACCACGGCAGGTGGCCGAGTGGAACAACCGCCTGCAGAAACTGGCGGAACGGACCCGCCTGGGCATCCCGGTGACGATCTCGACCGACCCGCGGCACGCCTTCTCGACCAATCTGGGCGCCAACTTCGCGGCGGGCTACTTCTCGCAGTGGCCCGAGCCCACCGGTCTGGCCGCCACTCGCGACGAGGAGCTGGTCCGTCAGTTCGGTGACATCGCCCGCCAGGAGTACCTGGCTGTCGGCATCCGTGTCGCACTGCACCCGATGGCCGACCTGGCCACCGAGCCGCGCTGGGCGCGTGTCAACGGCACCTTTGGCGAAGATGCCGATCTGGCTGCGCGGATGGCTGCGGCCTACGTGCTCGGATTTCAGGGTGGGAAACTTGGCCCGCACAGCGTGGCCTGTATGACAAAGCACTTTCCCGGTGGCGGCCCGCAGAAGGACGGCGAGGACCCGCACTTCAATTACGGCAAGGAACAGGTCTACCCGGGGGAGAATTTCGATTACCACCTCAAACCTTTTGAGGCTGCTTTGTCCGCCAACACTTCCCAGATCATGCCCTATTACGGCATGCCAGTGGGCACCCCGTTCGAGGAAAAGGGCTTTGGCTTCAACCGGTCGGTGATCACCGGCTTGCTGCGTGAGAAGTATGGCTTCGATGGTATCGTCTGCACCGACTGGATGCTTCTGACCGGCCTGACGCTTTTGGGACGCGAGATTATTTACCCCAAGGCATGGGGTGTTGAAAACCTGACGCCTGCCGAACGGGCCCGGCTGGCCCTTGAGGCGGACGTCGACCAGTTCGGCGGGGAGATGTGCCCCGAGATCATCGTCGAGCTGGTCCGCAGCGGGCAGGTCGCGGAGGCGCGCATCGATCGCTCGGTCCGCCGGCTGCTGCGCGAGAAATTCGTCCTGGGTTTGTTCGATGATCCCTACCTTGATCCGGATGCCGCCGAGAAGATCGTCGGCAAAGCGGAATTCAAAGCGGCTGGTGAACTGGCCCAGCGCAAGTCGATCGTCCTGCTTAAGAACGGGACGCAGGCGACATCTGAGATCCTGCCGCTGCAGGGGCGGCCAAAGCTCTACGTCGAGAATCTCGATCCGGATATTGCCGGACGCTACGGCGAGGTGGTGACGGATCCGGCCCAGGCTGACTTTGCGATCCTGCGCCTGCAGACTCCCTTCGAAGCGCGCAAAGGGTTTCTGGAGCTCTATTTCCACGCCGGTGATCTTGATTTCAAGGGCGAGGAAAAGGAGCGCATCTTGAGGCTGCTTGACAGGATCCCGACGATCGTCGACATCTACCTTGAGCGGCCGGCGGTGATCCCGGAGATCGCCGCGCGTGCCGCGGCCCTGTTGGGAAACTTCGGCGCCAATGACACTGCCCTGCTGGACATTGTCTTTGGGCGCTTCCAGCCGGTTGGCAAGTTGCCGTTCGAGTTGCCAGCCTCGATGGATGCTGTCCGGGCACAGAAGGAAGATCTGCCCTACGATTCTGAAAATCCAATCTTTCCCTTCGGACATGGCCTGACCTATTAGCGCAGGATCTGCTTCGAATCATACATATGATTATGCCCTGTCATGAAGCTGGAGATTGTTCGTATTTCTTTTGATAATCGGAAGTATTGGCAAGGCAACCGAAGAACTCGGTGTTTCCCGGGATACGTCGCGGGGAGGACGAAGCCTCGATGATCTTGGCCAGCGTGCCCTTGGCTGCGACATTTGCGGTCTGGTGGTTGCCCGGGGCCTGGTTGCGGTTCTGAATCTGGAGCAGCTGCTCTGTGAAGCGGAAGAAAAAGCGGTGCGAATTCCGTGGGAAACCACGCCTGTCAGGAGGGTGTTCGGTTGGAGTACCTGCCAACCCTTGCAAAAACAGGCATCACACTGCAATCAGCCCTTGTGAAGATCGGCAAGAATTTTGGAGAACGGAGCCGTTATGAGAGTCGCGTTCCAGGGTGAAGCAGGAGCCTTCTCCGAGGAGGCCTGCCAGCAGCTCCTGGGTCCGGTCGAGACCCAGGCATGCGAGTCGTTTGACGACGTCTTCGAGGCGGTGGCCTCCGGGGATTGCGAGCGGGGTCTGATCCCGATCGAGAACTCGCTGGCTGGCAGCATTCATCAGAATTATGACCTGCTGCTGCGGCACGACCTGTATATCGTCGGTGAGACTTTCCTGCGAGTTCGCCACTGCCTGATCGGTTTCCCGGGTGTGGCTGTGGAGCAGGTTCGCAAAGTCATCAGCCATCCGCAGGCCCTGGGCCAGTGCGCCGCCTCGCTGCGTGCCCTGGGGGTCAAGACGGAGGCGGTCTACGATACGGCCGGGAGCGTCAAGCTGCTCAAGCAGTCTGGCGAGCGGGTGTTGGCGGCGGTCGCCTCGCGGCGAGCGGCAGAAATCTATGGGATGCAGATTCTTCGGGAAGGAATCGAAGATAACCCAGAAAACTTCACCCGCTTTCTGGCGATCTCCCGACAGTCAATCGCTCCCGGGGCCGAAGCCAAGACGACGATCGTCTTCACGTTAAAGAACACCCCGGGAGCGCTTTTCAAGGCCCTGTCGGTGTTCGCCCTGCGCGAGATCGACCTGACCAAGATCGAGTCCCGGCCGCTGCCGGGCAAGACCTGGGATTATCTGTTTTACGTCGACTTCATCGGTGCACTGCAGGAGGAGACCATCCGCCGGGCGCTGGATCATCTCGGCGAGTACGCTCCGCTGCTGCGTATCCTGGGGACGTACCCGCGGGCGATCCTTGTCTGACGGAGTTGTCTAAACATCAAATTTACCCTTGACAACGCAGAGAATGTGCATATAATACGGCGAAATACCTGCTGCTTATGAATACTCTTTCCTTGCTCCTGGTTGTTATTTTGATTGAGGTCCTAATCCTTAAGGACCTATTCCAGGTTGGGAAGGCCGGAGTGCGAGCCAGGTAGAATAAGAATACCAGGTCAACGAACAGGAGAGCCGCCCAACCTAGGGCGGCTCTCCTTGTCTATACAAGCCTGGAGAGAAGAGAGCCATGCGTTCCGACACGATCAAGAAAGGTTATCAGAAGGCCCCGCACCGTGCCCTGCTGCGCGCCACCGGCGTGCGGGAGGAGGACATGGGAAAGCCCTTCGTAGCAATTGTCAACTCGTACATCGATATCATCCCGGGCCATGTTCACCTGCAGGAGTTCGGCCGGATTGTGAAGCAGGCCGTGCGGGCCGCCGGGGGGGTGCCCTTCGAGTTCAACACCATCGGGGTCGACGATGGCATTGCCATGGGGCACGCCGGGATGAAGTTCTCCCTCCCGTCACGCGAGCTGATTGCCGACAGCGTTGAGACCATGGTCCAGGCGCACCAGTTTGACGGCATGGTGTGTATCCCCAATTGTGACAAGATCGTACCAGGCATGTTGATGGCGGCACTGCGCGTCAATATCCCGGCGATTTTCGTCTCCGGCGGACCGATGGCAGCCGGGCGCATGCCCGACGGGGAAGTGGTTGACCTGATCACCGTCTTCGAAGGGGTCGGGGCCTATTCGGCTGGCAAAATAGACGAACAGCGCCTGACCGACCTCGAGCGCCACGCCTGCCCCTCCTGCGGTTCTTGCTCGGGGATGTTTACCGCCAACAGCATGAACTGCCTGATGGAAGCCCTCGGCATGGCCCTGCCGTACAACGGGACGGCCCTGGCCCGCAGCGAGCAACGCGAAGCCCTGGCCCGCCAGGCCGGAGCCCGGATCCTCGCCCTGATTGCCAGCGATCTCAAGCCGCGCGAGATCGTTACTGCTGAGGCGATTGACGATGCCTTTGCCCTGGACATGGCCATGGGCGGCTCGACCAATACCGTTCTGCACACCCTGGCTCTGGCCCAGGAGGCCGGGGTAGAGTATCCGCTTGAGCGGATCAACGCGGTGGCCGACCGCGTGGCCCACATCTGCAAGGTCTCGCCGTCGGGAAAGTGGCACGTCGAGGATGTCCACCGCGCGGGGGGCGTCCCGGCCATCCTGAACGAGGTTCAGCGCGGAAATGGGAGGCTGCACCTCGACCGGCCGACAGCCAGTGGTTCGACGCTGGGCGAGGCGATCGCCGGGGCAGAGATCCTGGACGACGAGGTCATCCGACGGGTTGAGAATGCTTATTCCAGCCGCGGCGGGTTGTCGGTCCTGTTCGGCAATCTGGCTCCGGGCGGGGCAGTGATCAAGACTGCCGGAGTGGGCCAGGTGATGCGCAGGTTCGCCGGCCCGGCCCGCGTCTACGAATCCCAGGATGAAGCCCTGGCGGGCATCCTGGCCGGACAGGTCCAGCCCGGGGAGGTTGTTGTCATCCGCTACGAGGGGCCCAAGGGCGGTCCCGGGATGCAGGAGATGCTCAGTCCGACCAGTGCCATCATGGGCCAGGGACTGGGCGACAAGGTGGCTTTGATCACCGACGGGCGTTTCAGTGGCGGGACGCGCGGCGCCTGCATCGGGCATGTTTCGCCGGAGGCAGCCGCGCGCGGTCCGATCGCTGCCCTGCAGGCTGGGGACGTGATCGAGATCGACCTGGAAGCCCGCAGTTTGAATGTCCGCCTGGAGCCCGCCGAGATCCAGGAACGTCTGGCAGCCCTGCCGCCGTTCCGGTCCCTGGTCACCAGCAAGTGGCTGCAGCGCTATGCCCATTTCGTCACCTCGGCCGACACCGGGGCTGTGCTGTCGATGGAGTTCTGATCAGGGTCGCCAAGGAGGAAGATTTATGAAACGTACTGGTGCACAAATTGTCTGGGAATGCCTGCAGCGCGAGGGCGTGGACGTGGTCTTTGGCTACCCAGGTGGGGCCAACCTGCCGATCTATGATGCGATGCGCGACTTTTCGATCCACCATGTGCTTGGGCGCCACGAACAAGGCGTCACACACATGGCCGATGGATATGCGCGTGCCAACGGCAGGGTCGGGGTGGCAATGGCGACCTCCGGTCCGGGGGCGACCAACATGATCACCGGCATTGCCACTGCCAGTATGGACTCGTCGCCGATTGTCTGTATCACAGGCCAGGTGGCCAGTAAGTACATTGGCTACGATGCTTTCCAGGAGACGGACGTAACCGGCATTTCCCTGCCGATCACCAAACACAATTTCCTGGCGATGCAGGTTGAAGAGATCATGCCCGCGATCCGGCAGGCGTTCTACATTGCCCGCTCGGGCCGCCCCGGCCCGGTGCTGGTCGACATCTGCAAGGATGCCCAGCAGGCGGTGATCGAGGACTGGCAGTACGATGAGAGCCCGATTCGCCTGCCAGGCTACCGCCCGGATCTGGCGCCGGTCCCGGAGAAGATTCGCTCAGCGGCCGAGATGATCAATGCCGCCAAACGCCCGGTAATCCTGGCCGGACGCGGGGTCCTGTTGAGCGGGGCGACTGACCTGCTGCGCCAGTTCGCCGAGAAGGCCCAGGTCCCGGTTGCGCTGACCCTGCTGGGGATCGGCGCCATGCCGGCCAGTCATCCGCTCAACATGGGCATGATGGGGATGCACGGCGAATCATGGGTCAACCAGGCGATTCAGAACGCCGACCTGCTGTTGGCCTTTGGGATGCGCTTCGATGATCGGGTGACTGGCAATGTCGAGACCTATGCAGTCAACGCCCGCAAGATCCACATCGACATCGATCCGGCTGAACTGAACAAGAACATCAAGGTCGACCTGGGGCTGGTAGGCGATCTCAAGGAGATCGTGACCCAGATCGATCCGCTGGTCCAGCCAGCCGACCATGAAGAGTGGGTCGACGCCATCTGGAGCAGGCGCAAGGAATCCGCTGTACGGGATATCCAGAACCTGCCCGACAACGGTCACCTCTACGCTCCCCACGTGATCAATGACCTATGGCGGCACACTGCTGGCGAGGCCCTGGTGGTGACCGATGTGGGCCAGAACCAGATGTGGACGGCCCAGTACTACCGCCACGAGAAACCGATGCGGTTCATCTCCTCGGGTGGGTTGGGCACGATGGGCTTCGGCCTGCCAGCGGCGATTGGCGCCAAGATGGGCTGCCCCACCTGTGAAGTTTGGGCTGTGGTCGGGGATGGCGGCTTTCAGATGACCCAGGCCGAGCTTTCGACCGCTGCCCAGGAGGGGATCAAGGTCAACGTGGCGATCATGAACAACGGCTTCCTGGGTATGGTGCGACAGTGGCAGGAATTCTTCTACGAAAAGAACTATGCTGCCACTCCGATGCGCAGCCCGGATTTCGTCAAGCTGGCCGAAGCCCATGGCCTGACCGGGTTGCGGGTGACGCAGCGGGCGGGGGTCGAAGATGCAATCCGCACTGCCCGCGAGACGCCCGGGACGGTGGTGATCGATTTCCGCGTCGAGCAGGAAGATAGTGTTTACCCGATGGTCCCGACCGGGGCGGACCTGGACAAGATGATTCGTCGCCCCAGCCCGATCGTCGAGACCGCCCGGGATCGCTGAAGGGAGAGGAGAGTCCGATGCTGCATACACTGGTTGTTCTGGTGGAAGATAAACCCGGCGTACTGGACCGGGTCGCATCTCTGTTCCGCCGCCGGGCGGTCAACATTGAGTCCCTGACTGTTGGCCACACCGACATTCCGGGGATCTCCCGGATGACGATCGTCGTCGCCGGCGGGGACGAGATCGTCGAGCGGGTCACCCATTATCTGTACAAGCTGGTCAACGTGATCCAGGTGGAGAACCTGACCTATCGGCGGATGGTGACGCGCGACCTGGCTTTGATCAAGATCAACACCGAGGCCGAGAAGCGGGCCGAGATTTTCCAGATGGTGGAGGTCTTCCGCGGCCATGTTGTCGATGTGACCAATAACTCACTGATCATCGAGATTACCGGCGACGGAGACAAGATCGACGGTTTCGTCCGGGTGCTCAAGCCGCTGGGGATCATCGAATTGGTCCGCACCGGTGCGGTGGCGATGGAGCGCGGCAGCGAATCGCTGGTCAACACCTCGGTCGAAGTGACCTACGGGGCCGTCCCGGTGTAGGAGGTTCGCATGAAAGCCAATCAACTGCCCAACTTTCCCGGTTTGGAAATGCGCGAACTCGGACGCAAGATGTCCCGGGATGAGGTCCGGGATCGCTTCGATGCTGAGGACGCGGCCGTCTACAGCCAGCGGCTGCACGGGTGGCTCCCGGAGGAGGGCTACCGCACCGGACTGATGCTGGACCTGCTGCGGGCGTACCTCTCGGTCAAGCGGCCGGTCTTGGTGCTTGATCTGGGGGCCGGGAGCGGCGGCTTCACGCAGCATGTCCTGCAGGCTTTCGAAAACAGCCACGCCACATTGGTGGATTTTTCCGAAAACATGCTTTCCCAGGTTCCGACCGTCCTGGCCCCGTATCCCGGGCGCTATGCGACCAGTAAGGCCGATCTCTTCGAGGTGGATTTCCCGGACAGATCGTTTGATGCCGTGGTGGCTTCTTTTGCCATTCATCATGGCCGCGGCGTGCAGCAATATGGCGATTTGTATCGCAGGATTCATGCCTGGTTGAAGCCATCGGGAATCTTTGCCTGCTGTGATGTGGTTGCCGGCGACAGTCAAGAACTCTCCGCATTAAATGAAACCGGCTGGCGCGAATATCTGATCGAGAAAGGATTCTCCAGCGAGCAGGTCGAACGGCTCCTGGACCATTACCACTGGGAAGATTCACCACTTTCGCTGCGCGAACATCTGGCCCTGATCCAGGCGGCTGGTTTCGGTGTCGCGGATGTTCCCTGGAAGCGGTTCAACTTTGCGATTTACATCGGCTTGAAGAAAGCCCAGCCCGAGATCCGGACAAGCACACAGCGTCTTCTGTATTCATAGGGCGCAATCCAACCTTAAGGAGCACAGCATGGCAAAGATCGATTTTGGTGGAGTAGTGGAAGATGTCGTCACCCGGGAGGAATTCCCACTCGAAAAAGCCCGCCAGGTCTTGAAGGATGAAGTGGTGGCCGTGCTTGGTTACGGCGTCCAGGGCCCGGCCCAGTCGTTGAACATGAAGGAGAACGGGATCACTGTCATCGTCGGCCAGGCGCCCGAGGACAGGTTTTACTGGGACAAGGCCGTCGCCGACGGATGGGTCCCGGGCGAGACCCTCTTCCCGATCGAAGAGGCGGCTCAGCGTGGCACCGTTGTCCAGTATCTGGTCTCGGACGCCGCCCAGATGATCCTATGGCCGAAGGTCAAACCTAACCTGAAGCCGGGCAGCGCCTTGTATTTCTCGCATGGTTTCTCGGTCGTTTACAACAACCAGACCGGCGTAGTCCCGCCGGAGGATGTCGATGTGATCCTGGTCGCCCCCAAAGGTTCCGGGACGAGCGTGCGGCGCAACTTTCTGGACGGCAGCGGCATCAACGCCAGCTACGCCATTCACCAGGATGTTACCGGGCGGGCCTTCGAACGGGCCGTGGCCCTGGGGATCGCCATTGGTGCCGGATATCTGTTCCCGACCACCTTCCAGGCGGAAGTCGTCAGCGACCTGACCGGCGAGCGCGGGGTCCTGATCGGAGCTCTCTCGGGGGTCATGGAGGCCCAGTACAATGTCCTGCGCAAGAACGGTCACTCGCCCAGTGAGGCTTTCAATGAGACAGTCGAGGAATTAACCCAGAGTCTGATCCGCCTGGTTGGCGAAAATGGCATGGACTACATGTACGCCAATTGTTCGACCACTGCCCAGCGCGGTGCCCTGGACTGGCATCCCCGCTTCCGCGATGCCGTAGCCCCGGTTTTCGAAGAACTTTATCAGAGCGTGGTCGCCGGCAAGGAGACCGCCGTTGTACTCAAGGCCAACAGCGCCCCCGACTACCGGGAAAAACTGGAAGTCGAACTGAGGGCGATGCGCGAATCCGAGATGTGGCAGGCCGGCGCAGCGGTCCGTTCCCTGCGCCCCGAAAACTGGAAGAAATAGAACATTCACGAAAGGAGCCTCTTCGATGTTTCCTCCGTCGACAGTTGCAGCAGTTTCGAAGTATCAATCCCCCGCGCCGGTCTTGTTGCCCGACCGGCAGTGGCCCTCCCGCAGCCTGACCCACAGCCCGCTGTGGGCCTCCGTGGACCTGCGCGATGGGAACCAGGCCCTGCCGAACCCGCTCAACCCGCACCAAAAACTGGAATACTTCGAATTGCTTTGCCGGATCGGGTTCAAGAACATCGAAGTGGCTTTCCCCTCGGCCAGCCAGGATGACTTTGACTTCACCCATCGTCTGATCCGCGAGGACCGCATCCCCGACGATGTCTTTATCATGGTCCTGACCCAGTGCCGCCAGCACCTGATCGCCCGCACGTTCGAATCGATCCAGGGCGTCCGCCAGGCGATCTTCCATTGCTATATCGCCACCTCCGACCTGCATATCCGCCAGGTCTTCGACTTCGACCGCCGGGCCGTGCTCGACCAGGTGGTTGGGGCCGTAACGCAGATCCGCCAGGGGGCGGAAGCCATGCCCGACAGCGATATCCGCCTCGAGTTCTCGCCTGAGGAGTTCACCGATTCAGATCCCAGTTTCGTCCTGGAACTGTGCGAGGCGGTCTACAGGACCTGGAGCCGGGCGACTTCCGAAAAGCCGCTGATCCTGAACCTGCCCGCCACCGTCGAGCGGCGGCCGCCGAATCATTACGCAGACATGGTCGAGTGGTTCTGCCGCTCCTTCTCCCATCCTGAGGATGTGATCGTCTCGCTGCATTCCCATAACGACCAGGGGATGGCTGTGGCGGCAACCGAATTGGCCCTGCTGGCTGGTGCCCAGCGCGTCGAGGGGACCCTCTTTGGTCACGGTGAACGGACTGGCAACGTTGACCTGGTCACGGTGGCGAATAACCTGTACTCGCGCGGCATCGCGACTGGCCTGGATTTCTCCAACCTGCCCGAGATCGCCGGGACGGTCGAACGCCTGACCGGGATGCCGGTCTACTATCGCGCCCCGTATGCTGGCGAATACGTTTTTACAGCCTTCTCCGGCTCCCACCAGGATGCCATCCGCAAAGGGATGAACCGGTTGAACGAGGCCCCCGAGAAGTTCGGCGTCGGCTGGAAGGTGCCCTACCTGCATGTTGACCCGACCGATCTGGGACGGCGGTATGAGAGCCTGATCCGGATCAACTCGCAGTCGGGCAAGGGGGGGATCGTCTGGATCCTGGAGCGGGAATATGGTCTTCAGCCGCCCAGGCCGATGCATCCCGAGATCGGGGCGGCGGTCCAGGAGTATGCCGACGAGCTCGGGCGTGAGATCAATGCCAGCGAGGTATACGGCATCTTCCAAAGCACCTTCGTCAATCCCCAGGGTCCCTACCGCCTGAACGGTTACTGGCCGCGGCCGGATGAGCAGGATCCCACCCTGATCCATGGTGAACTGCGCCTGAGCATCGAAGGCTGCGAGCAGAGCATCACTGCCGATGGCAACGGGCCGGTTTCAGCCTTCATGAACGGCCTGCGTCTGCTGGGAATCTCCGACTTCTCTGTGGATGACTACCACGAGCAGGCGCTCGGCAAGGGCGCCGACGCCATCGCGGTGGCATATGTACCCTTAAAATTCGAGGCCAACGGGGTCCTGTATGGGGTCGGCACCGGGACGAACATCAACCAGGCGGCCGTCAATGCCATCGTGGCAGCCTTGAACCGCTGGTCGAGCGCTCACCAACGATAGCACAGAACGGGAGAGGAGTTAAGGAGATGTCGAACGAAATGGGTACTCCGAGCCGTTACGGGCTCGACAACCAGGGGTTGCGCAATCTCAACATGGTCTACTGGACGCTGCCCACGCCAGCCCTGATCGAACGGATTGTCTCCCGGCGCGAGGGCGTTCTGGCGCACGAAGGTGCGTTGATCGTCAGGACCGGACATCACACCGGCCGGGCCCCGAACGACAAATACATTGTCAAGGATGATGAAACCACCGACAAAGTCGCCTGGGGCAAGGCCAACACCGCTCTGGCGCCGGATAACTTTGAGAGCATCTACTTGCGCATGTGCGCTTACTTCCAGGGGCGCGACCTTTTCGTCCAGGATACAGCTGTTTGTGCCCACCCGGATTATCGTATGCCGATCCGGGTGGTGACGGAGAATGCCTGGCACAGCCTGTTCGCCCGCAACCTTTTCCTGCGGCGGCCTCCGGAAGATCTCGTCGACCACAGACCCGAGTTCACGATCCTGCAGGCTCCCGGCTTTCGGGCCATTCCCGAACTGGATGGCACGAACTCGGATATTTTTGTGATCCTGAATTTCCGCCGCAGGATGATCCTGATCGGGGGCACGAGTTACGCCGGCGAGATGAAGAAGTCGATTTTCTCGGTCCTGAACTACCTGCTGCCCCAGCGCGGCGTCCTGCCGATGCACTGCTCGGCCAACGTTGGGATGGGTGGAGATGTGGCCTTGTTCTTCGGCCTCTCCGGGACCGGCAAGACGACCCTCTCGTCCACGCCAGATCGTCAGATGGTCGGTGATGATGAGCACGGCTGGGGCGACGACGGGGTCTTCAACTTTGAGGGTGGTTGCTATGCCAAGGTGATTCGCCTGCGCCAGGACCTCGAGCCGGTCATCTGGCAGGCAACCCACCACTTCGGGACTGTCCTGGAGAACGTGAATATCAATTCGCTCACCCGCCGGGTGGACTTTGACGACGACAGTTTTACCGAGAATACCCGGGCCGCCTATCCGATCGGCTTCCTGCCCAACAGCATCCCCTCCGGTCGGGCCGGGCATCCGCAGAACATTTTCTTCCTGACAGCCGATGCCTTTGGCGTCCTGCCGCCGATTGCCCGATTGACCGCCGCGCAGGCGATGTATTACTTCCTGTCGGGCTATACGTCCAAGCTGGCCGGGACCGAGCGCGGTCTGGGCTCCCAGCCGCAGGCGACCTTCTCGACCGGGTTCGGGGCGCCATTCCTGCCGCTCCAGCCGCGGGTCTACGCCGATCTGCTGGGCGAAAAGATCAACGCCCACCAGGCGCATGTCTGGCTGGTCAACACTGGCTGGACCGGCGGCGCGTATGGGGTCGGGGAGCGCATCTCGCTGCCGTACACCCGGGCTTTGGTTGCCGCTGCCTTGAACGGCGACCTGGCTGACGTGCCGATGCACACCGAGTCGCATTTCGGTTTGCAGGTTCCGGAGAACTGCCCGGGCATCCCCTCCGAAATCCTGGATGCGCGGGGTACGTGGGCTGACCCGGACGCCTATGACCGCCAGGCCATGGAGCTGGTCGGGCGATTCAAAGAGAACATCAACCAGTTTGCCGAAGTCCCGGCCGAAGTCCTGTCGGCGGGGCCCAGGTAGGCCGGTCACATAAGAAATGGAGGAACGAGATGAATCCCGAAGAAACCACCAATGGGTGCCCGAATCCTTTCCCCGAGCCGCGCACGATCCCTGACGGCTGGGATATCTCAGCGCTGGCCGCTGGTCGGGCGGCGTGCGTCGACTCCCAACCCAGCGGCGCGATCAACATAACCGGCTGGTTGACCGATCCTTCCTGCGAACCGCGCACCATCCCGTCTGGCTGGGACCTGGCGGCGCTCAAGTAGATCCTGAGCGAACCTCGATCATGCCAAAAACACTCTTCGAAAAGATCTGGGAAGCGCATGTCGTCGCGCAGGAGCCGGAATCGCCGGCCATCCTGTATATCGATCTGCACCTGGTCCATGAAGTCACCTCACCACAGGCTTTCGCTGGTCTGCGCCAGCGCGGGCTGCCGGTCAGGCGCCCCGAGCGCACCTTCGCCACGATCGATCACAGCGTCCCAACGCTCGACCCATCCCTGCCGATCGCCGATAAGATGGCCGCGGCACAGATCCGCCAAATGAGCCAAAATGCCCGGCATTTCGGCATTCGCCTGAACGCGATCGACGGTCCGGGGCGTGGCATCGTCCATGTGATCGGGCCCGAGCAGGGCCTGACCTGGCCGGGGATGACCATTGTCTGCGGCGACAGTCACACCGCCACGCACGGCGCCTTCGGGGCTCTGGCCTTCGGCATCGGCACCAGCGAGGTGGAGCACGTCCTGGCCAGCCAGTGCTTGCTGCAGAACAAACCAAAAACATGCGAGGTGCGCATCGAGGGGAGGCTGCCACCGGGCGTGGGCGCCAAGGACATCATCCTCGGGCTAATTGCCCAAATTGGCGTTGGCGGCGGCAGCGGTCATGTCTTCGAATACACCGGCCCGGCCATTCGAGCGCTGGGCATGGAAGAGCGCATGACCGTCTGCAATATGTCGATCGAGGGCGGAGCGCGTGCCGGACTGATCGCCCCCGACGAGGTCACCTTCGAGTATCTCAAGGGCCGCGCGCACGCCCCGCAAGGCGCCGAGTGGGATGCCGCCGTTGAACGCTGGAGGGCTCTTCCCAGTGACGAAGGTGCGGTCTACGCAAAAACGGTCATCCTTGACGCCCAGGCGCTGGCGCCGATGATCACCTTTGGCACCAACCCCGGCATGGGGATCAGGGTCACCGATCCCGTTCCGGACCCCGGGCAGGTCGCGGATCCAGCGCAGAAGGCGGCCCTGGCCAAGGCCCTGACCTACATGGACCTGTCTCCCGGCCGGTCATTGCTCGGTCACCCGGTTGACGTGGTCTTCGTCGGCTCGTGTACCAATGGACGCATCACCGATTTGCGCCAGGCAGCCACGGTGCTCAAGGGGCGCCGGGTCGCCGACGGCGTGCGCATGCTGGTCGTCCCCGGCTCGCAGGCGGTCAAGCGCCAGGCAGAGGCCGAGGGTCTTGATGTAGTCTTCAAGGAGGCTGGGGCGGAATGGCGCCAATCGGGTTGCTCGATGTGCATTGCCATGAACGGCGACCAGCTCGCGCCTGGGCAGTATGCTGTCAGTACCAGCAATCGGAACTTCGAAGGGCGCCAGGGCAAGGGAGGGCGCACGTTCCTGTCCAGCCCGCTGACAGCGGCCGCCTCTGCCGTGACCGGCAAAGTTGCCGACGTGAGGGAGATGCTCTAATGGCCATGTTCACTACCCTGACCTCCCGGCTGGTTCCACTGCCGGTGGACGACATCGACACCGACCAGATCATCCCGGCCCGCTTTCTCAAGGTGACCGACAAGGCCGGCCTGGGTGCGGCCCTGTTCTCCGATTGGCGCTTCCACGAAGACGGCAGTCCCAGGGCGGATTTCGTGATCAATAAGGACGAATACCAGGGAGCCCGGATCCTGCTGGTTGGGGACAACTTCGGCTGCGGCTCGAGCCGCGAGCATGCCCCTTGGGCGCTGACCGGTTTCGGGTTCCGGGCCGTGATCAGCACCTCCTTTGCCGATATCTTCTGCAACAATGCACTCAAGAACGGCCTGCTGCCGATCATCGTCGACGCGGAAACCCACCAGGAGTTGTTCGATCTGACCGAGGAAGCCCCGCATGCCGAGGTGACGATCGACCTCGCCTCCCTGACCGTAGCCCTGCCGGGTGGACGGAAGATCTCCTTCCCGGTCGACCCGTTCTCGCAGACCTGTCTGCTTGACGGTGTCGATGAGCTGGGTTATCTGCTGCTTTTTGAAGACCGCATTGCTGCTTTTGAGGCGGCCCATGGGATCGCGATTATTGGACCCTAAGAAACGACGGGAACTCTGACATCCGGCGGGAACCTCGCTTGTCAGGGTCCCCGCAATCGTTCCCTGTTCCCGGAGGAAAAAAATGAACATCCAGATCTACGACACAACCTTACGTGACGGTACCCAGCGGGAGGGCATCTCGCTATCGAGCGCCGATAAGATCCGTATTGCTCGCCGTTTGGATGAGATCGGTGTGGCCTTCATAGAGGGCGGCTGGCCCGGCTCCAATCCCAAGGATGTCGAGTTCTTCGAACGCGCCCGCGACATTGAATGGCAGCACGCGAAAATCTGCGCCTTCGGCGCCACCTGCCGCGTCAAGGGTGGGCCCGAGGAGGATGCCAATCTCAAGGCGCTTCTCGATTCAGGCATGGAGATCTGTACAATATTCGGCAAGGCCTGGGATCTGCACGTGACCGAGGTCCTGCGCACCACTCGCGAGGAGAATCTGCGCATCATCGAACAGAGTGTGGCTTACCTGGTTTCCCAGGGCCAGCGGGTGATCTACGACAGCGAGCACACCCTCGACGGTTACAAGGCCGATCCGGTCTATACGATCGAGACCATCCAGGCTGCCGAGCGCGGTGGGGCCGAATTGGTCGTGCTGTGCGACACCAACGGGGGGGCGATGCCCTGGGAAGTGGCGGAAGTCATCCGGGCGGTCAGGGCGGCTGTCAGCGTTCCGGTTGGGATCCATACCCATAACGATAGCGGGCTTGGGGTGGCCAACACCCTGGTCGCGGTACGGGAGGGAGCGGTCCATGTGCAGGGGACGATTAATGGTTATGGCGAGCGCTGCGGCAATGTCAACCTGTGTTCGGTCATTCCCGATCTGGAGATCAAGATGGGTTTCTCCTGCCTGCCGGAGGGGAACCTGGCCATGCTGTATGACCTGTCGCATTTCGTCGCTGAAGTGGCCAACCTGCACCCGGATGAGCACTTGCCTTTCGTCGGCAAGTCGGCGTTTGCCCACAAGGCGGGTGTGCATGCCATGGCCATGCGCCGCAACGCCCAGGCCTACCAGCACATCGACCCGGAACGGGTCGGGAACCGCCAGCGGATCCTGGTCAGCGAACTCTCGGGACGCGGCAACCTGCTGACCAAGGCCGAGGAATACGGCGTGCGCGTCAGCGATGCGGTTGACGTGGTCGGTGTGTTGAACGAGATCAAGAGTCTCGAGTCACAGGGCTTCTCGTTCGAGGCAGCCGAGGCTTCGGCGGCGATGATGCTTAAGCGCCAGGAGCCCGGCTATAAGCCGCCCTTCGATCTGGTCGATTTCCATGTCAATGTCGAGCACCGTGATGGGCGGGGCACCTTTGCCGAGGCGATGGTCAAGGTCCTGGTGAACGGTGAACTGCAGATCACGGCTGCTGAGGGGAACGGCCCGGTTGCGGCTCTGGATGCTGCTCTGCGCAAGGCTCTCACGCCACATTACCCGGCTCTGGCCGATTTCCAGCTGGCTGACTACAAGGTCCGCATCCTCGACGGCGATAACGGAACCTCGGCTACGACCCGGGTCCTGATCGACACCCGGAACGGCTCAAAGCGCTGGAGCACGGTAGCGGCGAGTCCCAATATCATCGAAGCCTCCTGGCACGCCCTGGCCGACTCGGTCGAGTACGGCCTGGCCGTGGCCAAGGCCTGAGTGAAAAACCGGGCCCCGGACCCTGCAATCGGTTGTGGTCCGCGGCCTGTAATCAAAGAGGAGAAGCACATGGAAGCCAAGCTCATGCTCCTTCCCGGGGACGGGATCGGCCCGGAGGTGGTGGCCCAAGCCGTGCGTGTCCTGGAGGCTGTGGCCGGGAAGGGCGGACACACATTTTCTTACGCGGAAGGTCTGCTCGGCGGCTGCTCGCTGGACCGTTATGGGGCCTCCCTGACCGACGAGACCCTGGCGGATTGCCAGGCGGCCGAGGCCATTTTGATGGGTGCGGTCGGCGGACCGAAGTGGGACGACCCCGGCGCCAGCGACCGTCCCGAGCGCGGCCTGCTGGCCCTGCGCAGGGGGCTCAAGGTCTTCGCCAACCTGCGTCCGGTCCGGGTCCACCCGGAGCTGGTCGAATGGTCGCCGGTCAAGCCCGATCGCCTGCGGGGCGTCGATATCCTGGTCATCCGTGAGCTGACTGGCGGGTTGTACTTCGGATGGCCCAAAGGTCGCGAGATCAAGGACGGCCGGGAACGGGCTGTAGATACACTTGAATACTACGATTACGAGATCCGGCGGGTAGTTGAACTGGCCTTCCGCCTGGCACGCGGCCGGCGCGGCAAGGTGACCTCGGTGGACAAGGCCAATGTGCTTGAATCGTCACGCCTGTGGCGGCAGATCACGACTGAGATCGGGGGCTTAAATCCCGATGTGTCCCTGGAGCACATGCTGGTCGACACGGCCTCCATGCGTCTGGTGTCGGCTCCGGCGCAGATCGACGTGCTGGTCACCGAGAATATGTTCGGCGACATCCTGACCGACGAGGCCTCGGTCCTGGCCGGGTCGATGGGCTTGCTGCCCTCGGCCTCGCTCGGCGCTGAGGGCCCGGGGCTGTACGAACCGATCCACGGGTCCGCACCGGACATCGCCGGTCAGGGAATCGCCAACCCGGTCGGGACGATCCTGAGCGTGGCAATGCTGCTGCGTCACTCGCTGGGGCTGGAGTCCGAAGCCGATTGGGTCGAGTTGGCCGTCGATGCGGCCCTTGCCGCCAACTGCCGGACCGTCGACCTTGGCGGAAAACTCAGCACACCCCAGATGACCGACGAGATCCTCGCCCGGCTGGAGTAAAGGAAGGAGCCATGGGATTGGAATCGAAATATATCTGGATGAATGGGGAACTAGTCGAATTCGAGAAGGCCACGGTCCATTTCCTGACCGCCACCCTTCACTACGGGCTGGGCGTCTTCGAGGGCATCCGCTGCTACGTCACGCCCAGGGGACCGGCAGTCTTCCGCCTGGGGGAGCACATTCAACGCCTGCTGAACTCGATCAAGGTGGTCGGGATGCCGGCACTGCCCTACACCGCGGAGCAGGTCAGCGAGGCGGTCTGCGCTACGATCCGCGCCAACGGCTTCGCTGAATGCTATATTCGCCCACTGGTCTACCTGGTCGAAGGTGGCATGGGATTGAACTTCCTCGGGGCGAAATCCGGACTGGGGATCGCCACCTGGGCCTGGGGCAACTTCCTGGGCGACGAGGCCATGCAGAAGGGCATCCGTGCCAATGTTTCGTCGTTCACCCGCCACCACATCAACGTCATGATGACCAAATCCAAGGCGGCCGGGAACTACGTCAACAGCACCATGGCCAAGACCGATTCGTCCCGCCTGGGTTTTCAAGAGGCGATCATGCTTGACCCGCAAGGTTACGTGGCCGAGTGTACAGGCGAGAACATCTTCCTGGTTCGCAACGGCCGCATCCTGACCCCGAACCTGGCGACCATCCTGGGCGGCGTGACCCGCGACGCGGTCATTACGATCGCCAGGGATCAGGGTTATTCGGTCGAGGAAGGCCCTGTCGGGCGGGATATGCTTTACACCGCCGATGAGGTCTTCGTCTGCGGGACGGCTGCGGAGGTGGTTGGTCTGAGCGAGATCGACTTCCGCCCGATTGGCACGGGGGTGACCGGTCCGGTCACGCGCCGCCTGCAGGAGGTCTTCACCGAGGCCGTGCGCGGTAAACTGCCTACGTATGAATCGTGGTGTCATTTCGTGGAGTAGAGATTGTCTAGACTATGTTTTGACCCTTGACAGATCTTCCCGTGTGACATAGAATAGCGCCCAACATGTCCAAGACCCTCCGCTTTTGGTTTGCTTATTTTTATTACGGTTTCCATTCCCGGATGCCGTTGGCAGCGCTTAAGCGGTAGGCGAAGAAGACCTGTACCTGCGAAAAGGAGCGAGCCCAACGGGTTCGCTCTTCTCATTTGAGGAGCGCACATGACCATCCGAGGCGTCCGGGGCGCCATAACTGTAGACACCGACCAGCGCGAACTCGTCCTGGCGGCGACACGCGAATTGTTCCAGGCCATCCTGCAGGCAAACTCTGGCCTGCGGCCCATCGACGTCGCCTCGGTCTTTCTGACCGTCACCGATGATATTTTCTCGGTCCATCCGGCGCTGGCGGCTCGTCAGATGGGCTGGGATCAGGTACCGATGCTGTGTGCCCGGGAGATTCCGGTGGTGAACAGTCTACCCCTGTGCATCCGGGTCCTGCTGCACTGGAACACGGACCGCCCGCAGGGGGAGATCCGTCACGTCTACTTGCGCCGGGCGGTCACTCTACGCCCCGATCTCGTGCAAGCGAACGAACCCATCGAAACCGGAGAGAGATTTCCATGATGATCGTCATGAAACCCGGGGCGACCCAGGCTCAACTTGACCACGTCCTCGAGCATATCCACGCCAACAGCCTGACCCCCCACTTGTCGGTCGGGGAGGATCACACGGTCATCGGAGCGGTGGGCGATACACACGCAATTGCCATTGAACTCTTCGAGGTGCTCGATGGGGTGGCGGCAGTCAAGCGCATTTCCCAACCATTCAAGCTGGCCTCGCGCACCCTCCAGCCATTCGATTCTGTTTTCCCCATTAATGGGCTCAGCGTTGGCGGAGAAGAGATCCTGCTCGTTGCCGGTCCGTGCTCGGTCGAGTCGCGCTCCCAGCTGCTTGAAACGGCCCAGGCGGTCAAGGAGGCCGGCGCTAATGCCTTGCGCGGCGGGATCTTCAAGCCGCGCACTTCGCCTTATTCCTTCCAGGGACTGGGCGAGCAGGGCCTGGAACTGATCGCCGAAGCCCGGGCGTTGACCGGCCTGCCGCTGGTGGTTGAGATCACTTCGATCAACCAGGTTGAGGTCCTTTCGAAAAATGTCGATGTTCTCCAGGTGGGGGCCCGCAATATGCAGAACTTTGCCCTGCTCAGCGAAGTCGGCCGGACCCAGATGCCGGTGCTGCTGAAGCGCGGTATGTCAGCAACCATCGAGGAACTGCTCATGGCGGCCGAGTACATTCTGGCGGGGGGCAATCCGCGCGTGATCCTGTGCGAGCGCGGCATCCGCACTTTCGAAACGGCCACCCGTAATACGACCGACATCAACGCCGTCCCGGTGCTCAAGTCGCTGACCCACCTGCCAGTGTTGCTCGACCCATCGCATTCCACTGGACACTGGGAATACGTTGGGGCGGTTGCCCGGGCGGCAGTGGCGGCCGGAGCCGATGGGCTGATCGTCGAGGTCCACCCGGACCCCGAACACGCCCTCTCGGACGGGCGCCAGTCGCTGCGCCCGGAGAAATTCGCCGAACTGGTCCGGCAGGTCGGCCAGATCGCCGGGGTCATGGGACGCAAGCTGACCCCGGTCACCAAGTTGTAAAAGCCCATTCATCCATCTCAGGAGAGGACTGCAAAACATTATGATGGTGATCATGCAACCCGGTGCAAGCCGGCAACAGGTCGAGGAGGTCATCGCCGCCATCGAGGCGCGTGGCCTGAGCGCCCATGTCATCGAAGGGGTTGGGCAATCCGTGATCGGTGCCGTCGGCGAGACCCATGCCATCCCGACCGACGTGTTGGCGGTCCTGGAAGGCGTCGAGAATGTGACGCGCATCTCGCAGCCCTACAAGCTGGCCTCGCGCACCTTTCACCCATCCGATTCGGTCTTTCCCCTCGACGGCTTCACGATCGGTGGCCGCGAGATCCCGATCATCGCCGGTCCGTGCTCGGTCGAGTCGCGCGATCAGCTCCTGGACACCGCCCGCGCTATCCGGGAGGCTGGTGCCAACGCCCTGCGCGGCGGGGCCTATAAGCCGCGCACCTCGCCGTATGCCTTCCAGGGTCTGGGCGAGGAGGGCCTGGCGATCATGGCCGAGGCCCGGGAACTGACCGGCATGCCGGTCGTGGCCGAGGTGATGTCGATCGCTCAGGTGGAGGTGGCGGTCAAATATGTCGACGTGCTCCAGGTCGGGGCCCGCAACATGCAGAACTTCCCGCTGTTGCGGGCGGTCGGCGAAACCCGCACCCCGGTGTTGCTCAAACGCGGCATCTCGGCTTCGATCGAGGAATTGCTGATGGCCTCCGAATATATCCTGGCCGGTGGCAATCCGCGGGTCATGCTGTGTGAACGCGGTATCCGCACTTTTGAGACCGCTACCCGCAATACGACCGACATCAACGCCATCCCGGTACTCAAATCGCTGTCACACCTGCCGGTGCTCCTCGACCCTTCGCATGCCACGGGGCATTGGGAGTACGTCGGGGCGGTTGCCCGGGCGGCAGTGGCAGCCGGGGCCGACGGCCTGTTGATCGAGGTTCACAACGACCCGGCCCACGCCCTCTCCGACGGGCCACAGTCGCTGACCCCGCAGCGCTTTGCTGCTTTGGTCGGACAGCTGCGAGCGGTGGCCGAGGCGGTCGGGCGCCAGCTCGCCCCTCTGCCCGTCCCCGTGGCGGCCGTTGCCTGGGATGGCCATGCCTGACGAGGACGGCTTTGCCCTGACGAAGGCGACCGTCGCCATTGTCGGCCTGGGGCTGATGGGGGGCTCGCTGGCCCTGGCCCTGCGGGAGCGCTGTGCCGGCTTGCTGGCGGTCGACCCTGACCCGGCGACTCTTGCCCTGGCGCGCCAGCACAGGATTGTCGACCGGATCGAGACGGACCCGCACCTGGTCCTGCCACAGGCTGATCTGATTGTCCTGGCGGCGCCGGTCCCAGCAATTCTGGACCTGCTCTCCCAACTGGATGCGCTCGTCCCGCAGGCGTGTGTGATCCTCGACCTGGGTTCTTCCAAGGCGGCGATTGTGGAAGCGATGGGCCGCCTGCCGCAGCGTTTCGCGGCTCTTGGCGGGCACCCGATCTGCGGCCGCGAGGCTCTCTCGCTGGCCAATGCCGACCCGGATCTGTACCATAACGCACCCTTTGTCCTGACGCCGCCGGCACACATCTCCGCCCGGGCCAGCGCGGCAGCCTTCCAGGTCATCGCTGCCATCGGGGCCCAACCTCTCTGGATGGACGCCGCCCTGCACGATCGGATCCTGGCAGCCACCAGCCACCTGCCGTTCCTGCTGGCCTCGGCCCTGGTGCTGGCTACGCCGCCCAACTCGGCCCCCCTGGTCGGGCCGGGCTTCCGCTCCGCCTCGCGGCTGGCCTCCACGCCGGCCTCGATGATGCTGGGCGTTCTGTGCACCAACCGGGAAAATATCCTGGCGTCCCTGGCCCGCTTTGGCGGGCTTCTCGATGCACTGGAGCAGGCCCTCCGAGACGAGGACTATCGAACCGCTGAATCGCTGCTCGACAGCGCTCGCGAAAAGAATACACTGTTTCTGTAAAAGCGCATGGCATTCATCGAGATCCGACCCATCTCCCACCCCCTGCAGGTATCCGTCCGGCTGCCCGGCTCTAAGTCGCTGACCAACCGGGCCCTGTTGATCGCTGCCCTGGCGGAAGGGACGTCGCGCCTGGAAAATGCGCTCTTCTCGGACGATTCGCGTTATTTCGCCAGGTCCCTGCAGGAGCTGGGCTTCGCTGTCCGTCTGGACGAGGCTGCTCAGGCAATGACGGTATCCGGCCAGGGGGGGCGCATACCGTCGCGAGGGGCGAATCTGTACATCGGCAATGCCGGCACGGCCGCCCGTTTCCTGACCGCTTTTCTGACCCTCGGGCGGGGTGAGTTCACCCTTGACGGCGATGCGCGTATGCGCCGGCGCCCGATCGGCGACCTGGTCACCGCCCTGGTCCAACTGGGTGCGGCCATCCGAGGCACCGGGTCGGTGGTTGTCGATCCGGCCGCGCTTTGCCCCCCTCTGGCGATCAGCGCTGCGGGGCTGTCCGGCGGGCAGACGAGCGTGGCAGGGAACCTCTCCAGCCAGTTTCTCTCCGGGTTGCTGATGGTCGCGCCCTACGCCCGCAATCCGGTCGAGATCCGCCTCACCACGGAACTCAATTCCAGACCCTATGTCGACATGACCCTGGCGGTGATGTCCGATTTCGGCCTTGCCGTGGAACGCCATTCTTATGAACGGTTTGTCCTTCGGCCGGGGAAGTACCAGGCCTGCGCCGACTATGCCATTGAGCCGGACGCCTCGGCGGCCTCCTATTTCTTCGCTGCCCCGGCCCTGCTGGGTGGGAGCGTGCGTGTCGAGGGTCTGACCCGCGGCTCGCAGCAAGGTGACCTCGCCTTCCTGGACATTTTGCAGGCGATGGGCTGTACCATTCGCGAAGGTTCAGGCTGGATCGAGGTGCGCGGCCCGCCAACCCTGCATGGTGTGGATGTCAACCTGTGCGATATCCCCGACACCGCCCAGACTCTGGCGGCGATCGCCCCCTTCGCCTCGACTCCGACCCGCATCCGCGGGATCGCATCGGCGCGGGTCAAGGAGACCGACCGGGTAGCGGCCGTCTGTGCCGAACTGGCAGGTCTGGGCGTTCAGGTCGAGGAGTACGAAGACGGCCTGACCATCCTCCCATGCGCTAACGTCCGCCCGGGTCTCGTTCAGACCTATAAGGATCACCGCATGGCGATGGCCTTCGCCCTGGTTGGGCTGCGGGTTCCCGGGATCCGCATCAACGACCCCGGCTGTGTCGCCAAGACCTTCCCGCACTATTTCGGAGTTCTGGAGACTCTACGATGATCCGCCTCGGACTCACCGGCCATCCCCTTGGCCACAGCCTCTCGCCCCGCCTGCACGCCGCCGCCCTGGCGGGTCACGATCTGGTGGGCGAATATCTGCTCTACCCGGTCAAACCGGGCGACCAGGATGGCCTGCGGGCACTCATGAAGCGGTTGCGCGGCGGGGAGCTCAACGGCCTGAACGTGACCATCCCGCACAAACAGGCTGTCCTGCCGCTGCTCGACGAATGTACCCACCAGGCGCGGGCGATTGGGGCAGTCAACACCCTTTATATGAAGGATGGCATTCTGTACGGTCATAATACCGATGCACCTGGCTTCCTGGCCGACCTGCAACGCCTGCCCCTGGACCGATCTGAGGATCGACGGGCGATCGTGATTGGGTCGGGGGGCGGAGCCCGGGCGGTAGTGGCGGCCCTGCTGCAGGACGGCTGGTGGGTGACCATCGCTGCCCAGCTGATGGACCAGGCCGGCAGCCTGGTCCATCAGCTGGAAGTGCTCGCCGGTCCGGGGGCACTGGCCTGCATCCCGGCCGAGGCCGGGGCGCTGCGGGCGGCCCGGGAGGGGTCCCGGCTGGTGGTCAATGCCAGCCCGGTCGGGATGGCGCCCAATAGCGAGGCTTCCCCCTGGCCGGTTAATTTGCCCTTGCCGGACGGGGCGGGAGTCTATGACCTGGTCTACAATCCACGCGAGACACTTTTTGTGCGCCGGGCCCGTGAGTCTGGGCACCCGGCCCGCAGCGGGCTGGGGATGCTGGTCGAGCAGGCCGCTCTGGCTTTCGCTTGCTGGACTGGCCTTGAACCACCGCGGGCAGCCATGTTCGCAGTTGCGGAGGTAGGATGTTGCGATTTCTGACAGCAGGAGAATCCCACGGACCGGCTCTGACGGCGATCCTGGAAGGTCTGCCGGCCGGGCTGGACCTGTCCCCGGAGATCATTGACCGGGAGCTGGTTCGCCGTCAGCAGGGGTACGGAGCGGGAGGGCGGATGAAGATCGAGAAGGATGCGGTTCGCGTCCTGGGGGGAGTCATGGCCGGCCGGACGACCGGGGCACCGATCGCCCTGCTGGTCGAGAACGCCGACCACGTCAAGTGGCGGGGTCGGGAGGTCGCGGCGATGACCAGTCCCC
This sequence comes from Anaerolineales bacterium, assembly GCA_016934715.1. Classification (GTDB taxonomy): domain Bacteria; phylum Chloroflexota; class Anaerolineae; order Anaerolineales; family Villigracilaceae; genus JAFGSI01. The sequence goes on from JAFGSI010000056.1 coordinate 82,593, forward strand.
GCCCGGGCCACGCTGATTTGACGGGTGCCTTGAAGTACGGCTACCGCGACCTGCGCCCGGCCCTGGAACGGGCCTCGGCCCGTGAGACGGCCATGCGGGTGGCGGTCGGGGCGATTTGCAAGCATTTCCTGTCCCGATTCGGAATCCGCGTTGGCGGGTACGTGTGTGCCATCGGCGAGGTCACGGCCCATTTTGGTTCATTGCCCTTTGAAGAGCGCTTCACCCGGGCCGAACAGTCCGACGTGCGCTGCCCGGATCCGCGGGCCGCAGCCCGGATGCGTGCACAGATCAAGAAGGCGATCCACTCCAAGGACACCCTTGGCGGTGTGCTGGAAGTCGTCGCCCTGGGTCTCCCGCCCGGACTGGGCTCGTTCATCCAGTGGGATCGTCGCCTGGAGGCCCGCCTGGCTGCGGCGCTGATCAGCGTCCAGGCGATCAAGGCCATCGAGGTCGGAGAGGCCTGGGAGCACGCAGCTCTACCCGGCACTCAGGCTCAGGATGCTATCTGCCTCGTCGGGCGGGACCTGGTCCGGCCGACGAACCGGGCAGGGGGTATCGAGGGCGGAATCTCCAACGGGGAGCCGATCGTCCTGCGGGCGGTGATGAAACCGATCGCCACCACCCTCGTCCCGCAGAGGACGGTTGACCTGGTGGCGGGGGCTGAGGCGCTAACCCAATACGAGCGCTCCGACTTCTGCCCCGTGCCGCGCGTCGTGCCGGTTCTGGAGGCGATGGTGGCCTTCGTGCTGGCGGAAGCCCTGGTTGAAAAGCTGGGCGGCGACTCGTTGGACGAGATGCTGCCGCGATTCACCCATCTCCGCCGGGCCAGCCTGGACGACCTGCCGCAGGATGATCGCCCGCATGTATTCTGGGAGTGAACATGGATCTGATTTATCTCTATGGTCCACCTGGCTCTGGGAAGACGACTGTCGGGCGCTTGTTGGCCGAATCACTCGACCTGCCGTTTCTCGATCTGGATGGCGAGATCGAAACCGCTGCCGGGACCACGATCCCGCAGATCATGGCCGAGCAGGGAGAGGCGGCCTTTCGGGACCGTGAGTCTGCGGCTCTCGCGCAGGTTGTCGCCGGGCCCGATGCGGTGGTTGCCCTGGGGGGAGGTGCCCTGGTCCGGGAGGCCAACCGGCGAATGGCCGAGGCGACCGGGACGATCGTCTTCCTGGATGCGGACCTCCCGACCCTGCTGGAACGGATCGGCACCGGCGAGAACCACCGTCCGCTGCTGGAGGGGGCCCGGGCGGAGAAACTGAAGGCTCTGCTGGAACGCCGCCAGGAGCATTATGGATCATTTGGACTGCGCATAGGGATTGATCTGGATACAAGGGCAGTGCAGGTGGCGCAGGCGATCGAATGCCGGCTGGGTCGCTTCCATGTGCGTGGCATGGGAGCTGGCTATGACGTTCGCATCCAGCCCGGGGGACTGGATACGCTTGGGAACCTGCTTTCTGCGCGCGGTCTGGGCGGCCCGGTAGTGGTGGTCAGTGATACCAATGTCGCTCCGCTGTACGGGGAGCAGGTTTTGGGCTCGCTGCGGGCTGCAGGATTCAAAGCGGACCTGCTGGCGATCCCGGCCGGGGAGCAACACAAGACATTCGAGACCGTCGCAGGACTGTGGCGTGGCTTTCTGGCGTCCGGACTCGACCGCCGGAGCACGGTCGTGGCCCTGGGCGGCGGTGTGACCGGTGACCTGGCCGGCTTCGCCGCCGCGACCTTCCTGCGCGGCTGCGCCTGGGTCGGGATCCCGACCTCGCTGCTGGCGATGGCCGATTCCTCCTTGGGTGGCAAGACCGGCTTCGACCTCCCCCAGGGCAAGAACCTGGTCGGTGCCTTTCATTCGCCGCGGATGGTGCTGGCCGATCCGGATGTGCTGGCGACCCTGCCGGAGGCCGAGTTACGCTCCGGGCTGGCCGAGGTCGTCAAGGCCGGTGTGATCTCCGATCCTGACCTTTTTGAGCGGTGTGCCTGCGGTTTCGAGGCGGTCTGCCTCGATCTGACCGAGATCGTCCGGCGGGCGATGGCGGTCAAAGTGCGGGTGATCGTCGCCGATCCGTACGAGCAAGGTGCCCGGGAGGCGCTCAACCTGGGCCACACCGTTGGGCATGCCGTCGAGCAGGCCAGCGGGTACCGTCTGCGGCACGGTGAGGCGGTAGCGATCGGGATGGTCGTCGAGACGCGCATGGCAGAGCGCCTGGGGCTGGCAGAGGCCGGCCTGGCCGAGACTCTGGCCATCGCCCTGGAGGGGCTCGGACTGCCGGTATCCATCCCGGGAGACTTGAAGCAGGACGAAATCCTGGCTTTTCTTCAGGTTGACAAGAAAAAGGCCGCCGGGGCGGTGCGTTTTGGATTCCCGGTGCGATTAGGGGAAGTGAAGACCGGCGTGGTTGTTGAAGATGTCACCATGATCTTTGGATAGTGGAGGTGCCTGTTGAAACCGATCCTTGTCCTGCACGGACCAAACCTGAACCTGCTCGGGATGCGTGAGCCGGATGTCTATGGCTCCCTGACGCTGGAAGAGATCGATATGCATCTGGTTGCCCTGGGGCAGGAACTCGGTGTTGAGGTCCGCTGCCGGCAGTCGAATCATGAGGGGGAGTTGATCGACGCCTTGCACGACGCCCGGGCCTGGGCTGCTGGCGTGGCCTTCAACCCGGGCGGATTTACCCACACCTCCGTCGCTCTGCGGGATGCGGTTGCGGCGATTGGGATCCCGGTGGTGGAGGTCCATCTCTCGAATGTCTATGCTCGCGAAGAATTCAGGCATGTTTCCCTGATCTCCCCGGTATGCACCGGCAAGATCTCGGGTTTTGGCTGGCATTCGTATGGCCTGGGGCTCAGGGCGCTGGTGGAGATGCAGGGCAGGGTGTAGGAGCGTTGGCCGAGGCGAATCCCGGCATTCGAAGATGCCGGGATTTCGACCCTAATCCGGGTACACCTTCCAGCCCAGGGCCTCATAATCGATATCCTGGTAGGAGCCCTCGGGTACATCGACCAGCAGGGCGTTGCCTTCGGCGAGAAGTTCGCCGTCCTGGTTGTAGATCCCGGCCCAGGCCTCGGCCATCCGGCCGCGCGACCTGCCGGCTTTTCCAACGACCCGCAGCGGCTGGCCGATGGGAACGTTCCGCCGGTACTTGACCTCCAATCGGGCAGTGAACATGAAGCGCGGTGCATTCGGGTCCTCGCCCATGTGGGCTCGCCCGCAGATCTCATCCAGGATCGCCCCGACAATCCCCCCGTGGAGCACTCCGGGGTAGCCCTGGAAGTGCTCGGGCGGGGTGTAACTTGTCTCTACCTCACCCGGAGAGGTCTGGTAGATTTTCAATTGCAGGCCGACTGGATTTTCCAGTCCGCAAATGAAACAATGGCGTGAGTTTGGTTGTTTTAAAGGACTCATGAATCACTCCGTTGGTTGGTTTTTTCGTGCGTTGTCAATCGTTCAGATACCGGACAGCCCGGGGAGAAAGAGCGCGACACCGAACCGATTGGAGGGCCTGGTGGGGGATGGGTCTGGACAAGAGCATGCGCCCCTGTTCGTCAGGAGGATCGGGTGTATAGCGCTTTATCGAAGATCCAGTGCCACGATCACGCCATCTGTCCACAACCAGAGCATATGTTCTAAGACCCACGTAACTCGATTGAATGTAATAATTTTGGCCGGCGAAAGCGATTGCGCCCATTCGGATTCTAATGCTCCAGCAAAACAACCCGAAAAATAAACGAATTGAAGATTCTGCCCCGCACCGCCCATTCGGTCGGCAGCGGAAGGCAAATAATCATCATTCGCGGATGACAACGCGACCGATCCGGGTGGATCTCCACCATGCGAGGCGATCACGATAAGGCGTCCCTCTCGAAACGCGTTTTCCAGGCTTTCTCTGGTCAGAGGTTCAACCGCAGCGCTACCTTCTCCCCAGCGCCAGAATGCAATTTCGGCGATGGGATAAAATCCGGTCGCATATACCCAGCGAGGAACAGAGGTTTCTTCAGCGTAGAGTAAGTATACAGATGCATTTGCATTGTTCTGGTTGACGAGATGATTGCCGCGTGCAATCACAAGGACAAGAAGGAGGATCCCGATTTGGAGAAAAACGCCCCACCCGACGGATATCGTTTTGGGCACGTTAAGGGCGCCTATTCTCGAAATCAGGTTCATGGGTTTGACCGTATCGCGGCTTATCTGAATAATGCTGGTCAACCAAAAAACGCCCCAAAGTACCAGTGGAATCCAGGAGCTGATCGTCATCCACCAACCAAATCGTACAACGGTTGGTACGTCCGCAATTGGTAAATTGGATCCAATCACTACTTCCAGGGCTTGAACAAGAAGAAGGAAGATCAGGGCAGGCAAAAGGAAGAGGTAGAGGTGTAATCCTTGCTGGATGTGTCGTTGCATGGGGATGTCTTCGTTCCCCTTGCAGTGAAACCATAATTGTGGGGCGAATCCAAGGTGGGCGAGAATTTTGGGAAGCTTGTTTTTCGTGGATGGCATCTGATTTCGGTTTATTCTTTTCTGGCTGCCGATGTGGTGTCACCCCACTTAAGTGTGGTGAGGGAGTAGAAAGGCTTGCAAAAAACGGGGTTCACTGGCAAACTCAAAGGACTACTAGATCC
>JAFGSI010000057.1 GCA_016934715.1 Anaerolineales bacterium
CGCCGAAAGGCGGGAGCTTCTTGGGCGTAGCCCAGGGATTGGTGCCCCAATCCCAAAATATGGATCGCGGCGTTTTGGTCTCGATCGCTGTTGAGACGACAGACAGGACAGGAATGCACACGAACAGAAAATGAGGTTGTCAAGATGAAGATCCTGTTCATCGGCGGCACCGGCCTGATCAGTTCGGCCTGCTCGGAACTGGCCATCGAGCGCGGCCTGGACCTGTGGGTCCTCAACCGCTCCGTTTCAGAGAAAACCCCGCTCCCGGCGGGGGCACACCTGCTCCGGGGCGATATCCACGGCGACGAGGCCGCTCTCGCCTGCCTGCTGGACGGGCACAACTTCGACTCTGTGGTGGATTGGATCGCCTACACCCCAGGCGATATCGAACGCGCTATCCGGCTGTTTGGCGGGAAAACCCGCCAGTTCGTCTTCATCAGTTCGGCCAGCGCCTACCAGAAGCCGCCCGGGCACTACCTGATCACGGAGGCAACCCCGCTCGAGAATCCCTTCTGGCAGTATTCGCGCGACAAGATCGCCTGCGAAGCACGCCTGATGCGCGCATATCATGAGGACGGCTTTCCGGTCACGATCGTGCGCCCTTCGCTGACCTACGGCCCATCCCAGATCCCGCTGTGCGTTGGTTCATGGACCCATCCCTACACGGTCATCGACCGGATGAAGCGCGGCCGGCCGGTCATCGTCCCCGGCGACGGGACCTCGCTGTGGGTCTTGACCTGGAATGCTGATTTTGCGGTCGGGCTGGCCGGCCTGCTCGGGCGGGAGGAGGCCATCGGGGAGGCCTTCCACATCACCTCCGACGAGGTCCTGAGCTGGGATCAGATCTACCGCCAGGCAGCGCAGGCGGCCGGGGTAGAGGCCCAGATCGTCCACGTACCATCCGACCTGATCGCTGCCTACGACCCGCACGCCCTGGGGAGTCTGGTCGGCGATAAGGCCAACAGTGCCGTCTTCGACAACACCAAGATCAAGCGCTTCGTCCCGGACTTTGCCTGCAAGGTGAGTTGGGCCGAAGGTGTGCGCCGGGCGATCGCCTGGCACGAGACCAGCCCGTCGCGGCAGACGATTGACGAACAGGCCAACCAGGTCTGGGATGCGATCCTGTCCACCTACCGGCAGGCCTGGCCGGGGGCGTAGAGCTCGTCCTTTTTTTCAAGATCAGGTGGAACGGACAGTTATATTACCCCCCCCCGTTCCCCTCGCGGGTGGTTTTCGTTGTGAAGGTCCTGGTCTGCGGCTCCCGGAGTCACCAAACCCCGGAAGCCCGCAAAATCCGTTCCCGTCCACTTGTCCGCCGAAGGCCCCCGAAGGGGGTTTTAGAGTCCGTTGAAGATCTCCCGACACCGCACCTGCGGTGGGTGCAGGTGTGCTCTTCGGGAGGGCACTGCCGCCAGAGAGAGTCTCAATCGCATTGACTTGCCAGTAAGATCTGCTATACTGCCATGGAGTGAAGGGCGCCATGAAAGTCTATCTGGATGCTTGCTGTCTCAACCGGCCGTTCGACGATCAGGGACAAACGCGCATCCGCCTGGAAGCGGAAGCCGTGCTGTTGATCCTGAACCGGCTTCATGCAGGGGAATGGCAATGGATCGGCAGCGATGTGCTCTGGTATGAGATCCAACAAACCCCGGACACGGAGAGACGCGCCCGCGTCTCCTTGATGGCCGAATTCGCGCACGTCCATGCGAGACTCACCGAGAAGATCGTCTCACGCGCCCAGGACCTGGAAAAACTCGGCTTCGGCCCGTACGACGCCCTTCACCTGGCATCCGCCGAATCGAAGAACGCCAACGTTTTCCTGACCACGATGACCGCCTGTTGCTTCTCGCCCACCGCCACAGGAAAAAGTTGGACATGCTCGTCGCCAACCCCCTGGATTGGCTGGAGGAGGTACCATGAACGTCCAACATCTCCCTCTCGATCGAATCCGCACGCTTGGCTTAGAGGCCCTGGCACGCGAACTGGGGCCCGTCGGCCTGGCGCGTTTCCTGCAACAATTCGAGACCGGGAGCGGGGACTACACCCGCGCACGAGCCGATTGGTTGAAGGAAGAGGATGTGAAAACGCTGGCGGATAAAGTTACGAAAGCCCGCAAGTGATCCCTGCCCGTTTCTACCGACCGATCTCCCGGCGTCCCGACGAGCCGGGAGATCGCGCGCCGAAGCGAGGGAAGTGAGAGGTAATAAGTGAAAAGCGGTGGGGTCGCCGGGATCATGGGTTCGCGGAGTCGCCCATGACACATTCTCCCGGCGTCTTGTCGAAGCACCCTGAAATCGCGAGCAAGGGCATGAAGACGCCGGGAGAATCGATCGCCCGATGCCAACGCATGATCCCCTGTCGGGGTGGGTCAAGACACGGGCCCCCGGAGCCAACCAGCTCAGGGAGCCCGCAAAATCCGTTCGAATCCGTTTATCCGTTATAGAGTCCGCCGTAGGCCCCCGTAGGGGGTTGAAGAGCTCCCGACACCGCACCTGCGGTGGGTGCAGGTGTGCTCTTCGGGAGAGCATCGTCGCCAGGAGAAATGACGTAACAACTGCGTGAAGAAATACTATTTCCGAATAGTAAAGCAATAAGAGGCATTTTCCCCAATGAACAAACTCCGGAATTCTTCCAAATTCATTCCTGGCGGCCCATCAAAATAATAAGAAAAGGCTGATGCCTCTTCACTCATTGCTAAACGTTTTTCATCCAGAAATGTGTCACCTGGCGCCTGAATGAATATTGTTCCCCCAATAATACTACCTCGATCAAGATCGGGGCAGACTATTGTCTCTGTTTCAGTGTTGGTTTGAAGTCGGCCATAACCTCTGGCCGAACTGGGCGAAAAACCGGTGCGCCAGGCCTCGGAATTGAATTTGGCGCCTGAAGCAGGGCAACTGTTCTTCCAGGATGGCACTGAAAGGCCAATGGAGCGGCCCAAAGATCCTGAGAAGCAGGCGATTTTCTACAGCGGCAAGCAGAAACGACATTGCATCAAGAACAATCTGCTCGTCGACCATCACGCCAAGATCATTTTGCTCCCCCCTACCTGCGAAGGCAAGAAACATGACAAGAAGATCGCAGATGAAACCGGACTGGTTTTACCGGAAGGGAGTAGCCTGGCTCAAGATACTGGCTTTCAAGGCTATGCGGTAGCGAAGGTGACCATGATCCAGCCGATGAAGAAACCCCGTGGCAAAGAGCTCACTCCCGAACAAAAAGGAATCAACCGCCCAATATCGAGCGTGCGCATTCGGGTCGAGTATGCCATCGGTGGGGTGAAACGCTACCGGATTGTCAAAGATCTGGTGCGAGCTCGGAAGGATGACTTTCGAGATCGCGCGATGGAAACTTGCTGCGGCCTCCATAACTTCCGTTTGAACTTCAGACCCTGGCATTACAACGCCAATTTTGCTAAACCGTGATAAGGTCTAGTATCCCAGGTTAGCGGATTCGAACGGGCAGCCAAACAATATAGCGAGCTTGCCAGGAGGCTTCGCATACCCACTTTCGGCTGGCCCATACGTCACACACCCGGAGCAGGACGTCCCCGTTCCTAACCAACTGGGAGTCTACTCCCAAATGCACCCGGCCGCCTCTCCTCGGAGAGGTGCTCATATGCTAACAATATAAGGCCCGTGATTCCTTTTGCGCGATTGAATACAAGATATTGAAAATTATCTTTGTTCATGAGGATCAAGCCATCCGGGATTGCGGTGGCACAGACTCTGGTGGAAACCCAGGCGCGCTTGTGGAAGAGTGGGCTCAGGCCGGCTGAAGCCTGCGGCAGGCCGCTTTGTTTTGAGGGGCGGCGGGGAAAACTCTCGCATGGCCTGGACGAAAGGCAAGTATAATCAGCGGTCAGGTAGGGGCTCGGCTGGGTTGATCTCCGCAAGCAATCTCCGGGATCCGGTAATCCTCTGCTGTGGGCGCGCTCGTGTCTTGCGGCGTCGCAAGATACGTGTCGGCGGATGTCATCTGGGAGGGCTCCAGGTCCGCCGCGCGACCATCCTTTTTCGAGACGATCAAGCAGGAGAGACAGGCAGATCCATGGACGTTCATATCGAAGGGCCAGATCTTAAAACAGCAAGCCTTTGCGCGCCGATCCTGCGTGCTCTACCGGCATGGTTCGGCATCGAGGAAGCGATTGTCCGCTATATCACCGAGATTGACCATCTGCCCACGCTGCTGGCCTACGAAGCCGAGCGTGTGATCGGCTTCCTGAGTCTCAAACAACACACGCCGTATTCGGCCGAGATCTATGTGATGGGCGTTTTGCCGGAAGCACAGCGCAGGGGGATTGGTCGGGTGCTGATCGACCGGGCCCAGGCGTGGTTGAAGGAACACGATGTCGAGTACTTGCAGGTAAAGACTTTGGGACCATCTCGCGCCGATGCAGGCTATGCCAAGACCCGGACCTTCTATGCGGCAATGGGATTCAGACCCCTGGAAGAGTTCACCCAGATCTGGGATGAATCCAATCCTTGTCTGATCATGGTCAAAAGGCTTTAGCAAACAAGGGGCGCCTTCGTGGGTGGACCCATCGTGTCTCGAGGATGGCCGCCGAGGCCAGCGACCATCCCAACTCCTTGACCAGATGGAGTGGAATTATCCTTTCCCGCGGAGGCTGCTCATCGAGCGCAAGGACCGGCCATGGTCCTCCTTATGCCAGCAGGCGCAGGTTCATCTCCTGGATGTCGCTTGAATAACGCTCCAGTTCATCGCGCAGGCGGGCGGCATCGTTGCCGTACAGCAGGCGGCGGGCCAGGAAGGAAAACTCCTCGCTTTCATAGGGCGGCAGGCTGACATCCTGGGCGTCGCCGCGCACCACCCGCAGCGAATCGATCAGCCAGCGCATGAAGGTGTGCGCCTTGCGCAGGCGGGTGTATTCCTCGCTTGAAAGGTGCCCGGCAGCATGCAGGCCGGCCATGGCGGCCCGCAGATTGGTGCTGCGCAGCGATGGGTCCCCGGCGCCGTGGCTGATTTGCAGCCCCTGGACCAGGTATTCAATATCGACCAGGCCGCCGGGGCTGTACTTGGCGTTGAAGGTTCCCCCGCTGACAAGGTGGCGCAGCTGGCGCTCGCGCATCGCCCGCATGGCGCTGACATCGAACGGCTCGCCGGTGTAGACGAACCCGTCGCGCAGGGCGCTGATCTGCTCCCCAAGATCCTGGTCACCGGCGATCGGGCGCAGCTTGACCAGGGCCTGGCGCTCGTAGGCCCAGGCCGGGCCGCCAGGGGCGAAATAACGCTGGAAGGCCTCCAGCGAGACGGCCAGGCTGCCGGCCTTGCCGTACGGCCGCAGCTGCAGGTCGATCTCGAAGATGCCCTTGCGCTTGGCCAGCACGGCGTTGAGAAAATCGTGAACCACCCTCTCGTGGAACTCGGCCGAGGCGATGACCTGCGGGCCGGCGGTCTTTCCGTCCCCGGTGTAGATGAACATCAACTCGATATCGGAGGCGAAGCCCAGCTCGCGGCCGCCGCACTTGCCCAGGGCGAAGACTGCCATCTGCGAGACAGCGCCGTCCACCAGGAGGGGCGTACCGTGGACACTGCGCAGGTCCTCGGCGGCCAGGTGGTAGGTGGCATTGACGAGCACTTCGGCCAGGTCGGTCAGCTCTTCGGAAAACTCGTCGAATTCGCGCGTGTGGCCGAGAATGTGGCGCATGTCGATGCGGAACATCTCGCGGTCCTTGAAGTCGTTGACCACCCCCCGCCAGGGAGCCTCCGGCCGCGGTGCCTGCGCCCCGTCATGGACCGGCAGCAGGGCCGCCTCCAGTTCGGCCTGTAATTGTTGACGTACTTTGACCGTCTGGAGGGCGTCCAGGTCTTGGACCACCGGAAACAGGTTGGCGTACTGCATGCGCAGGAAGTCATCCCACAGAAAGTCGCTGACTCCCAGCAGGCGGGCCAGGTTGTCGAGCACTTCCGGGCGTTCGATGGAGGCCAGTTCATCGGGCCAGTTGGGGCGCTGGAACAGTTTGCCCAGGAATTCGCGGAAGTGCAGCAGGGCCGCCTCGGGGTTGGGCGAGCGCGGCAGCAGGTGTGTGAAGTGCTTGATCAACACGATGGCGGTGCGCAGTTCGCGCTGGCGCTCGAGGTCGCCGATCTTGTGGCCGTCGGCGTCGGTGACGAACAGGATGTCCTGGACCCGGTTGCCGATCGAGTCGATGATCACCCGGGCGATGTAGATCCGGTAGATGGCCAGGGCGTTGGTCAGTTCGTACAGGAAGCCGAAGGTGTCGGTGCCGTCGATGCGTAGCAGGGTGTAGCGTTCGGATGCCTGGTTGTCGATCTCGATCTCGATCGGATAGAGCGTTGGACTGCCCTCGGGCAGATCCTCGAAGGCGGCTCCGACCCGCCTGGCCAGTTCGCCGCGCGCCTCCCGCCGCTGCCCCGTGCGCATCCGGCCCAGCAGGGCGGTCAGGTCGTCCTGGTAGCGGGCCCAGGCCTCGTCCGGCAGCGGGTCCGGGCTGACCGGCGCGACGGTGAACACGTCGACAATCTTGCGCTGGGTCGAGGCGGTCCGCCCGGGGTGGCGTCCGCGCGGGCGCGCCGGCTCGCCGGGGGCCTCCAGCGGCTCGTAGGTGAAGACCTGCCCGTCGAGGATGTTCAGGCCGTGAAGGAACATCAGGCCGCAGATGATCGACAGTTCACCGGGATAGTCGTAGGCGACGATGGTCACCTTCCAGCGTCCATCGTCGAGGGCGCGGGACTCGACCACCGCCAGCCGTTCGGGATCCAGGCGGGCAGCCAGGGCGGCGTGGTGCTGGATCTCTGCGGGAGAGAAGGTCTCGGCGTAGGAGGCATCCAGGCGGGCCAGGTGCTGGCGGACCTGGGGGTTTTCGGCCTCGTCCGGGCCGGTGGAGAAAACGGGATCGTCATTCATCGGCATACTCCCGACATGGTGCAGGAAGACTGCCCGGATGGCTCGACAGTGCTGCTGGTAACGTTCCATGAAGGCCTCTCCGGCCAGAGGTTCCTGGAAGCCGAGTCGCCGGGCGAGCAAGGCGATGGCGGTTGGGTCGGACGGCAGGGTGTAGGTCTGACGGTAGTCGAGCATCTGCAGGTGGTGCTCAACCGTGCGCAGGAAGACATAGCCGTCGGACAGGGTGGTGGTCTCGGCGGAGGTCAGCAGCCCGGCAGCCTTAAGGGCCGCCAGGCCCTTGAGGGTCGCCCGGGTGCGGAGCTCCGGGTGGTTGTTGACATGGATCAGCTGCAGCACCTGGAGCACGAATTCGATGTCGCGTATCGATCCCTCACCAAGTTTGACCTCCCCCCAGCGGCGCCCCTTCTCACACAGGAATTGCTCCGTGCGCTGTTTCATGGCGAAGACCCCAGCGCGCACCTGTTCAGGCGGATTGCTGTAGAGCAGGGGATAGACCAGCTCGCGCAGGGCCTCGCCCAGGCCAAGCTCCCCGGCGATCGGCCGGACCTTGAGCAGGGCCTGCTTTTCCCACAAGCGGGCGTGCTCTCGCAGGTAGTGCAGGTAGGAGTCGAGCGTGTTGACCAGCGGACCATCCTTGCCCCACGGGCGCAGGCGCAGGTCGACCCGGTAGAGGAAGCCCTCCGGGGTGTTCTGCCCCATGACCTGGATGAACTTTTCGGCCAGAGGCTGGTAGCGACCGGTGTCGCCGCGCGCGATGAAGAGCAGGTCGACGTCGGAGGAGTAGTTGAGTTCGCGCCCGCCCAGTTTGCCCAGCGCCAGGACGGTGAACCCGTCGAGCGTGACGCCGGTCTGGCGGGCGGCCAGGTTGAGGCCGGCCCGGATCAGGCCGGTGGCCAGGCGTGAGAGCTGCGAGACCACTGCCCGCAGGTCGTAGAGTTCCAGGAAGTCGCAGGCCCCGATGCGTAGCAGTTCGCCGCGCTGGTAGCGGCGGATGGAGTCCAGTTTTTCAGCCTCGCTCTCAGCCTGGCGAATTCCGGCCTCGGCCTCGGACTGGAATTGCTCGATGGTCTTGCGGCGGGTGTACTCCTGGCGGTCGAGCAGCCGGTGCAGCGAATCGGGATTGCGCAGCAGGATCTCGGTCAGGAACTGACTGGCCGAGAAGAGCGTGATCAGGATCTCGATCAGGCGCGGGTTGGCGGCGAGCGCGGGGAACAGGGCCGGGCCGTAGTTCTCGGCGAAGCGCTCGAGGAAGACCAGCGACCGGTCAGGGTCGGCGGCCGCCTCGAGGGCTGCGGCCAGAGCCGGCATGATCCCGGCCAGGCTGCCCTGCTGGCGGCTGTCCAGGCGCTGCAGCAGGATCCAGGCCGCCTGTGGGTTGGCGAAGGACACGGAACGCAGGGGAACAGGGAGCGGATTTTGGTCAGGCATGACGGGCACGGTGAGATTATACCTTCATAGGAGGAATGCTTTGTGCAGCGCCTGGCTGATTTGGGCAGGCAGTTTTCCCTTTGACGCCAGCCAGAGAGAATCGGCTGTGCCGCGGACAGCAAGCGGCGTGTTTTCTGAAGTGGCGCGATAATCGAGCAGGAGTCTCGCTCGTCCGCCGCTGGCGCTGAGCCATACCACAGATTCGCTGAAGGAGGATGTTGATGATCAGCTTCACCCCTTGGGCTTTGCGATTGTTGGGTATATCCGGTATTCTCGGTTCGATACTTTTCATCCTGGGGGACCTTCTCTACAACCATGTCCCCGGTTCTATCGATAGCCCTGCGGTGAAAATGAGTACGATGCCTGAATCGCGCTTGCTCAGTGCCGGTACTCTGGGTTTAATCGGTTGCTGGCTTTATACCCTGGCCTCGTTGCATTTGTTCATCGCTTTTCAGCCTGCCGGGGTTATTTTTGCCATTCTCTCTTGGCTTGCTTTTGCAGCAACACTGATCAGTTATGGAATATCGCATACTGCCTATTTTGCCATTGCCGCTGGAGCCCAGGTCGCCACGCAACTTGGATCCGGCCCACTCTCGGGCGGAAAATTGGGAAACGCGTTGTTCCAACGGTTGGTGTACATCACCTATCTCCCGGCCGCTGTCTTTAGCTTGATGATGATTTATGGAATTGTCTCTGGACGGTCAATGTATCCGAGGTGGATGGTGGCATTCCTGCCGACTGTTCTCTATCTTCTCAAAACACCTGTTACTCGGATTTTGAAGGGGCACCTGCAGGAGATCATCCACGACTCGTACGACAATATCGTTCTGTTTGTGTTTTTTGTTCTCTCTACGATCGTCTTATGGAATGGGTTGGTTCCCTGAAGCAGGTTTTCGACCCAATGGTCGAGGTGCTGTGCTCCCGGAAAGCCCTTCCAGTTGCTCCATGATCCTTTTTTCGGATTCTCAAAGATCATCCGTTTGGGTAATAGACGGGCCTCATGGGGGTCCATATAATGCCTCCAAGACAAGCACTTATTTTCACACAGTGACATAAAGGAGAGACACAGATGGCAAAGACAGTCAAAGACGTCCTCGATATGGCGAAGAACGTCAAGATGGTCGATATCCGCTTCACCGACCTGCCGGGCACGTGGAATCACTTCACGATCCCGGCCGGCCGCTTCGGTGCTGACCTGTTCGAAGAGGGCCTGGCTTTTGATGGTTCGTCGATCCGCGGTTTTCAGGAAATCCACGAATCCGATATGCTCCTGTTGCCCGATCCGGATACGGCCTTCATCGACCCGGTCTCCAGCATCCCGACCCTGGTGATCACCTGTGATGTGCATGACCCGATCACCCTGCAGCCCTACAGTCGCGACCCGCGCTACGTGGCGAAGAAGGCCGAGGCCTACCTCAAGCAGACCGGGATCGCCGATACCGTATTCTTCGGACCCGAGGCCGAGTTTTTCATTTTTGATAACGTCCGTTATGCCAGCGGCACCAATGAATCGTTCTATTCGGTCGACAGCGCCGAAGGCTGGTGGAACAGCGGCGATGCCAGCAAGCCCAATTACGGCGGCCAGATCCAGGCCAAGCGCGGCTATTTCCCGGTCCCGCCTGTCGATACACTGCAGGAGATCCGCAGTGAGATCGTGATGGCATTGATGGAAGCCGGAGCGGAGATGGAAGTCCATCATCACGAGGTTGCCACCGCCGGCCAGACCGAGTTGGGCCTAAAGTTCGGCCCGCTGACCCGCACGGCCGATAACCTGCTGCTCTACAAGTACATTGCCAAGAACGTGGCCCGCAGGAACGGCAAGACCGTGACCTTCATGCCCAAGCCGCTCTTTGGCGACAACGGCTCCGGGATGCACTGCCACCAGTCGCTGTGGAAGGGGGACACCAATGTCTTTTACGATGCCTCTGGCTACGCCGGCCTGTCAGACACGGCCAAGTACTACATCGGCGGCCTGCTCCAGCACGCCCCGGCCCTGCTGGCCTTGACCTCGCCGACGACCAACTCCTTCCGCCGCCTGGTGCCCGGCTTCGAGGCTCCGGTCAACCTCGCATATTCGCAGCGCAACCGCTCGGCGATCTGCCGCATCCCGGTCACCAAGAGTGCCAAGACCAAGCGGGTCGAATTCCGGGCTCCCGATCCGACGGCCAACCCGTACCTGTGCTTTGCGGCCCTGCTGATGGCCGGCCTGGATGGGGTACAGAACCGCATCGACCCGGGTGAACCGTCCGACAAGGACCTGTATGAACTGCCACCGGAAGAGGCCCGGTTGATCAAGCAGGTTCCCGGCTCGCTGGGCGAGGTCCTGACGGCGCTCGAAGCCGACCACGAATTCCTGCTCAAGGGCGACGTCTTCACCACCGACCTGCTCGAGGCCTACATCGCCTACAAGCGCCAGGTGGAACTTGACCCGGTGCGCCTGCGCCCGACGCCCTACGAGTTCGTCCTGTACTTCAATGCCTAGTTGAGCGTTTCCCGATTTGGACGAATGGGACTGCATGCTGGAAAGGCCGAGGGTCGTCCCTCGGCCTTTCCAGTCCGGCACAGCCAGGATGGGGCAGCCGTGTTAGAATCTTCATCAGATCGTTTCTTCCATTTCGACCCGGATCCGGATTCCATGTCTCGCCTTGCCTCCGACGACTCACGCCTGTTCGAAGCCCTGGCCAGCCTCAACCAGATCAGCGGTACCATCAACCGCCTTGGTCCGGGGGATGTGGTCAGTGTCGAGGCGACCTTGCGCCTGATCGTCAAGAGCGCCATCCGGGTTGTGCCGGGCTCGTCGGCGGTCATCTACACCTACGATGCCGGGCGTGGTCTTTTCGAGACCGAGTCGCGCGTTTCGGCCGGGGCGGCCGACCGCTACCTGGACCCCGAGCAGGATATTCCACAGGATACTCCGCGCCCCCAGGGGTTGGGGATGCGCGCCATCGCCCAGCGCCGCAGCGTGATCTCTTACGAGGAATCCGACCTGGACGTACATCCGCACCATGCTGCTCTGGGGGTTCGGGCGGTGGCCTGCTTCCCGCTGATCGTCGCAGAGCAGGTCGTTGGTGTGCTGTATGTGTACCTGTACAAGGAGCGCGAGTTCACCCGCCTGGAACTGCTCATGCTGGCCAACTTTGTCAACCAGGCGGCGATGGCCATTTTCCACGCCCGCCGTCTGGCCGGCATGCGGCGTGACCTGGCCCGCAAGGAGCAGGAACTCAGCCGTCTCAACCGGGCCGGGATGTTGATCTCGTCTCGCCTGCGCCTGGAGGAGACCCTCGAGTCGATCCTCCAGCTGGCCCTGGAGTTCACCCAGGCCCAGCACGGCATTTTCCGTCTGCTTGACAAGGGCGGCCAGGTGCTGGTCACGCGGGCCATTGCCGGCGAACATCTCGACCGTCCGATGGTCGAGGCTCTGCCGCTCGAGTCCAACAGCGTGATGGGCCTGGTGGCCCGCACCCGCCAGCCGGTCCTGATCGCCGACCTGCGCGCCGAACCGTGGTCGAAGGTCTATTATCCGCTGGACGCCGAACTGGAGATGCGCTCCGAACTGGCTGTCCCGCTGATCAATGCCAGTGGGCGCCTGGAGGGGGTCCTTAACCTGGAAAGCCCGCGGGTCGGGGCCTTCAATGAGAACGACAATCACAGCCTGCAGACCCTGGCGACCTATGCCGTGACTGCCATTCAGGAGGTCCGCCTGCTCGATACCCTGCAGGAGGTCGCGCGCCTGCTGCTGGCTCTGCCGTATCATCAGGTCCTCGACCACCTGGTCTGCGAGGCCTGCAGCCTGCTCAACGCTTCCGATGCCACGATCTGGCTCCTGGACTCCGAGGAGCTGGTCCTGGAGGCCTCCAGTGGGGGCTTCGAGCACGGCGAACGCGTTCCCTTGAGGGCAAGCCTCAGCGGGCAGGCGGTCCTCGATCGCCTGCCGGTCGCGGCCACGGATGTGCGCACTGACCCGCGGTTCTACCGCCCAGACCTGGCCAGGACCCAGAACTGGGCCCGGGCACTGGTCGTGCCCCTGCTGCCCGGTGACGACGAGCATCCGTTGGGCGCCTTCGGGGTCTACAGTTCCGGCGACGATCCCGGCCGCTTTGCCGAGTCCGATTGGGATAACAAGGTTTTGACCTGTCTGGCGCACTACGCTGTGCTGGCCGTCCAGAACGAGGCCCGCCAGCAGGCCCTGCGCGCCGCCCAGGAGCAGCGCTCGGTGGCCGAGACCTTTGCGGCTGTCGGCGATATTGCCTCCAACCTGCTGCACCATCTCAACAATAAGGTCGGTACCATTCCGGTGCGGATCCAGAACGTGCAGGAGAAGAGCCGCCCGGCCCTGGAGTCCGACGCCTACCTGGCCAGCAACCTGGCTGAGATCGAACGCTGTGCCAGCGAGGCGATGCAGTCGGTGCGTGACAACCTCGCGCACCTGCGCCCGATCCGGCTCGAACCGGTCTACGTGGCGGCCAGGGTCGCTGACGCCGTCCTGGCGGCTGACCTGCCGCCCGGCGTGACCCTGCAAACCGAGGGCCTCGATGACCTGCCGGTGGTCGTTGCCGGGGGCCAGAGCCTGACCTTCGTCTTTGCCAACCTGTTCGAGAACGCCGTCGATGCCATGCAGGGCCAGGGTCAGATCAACGTGCGCGGCTGGACGGACGATGGCTGGGTCGAAGTGACCGTCAGCGACAACGGGCCGGGCATCCGCCCCGAACTTCACGAGCGCATCTTTGAATTGAACTTCTCGGGTCGGGGCGGGACGCGGCCGGGCAAGCTCGGTTTTGGCCTGTGGTGGGTCAAGACCTTGATGACCCGCCTGGGCGGATCAGTGGGCGTGGAGAGCGATGGCTGTCATGGGGCGACCTTCCGCCTGCGCCTGCCATGGAGCGGGGAGGAGCGATGAATCCTCCGCCCCTGCGCGCCCTGGTGGTGGAAGACGACCGCTCCTGGCAGCAGATCTTGAGCGAGATCCTGTCCGACTGCGGGCTGGAGGTCGATGCGGCCGGTACGATCGACCAGGCCCTGGCAGCTCTCAAGTCCCAGCCGCATCGCCTGGCGATCGTCGACCTCTCGTTGGCTGCCGACGATCACATGAACTCCGATGGCTTGCAGGTGCTCGACGCCGTCCGGCGTCTGGATCCCAACTGTAAGACGGTCCTGTTGACCGGCTTTGCGACCGTCGAACTGGCTGTATCCGTCCTGACCGACTACAATGCTTTTACCTTCCTGCGAAAAGAGACCTTCAACCGGGCGCAGTTTCGCGAGACTGTCTACCGGGCCCTGGCCAGCGCCCCGCTCCACCCGCAGGCTGGTCCAGTCCCCGCTCCGGAGGCGGCTGCAACCCTGCTGACACAGACCGCCTCCCCCCGCAAGGCCCTGGGCGAACGGGCCCTGGTGGTGGAGGATGACGCCGGCTGGCGCAGTATTCTCTCCGAACTGCTCGCCGACAATGGTTATGAAGTGCGGGCTTGCGTCAGCTTCGGCGAGGCGCTTGGCTGCCTGCGGCGTGAGAAGTTCGGCCTGGCGGTCGTCGATCTTTCCCTGACCGGGGTGATCTTCGGTTCCGAGGGGGAACCCGGTGCTGGGCAGAACCTGGAAGGTTTCCAGCTGCTGGCCAACACGCGTTCTGGCGGTATCCCGACGATCGTTGTCAGCGGGGTGGCCTCGCCGGACGAGATCCGGCGGGCTTATACAGAGCAGTCGATCTTCGCGTATCTGGAAAAACAGACCTTCGACCGGGTCGCCTTCCGGCGGGCGGTCGAGGAGGCGCGTCTGTCATCGGCAGGGAAGAGCGACCTGGATCTCCTGACCGGGCGCGAGACCGAGGTTCTCGCCCTGCTGGCGCGCGGCCTGACCAACAAGGAGATTGCCGCCGAGTTGTTCATCACCACCAACACGGTCAAACGCCACCTGAAGGCCATTTTCGAGAAGCTCGAGGTCCACACCCGTTCCGCAGCGGCCGCCCGGGCGGTGGGGGAGAAGGGCCCGCAATAATCCCCGAAGTGCGAAAAAACGTCCCCCAGAAGGCTTGTTGCTGAGACGAAAAGGATCGTCTGCCATCCTATGGAAAAAGGCGGATGGGGTTAACCATCCGCCAGTTCGATCTGTTGCTTTGGCTTGCCGAGGAAAGAGCGGGTAAGACCAACGTTCGTCGTGGGTGACGTCTGGTGCAGGCCAGAGGCCGCTTACCAAGGGAGGTTACCCGGTCCTTCCTCCTATGAGGTTCACTTCCATACGGGTTTCGGTGGTCGCCTCCTTTCCAGACCTATTTCGGTCTGCCTCCATCATACAACAAATGGATAGGAATTGCATTAAAAATAGCCTACGAAACTGATAGGGCTTGTCCAGACAGAAGGTTGGGCCGGCAGATTCCTCATGGTGCGCATTTCCCTGGCGGAGAAATTTAAAAGAAGGACTCCGCGGATTCAACGGAAGAATCACGCTCGAATGGCGGAAGGAACCGCGGAGGCATTTCTTTCCGGCGCCTAAGGACTGGATTTGCGAGCCGGGATTTCAACACCGGGCGGAATTGCACCCTGGACAAATCCGATCTAGGGAAGGCCTTCAAAAATGGCTTGGGGGGCGAATGCCACGCCGACCATGCTGGGGCCGGTGTGGGCGGCCAGGGCCGGGGACATGTACATGCTGGGCATCCAGGTGCACTTGAAAACCGGATCGATCAGTTCGATCAGCCGGGCTGCGCCTGTCGGGTTGTACGAATGCAGGACCTGGACGCGCAGGGCCGTTCCGGGGGCCTGGTATTTCTTCATCAGGTCGACCAGTCCGTGCAGCGCCCGCTCGAAGGTCCGCGCCATGCCCAACTGGGCATACGTTCCGCCCACTTTTTCAACCCCGATCAGCGGACGGATGTGCAGCAACGAGGCAAGCAGTCCTTTCATGTGGCTGATGCGCCCACCGTGGATCAGGTATTTCAGGTCATCCAGTGTGTACATGCTCTCGCTGGCGTCGCCGATGCGCTGGATAAGGGCGATGAGCTTTTCCTTCGGCCAGCCGGCCTTGAGCGCCCGGGCTGCGGCCGCCACCTGCCAGCCGAGCACGGCGCACAGGGTCTTGGTGTCGATGATGGTCACGTTCGCTTCCGGGACCATTTCCGCCCCGGCCCGGGCCGCGTTGACGGTGCCGCTCAGCCCGGACGACATCTGGATGGAAAGGATGTCGGGGTCCGTGGCGGCCAATTGGCGGTATTTCTCTGCAAAGTCACCGGACGAAGGCTGGGAGGTGACTGGAAAACTGGGCGTTTTCAGCAGCAGCTCCTGCAGTTCGTCCGACTGGATATCCTTGCCGCTCAAATAGGTCTTGCCATCCAGGGTGATCGCTTGCCGTATCACGTGGATGGGCCCCTCGGGCATGAGTTCCGGGGGAAGGTACATGTCCATGCCGGTATCAGTCACGATTTGCATTTTACTTTTCCTTGGCGAAAGGTGGGCCGGTCCCTGCCGGCGGGGTTTCTACGCCTCCCTTGGGGGCGCACTTCGATGCACGCACACCTATTGTAATGCGGAATGGCGGGAGGAATACCAGAAAAACCGGTCAGAATTCTCGATGGGCTGGTTGTCTTGGCGGTCAGTCTGTCAGGGTGGGGATGGGGATTTGTTTGGAGGAATTGGCTCCTCCGTGATGGTCTGCGCGACAGCTGCATGGTATGTGCGCCTTCTAATTTCGCGATATAATCAGATTGTCAGACAACTTGCCTTATCCCGGACAACTTTCGACCTGTAAGGAGTTCCCCGAAATGACCACGATCGATCTCACCATCCACAAGGACCGCCGGCAGCGCGCGATCCAGCGTGCCCGCGAGCGCAACATCCTCATCCCCACCTTCGCACAGATGAAAGACCCCTCCCTGATCCCGGCCAGGATCAAGGAGGAGTTGAAGGGCATCGGCCTTTGGGACGTCCATCCGCGCAACCTGTTCCGCATCACCTGGCACAATGAACCCAAAGGTTCGGGCGGCGGGTTCAGCGGGGTCAACTGGCTCGAGCTGCCGCCTGCCCTGACCGGCGTCCCGGCCCGGATCATTGTCCTGGTCGGCAAGTGGTTCCCGACCGGGGCACACAAGGTCGGGGCGGCCTTCGGCTGCCTGGTCCCGCGGCTGATCACCGGCCAGTTCGATCCGACCACGCAGAAGGCCGTCTGGCCCTCAACCGGGAATTACTGCCGCGGCGGGGCGTATGACTCGGCTCTCCTGGCCTGTGAGTCGATTGCCATCCTGCCGGAGGGCATGTCCCAGGAGCGTTTCGAATGGCTGGCCAGCATCGCCGGCGAGACGATCAAGACCCCCGGGTCCGAATCGAACGTCAAGGAGATCTTTGACAAGTGCTGGGAACTGCGCAATTCGGGCCAGGACCTGATGATCTTCAACCAGTTCGACGAGTTTGGCAACTACCTGTGGCATTACGAGATCACCGGCCATGCCATGGAAGAGGTTCTGCAGCAGGTCCTGGGACCTGAGGATGTCTACCGCGGCATGGCTTCCGCCACTGGCTCGGCCGGGACGATCGCCAGCGGCGACTACCTGAAGCAGCTCTATCCTGGCAGCAAGATCGCTGCCAGCGAAGCGCTGCAGTGCCCGACCCTGCTCGAGAACGGCTTCGGCGCGCACCGCATCGAGGGCATCGGTGACAAGCACGTGCCCTGGATCCACAATTCCCGCAACACCGACCTGGTAGTGGCCATTGACGACAATGCGGTGGTCAACATCTCGCGCCTGTTCAACGAAGAGAACGGCCGCGCGGCCCTGGTTGAAAAGGGCGTTCCGGAGTCGCTCGTGGCACAACTGGACCTGTTCGGCTTTTCGGGGATCTCGAATGTCTTGACGGCGATCAAGATGGCCAAGTATTATGAGCTGGGCGAGCACGATGTGGTCCTGACCGTCCTGACCGACTCGATGGAACTTTACCAGTCACGGCTGGCCGAAATGCACCAGGAATTCGGTCCGTACAGCGACCGGGATGCCGCAGTCGACTATGCCCGCTGGATCCTGCAGCAGTCGACCGACAACATGCTCGAACTGCGCCACCCGGACCGGCGGCGTGTCCACAACCTGAAGTATTTCACCTGGGTCGAGCAGCAGGGCAAGACCTACGAGGAGATCCAGGAAATGTGGTCTGCTCCCGATTACTGGACCGGGGTCCAGGGGCAGGTGGCAGAGATCGATGCTCTGATCGAGGACTTCAATGCCGAGGTCGGGATTGCCTGAAACATGCGCGGGACTGACCCCACAGACCCCTCTTTTCTTTTCGGACTGTCAAAGCAGGAGCAAATTCCGCCAACAGGTCCCCCATTGAGGGAACCCAGATAGAAACCCCAATCGTCCGTACCTGGGAAATCCAACAGGGGCTGTCCTTTTTTTGGACAGCCCTTTTCGATTAGGGCTGCTGTCCGGAGCGGACCAGATACCCCAGCCCGCTTTCTCCGTCCATGGCGATCTCCAGTTGCCATCCGGGCCGCTCGCCGGGGACATGGACGACCCGGATGCAGCCGCGGGCGGCCGACTCCTGGGGGATGAATTCAGCCACCCTGTTCTTGGCCTGGACCAGGAAATCCAGGTTCAGGAAATCACCGGCTTCCTCCAGGCTGATCGCCAGCGGGTAGATCTGGCTCTCGACCAGGTCCTGGAAGAAGTGTGTCCCGTAGGAGGGTTCGGAGGCGTAGCCGCCCTTCTGGCTGGCCAGCTCGATCAGCGCCCGGGTGTTGAAGATATCGGCGTAGGTGACCGGGACACCCTGGGTGTGGTCGGTGGAGCCCCAGCGACCGGGTCCGAGCATGACGAAGGTGTGCCCCTCGAGGGCCCTGTTCAAAAGGCCGACCAGCCGGGCGACCTCGGCGAAGTCGTGCGGCGCCTGGAGGCGGAAATAGGCTTCCGGATCGACATAGACCAGGTACTCGATCTGGCTGACGTGTCCCTGTGGAACCATGCGCGTGCACAGGAAGACCCTGTCCTCGTCCTGCAGGCCGGTGGGCAGCGGCTGGAGCGGGCCCTCGGCACCCCACTGTTTCTGCGGCCGGCACTGCAGCAGGTGGAAGGCCAGAGCCGGCTTTCCGTCGGCGGGGGTCAGGGACAGGGTGAATTCGACGTCGACCGGCAGCTGGTACTGCTCGGCCAGGCTGCTCAGGATCGTCTTCATCAGAGGGACGAAATCGCTGCGCTGCAGCAGGCCCTCGAAGGTCAGGACCAGCTTGCCAGGATCCAGGTTGAGGCCCGGCGAGAGCGGCGGACGGATCGTGTCCCCGTCGTCCACCGAGGCGATCCAGCGCAGGGGCGCGAAGTCCGGGCCGAGCACGGCTTCGAGCGGCTGCGTGACCATCTGGTTGTGGTCCAGGTCAAGCAGGTCGACGTGATGCTGCGAGTAGTAGCGGATCGCCTTGCGGGTCACCTCGGGACGCAGCTGCGGGTGGCTCAGGTTGACCATGCGCGGGTAGTCATTGGCCATGCGTTCGACGGCGCGTGTTCCCAGGCCCAGCACCAGGCGTACAAAGCCCTGTTCCCGCTTCAGGCGCGGATTCCAGACCATCGGGCTGGTGCTGAAGGCCACCCCGGCAACGGTCGGGAAATACATCTGCTGGTGGCGTTCGCCCTGAACTTCCTGGAGCAGGATGGCCATGCGCTCGTCGTAGTCGAGCAGGTCCATGCGTTTGCGGTACATCAGGGCGTCGGGGCTGTAAACGCTGGCATAAGTGCGTCGGATCGCCAGGGTCAGGTCGCGCAGGTTCTCCTTGGGCGTCCCCTGGTTGGGGCAGAAGTGGCTCTGGTATTTCCCGGCGAAGGATGTCCCGAAGTTGTCCTCCAGCAGGCTCGACGAGCGCACGATCAGCGGACGCCTGCCGACCTCCTCCAGGATCTCGCGTAGCCGGTCGGCGATCTCCTCGGGAAAACGGGCCTGGCTGTACTGCTCCTGGATCATGGGATATTCCGACCGGATCTGCTCCATGGGCTTGTATTTCTGATCCATGAAGGCCACGTCGTTGATCGCCAGGAAGTCGTAGAAGACATCCGCACCGACGAAATACGAGCGCGGCAGGACCACCTGGTCGAAGATCTGCGGGGCGGTGTTCTGCAGGATCTTGTAGGCCAGCAGCATCCCGGCTGCCTTCCCGCCCACCTTGCCGGTCCCGATGCGGTGGTCGACCACATAGTTGAAATCAGCGGTCGTGAACCACTGCTTGGCGATGCGGATGAAGGCCAGCTGGTCGCTGATCAGGCTCTTGAGCAGGACGACGCGCAGCTCCTGCAGGTGGTGGTCGACGGTGGCCAGCTGGTCGGGGGGCAGGCTCTCGTATTCCTCGGCCTGGCGCAGGACCATTTCCAGCGGGGCCAGTTCGGGATTGAAGCGCAGGGTCAGCTCAGCCGGGATCTCCTCCCGGTTGGGAATGCCGGCCAGCAGGTTGTCGATGATGCTGTGCAGCAGATCCACCGGCAGGTTGTAGGCGAAGTAGAAGTCCGTCAGGGTTCGCCGGATGCGGTGATAGCGAATGTCCCAGCGTTCGTCCGGTTCGCTCTTGGCCGGCACGCCCTCGCGCTGCTGGGATTGGATGGCGTGCTCCTTGATCTCCTGCTCGAAGCGCTCGGGCGTGATGATGCCGCGCCGGAAGAGCTCCTGACGCATCTGGCGCCGGATGGGCGAAGCCAGCATCGGGTACTGGGCGATCAGCAGGTAGATCTCGAGGACCTTGGACGATTCGGGTGGAATGTGCGACATTGGACTTGCTCGCGGTTGCGATCGAGGGGACGCGGACCCGCAGCGAGAACGGAGCTCGTCCGCGTCCCAGGCAGGCGGAAATTTTTGTTTATTATAGTCCAGACTACGCCCAGCCGCGCAGGCGGACAGCCTCGGCCACCCGGTTGACAGCCACCAGATAGGCCGCCAGGCGGTTGTGGACCTTCTTCTGCTGGGCCATCGCATGGACTGTCCGGAAGGCGGTGGTCATCTTCTGATCCAGGCGGGTGTGGACCACCTCCTCTTCCCAGTAGTAGTTGTAAGCGTTCTGGACCATTTCGAAATACGAAACGGTCACGCCACCCGCGTTGCACAGGAAGTCGGGGATCACGTAGGCGCCCTTCTCGTGGAGCACCCTGTCAGCCTCGGGCGTGGTCGGGCCGTTGGCCAGTTCCACGATGAACTTGCCCCTGATCTGCCCGGCGTTGTCGGCGTTGATGGCGTTCTCCAGCGCTGCCGGCACCAGGATGAGCACGTCCAGTTCAAGCAGTTCCTCGTTGGTGATGTTGCGGGCCCCGGGAAAATCGATCACCGAGCCGGTGCGGGCCTTGTGGGCCGCGACAGGCTCGTAATCCAACCCTTCGGGGTTGTGGATCCCACCCCGCGAATCTGAGACGGCCACGATTTTGAGACCGAACAGTTCCCTGCCCAGCTTATGGGCGAGCGAGCCGGCGTTGCCATATCCCTGGATGGCAGCCGTGGCGCCCTTGAGTTCGACCTGCAATTCCCTGGCGGCCTCGCGCAGGCAGATCATTCCCCCGCGGGCGGTGGCGTCGCCGCGTCCGGCGGAACCGCCCAGGGCCAGCGGCTTGCCGGTGATCATGCCGAACTCGTTGTAGCCCTGCATGAAGGCGTATTCGTCGGCCATCCAGGCCATGATCTGCGGGGTGGTGTAGACATCGGGGGCGGGGACATCCTTTTCCAGGCCCAGCATGCGACCCACCTGGCGAATGTAGGCCCGGCTGAGACGTTCGAGCTCGCCCGGGGACAGGGTCTTGGGGTCGCAGACGATGCCGCCTTTGCCGCCGCCGAGCGGGATGTCCACCACGGCGGTCTTCCAGGTCATCCAGGCTGCCAGAGCCCGGACGGTGTCGATCGTCTCGGCACTGTGGTAGCGGATGCCTCCTTTGTTGGGACCCCGGGCGTCGTTGTACTGGACCCGGTAGCCGTGGAAGATCTTGGTCGAGCCGTCGTCCATCTTCACCGGCAGTGTGACATGCAGTTCGCGCAGCGGCCAGCGCAGCAGTTCGTGCACGGCGGGATCGAGCTGGAGCAGGGCGGCGGCCTCGTCCAGCTGCCGCTGGGCCATCGCAAAGGGGTTGAATGCTTTCTGGGGGGTGTCCATCTGAAATCTCCTTGGCTGGAAGTTTGATTGCGCAAACGGGGGCTGCTCTTGTCAGGCAGCCCCCGTCTGGTGGGGTTTGGGTAGGGTCTTCGTCTGTCAACGCGCCGCTGGCTGCCTGTGCTCCGGGGAATCGGGACGGGTAGTGGAGTACGTGATACGGACGGTGATCGTCGGCGCGACGCTATCCAGTCTGAACATATTGGCGCCTATTGTATATACAATGACCGATTTTGTCCATAGCAAAATCGAGATTGGTCACCTGCTATGCGGACAGTCACGGGGGGAGAACGGGGTTTTCGGTCTGGTTCCCACCCGGTGGCAGGCTCTGCGCGCACCTGTTCGCGCTCATCCGCCTCCTTTTCTTGCGATCGATGGCTGGCCCGCTTTGTCGATGCGGTTGGCTTATAATTGAGGCAGGTCGAGAGAAAACCCGAGCAGAGGAATCGCATGATGACGACCCTGATAAAAGGCGGCACGCTGGTCACTGCTGAGAGAACCTTTGCGGCAGATATTTCCATAGAAGGCGAGCGGATCGCCGCGATCGCGCCTGGCCTGCCGGCCGGGGCGGCCGAGATTGTGGATGCTGCCGGCAAGCTGGTCTTCCCGGGTGGGGTCGATCCGCACACCCACTTCGATCTGCCGATGTTCGGCACGGTCTCCTCGGACGATCATTACAGCGGCCACAAGGCGGCTGCCTTCGGCGGGACGACGACGGTGATCGACTTCGTTTCGCAGGATTTTCCCTCCCTGCGCCAGTGTGTCGAGGCCTGGCACCGCAAGGCCGAAAAGGCGGCGATCGATTATTCCTTTCACATGAACCTCACGTATTTCGACGATGCGATCGCGGCCGAGATCCCGTCCCTGCCGGGGATGGGCATCACCACGCTGAAGGTCTTCACTGCCTACAACGAACGCCTGCGCCTGGAGGATGGGTCTATCTTTCGCGTCCTTCGCATAGCCAGAGATCACGGGATGCTGGTGCTGCTGCATGCCGAGAACGGGGACGTGATCGAGACCCTGACCGCCGAGGCCCTGGCAGCCGGTCACCGGACCCCTGAATGGCATGCCCGCACACGTCCGGCCTGGGGGGCGGTCGAGGCGACCCTGCGGGCCTGTTCGCTGGCCGCCCAGGCCGGGGCGCCGCTGTATGTTGTCCACATGAACGCCGGGGGTGAGGTGGACATGCTCGACTACGCCCGTGCGCGCGGTGTCCCGGTGATGGGTGAGACCTGCCCGCAGTACCTGTTCTTCACCGAGGACGACCTGCGCCGACCCGATGGGTCCAAGTGGATCTGCTCGCCGCCGGTCCGCACTGCGGCCGATCAGGCCCGCCTATGGGCCGGGCTGGGCGACGGCAGTCTGCAGGTCATCGGCACGGACCACTGCCCGTTCTTCTACGACGGGACCCAACCGATCGACTACGAAGGCGAAGCGGTCGCCATTCCCGGCAAGGAGCTTGGAGCGGATGACTTCACAAAGATTCCCAACGGATTGCCCGGCGTGGGCGACCGCCTGCCGGTCTTATGGACGACCGGCGTCGGGTCGGGAAAGCTGACCCCCGAGCAGTTCGTGGCCCTGACCAGCACCAATCCGGCCCGCATCTTCGGTCTGTACCCGCGCAAGGGCGCCCTGCTCCCCGGTTCCGACGCCGACCTGGTCATTTGGGACCCGGGGAAGAAGGTCGAATACGGAGTGGCCCATGCCCATCACCGCACCGACTACAACCTGTACGAGGGTTGGGAGCTGACCGGCATGCCCGAGAAGGTCTTCCTGCGCGGCCGACTGATCGTCGACCGAGGCGAGTGGAAGGGCGAACGAGGGTTGGGTGAGTTCCTGCTGCGCAGCGCGGGGGCAGTTCTCTGACAACCCCTCCCACGGATCCAGCTGAGGATTTGCGTGTCTGGGGGGAGGAACAAAAGGGACCACCAGGTCGTCTAGTCATTCGAGGAGGCACACCATGCAACAGTCCGATCGCATTGGGATCCTGATCCTGGCTGCCGCGGCCATCCTGCTGGCCGCCTGCCGACCTGAGCCGATCCTGCCGACGCCGGTCCCGGACCCCGGGACCGTGCACCCGCCGTACGCCCGGGTTCTCCATCCGGACGTCGCCGCATCCGACCTGGACGAACTGACCGCCGGGAACACTGCCTTTGCCTTTGACCTGTACCAGGCCCTGCGCGGCGAAGCCGACAACCTGTTCTACTCTCCCTACAGCATCTCGATCGCCCTGGCAATGACCTTCAGTGGGGCGCGCGGCGAGACCGAAACCCAGATGGCCAATGTGCTGCACTTCACCCTTCCCCCGCAGCGCCTGCACCCGGCCTTCAATGCCCTCGATCTGGAACTGGCCGGCCGCCCCGCTGAGCTCGATTATCTGGATGAGAGCCAGCGCTTCGAGTTCAACCTGGCCAATGCCACCTGGGGTCAGATGGACGAGCCCTTTCTGCCCGAATTTCTGGACACCCTGGCGCTCAACTACGGCGCCGGCATGTACCTGACCGACTTTGTCTCGAACGATGAGGCGGCCCGCCTGGAGATCAACGACTGGGTCAGCGCGGAGACCCGTGAGCGGATCAATGATCTGATCCCGCAGGGGGTCCTCAGCCCGGATACACGCCTGGTGCTGGTCAATGCGGTCTACTTCAGGGCCGGCTGGCAGACCCCCTTTGCCGAGCATCTCACCCACGACTTGCCTTTCACCCTCCTGGACGGGACCCGGGTCGATGTGCCGATGATGTCCTGCGCTGAGCTGCAGCAGCGGGCCTACGCGGCCGGCGACGGCTGGCAGGCGGTCAGCCTGCCTTACGCCGGCGGTTTGGCCGAGATGGTCATCCTGGTGCCGGAGGAGGGCCGCTTCGAGGAGTTCGAGGCCGGGCTCAGCGCCGAATCCTACGCCGGGATCCTGGATGGAATGAATATCCGGACGGTGTCCCTGACCCTGCCGCAGTTCGAATTCACCAGCGACTTCTCGCTCAAGGAGACCCTCCCCGCGATGGGCATGACGGATGCCTTTCTCCCCGGCCTGGCCGACCTGTCCGGCATGAACGGGATCCCGTATGACCTGTTCATCATGGATGTGATCCACAAGGCCTTCATTGGTGTGGATGAAAATGGCACCGAGGCGGCCGCCGCCACGGCGGTGATCGTCGGCCGTGAGTCAGCCATGGTCGGCGAACCTGCGCTGGTTCTGACCATTGACCGGCCGTTCATCTTCATCATCCGGGATGTGCCCACCGGGACGGTCCTGTTTCTAGGGCGGGTGCTCGACCCGACTGGGGGAGAATAAAATGCGTGGGGCACGATTGGAGCCAATCGTGCCCCGGTTCTATTATAGGAATTCCATCAAGCGGGGGTGGTCGGCGTAGAAGCCGCGTTTCTCCTCCGGCAGCAGGGCGGCGATTCGGCACATGACCTCATCGGTGTAGTCCTGCAGCAGGGCGGCACGGCCTTTGCCTTTGGCTTCGACCGGCAGGCTGAATGCCGGCCCGGCAACGACCCGGATGTCCAGCCGGCGGAAGCGCTTCAGGCGCCGTCTGACTTCGTAGTCTTCGGTCCCGACCAGGGCGATCGGAACGATCGGGACGCCGGCTTTCCAGGCCAGGTAGATGCCCCCCGGTTTGGCCGCGAGCAAACTGCCGGATTTCGAACGGGTCCCTTCCGGCGCAATCGCCAGCAAGCCGCCGTCCTGCAGGCGCTTCATCGCCATCCGCAGGGCGCGCACGTCAGGGTTGAAGCGGTCGATGAAGATGCCATCCACAGCCTTCGTCAACCAGCGGGTAATGGCGTACTTCTGGTATTTCTCC
Organism: Anaerolineales bacterium; assembly: GCA_016934715.1. Taxonomy (GTDB): domain Bacteria; phylum Chloroflexota; class Anaerolineae; order Anaerolineales; family Villigracilaceae; genus JAFGSI01. Next base: position 25,198 of record JAFGSI010000057.1, read on the forward strand.
GCCACCAGGACGATCACGTCGTCCCGGTCGAGAACATGGTAGATCATGGCTGCGTCCAGCCGCCCGACATGGTTGGCGGCGATAACGAAGCCTTCTGCTTGGGGCAGGTTTGTCATCCCGACCAGTTCGATTCGGGAGATCAGGCGCATGATCAGGCGGATAAGGCCGCGGACGATCTTGAGTGCCATGGGTACCTCTGGGAGGTTAAACCGCTCTGGCGCCAAAAAGATGCGAAGAACGCGCAGGGGTTCGCGCTCTTCGCATCTGTGCGGGATGCGAGAATCCTATTCTCTGACCAGGATGTGGGTCAGGATCGTTGCTCCCGAGCCGCCGATGTTCTGGGCCATGCCGATGCGGGCTTCCGGGATCTGGGTCGGGCCGCACTCGCCGCGCAGCTGCTGGACGACTTCAACGACCTGGTATACGCCGGTCGCCCCGACCGGGTGGCCGCGGGCCTTCAGCCCGCCGCGGGTGGTGATCGGAACGCTCCCGGTCGGCGTGATCTCGCCGTCCAGGCCGAGCTGGATGCCCTTGCCGCGCTCGGCAAAGCCGCAGGCTTCCAGCGACAGGGCAGTCATGATCGTGAAGGCGTCGTGCAGCTCAAAGACGTCGATGTCCTGGGGCCCGACTCTGGCCTGCCTGTAGGCCTCCTGGGATGATTTGTAGGCTGCTTTCAGGAACAACCCGTCCGGACGGTCATGCACGGCGAGCGTGTCGGTGGATGCTGCCGAAGCAGCGACCAGGATCCGGGCCCCGGATGCCAGGCTCTCGGCCGGGACCAGGTAGACTGCTGCCGCGCCGTCGCCGACCGGGCTGGCGTCCAGCAGGTTGATCGGCGTGGCGACCATCACCGACTTTTCGAATTCCTGGGCCGTGATCTGGCTGTGCAGCCGGGCGAAGGGGTTGTGGATCGCATTGGCGTGGGCGTTGATCGCAAACGGGGCGAAGTCGGCGTGCTTCCACCCGAACTCGTGCATGTAGCGGCGCATCACCAGGGCGTTCAGGCCGACGAAGGAGATGCCCATCTCGACCTCGTAATCGGCATCGGCGGCGGTGGCCAGGCTGGCGGTGACCTCGCGCATCGGCCGGTCGGTCATCTTTTCAACCCCGACTACCAGGGCGGAGTCGAGCTCTCCCGAGGCGATCGCCATCAAGGCCGACCGCAGGGCAGCCGCACCCGAGGCGCAGGCTGCTTCCACCTTGACGGCGTCACCGCCGCGCGCCCCGGCCCAGTCGGCCACCAGCGGGCCGAGATTGTTCTGCTGGTTGATGGTCCCCGACATCATGTTGCCGACGAAGACCCCGCCAGCGCCTTCTCGTCCGGCGTCATGCATCGCCCGGACGGCGGCGTCCGCCGCCAGGTCGCGCAGGGAGAGCTCCCAGTGTTCGTCAATGGGGGTCTGTCCGATGCCGATGATCGCAACTTGTCGCATGTGAACCTCGTTGGTGTATACTTGGATTGAGCTTCTGCGAGGCTGGCCGGCCGCCGGTTGCCAGGCAGGAGGTGGCCGGCACAGGGAATGTCGCTGGCAACTTCGATAATTGTATCTTAGGCTGCTCTCAAGTGCTATCAAGAATGAACTTCGAACCGGTTTTGGATCACCTCGCCATGCTGGGCGAGACCGGGCGTTCGACCGTGGACTTTCTGCGTAGCCACAAGACCCGCCTCAGCCTCCGCCGGCAGGGGCGAGCTACGGGCGCCAGATGGACTCTGGGGGGAAGCATCTACCTCAACCCGCGCCACTTTTCCCCAGCCACCCCGTTTGATCATCCTGGCCTGCTCAGCCTGATCGTCCACGAGACGGTCCACCTGCGCCAAGGGGTTGGGACGGCGCTCTCGATCTACGGCGAACTGGAGGCCTGGCAGGTCGGATTGGCCTTCTATTGTGCGATCAGCGGAAAGGCGCCTGGCCGCTTGGCTGCCGAGATCCTGGCCCTTGCGCATGGCTGGAACCGGGATGTCCTGCGACAGGCGCGCATGCTGATGCGCGCCTATGCGGGCAAGAAATACCGGGCCGACCTGCTGCCCTTGTATCCCATGCCCCTTGAAATCCGGTACTGGTTGACCCGCCGGGCGCCGTCGTAGAGGCGCCGCCCTGGCTGTCCTGGCCGGTGGAGCAGGTGTCGAAATCCATCGGGCGTGGATCCGGAACGCCGCCCCTTTTTGCCGTAAGAAACTGTCTCTCCGATCGCCATTCCTCACCAGGCGATCTGCTGGCGGTCTTCGAAAAACCCCCCATGCGGCCCGCCGGCCGGCAGGGTCGCCAGCCAGACGATGGTATCAGCACCCTCGTTGACCGAGCGCGGGGCCGAGTCGCCGCCCATCCCGGTCCGCACCCAACCGGGATGGCAGGCGTTGATCAGGATGTCGGGCTCCCTGACGGCCGCGGCGAGCATGATCGTCACGGCGTTCAGGGCGGTCTTCGAGAGCCGGTAGGCGGAGGAGATCTCCCGCAGGCGGGCGATCTGGCCCATCCCCGACGAGACGTTGACGATCCGCCCGTACTTTTGCTTGCGCATCAAGGGCAGGAAGGCCTGGCACAGACGCAGGGGGGCCAGGGTGTTGGTTTCCAGCGTAGCGCGGACCGTTTCCAGCTTCAGGGTGGTGATCCCCTTGTCTTCGGCATGCAGGAAGATCCCGGCGTTGTTGACCAGCACGTCCAGCCGGCCGAGGTCCTTTTCGACGAATTGCTGCAGGTCCGTGATGCTCGCCTCGCTGGTCACGTCCAGGGGGTGGAAGCGGACATCCAGACCTTCATCGGCCAGGGCTGCCGCGGCGGCCTCTCCACCGGGCAGGTCGCGGGCGGTCAGGAGGATGCGGTGGCCCTGGCGGCTCAGCTGGCGGCAGGCTTCGAGTCCGATGCCCCGGTTGCCGCCGGTGACGAGGATGGTGCGGGGTAGGGGCGATTCCATGTCGGGAGGATAATCGAATTTGAGATCTTTGGCGCAAAATTTAAGTTGACAAGGTCCTGTGATTCAATAATAATATACTAGCTGGACCTAACAAATTTGTTAACTCTGGGGGAGGTGTATTCTTGGCAAGAAGGAGGAGCCACAACCTGAGTAACCACCAACGGTCTTTCCATAATACTTTTGCACACAGAATCCCTACTTTCCCTGGAGGAAACTCATGAAGCGTTTTTCTGCATTGCTCGTCCTGGCGTTGCTGGTGGCCATCACCCTGAGCCTGCTCGGCCCGACCACGGCCTCCAGCGCCGCGGATCAAGTGCGTGTTTTTGTCCAGTTCCAGCCTGGCCGGCGGGGGACCGTCGAACAGTCGCTGCACGGCGTTGGCGCGCAATTCCACTATGCCTTTGACGATCTGGATGCCTTCGTGGTCAGCGTCCCGGCCAATGCCCTGCAGGGCCTGAGTCGCAACCCGAACGTGGTCCTGGTCGAGGAAGATGCGCCCCGCTATCCAGTCGCGACCAGGGCCTCGCAGGGGGCAGCACCGGCCGCGGCTGGCAGCCAGGTCGTGCCCTACGGCATCGACATGGTCCAGGCACGTGATGTCTGGGATGTGGACCGGGATGACGTCGTCGACGCCGGTGCCCCGACCGGCGCAGGCATCACTGTCTGCATCATCGACTCGGGCCTGTACACCGGTCACGAGGACCTGTCTGGCGTGAGTGTCAGCGGCTATGCCAGCGCCGGTGATTGGAATGTCGATCGCAACGGACACGGTACACATGTGGCCGGAACGATCACGGCGATGAACAACTCCCTCGGTGTGGTCGGCGTCCTGCCCGGGACGGCGAACCTGTATATCGTCAAGGTTTTTGGCGAGGGTGGCGAGTGGGTCTATGCTTCGACCCTGATCGATGCCGCCAACCGCTGTGCGGCCAACGGCGCCCGGGTGATCAGCATGAGCCTGAGCGGGACGCGCGCCAGCACGACCGAGCGACGCGGCTTCGACAAGCTCTACAGCCAGGGCGTGCTCTCGATCGCTGCCGCCAGCAATGACGCTGGGACCAGCTATGCGTATCCGGCCTCGTATGCTTCGGTCGTCTCGGTGGCGGCCATTGACGAGACCATGCTGGTGGCTGATTTCTCGCAGCAGAACGATCAGGTTGAGCTGGCAGCCCCCGGCGTGGGGGTCCTGTCCACGGTCCCGTACCTGGATTCCAGCCTCCTGACCGTCGGCGGCCTCGATTACGCTGCCAATCACATCGAGTTCTCCGCTCGCGGCTCGGCCAGCGGTGCGTTGGTGAACGGCGGCTTGTGCGACAGCGTGGGTGCCTGGTCGGGACAGATCGTCCTGTGCGAACGCGGCGTGATCTCGTTCTATGAGAAGGTGATCAACGTCCAGAACGGTGGCGGGGCGGCGGTGGTGATCTACAACAACGCCCCCGGCAATTTCTTGGGGACCCTGGGCGAGGGCAGTACCTCCGTGATCATCGGCATCAGCCTGAGCCAGGAGGACGGCCAGTATCTGGTCGCCAACCAGCTGGGTTCGGTTGCGAGCGTTACCAGTGAGTGGATCTACCCGAGCAACAACTACGAATACTACGACGGTACCTCGATGGCAACCCCGCATGTCTCGGCCGTGGCGGCCCTGATCTGGAGTGCCAACCCGACTGCCACAAACGCCGAGATCCGTGAAGCCCTGACCGCGACCGCCTTCGACCTTGGGCCTGCCGGCCGTGACAATGCCTACGGCTATGGCCTGGTCCAGGCGGCGGACGCTCTGGCTTACCTGGGCGGCGGCGGCCCGGTCGAGGACACGGTCCACGTGGCTGACCTGGATGGCTCGGCCACCTGGATCAGCAGCCTCTACTGGAAGGCGACCGTGACCATCCGGGTCGTCGACCAGGATGGGGTTGGGGTGGCCAATGCGGTCGTCAGCGTGACCTGGAGCGGCGGCTACAACGCCTCGAGCACCTGCACGACCGACGGCGCGGGCCTGTGCTCGGTCACGACCGGGAACATCCGCAAGAACAAGGCCAATGTGACCCTGACGGTAACCGCCATTACGGCTTCCGGCTTCACCTATGACCCGGCTGCCAACAGCGACCCGGACGGCGACAGCAACGGTACAGCGATCACGGTGCTCAAGCCATAGCCGGTCAGGACTTGCGCTCTCGGACGGGGAGGCTCAGCCTCCCCGTCTCGATTAAGGGATCATTTGATTGGAAGATCGGCCAGCCGGCGCGGTCGGGGGTCGCGCACCAGCCAGTAGAGCAGGGCGGCAATGACCAGCCCGCCAACGGCCGAAATCATGAAGGTGGCCTGGAAGCTGACGGCGTCGACGATCCAGCCCCCGATCAGCGGGGCGATGATCGTCGCCGGGGCGACCAGGGTGTTCGACAGACCGATGTAGGTCGGGCGGGTTTCTTCGGTCCCGAATTCGGTGCTGATGGCCATGCCGATCGTCCAGTAGGCCACGTTGGCCAGCCCGGAGAGGATGAAGACGGGATACAGCCAGCCGATCGACGGCGCCCACCAGGCGATCAGCGAGCTGAATGCCACGGCGAACGACCCGGCGATCATCATTGCCCGGTGCCCGAACCGGTCGCCCAGCCAGCCCATGACCGCGTTGGCGACCGTTTGGGTGATGGTCAGGGCAGCGGTCAGGAAGCCGGCGGTGACCTCGTCCATGTTGAAACGGCGCAGGCCGTAGACGATGTAGAAGGCGAAGCCCATGGTGGCGAAGCTGGACAGGAAGCGCACGAAAAGGTAGGCCGTGAAGTTGCGATCGGCGCGCAGGATCGCAAGCCAGTCACGCCAGGGAAGGGATTGCCGGACGGGGATGTTTTTCTCATTGTCGACCGGTTCGCGGGTCAGGCCGAGGAAGAAGAATGACACGCCCATGCCCACCAAGGTCAACAGGAAGCAGGTGGCGAAATCCCAGTGGTCGTTAACCTTATCCAGGATGAACCCGGCCGCGATGGCCGTTCCGCTCATCAGCACGTTGGCCAGTCCCGCCTGCAGTCCGAAGAACGTGCCGCGCCAGTCGGAGGGAATGATCTTGGCCACCATGCTCTGCCAGGGATTGGCGGTAAACCCGGCTCCCAGCCCCTGCCAGAGGATCAGTGCGAAGGTCAGCACGAGGGCGACCCGGGTCCCCAATGTGCCCATGAGCAGGGCGACCAGGGCCAGCCCGAGGTAGGGAACCCTTTCGTGGATCGTGATCCACATGACCATCGGTTTGTAGATCCGCCGGCGGGCGACCGAGTTGGCCATGAACAACTGCGGTAGCTGCCAGGCCACGCCGTGGATGGCCGGAATCAGGCCGATCAACAGAGCTGAATCGGTCATCCGGGCGACCAGCAGCGGGACGATGGTTCCCAGGGAGCCGAAGCCCCATCCCAGGCCGAAAAAGCCCCCGTCAACCAGGTTGACCAGGATGTTGTGTTTGAGGTGCTTGCGGACGTGTTGCTCGAGGGTGGACATGCCGGTCGATTGTACCCAATGAAGCTGGGACTGGACAGAGGCAGATTCTGATAGCGAAGCCCGGCCTTGTGGGCCGGGCGGTGAAGATCCGATTTTAGGGGGCTGCTTCCGGTGGCTTGGGCTTGCCTTTCCTGGTTGTCGCTTCCACCTTCTGATCCTGCTTGCCGACCACCGCGGTGGAGCCCCTGGCGGGGACCTCGCGGTCCTTGACCTTCCCCAGGTATTCGGGCAGCTCGAAGCCGGCCATTTCGGCAATATCCTGCAGGGGCGGCAGGCTCTTGAACAGGTTGGCGATGAAGTTGGAGGTCGCCGATCCTTCGCCGTTGCCGCCCGAGTCCCAGACGGTGATCTTGTCGATCTTGAGATTGCTGATCGCTTCGACCTGGCGGGCGACCAGTTCCTCGAGTTTCTCGATCATCAGCAGGGTGGCAGCTGCCTGCGAGTCACCCCCCACGCTCTCAACCATCTTGCGGTACCCTTCGGCCTTGGATTCGAGCAGCTTGCGCATGCCGTCGGCCTCGGCCTGGTACTTGGCCAGGATGCCATCGGCCACACCGCGGGCTTCGCGGCGGGTGCGTTCGGCCTCGGCCTCGGCCGCGATCTCGATCTTGCTCTTCTCGATCTCCTGGCGGACGACTTCCTCGGCCCGCAGGCGTTCCTGTTCGGATTTGTAGAAAGCCTGCTGGATGGACACCTGGGCTTCGAACCGGGCCACCTCGGCCTGCTTCAGGGCCGTGGCCCGTTTGACCTCCAGCTCCGCCTCGTAGGCGGCGATATTGGCCTTGGCGGTGTTCTCGCCCTTGATCGCGCTGGCCTCCTGTTCCTGGACGAAGATCCGCTGGTCGGCCAGGGCCTGCTTCTTGCCCTTTTCTGCCTCGGCCGCGGCGTTGGCCCGCTGGATCTCCAGGCTGGCATTGTACTTGGCGATGTTGGCATTGGCGGTGTTCTCGCCCTCGACCGCATCGGCTTCCTGCTCCTGGACGCGCTTGCGCTGGTTGGCGTCGGCGGTCTTGCGGCCGATCTCGGCCTCGGCCAATGCCTGGGCGACTTTGATCTCCTGCTCGCGCACCGCCTGGGCCTCACCAATGGCACCCAGTTTGTTCTGTTCCGCGACATCGATCTTGGCCTGGTTAATTGCCTCCGAGGCCGCCTTCTTCCCGATGCTGGCGATGTAGTCTGATTCGTCGGTGATGTCGGTGATGTTGACGTTGATCAGGTGCAGGCCGATCTTGTTCAGTTCAGGCTCCACATTGTGGCGGATCGCCTCGAGGAAGCTTTCGCGGTCCTGGTTGATTTGCTCGATCGTCAGCGAGGCTACCGTCAGACGCAACTGGCCGAAGATGATCTCTTTGGCCATTTCTTCCACCTGCTGCAGGGGCAGGTGCAGGATGCGCTCGGCGGCGGCGCTGGTGACCTCGGGTGTGGTGCTGATGCCGACGGTGAAGGTGCTCGGCACGTGGATGCGGATGTTCTGCTGGGAGAGAGCGTTCTCGAGCGGGATGCTGATGGTCAGCGGGGTCAGGCTTAGATAAGCATAGTCCTGGATCAGAGGCCAGACAAACGTTCCACCGCCGTGCAGGGTTCTGCTCGAACGGCCCTTGGCCACCCGTCCGTAGATCACCAGAATCTTATCCGATGGGCAGCGCTTGTAGCGGCTCGCCATGTAGACAAAGGTGAAGAAGACGATCACCGCAAAAGCGACTACCGAAAGTATTCCGAAGCCAGCAGCGTTCATGGTTTTCCTCCGTAAGAATCGTGTATGGCTACTTTAGTTTTTTTCGACAACCAGCAGGTTGTCAGCCGTAATGCCCACCACGCGGATGCCCTCTCCGGTGGAGATCTTCTTCTTGTTCGTGCTGACGGCATCCATAATATGCAGCGATCCCTGGACGGGCACCCGCACCTGTCCGGACCCGCCTTCCGGGATGGTCAGGTAGACCGAGCCGGTCTGCCCGATGGCGTTCTGGATGTCCAGTGTTCCCTCGGATTGCAGGCGTTTCATCTGCATGAACAGCATGCCCAGGATCCAGACCGCCAGGATACCGGCTGCGCTCGCCCCGAGAAAGGTCAGCAGGACGTGCCATTCCAGCTGTACCAATGCCAGCCCGACCAGGCCGAAGATGGTGAAGAAGGCGGTCAGGCCCTGCAGGGAAGCGAATTTGAAGCTGACGTCGGCTGCATCAGCGTGGTCGCCGGCGGCGTCGGCATGGGCGTCGTGGGGGATATCCATCGGAACGTCACCGGTGTCACCGATGTCGCTGATGTCGTGGTCACCCCCGATGCCGATCATGACCATGATGGTGCGGAGGAGGAAGAGCGTTCCGCCGCCGATCGCACAAACCCAGTAGAAGATTTCTATCCAAGTGAGTTCGCTCATATTTCCATCCCGTTTCAAAAGGATATACGAAGAAGATCTGTCGGGAGTTTCAGCCCCATGGATGAAGGCTGGACGAATTTTGCCTAATCCCCCGGGCGGGGAGTCATGATATCTCGTTTCCATTTTACCACTGGAAAGAAAAAGCCCGGGGGGTTCCCTGAGGCAATTTAGCGGCACTGCGATTCCGCCATCGGGAGTGGTTTCATTTGCCAGAAGAGGCTCCCCACCGACTTTCGCGGCCAGCGGTTCCGCGGCTTGTCCGTGGACGCATTTGCACGAAATGCGCGATAATCGAGAAGGAGTTGCCTTGCCGATTTTGCCTCTGTCCGCTTGCTCCGGGAGCATTTTTGTCGAGGAAAGATTTCGCAGAGTCTCCAGCTGCGGATTCCGGCGATCGTGCACAGTGATTCCGGAGCATTCCGCACAGTGAAGAGCGGGGAAACACTGGTTGGATTGATTGTACATCAGGTGTGCTATGGAACGGATTTTGCGCCGGCAACGCCTGCGTTGGGGTGCAACACAGGAGGAGATCCAACGATGGTATCAAAACCAGCTTCGGAGCCCAGAAGGAGACAGGCGGGCACTGGTCGCGCACGGCAGCCCCGTCACGTCTCCGTGGAAACAATTGATTCTTGGGACAGTTACCTGAGACTGGTTAACGGTGACTCGTATCGAAACTGGGCATTTCGCGGCCAGGCGGATGCAGCCTGGCAACTCTGGCCGAGTATCACCCGCGAATTGCAGAACCGCCAGGTGAAGTCACAATACTGGACAAATCAGGAGAGTCGAATCTTCCGCATCTTTCAACGCAAAGCTCTCCAGCTCCTCGAGAAAGTCCCTGACATTGCAGACACATTTCGCTGGATGGCATTGATGCAGCACCACGGTGCCCCGACACGGCTTCTCGACTTTACCTGGTCCCCCTATGTCGCTGCGTTTTTCGCGCTGGAGTCCAGTACCACTGACGCAGCGGTATGGGCCATCAACACACTGAGGCTGGGGACGTATTCCTTTACGTTAAGGTCGCATGAAGATGATCCAATGGATCTGGAGAAAGCGTTGAAGCTCTACTATAGTTACAGTGCCAACGATGTCGCATTCGGCGAGCCCTTTTTTATGGATCAACGGCTGATCGCCCAATCGGGAACATTCGCTTGTCCTTTCGATCTTACGCGACCGATAAACGAGATCTTGGGCCGGCGTCGGGATACTGTTGCCAAGTTTGTGCTTCGAGGGTCTGGCCTCAGAAAACAGGCGCTCAGCGAGCTCTACCGCATGAACATAACCCACGCGACCCTTTTTCCGGACCTCTACGGACTTGCTCGCTCTCTTCGATATGAGCTTGAGTCCCATTGGGAATATGATCCTACAGCCCAGTGAGGCGCCCTGGCGGATTGTTTACGCGGCGAGTTGTTGAGGAACCTCTATTTCTGGCAAAGGTGGTTCTTCCAGGCCTGTGGCGGGAAGAACAGCATTGTAACCCTTCCATGGAGGACTGGAATAGGATGGCCCACAAGCCGATATTGATCGCCTTCAGGCGACATGGACGGCCTCACTCGATATCTTGGTCCGCATGGCCGGGCGCAGGGCATCCAGGATCGCCTATCCACACGCCGGCTGCCCCACTCTTCCAGGTACAACTTCAAACGGATGAACTCGAGCAACCCCACCGGACGATCAAACTCCACCAGGAGATCAATATCGCCGGCAGGGGTTGCATCGCCACGCGCCTGGATGCTGCACACGGCCGGCGTTTTTCCTCCGCTGCGAAAAGTACAGGAGAAAACGCGTCTCTCGCGTTGGAAATGGCAAGCACTTGTCCTTATTGACTTTTCCAGAGAATCGAGTAGAATAAAAACGAACGTTCGTTTATATTCTATGGGAGCGATGCCATGGATGAGATCCAACAATCCAAAGGAGAGCGCACTCGCCAGGCGATCATCGAGGCGGCCAACGGGTTGTTCCTCGAACAGGGCTACGCGGCCACATCGATGCGCCAGGTCGCCGACCGGGCCGGGCTGGCACTGGGGGGCATTTACAACCACTTTACCAACAAGGAGGCCATTTTCCGTGAATTGATCCACGACCGGCATCCTTATCGCCAGATCCTGCCGATCATGCTCAGCACGCCGGCTGACAACGCAGAGACCTTTGTGCGCTCGGCGGCGCAGGCAATGGTGTCCGAACTTGGGAAACGGCCGGATTTCATCCGGTTGATGATGATCGAACTGGTCGAATTCAACGGCCGTAACATGCCCAAGATCATCGAGCACGTCCTGCCCGAGGTCATCCCGCTGATCCAGAAATTCAGCGACCAGAAGGGCCAGTTGCGCAAGCTGCCCCCTTTCGTCTTCTTCCGTGCCTTTATAGGCCTGTTCTTCTCTTACTACATTACGGAGATGATGATTGCCAGCACCCCGATCGCCCTGAACCAGAATAACGCCCTCGACCACTTCATCGACATCTTCCTGCATGGAATCCTGGCTGACCAGGATCGGAGTTGAACCCATGTCCAATTCCCGCTTGTTCTCTATCATACGCAAAGAATTCATCCAGATCACGCGTGACCGGCGGACGCTGGCGATCATCTTGCTCATCCCGATCATGCAGTTATTCCTGCTGGGCTACTCGGCGACCACGGATGTGCGCAACATCCCGCTGGCAGTCTTCGACCAGTGCCGCTGTGCCGAGTCGCGCCAGCTGCTGGACGCCTACCGCGCAGCCGACTACTTTCACCTGGCTTACGTGGTCGGTTCGGAGGACGAGCTTCGTATCCTGATCGAGCACGGCGACGCCCGGGCCGGTTTGATCATCCCGCCCGACTACGCTGCCCGCCTGACCGAAGGCCGGGCCCAGGTGGCGTTCATCCTCGACGGCTCGGACGCAACTGCCGGGTCCACCGCGCTCGCGGCGGCGACTTTGATTGGACAGGCGCATGCCACCGAGTTGATGTTCGAACGCCTGGAGCGCCGTGGAGTGGAGGTCGACAATTTTCAGCCCCCACTCGAGGTCCGCACCCGGGTCTGGTACAACCCGGATCTGGTCAGTTCGCACTTCATGATCCCGGGCGTGATCGGCATGATCCTGTTTGCCATCACCTCGATCCTGACCGCCACCGCCATTGTGCGCGAGCGCGAGCGCGGCACCATCGAGCAGTTGATCGTCACTCCCATCCGTCCGTGGGAGCTGGTGGTCGGCAAGGTTCTGCCTTACGTGATCCTGGCCTTCATCGACACGCTCGAGGTCCTGGCCATTGGCCACTGGTGGTTCGGTGTCCCGGTGCGCGGCTCGCTGAGCCTGATCCTGGCCTGCTCGGGGCTGCTGCTGCTATCGGGGCTCGGGATTGGCCTGTTCGCCTCGACGATCGCCAATACCCAGCAGGAGGCCATGCTGTCGGTCTGGATGACGCTCCTGCCGTCCATCTTCCTGTCGGGTTTCTTCTTTCCCCTGGAGGCCATGCCCAAGGTGTTGCAGTGGATTTCCTACATCATCCCATTGCGCTACTACCTGGTCATCATTCGGGCTTTGTTGATCAAGGGAGTCGGGGCGGGGGCCGTCTGGACCGAGATCCTGGCCCTGACCCTGTTCGGGATCGCCATCCTGGGGGCGGCTTCGGCCCGCTTCCGCAAACGTTTGGATTAAAGATCAACACTTGAGTTGTTCGTTTAGGAGATGACCATGAACCACAAACGCCCTCCCATCCCTGTGATCGTGATCCTCGTGCTCGTTCTTCTGACGACTGGTTACTTCGGTATCCGGGCCTTGCTTGCCAACGGCGATAACCCGCTGGCCGCCTCCGGGACGATCGAGACGGTTTCGGTCAGCCTGGCGCCTGAGATCGGCGGCCGGGTGGTTGAAGTGTATGTCAGCGAAGGCGAGGCTGTCCAAACCGGGGCCCCGCTCTTTCGCCTGGATGACACCCTGCTGCTGGCCCAGCGTGATCTGGCCGCTGCCAGCCTTGAAACGACAGCGGCTGCAGCGGCGACCGCCGCTGCAGCTGTCGAGAGCGCCCGGGCGCAATATGATCTGGCTGTCGCCGCTGCCCGGGCCGAGGCGGCGGCCAACCGGAGTGCCAATTTGAGCGCCCTGAATCCGACCGGGGCTGTCCTCCCGGGCTGGTATTTGGCCGATGATGAAAGGATCGCTGCCGCCCGGTCAACTGTCGAGAGCGCCCTGGTCGTTCGTGATGCATATCGGGGAAGCCTGGAGCATTTGCTTACCGACCCGGCCAACGCCGACTTCGTCGCTGCCGAAGAACGCCTGGTGACAGCCCAGGGCGCCTTCCTGACCGCTCGCAGCACGCTCACGCTGGCGACGCTATCCTATGGAGATGTCGTCTTGCGTGATGCCGCCCAGGAGGCTTACGATGCCGCCCGGGATGAACTGGATGAGGCCCAGACCGCCTATGACCAGCTGGCGGATACCGAATCCGGGCAGGCCATCCTGACCGCCCGGGCCGAACTGGCGGTGGCGGAGGAGCGCTACCAGTCGGCCCAGGATTTCACCCTGGGGTTGCAGACCGGTCTGTACTCGCCGCGCGTGGCGGCCGCACAGGCGGTCCTGCGCCAGGCGGAGGCGGCCGCACAGCAGGCCCTTCTGGCTGTGACCCAGGCCGAGGCCAACCTGGCCCTGGTCGATGTCCAGATCGCCAGGCTGATCGTCACTGCCCCGGTCGATGGCGTGATTCTGATCCGCACGATCGAACCGGGCGAGTTCGTCACCCCCGGCGGTGTGGCCATGACCCTCGGCCGGCTCGACGACCTGACCATCACTGTCTTCGTCCCCGAGGACCGCTACGGCGAACTATCGCTTGGCCAGTCCGCCAGCGTGACGGTCGATTCCTTCCCCGGCCGGACCTTCGCGGCGACGGTGGTTCACATTGCCGGCCAGGCTGAGTTCACTCCCCGCAACGTCCAGACCGCTGAAGGGCGCACCAGCACTGTCTACGCGATCCGGCTGCAGGTCGATGATCCGGATGGGGTGCTCAAACCCGGCATGCCCGCAGATGTTGTTTTCAACGGAGAGTGAGATGGATTTCGCCATCCGTCTGGCGCGATCCGGGGACGCCCCGGCCCTGGCAGACCTGATCCGTGAACTGGGTATGTTTGCGTACCTGGCCGCCGAACCCGCACAGGCGACCGGAGTGCGCGTAGCCGAGCACCTGTCCATGTGCCTGGCCGACGACAGCCATCTGGTCTGCGTGGCCGAGGATGGCGATGGCGTGATCGCCGGCTATGTGGCGGTTCACTGGCTGCCCTACCTGATCCTGGCCGGGCCGGAGGGTTACGTCTCAGAGTTGTTCGTTCGGGAGCTGGCGCGCGGCCAGGGCCTGGGTGCCAGGCTGCTGGAGGCCGTGGAAGTGGAGGCTCGGCGGCGTGGGTGTACCCGCCTGATGCTGCTCAACATGCGCCCGCGCGAATCGTACCGGCGCGGCTTCTATGCCAAGCGCGGCTGGCAGGAACGGCCGGAGGCGGCCAATTTTCTCCGCGATCTGGAGGGGTGAGACCTTGAAGAGGTGGATTCCGTGGCTCCATCTGGCAATCGGCCTCATGCCGGCCGCCCACCGCATCGAGAAGCAGCAGAGCGGGTGTACCGGATTCTATTCTCCCACCGCCGCCGTCCTGCCCGAGCGGACGGGCTTCATCCCGGTCTACATCCTGGGCGCCGATGGATTGGCGGCCGCCAAGAAGGCCTTCGTCACCCACCTGCTCTTCTTCGCCCCCGCCGTATCCCTGCGCCGGTGCTGGGCCTTGAAGGTCGGGCTGGTCGAGAGGCGGGCCTCGAACGGACCAACGGCATGTACCCTCTCTCCTTGGCGGCCATTCCCGGGCGGCACCGCCTCCCTCGGTCTGCTGGCCTCGTCCGTGTTTAACCTGACAGGCATGCTCCTTCGAAAGGAGGCCTCAACATGATTCCGGATTCCTTCTGGTCAAAGATCAAGAATGTCCAGCGCATCCACCAGCGGCTGTATGACTCGGGCAAGGGCTGGATCGTCGGCTGGCTGATCCTGCTCCTGCGCCACACGGGCCGCCGGTCGGGCAAGCAGTATGCCACCCCGCTGCAGTATGAGCGGATCGACGGCCGATATTACGTCGGGGCGGGGCGTGGCCAGAAGGCGGACTGGTTCCTCAACCTGCGGGCCGATCCGCAGGTCGAGGTCTCGGTCGGGCGGCGAACCTTCCCGGCCTGGGCCGAGACGGTCACTGACCCGGCCCGGGTGGCCGATTTCCTGGCCTACCGGCTGGAGCGCCATCCTTTCATGCTCGGTCTGATGATGAAGCTGCATCACCTGCCGATGCGCCCCAGCCGCGCGCAACTGCTCGAACTGGCGGATACGACCGCCATGGCCATCCTGCACCCTCGGGAGGAGAATTGATGAAACGCGATCAGGCGATCGAAATCGCCACCTATGTGATCGTACCGCTGGCCATGCTGGTGGTCTCGCCTCTGCTGGCGCGCTGGCTGGATTCGTTCTTTTTCTCGCCCGGTCCGCTGGTGACCGGATCACCGGGTCTGCTGGTTTTTGGCATCCTGGTTTTTCTGCTCGGCCTCGGATTGGCGATCTGGGCGATCTTTCTGTTCAAAACGGCCGGCGAGGGCACCCCTCACCCGAAGCTCCCGCCGAAGAAACTGGTCACCCGGGGTCCCTATGCGGTGACGCGCAACCCGATGGCCCTGGGCGGTTTCTACATCCTGCTCGGGCAGGCGGCGTTGTATGCGTCATTGGCGCTGCTGCTGATCGCCCTCCTGTTTGTGCTCATTCTGTACCTGAATGCGAAGTATGTCGAGGAGCCGCAGTTGAAGCGCCGTTTTGGCAAGGCCTATCGGGAATACTTGCGCCGGGTGCCGCGTTTCTTCCCCAATCCCTTCCGACGCGCGTGAGGACAGGGCGGACATGACTCTGATCCTGGCATCTGATTTGCACAAATCCTTTGGCGCCACGAACGCTGTGAATGGCGTCTCATTGGATATCGCCGCGGGCGAGATCTATGGCCTGGTCGGCTCGGACGGGGCTGGCAAGACCACCACCCTGCGCCTGCTGGTTGGAGCGTTCCAACCGGACCGCGGCGAGATCGCCATCGGCGGTTGCGACATTGCCCGCCAGACCGAGCAGGCCCGGGCCCAGGTCGGCTACCTGTCGCAGCGTTTTTCGCTCTACGAGGATCTGACCGTGTTGGAGAACATTCGTTTCTTTGCCGAAGTGCGCGGTCTGACCCGTGACGAGTGGCTGCCGCGCTGCATGGAGATCCTCGCCTTCGTCGGTCTGGCGGACTTCAAGGACCGCCGCGCCGGGCAGCTTTCCGGCGGCATGAAGCAAAAGCTCGGCCTGGCCTCGGCCCTGGTCACCCGGCCGAGGGTCCTGCTGCTTGATGAGCCGACCACCGGGGTCGATCCGGTCACCCGCCAGGATTTCTGGCAGCTGCTGATCCGCCTGGTGGCTTTTCCTCTGGCCCAGGCGGGAGACGGGGCAGATGTGGCGGTCATCATCACCACGCCCTATATGGACGAGGCCTCCCGCTGCCACCGTCTGGGCTTCATGCGCGCCGGGCAGATCATTGCCAGCGGGACACCTTCGGACTTGCGTGCCCGACTGCAGGGGCGGATCATGGAACTGCGCGGCGCGCCGCTGGACCTGCTGCGACGGGTCGCCGCCCAATTGCCGGAGGTGGAAAATGTGCGCCTGTTCGGCGACAGACTGCATCTGCGTCTGGCTCCTGGTCGGTCGCAGGCCGCGACCGCTGCCCTGGAGCAGGCGGTCCTCGCTGCAGGCGGCTCGCTGTCCGAGGCGCGTCCCGTTTCCCCGACCCTGGAAGACGTCTTCATCGAACTGTCGGAGCAGGCATGACAGGGATTCAGCCCAGACTCGACCTTTCCGAAGAACATGCCCGGGCCCTGGCCTGGCTGCTGGACAATGTCCCGCCGGCGGAACTGCTCTGGGCCCTGACCGGCTCGGCCGGATTGCGTCTGCAGGGCGTTGACCTGCAGGTCCACGACCTGGATATTCAGACCGATCAGCAGACAGTCTATGCCATCGAGCAACGTCTGGGGTCGAAGGTGCACACCCCGGTTCGCTTGTGGGAATCGCCCGGGATGCGCTCGCTGGACGGTAAGGCCAGGGTCGCGGGGATCGAGATTGAGCTGCTGGCCAATCTGGTCCACCGGCTGCCAGACGGTTCCTGGTCGAGCTTGACCGATTTCTCGCGCCTGGTCTGGCTCGACTGGCACGGCCGGTCGCTGGCGGTCTTCCCGCTCGAGAACGAGGCTGAGGCCTATGAAGCCATGGGCCGGGCTGAAAAAGCGGCCCTGATCCGCCAGACGATCCGGCATCTGCAGACAGGCTAGCAGAGCGGATTCTCTGAGGTCCGGTCCTTTCGTGATCCTTCGTGTCAAGTGTGGAGATCCTGATGCCTGAACCTGTCGTCATTGCTGAAAACCTGACCCGCCGATTCGGCGATTTCGTCGCCGTCGACCACGTCAACTTCACGGTTGCGCCCGGCGAGATCGTCGGCTACCTGGGGCCGAACGGGTCAGGCAAGACCACCACCATCCGCATGCTGCTCGGCCTGCTGGAACCGTCCGAGGGACGGGCGAGTGTGCTTGGCTTCGATGCCTTTCGCCAGTCGGAGGAAATCCGTGCCCGGGCCGGTTACATGTCGCAAAAGTTCGCCCTCTACGATGACCTGACCGTCTGGGAGAATCTGGTCTTTTATGCCGGGGTTTATGGCATCCGTGAGAAGGAGCGCATCGAAGCGACCTTGGACCAGGTCGAAGTGGGGGAGCATCGCCTCGATCTGGCGCGCGACCTCTCGGCTGGCTGGCGCCAGCGCCTGGCCATGGCGATCGCCCTGGTCCACCGGCCGAAATTGCTCTTTCTCGACGAGCCGACCTCGGGGGTCGACCCGGCCGCCCGGCGGGTCTTCTGGGATCTGATCTATGCCCTGGCCGGGCAAGGCGTGACCATCTTCGTGACCACCCACTACATGGACGAGGCCGAGTACTGCGAGCGGGTCGGGATCATGCGTGAAGGCAAACTGTTGGCCCTCGACACACCGGCAGTGCTCAAGGCCCGGGCCATCCCGGGCGACGTCTGGGAGGTGCATGCCTCGCCGCTGCAGGCCGCCCTGGATGCCTGCGAGACCGGCCGGGGTGTGCTGCGCGTCGGCCTGGCCGGGGATCACCTGCGGCTCATTACGGAGCGCGGCCTGCAGCAGGAACAGCTGCGGGCGGGACTGGCCGCCTCCGGATTGACGGTTGCTCGCCTGGAACGCGGCGAGCCAACTCTTGAGGATGTCTTCCTGGCACTGGCCAGGGACTAGGGGAATTTATCGGCCTCGCCCGGCCCGGCGTGATACAATCGGCGCCATGAATTATGTTCATCATGCCGTCATCGGAGTCGGGACGGCCTCGCTGGGGGTGGCGGCAGCCGAACTGCTGGGGGCCCCGCTGGCCGTCCCTGCGGCAGTGGCCTTCGGGGCGGTGACTGTCATCCTGGGCTCGATCGCAGTCGACATCGACCATCCCAAGTCCTACATCAGCAACACGATCCCAACCCGGGTGATACGCCTGGCAATCGCCGGGCTTTCCCTGCCGGCACTGGTCGCAGTGGGAGTCTACCTGACCACCCGTGATCTGCAGGGCGCCTGGACCCAGTTCACTGCGGCTGTATTCGGGGTGGCCATCCTGCGCTGGATGGCGGTCGCCATGGGCGCGGCCCTGGCGCTGATGGGACTCTCCTGGGTGCTCTGCAGGAGTTTGCATCACCGCGGTCCTCTGCATTCGCTGGTCTTCACTGCCGGGGTGACCCTGGTCGCCTGCCTGGCCTGCTGGGGCGTGGGGCTCTACTGGTGGTGGGGGCTGTGGTTCGGCTGGGGGTGGTTATGGCATATCCTGGCCGACGGTCTGACCGAGGCTGGTGTGCCGTTGTTGTGGCCGTTCCGGGATCAGCGTTTGCATGTCCTGCCGCGCTGGGGGCGGCGCATCGGACAAGTCCTGCTTTCGTTGGCAGCGATTCTCGGCATTGTGGGGTTGATCACCCTGCGGTTGCACTCTTTCATCGATTAAGATACAATTTTTCTCATTCGTATTGGTATGAGGAGATCTTTCGTGTGAGAATTGAAGTCAAGGCCACCAATCAGTTGACCCGCGAAGACAACGCCCGTATCGACTGCGTGGTGACCAGCGTTCTGTATCCGTATTTGTTTGGGGTGCAGTGGTCTGTGCCCGGCTGGAATGTTCTGGTCTGGGAGGATGGCGAACTGGTCAGCCACCTCGGGATCGTGGTCCGGGAGGCCAGCGTTGGCGGACAGCCGGTCAGACTGGGCGGCGTCGGGCATGTGGCCACCAAGGTCGAGTGGCGCAAGCGCGGCTTTGCCAGTGCGGCGATGCAGACGGCTCAGGCCTATCTGTGCGAGCCGCTGGCGGTCGACTTCGGCCTGGTGATGTGCAATGACGAAATGGTTTCTTATTATGAGAAGTTCGGCTGGGAACGGGTTGCCGATTCCCTGCTGGCCGAACAGCAGGGGCGAAAAAAGGCCTTCGCCTATCCTGTCCTGACCCTGCAGGTCAACGGCGGGAAATGGCCGCCGGGCGAGATCGACCTGTGCGGTCTGCCCTGGTGAGGGCGGAACGCCAGAACTGATCTGAGTAGAACGCGTGCGCCGTACTTCCCGGGCGCGTCACACGCATGCTTACTCCCCAACGATCTGAACGACCAGCTGTCTCTGCCGTGGGCGGATGTCGAAGTCGATATACAGGACCTGCTGCCAGGTTCCCAGGGTCAGGTGCCCGTCGACCAGGGGGACCGTCAGTGAGGGACCGAGCAGGGCGGCCCGCAGGTGCGAGTGGCCGTTGCCGTCGCCCCAGGCGGCCTCGTGGGCGTAATCGTGGCCCTGCGGGGCAAGCTGGTCGAACAGCCGCCGCAGGTCGGCCAGCGCCCCGGGCTCGTACTCGATGGTTGTCACCGCGCTGGTCGAGGAGGGGCAGAAGATGGTCAGCGTGCCGTTCTGCAGCCCGCTTTCCTGGATGGCGGCAGTTAATGCGCCGGTCAGATTGTGCATATCGGCGTTCCCGCGCGTCTCCAGCGAGATGGTCGTGGTTGTGACAGGCATGGGGCTTCCCTTTCCTGATGGTGATGAACATCCTGATGAAAAACTGGCGAATGGTCATTGTGGCTGGCCGGGATTCTCTATACAATTATCCTGTATTCTGAATTCTACCCGAGGAGGCCAAATGGCGAAATACAAACTAGCCTGGTTACCAGGTGACGGCATCGGGGTGGACGTCCTGGATGCCACCCAAATCGTCCTGAAGCGGATCGCACTGGACGCCGAGTACATCCCTGGCGACATTGGCTGGGAGTTCTGGTGTCGGGAGGGGGAAGCCCTGCCTCAACGGACCATTGACCTGCTCAGGAACGTGGACGCGGCCATGTTCGGCGCCATCACCTCCAAGCCGGTCAAGGCTGCAGAGGCGGAACTGGTTCCCGAGCTGCGCGGCCAGGGTCTGGTCTACCGCTCGCCGATCGTCCGCATGCGCCAGATGTTCGACCTGTACATCTGCCTGCGCCCATGCAAGGCTTACCCGGGCAACCCGCTCAACTACCGGGACGACATCGACCTGGTCGTCTTCCGTGAGAACACCGAGGACCTGTACTCCGGGGTGGAATTCAATCCGGTCCCGGCCGAACTGGCCGAGGTATTGTTAAAACTCTCGAAGCCGTTCGCGGCCTTCAGGGAATACCCGCTCGACCAGCTGGCCATCTCCAGCAAGATCGTCACCCGCAAGGGTTCGGAGCGGATCATCCGGGCAGCCTTCGAGTTTGCCCGCCAGCATCATCGCCGAAAAGTGACCGTCATTCACAAGGCCAATGTGGTGCGGGCCACCGAGGGCATGTTCCTGGATATTGCCCGGGAGGTCCATCAGGACTTCCCCGAGATCGAGATGGACGATGCGAACGTGGATGCCATCTGCATGTGGCTGTTGAAGAATCCAGGCAACTACGATGTGCTGGTGGCGACCAATATGTTCGGTGACATCATCTCGGACCTGGCAGCCCAGATGGTCGGTGGGTTGGGCTTCGGCTGCTCGGGCAACATCAGTGAGAACCTGGGAGTCTTCGAACCCAGCCACGGCTCGGCGCCCAAGTATGCCGGGCAGTACAAGGTCAACCCGATCGCGACGATCCTCTCGGCCCGGATGATGCTCGACTGGCTGGGCGAGACCGACAAAGCCGCCGCCATTGAGCGGGCCGTCGCGGCGGTCATCCAGGAAGGCCAGATTCGCACGTACGACATGGGCGGCTCGCACTCGACCCTGGAGATGGGCGAAGCGATCGCAGCGAAATTGTAGGTCACGCAAATTGTGCGACGGGTGGCGATGGTTGTCGGGCTCCCCGCGCGAGACCAGCAGCACTGTCCAGACTCTATCCACCCTGGCCAGTGGCGGCGATTCCATTCCCGAAAGGGGTACCATGCGTGCATCTCTCATGGCCATCAAGGAGATCCAGCCTTGCCCCATGTTGGGGCCGGGGACTTGTTCTCATCAATCAGTGGCTCTGGTATTGGCCACCTGCAAAATCCATGATCCCAGGAGCATATGAAAAAATCCACGGTTTTGCGTAAGGCGATTCTGGAACGCCGGGCGGTGGTTGTCCCCGGCTGTCACGACGCCTTCTCTGCGAAGGTCATTGCCGACTGCGGCTTCGAGGCCATCCAGGTTTCGGGTTATGGACTGGCCGGTTCGCTGCTCGGTCGCCCCGATGTGGGCCTGGTGCAGATGAAGGACATCCTCGACATCACCTGGAACATCGATCAGGCGGTGGAGATCCCGGTCATGGCCGATGTCGACACTGGTGGCGGGAATGCCATCAACGCGGCCTGGATCGTCGAGCGGCTGATCGGGATGGGTGTGGCTGGGATGAATATCGAGGACCAGGTCTTTCCCAAGCGCTGCGGTCACATGGCCGGCAAGGAGATGATCCCGGCTGAGGAGATGGCTGGCAAGGTGCGCGCCTGTGCAGCGAGCCGTGACCGGCTGGATCCCGACTTCATCCTCAACGCCCGCACGGATGCTTATTCCATCGCTGGCCTGGACGAGGCTGTCAGGCGCTGCAACCTGTACCTGGCGGCGGGCGCTGACCTGGTCTTTATCGACGGGATCAGGACGCGCCTCGACATCGAGCGGGCCGTGCAGGAGATCCGTGGCCCGCTGAGTGTCAACCTGATGGACGGTGTCTCGGGAATGAAGACCGAGATGATCTCAATCCCTGAACTGGCCCGCATGGGCATCGGGCGGGTCTCCATCCCGGTGGCGTCCATCATGGTGACCCACAAGGCGCTGAAGGCCTTCTTCACGGCGCTCAAGGCCTCCCCAACCGGTACGCTCCCCGGCCAGACCCAATGGCTCACTTCCTTCGAGGAATATACCGATTTCGTCGGCTTGAAGGAATACCGCCAGCTGGAAGATGCCTACCTGCCCCGCGAACGGATCGAGACCAAATACCGGGACGGGGAGCAGATCGTCGGGTAGATCGTTCCCGGCGGATGGAGCAACGCCGTTCTCCGGCCCGGGTTATCCTCAGCGATCCTTGACCGGGAAGTGCGAGTATTGATCAGGGCTTCTTCGCGCAAATGGCAGCAAGGCGCAGGAGGTCACGGAAGGTGCAAAGCTGGCACTTCAAGGATCAACGTCAGGCGAATTCGTGGACCTAACCTGATGATGGGTCGGGGTAGCTGAAATTGTCACAGGAGGCGACAATGGGAATGACAATGGTAGAAAAGATCCTGGCCCGGGCCAGTGGACAGGCCGCTGTCCGGGCGGGCGAGGTGGTTGAGCCGGGTGTCGATCTGGCCATGTCGCACGAGAACGCCGCCCTGGTGATCAACCAGTTCCATGAGATCTACCAGGGTACCGGGCTGGAGGCCCAAGTCTGGGATCCGTCGAAGATCGCCATCATCTTCGATCATCGCGTCCCGGCCGAGAGCGCCAAGACGGCCACCAATCAGAAAAAGGTGCGGGAGTTCGTCGCCGCCCAGGGCATCGCCCGCTTCCACGACATCCGCGGCGATGAGGGCGGCATCTGCCATCAGATCCTGCCTGAGAACGGCTATGTCCGCCCGGGGATGGTCGTGGTCGGTACCGACAGCCATACCACCAGCCACGGGGCCCTGGGCGCCTTCGCCTTTGGGGTTGGGGCGACAGAGATGGCCTCGATCTGGACTCTCGGGCGGGCACTCAACATCGAGGTTCCAGGGACGGTCAAAGTGATCGTCGAAGGCGTCTTCCCCGAGTACGTCCTGCCCAAGGACCTGATCCTGG
The DNA here is from genome assembly GCA_016934715.1 of Anaerolineales bacterium. Taxonomy (GTDB): domain Bacteria; phylum Chloroflexota; class Anaerolineae; order Anaerolineales; family Villigracilaceae; genus JAFGSI01. The sequence continues at coordinate 48,284 of JAFGSI010000057.1, forward strand.
CCCTGATCGGCCAACTGACCGCCGAGGGGGCCAATTTTAAAGTGATCGAGTTTCACGGTGCGGCGATCCGTTCCATGCCGACCTCCGGCCGGCTGACGATCTGCAACATGGCGGTCGAGGCCGGGGCGACCTCCGGGATCGTTGTGCCGGATGACGAAACCCGCCACTACCTGCGGGAGGTGGCGGGCGTAGCCGAAGCGGTGCCGCTCCTCGCTCCGGATTTGGATGCGCCCTATGAGCGGACGATCGCGATCGATGCGGGGGCGCTTGTTCCGCAGATCGCCTGCCCGCACACCGTCGACAATGTGAAACCGGTGACTGCTGTCGCCGGGACACCGGTCCAGCAGATCGTCATCGGCTCGTGCACCAACGGGCGCCTGGACGATATCGCCGTGGCGGCCGGGATCCTGGCGGGCAAGCAGGTCGCCCGCGGCGTGCGCATGCTGGTCTTCCCGGCCTCCGGGCGCATTTTCCAAGAGGCGATGAAGGCCGGCTACCTGACGACGCTGATGGAAGCCGGTGCGGTGGTGGCCAACTCGGGTTGCGGGCCGTGCCTGGGCGTCCACCAGGGGGCGCTGGGCGATGGCGAGGTGGCGCTCTCGACCACCAATCGCAATTTCAAGGGCCGGATGGGCAACCCGAATTCCGAAGTCTACCTTTGCTCGCCTGCGGTGGCGGCAGCCAGTGCCGTGGCCGGAGTGATCACCGACCCCAGGAAGGGAGGCTGAGATGGGAAAGGTCGTGCTTAAACTCGGCGATGATATCTCGACCGACATTATTTATCCAGGCCGCTTCATGGCCACCGTCCTGCCGACGGAGACTCCCCAGTACACCTTCGCCGATCTGCCGGAGTTCAATGCCCGTTTGAAGGCCGGCGAGTTCCCACCGGGGAGCGTGATCGTGGCCGGGGACAACTTCGGCTGCGGTTCTTCGCGCGAGCAGGCCGCCTCCGGCCTGAAGGGGCCAGACCTGGTGATCGTGGCCAGGCACTTCGCCCGGATCTTCCTGCAGAATGCCATCAACCTGGGTCTGCAGGTGGTCATCTGTCCGGAAATCGAAGCAAATGAAGAGGACGAACTCGAGATCCATGCCGACCGGGTGGTCAATCTGACCCGCGAGGAGTCGTTTGCGGTCGTCCCGTTGCCGGCGGCGCGTCAGGCGATCCTGGTCGCCGGGGGGCTGGTGGCCTATACCCGGCAGAGGCTGCTCGACGAGAGAAAATAAGATCTCTTTCCGCAAAGTCGAAACCGGCCGGGCACAGATTGGTGGTTGGATCGGTGCCCGTTTCTCCGATTCTATGGTTACAATAGAAGAGTAGGACCAGTCTCGAAAGGACCTGGCATGAACCGTGAGTTAGGTGTCAACTCCTCCCGCCTGCTTGCCCGCTTGGACGAACTGGCCCAGTTTGGTGCCATGCAGGGCGGCGGGATCACCCGCCTGGCGCTCTCGGATGCCGACCGGGACGCCCGCGATCGCTTCGTTTCCTGGCTGGAAGCCCTCGGCCTGGCCGTCTACGTCGACGCCATCGGTAACATCCTCGGCTTCCGCCCGGGCGGTGAGGATCTGGCCCCGGTGCTTTTTGGCTCGCATCTCGACACGGTCCGGGACGCCGGGCGCTTCGACGGGGCCTACGGCGTCCTGGCCGCGCTGGAGGTGCTCGAAACCTTGATCGAGGTCGGCTTGGAGACCCGCCGTCCACTGGCGGTGGTGGCTTTCACCAACGAGGAGGGCGTCCGCTTCCCGACCGACATGCTGGGCAGCAATGTCTACAGTGGAGCCCTGTCGCTCGAGGAGGCCTACGCCGTGCCTGGCTTCGACGGCCTGACGGTTGGCGATGAATTGCGCCGCATCGGCTACGCCGGCGAATTTCCCCCGGGGGCGCTCAAACCCTATGCCTATGTTGAACTGCATATCGAGCAGGGCCCGATCCTGGACCGGAGCTCCATTCCGATCGGGGTGGTCGAGACGGTCACCGGAATCTCCTGGAAGGAATTGACCATCTGCGGAGCGGCCAACCACGCCGGGACGACGCCAATGGACGGCCGGCGTGACGCCGGCCTGGCTGCGGCCCGGATCATCACTGGTCTGCGTCAACTGACCCTTGACCTGGGAGGCGACCAGCGGGCGACCTGCGGGATGCTCAGCCTGGAGCCGGGGGCGGTCAATGTCATTCCCGGTCGGGCGGTCCTGACCGTCGATCTGCGCAACGGCGACGAGTCCACCCTGGAGGAGGCGGAACGCCGCCTGGCGGGCCTGGTCGCCGAGGTGGCCCAGCAGGAGGGCGTGACCATCACCGCCCGCAAACTGGCACGCGTCCGGGCGGTGGCTTTCAACCCGATGGTCCCGGCGGCTGTCGAGGCGGCCGCCGCCGACCTGCACCTGGCCTCGCTCCGGATGGGGTCGGGAGCCGGGCATGACGCCCAGGTCATGGCCGGACTCTGCCCGGCCGGGATGGTCTTCATCCCCAGCCGGGATGGGATCTCGCACAGCCCGCATGAGTATTCCTCCCCCGAGGCCCTGGCCGCCGGGGCCAATGTCCTGCTGCGCACGGTGATGAAATTGGCAGAATAAATGCGGGGATGTCTGGGGCGGGTTGGCGTCCCGCAGGAAACGGGACGCGCTCTCCTGTTTCCCAAGAAAGCGATTCTAAGGCGGCCCGGTCAATTCCACCGGGCCGCCTTTTCTTTGCCTTCCCTGTTTTGTCGATCATTTCTCCGGCACGATGATCCACATGACGAGATAGACCCACAGGGTCGTCGAAACGCCCAGGAAGAATCCCAGCACGAACAGCAGGCGGACGACAGTCGCATCGATGTCGAAGTACTCTCCCAGCCCGGCACAGACGCCACCGACCATGCGGTTGGACTGGCTGCGGGTCAGCTTCTTGGTTTCTGTGATCATGGTTGCGCTCCTTTCCTTTTGCTTGTAGTGAATCCACATACGCAAGTTGTGGGCCCCCGGTTGCGTCCACCTTTCCCCCGGAAGTACTCCCCACTGGCTGTGGGACCCAGAAACCAGATTGAGCGCAGGCGGGCTCACAACGAATCGACAAACCGTGCAGGATGCTTTTTCGCCTCGTCTGTGCTCGCCGGCATCCCATTCTTGTTTGTGGTCGAGGTGTTCGCCTTCTTATTCACCTGTCCCTGTTCTTCTTTGTGGCGTCTCTGCCACGCCGGATGGCCTGCTGGCCGAATTTCTCCTGCAGTGCGTCGACGACTTCCTGCAGCCGGCGCTTCTTCTCATCCTCCTGGCCCCACAGTTCCAGCTGACGTTCCGGAGGCCGGAAACCGCTTACCCCGACACCGATCAGGCGGACTGCCTTGCCCGATGGGCGGACCTTGTGCAAGAGGGCCAGGGCGATGGCCTGGATCTCGTCGTCTTGATCGGTAGGGTGGGGCAGGGTTGTCTGGCGGGTCAGGGTGGTGAAGTCGGGCCAGCGCAGCTTGAGTTTGACCGTCGTCCCGGCCAGGTCGGCCCGGCGCAGACGTCGCGCGACCTGGCCGGCCAGGTCGCGCAGGGTCTCCTCCAGGGCCCGATCATCGCGCAGGTCGCGGGCGAAGGTGACCTCCTGCGAGATCGACTTGACCTCGTGCTCGGTGACCACTGGGCGCTCGTCGATCCCCTGGGCGTGGCGCCAGAGCTCGCGCCCGTTTTCGCCAAACCAGCGCAGCAGGTCCGTTTCGGGACGGCGGGCGATGTCGCCGATCGTGCGGATGCCGACCTCGGCCAGGCGGGCTTCGGTCTTGGGTCCCACGCCCCATAACATGGAAACCGGCAGGGGATCCAGGAAGGCGGCCTCCTGCCCGGGCGGGACGATTGTGAGCGCGTTGGGCGGTTCACCATTCCGAGCGCCTTTCTTGCCCACCTCCGTGGCGATCTTGGCTACCAGTTTGTTGCCTGCCACGCCGACCGAATTGGGCAGCCCGAGTTCATCCCGGACCCGGGCCTGGATGCGCATAGCCATATTTCGGGATTCCTCACGCAGATCGCTGAGGTCGACGAAGGCTTCGTCGATCGAGATCTGCTCGACCAGCGGCGACAGCTCACGCAGACGGGCCATGACCTTCTCGGACAGCTCCTCGTAACCCCGGCGGTGGTGGTCGAGGATCCTCAGTTTCGGGCAAAGGCGCAGTGCCTGCGCCATCGCCATCGCCGAGCGGACCCCAAAACTGCGCGCCGCGTACGAACACGATGAAACCACTCCGCGCTCCTCCGGATGTCCGCCGACAGCGAAAGGCACTCCGCGCAGGGACGGGTCGTTCAGTTCTTCGACTGCGCAGAAGAAGGCATCCAGGTCCAGATGCAGGATCGTACGGGGCATGGTTTTGATTATAATAGGTTACGCGCGCCTCTCCCGGGCAAGACAGTTCCTGGAGGGATATTCAATTCGCGTAATTTGCGCTATCATTGATTTAAAGGGTTTGTTGATGGAACTTCTCGACCCCCATTTACGTCTGTGATGGTGCAGGGAAGCGGAACCCTGCTCTGAATCATGGAAGGAGGAACGAATGAAAGTGCAACGTATCTTGATTCCCATCGTCCTGATCATCACCGTCCTGGCGCAGTTCCTGCCCGGGTCTGTCTTTGGGGCACGGCCTGCCGGGGCGGTGGCCTATGCGGATTGGGCCCAATTCGTCGCCGATGTGACCATCCCCGACGGCAGTGCCATCGCTCCGGGGACGACCTTCACCAAGACCTGGCGTCTGCGCAACATCGGTACCACCACCTGGACGACCGGTTATGCACTGGTCTTCTCCAGCGGCAATCAACTCGGTGCCCCGGCAGCTGTCAACATGCCCTACAGCGTGGCTCCCGGCCAGACCGTCGACATCTCGGTCACGATGACCGCCCCCAGCGCGGCTGGGCACTACCGCGGTTATTTCAAGCTCCGCAACGCCTCCGGGGTCCTGTTCGGGATCGGCTCGTCCGGAACCAGCACATTCTGGGTCGACATCAATGTCTCAGCTACATCAACCACGGCTTACGATTTCGCCGCCAACTATTGCGCCGCCACCTGGACCAACGGCACGACCACCCTGCCCTGCCCGGGCACGGATGGCGCTGCCAGCGGCTTCGTGGTCAGGGTTGATTCTCCCACCCTGGAGACCGGTGCCGTCGACAGCGGCCCCGGCCTGCTGGTCGCCCCCCAGGCCGTGACCGATGGCTTCGTTCAGGCAACTTTCCCGGCCTTCACGGTCCAATCTGGCGACCGCTTCCAGACGACCGTCGGCTGCGAGCGTGGAGCGACGAGCTGCTATGTGGCCTACCGCCTCGACTACCAGATCGGCAGCGGCACGGTGCGCACGCTGTGGACCTTCCGTGAGCGTTACGAGGGCCTGGTCTACCGGGCCAGCATCGACCTTTCGTCGCTGGCCGGGCAGAATGTCAACTTCATCCTGCGGGTCATGGCCTACGGCACGCCGACCGGCGACCGGGCCCTGTGGGGCACGCCGCGCATCGTGCGCGGCAGCAGCACCACACCTGTGACGCCCACCACGCCGACCACCACGACCACCACGCCCACCACGGTCACCCCGACGCCGGTCCCGGCCGCTTGTGACCGGGCGACCTTTATCGCCGACGTCACCATCCCCGACGGCTCGAACCAGGCTGCTGGCGTGGCCTTCACGAAAACCTGGCGCCTGCGCAATTCTGGCTCCTGCACCTGGACGACCGGCTACTCGCTGGTCTTCGTCAGCGGTGACTCGATGAGCGCCCCGGTAAGAATTAACCTTCCCTCCAGTGTTGCTCCCGGGCAGACCATCAACCTGTCGGTCCCGATGGTGGCTCCCGGAACCCCCGGCCATTACCGCGGCTACTGGAAGCTCAGCAATTCCTCCGGTGTTCCATTCGGCCTCGGCTCGGCCGGCACGGTCGCCTTCTGGGTCGACATCAACGTGACCGGTTCTTACGGCACAGCTTACGACTTTGTGGCCAATGCCTGCTCGGCTGCCTGGACCAGTGGGGCGGGCACGTTGCCCTGTCCGGGTACCGATGGCGCTGCTGCTGGCTTCGTCCAGCGGCTGGACAATCCCATCCTGGAGAATAGCACCACCGCTGGACCCGGGCTGCTGGTCGCCCCGCAGGCGATCAACAACGGCTACGTCCAGGCGGTTTACCCGGCCTTCAATGTCCTGGCCGGCGATCACTTCCGGTCGATCCTCTCCTGCCAGCGTGGAGCGACGAACTGCTACGTTACCTACCGGCTCGATTACCGCATCGGGAGCGGCCCAATCCAGACTCTCAAGGTCTTCCGCGAACGCTATGAAGGCCTGTATTACAACATGGATGTCGATCTTTCGGCCTTGGCAGGGCAGTCGGTTCAGTTCATCCTGACGGTCCAGGCCTACGGCTCGCCGACCGGTGACCGGGCCCTGTGGGTCGGGGCGCGGATTGCCCGAGTGGGTGCAAGCACGGGCAGCGGAACGCCGACCCAGACCCCAACTCAGACAGCAACTCCTACGACGACCGGCACGGGCACGACTTCGACTCCTACCGCAACTGGGACAGGTGAGACCGCGACCCCAACGCCTACCCCTACCCCTACCCCTACGCCGAGCGAAACCCCGACGCCGTCAGAGACGCCGACCACGACGCCCACCAGTACGACATCGGGCAGTACTTCCAACTGGGCCACCTATCAGAATACCCGCTATGGGTACGCAATCCAGCTTCCTTCGCCCCCGGTTATTACCGGGGGCGACCCCTCTCTGATCAAACTGACCTTGCCGGTCCGACAGCCGGGAACCAACCTGGTTTCGGAATATGTGGATATTTCTGTGGTTGAGAATGCCAGCTCGTGCGCCAATGCGGTTGGCGACGACCCGTCCACAGGCCAGTCGGTGCTCCTCAATAATGTCACTTTCCTCAGGCAGGAGGGTACTGACCAGGGTGCCGGGCAGATCCGCGATTATGTGAGTTACACCACCTTGCGTGGGACGACCTGCATTTCGCTGCTCTTCGTTCTGCACTCGGGCAACCCGGGTGCCTACACCCCTCCCCGGCCGTTGTTCGATAAGCAGGCTGAGATCGCCTTGTTCACCCAGATGATGGAGACATTTGTTTTGTACATGGGTCCATATGCGGTGATCAATGTGGCCTCCAATGAAGTGCTCAACGTCCGTTCGGCGGCGGGAACGTCCAATCCGGTGGTGGCGACCTTTGCCTACGACGAAACCCGCATCTATCGTACAGGGCTTTCTGCCCAGGTGGGAAGCATCACCTGGGTTGAAGTCATCCGTCCAGACAGTGGCAGGGGCTGGGTCAATTCAGCCTATTTGCATGAAACTCTCAGCTCGGCAGCCTTCTGCGCTGACAGCAGGGTGACCGCCCTGCTGAATGATTTCAGGACTGCGATGGTCAACTCAAACGGCACCCTGTTTTCATCCCTGGTCAGTCCGGTCCATGGTGTGAATATCCACACGACATCCCACAATCCAATCGTCAACCTTTCCGCTTCCACGGCGGCGGGCATCTTCACCAGCGCCAGCTCGTATGACTGGGGCCCGGGGCCTGGCGGCGGGCCAAATCAGGTTGGCACCTTCGCGGCCATCCTCCAGCCCAAGATCGTGGATGTGGTGACCAATCCCGGGTATTCGCCCTACTGTGATACGCCCCAGGTAGGGGGCGCGACCAACTGGGAGGCTGCCTGGCCTGCAACCTATGAGAACCTGCACTACTATGCCCTCTGGAAGCCTGGCACGCCCGGCATCGATCTTGACTACCGGTCCTGGGTGCTGGGGATCGAGTATATCGATGGCAGGCCCTACATCATGGTCATGATGCAGTTCGAATGGGCACCATAAGCGAATGGATTGTAGAGAAGAGAACCAGTTCATAGTCCGACGAATCGAAGAAATTAAGAGTCAGCTGCTCTGCCCTCTACTCCACACGTGAAGAGTAAAATAATTCACCCGCCATCACAAAGTGCACCGTTTACAAGCCTTTACGCTTGAGGAAACGTCAGGACCATGTCAAGGATCATATGCCTACCGAACAACCCGCAGCAAGCTTTCCCGTCAGTGAACGATACTCTATCGCCGCGAAGCGATTA
>JAFGSI010000058.1 GCA_016934715.1 Anaerolineales bacterium
ATCGATCCTGCGTGTCTCATAGCTCTCCATTCCCCAAGCTTACCCCATAATTCCCCTCCCAGCCATTTTTTAGGTGCGGAATGTGGGGTATAAGATATCCAATCAGGGTTTTATACAGAAGGTTGTATAAAACATTGTTGCCGCGCTAAGTTCAGGAGAATTGGTTTGCCTATTGGAGAAATCATGCATCTCAATTGCGGAACGATGCATGCATTTGGTTTTCCTGCCGCTGATGGTACAGGATGCTTCTTAAAGCGTGGAGATGGCGTCATCCACTGTTTGCTAATCAACACTGGCAATGGATTGGCTTTGGTGGATACGGGATGGGGGGTGTCTGATTGCACTTTTCCTTCGTTGCGCGTGCAACAGTTTGCGGATATGGTCGGCTGTTCCCGAGACCTGAATGAAACAGCCATCCGACAAATAGAAACCCTGGGTTACAATCCAGCAGATGTGAAACATATCTTTCTAACACACTTGCATTTGGATCATGCTGGTGGATTGCCTGATTTCCCAGCAGCGACTGTTCACATTTATATTGATGAGTTGGAGGCGTTTCTTCACCCACGAAGTCCAATGGAGAGGTGGGCGTATCAAACTGAACACCGCGCTCATAACCCTAAGTGGCAGGTTCATAAGCTTGAAGGAACTCAATGGTTTGGCGTAGACTGCACACTGCCAATCCAAATAGGGCAGGTCGAATTTGTTATGATTCCGTTTACAGGGCATACGCGTGGTCACTGTGGTATTGCCGTTAGAAATAATAACCATTGGTTGTTGCACTGTGGGGATGTTTATGGTTATTATCGTCAGGTAGACCCCATGCAGCCGTACAAACATCCTTGTGGGCAGGGAATAGAGCGCCTAGTAACGATGGGTTTCAATATGCCTCGGCATCATTGGGATCACATTCGGAAACTATTACAGGTGTACGGAGAGCAGATTCAGGTGTTTTGTGCTCATGATGCCCACGAATATGAGCTATGCTCACACCGTATAAAAGCGCGTTAATGATGGTCGGCGGGGTAGTTACCCACCCCGCCGCCACTCCCGAACCGGACGTGAAAGTTTCCCTTCATCCGGCTCTTCAGAAAACCCAAGCCTTCAAGGATCAGTTTGTGTTAGGAATGAGGGCGTAGCCGCTACCGCGGGCAAGCGAAGACCCATTTCCAGCATTTGCTAACCGCCGCCGCAATCAATATGAAACGTGCCGCTTATTGGTTGATGGGCATTCCCTGTGTTACCACCCGAACGTCCAGCTTTGCAGCTCTTGCCCCTGTGCAATCGAATTCGGCAACAACATTAAAAACGGGGCAACTCCAGTCATGCGAAGGAATACCATTCGGCAATTCCAGGAATGTCGCAAACCATTCTTGCTTCGCTTCGCCAAATGCGGCTAATATCTTCCCCATTGTCACAACCGCAAATGGTTGCACAAATCGCGATGATCAGAATGTCTATCAGCTTGTGGCGCTTTGTTCGCTCAATCCGCGGATCCGTGATGCTCCCAAAATGCTCCTCGATGGTAGCGGTGGCTGGCTTTTCCATGACTTATCTCCTGGCGTTTTGATTTGCCATGATTAACCATCACCTGTCACCCTGTCTAGCTCAATTTGGATGCGTTTGCCCTGCCCTTTTCGACAGGAAATGTTATATACTTGGCGAAGAAGCAGTATAATCACGCGGGTCACGACTATGAACTCATTCCTTGGAAATGTCTTCCTGCTCCTCACCAACCCACCGGGGAATCTGATCTATCATCTCGTCCTGGTTTTTTCGATCGCCGGAACCCTGCAGGGTGCCATCTTCCACTGGCGCATGAGCCAGTTTCCACAGGCCAAACGGACGATGCTGGGGCTATTCGTTTTGCTCGTCCTGCAACTGATCCTGTTCCTGGTCAGCGGGCTGGCCTGGCAGGGAACGCTCGATTCGCAGCTGGTGCTCCCGCCTCTCGATCGGGCGGTGAGCCTGTTGAGCCTGACCTGGATCGCCTGGCTGTGGATCTTCCCCGAGCCCGGCCGCATGGCCGACGCCGCCACGATCCTGCTCAACCTGGTGGGACTCACCGCGCTGGGGATGACCCTGACATTCTGGATGCAGAACCCGGGCGGCAGCCTGAACCTCTCGATCTTCGAACTGGTCTGGCAGGGGTTCAGCCTGATCGTGGTCCTGATCAGCGTGCTCCTGCTGGCGATCCGCCGTCCCAACGGCTGGGGCAACGGCCTGGCGGTCTTCCTGCTGGCCTTCATCGGCCACCTGCTCAGCCTGGCCTGGCGACAGGAGGGCGACTTTCCCGGCATGGTCCGCCTGGTTCACCTGGCGATGTTCCCGATCCTGCTGACCCTGCCCCAGCGCTTCCCGCTGATCCCGGCTGCCAGCCGGGCCGCGACGCCGACCTCCGTCAAGGCTACCGACCAGGAGATCCCCGAACGACGCCGCTACAGCACCGACCCTAAAACCTTCCATGCCCTGCTCTCGCTGGCCGGCGAACTCGACCCTGACAAGATCGGCCGGGCGGTGACGCGCGGCATCGCCCAGGCGATGCTCGCCGACCTGTGCTTCCTGATGACCCTGACCGAGGACAAGAGCCTGGTCGTCGCTTGCGGCTATGACCTGATCCGTGAGGAGAGCCTGGACGGCGCCCTGGTCGACAAGGATGCCATTCCCCTGCTGGCCAACGCCATCCAGCGCGGCCGGCCGCTGCGCCTGCCGGCCAGCAGCACCTCGTCGGATCTAAAGGGCCTGGGGAGTCTGCTCGGCTTGAACAATCCCGGCCACCTGCTCAGCGTGCCGATCAGCTCCTCCGACCGCAACCCGATGGGCGGATTGCTGCTGCTCTCGCCCTATTCGAACCGCCTGTGGAGCGCCGAGGACCAGACCTACCTGGCCAATGTGGCCACCCTCTTCCTGCCGATCCTGGAACGCGGCAACCGCATCGCGACCATGGAATTGGAACGTGACCAGGTCAGGGCAGAGGTCGACGGCGCCCGGCAGAGCGCCAGTGAAGCCCAGAAGAAATACGAAGATCTGGCCCACAAGTTCGAAGCCCTCAGCCAGCAGGCTGCCCAGGCCGATTCCCAGGCCGAGAACATGGCCGCCCTGCTGGCTGTGCAGGAAGAATCGCAGCAGGCGATCGCCCAGCTGCGGGCCGAGAACGAGCAACTGCGCAGGGGGGCATCCATTCCGGCCAAGGCCGGCCCGTCCGCAGAGGCCGTCCAGCTGGAGCAGGAATTGCGCCTGACCCTCAAGGAGGTCGCCCGGCTGCAGAATGCTGTGGCCAAGGAGGAGATGAAGATCCTCGAATTGGAGAAGCGCCCGGCCTCGGCCATCTCCAATGAACAGGTCGAGGTGATCGCCTCGATCTCCCAGGAGCTGCGCCAGCCGATGTCCTCGATCGTGGGATACACCGATCTGCTGCTGGGTGAGTCGGTTGGGATTCTCGGCGCGCTGCAGCGCAAGTTCGTTGAACGCATCAAGGCCTCCACCGAACGGATCGGCGGCCTGATCGAAGATCTGATCCAGCTCACCACCCTGGAGGCCGGGCGAATGGACCTCAAGCCGGAGTTGATCGACATCAACCTGATCGTCGACAATGCCATGGCCTATACCAGCACGCAGATCCGCGAGAAGAACATCACCATGCGGCTGGACGTCCCCAGCACACAGCCCCGCATCCAGACCGACCGCGAGGCCCTGCAGCAGATCCTGATCCACCTGCTGCAGAATGCCAGCGCGGCCACTCCTGCGGAGGGGACAGTCACCCTGCGGGTCGGGTCACGCAAGGAAAAGAAGCAGGAGAACCTGCTCATCCAGGTCATCGACACCGGCGGTGGGATCGCCTCCGAGGACCTGCCGCAGGTCTTCTCGCGCCGCTACCGGGCAGAAAACTCCCTGATCCAGGGCCTGGGCGATACGGGAGTTGGCCTGTCGATCGCCAAGACCCTGGTCGAAACCCAGGGCGGTCGCATTTGGGCTGAGAGTGAGATCGGTGAAGGTTCGACCTTCAGCGTCCTGATGCCCGTGACGAGAGCCACTGAGTAATGAAGAACGCCCGGCAGGTGATCTGGGGTCTGGGAATCGGCCTGGTTTCCGTGGGACTCATCCTGGGAGGCCTCTCGCTCTCCCTGGTCGAGGGCGGCATAGCCCGCCCGGATGCCACCCTGCCGCCGGTCATGACCGACACCTGGGGGGCGTTCCCTTCGGCCCTGCCCGACCTGCCCACCCCGGCTCCGCCAACCGCAACCCACACCCCGCCACCCCCGCCGACCAGTTGCCCGCCCCCACCCGGTTGGCTGGCCTACCTGGTCCAGCCCGGGGACACGCTCGACCTGCTGGCAGCCCGCTTCCGGATCAGCGCCAGCGACCTGACCCGCTCTAACTGCCTGCTGACCACCAACCTGCTTCCAGGAACCTACATCTACGTCCCGCCGGTTCCCACTGCCACGCCGGTGCCATGCGGGCCTCCGGCCGGCTGGGTCACCTATATCGTCCGGCCAGGCGACAACCTTTACCGCATCAGCTTGGCCTACGGCATCTCGGTCCAGGAACTGCAGCAAGCCAACTGCATGGGCAACTCGATCCTGATCGTCACCGGCCAGCGACTCTCCGTACCACCATGGGCGACGCGCACCCCCTCCCCCACCATTCCGCCGACGCCCAGCCGCACGCCGACGCCGACGCCGACACGCCCCTCGCCGACTGCCACCTGGCCGATCAATACCCCGACCAGCACACCCTCGCCGACCATCTCGCCGACCAGTCTGCTGGGCGGACCCGCGACGGCGACTCCGACGCCCACGGCCTCGGCAACCTCGAGCGCAACCCCCTCCCCAACCTCCCCCTGACCCACCTTCCCGCCGCAGGGCTGCACCCCGGCCATCCCGGACAATCCTATGCCAACGCGTCCCTACCATCTCTGCCTGTACCTGTTCCTGCTGACCTGCCTGAGCGCCTGCAGTTTTGGGCCTGCCGCTCCGACGGCCGTCCAGACACCGACGCCGATCATCACCGTCACCGTTCCGGCGGACGCCACCATGACCGCGACGCCCTTCCTGCCCGGCGACCCGTCGGCTGCCACCACCGCCCCCCAGCCGTGGGGGAATTATCCTCCGCCGCAGGTCACTCCCGTTTCAACCCAGATCCCCCCACCAGTGGACCTCCTGCCCCAACCCGCCAGCCAGGTCACCATCCTGCTGCTCGGCGCGGACTTCCGCCCCGGTCGGTCGGGAGCCCGTACCGACGTGATGATCCTCTTGACGATCCGGGCTGACGGTTCGGTCAGCCTGGTGAGTTTCCCGCGCGACCTGTACGTCTACATCCCCGGCTGGGGCATGCAGCGCCTGAATGCCGCCCAGCCGTATGGAGGCTTCGAACTGACCGCCCTGACCTTCGAGTACAATTTCGGGATCCGGCCCCAGCACTATGTCGAGACCAACCTGAACGGTTTCATGGATATCGTCGACAGCCTGGGCGGAATCGAGGTTCAGGCTGCCCGGGCCCTGTCCGACCAGCGTGACGGGTACCCCGAACCATTCACGGTTGGCCCCGGGAGGGTCTTCATGGACAGCGCGACCGCCCTGTGGTACGTGCGCTCGCGCGGCACGACCAACGACCTTGACCGCCTGCGCCGGGGCCAGGAGGTGCTGGTCGCCATCGGCCGCAAGCTGCTCACCCTGGATGGTCTGGGGCGCGTCCCCGAACTCTACCAGACCTACCAGCGGACGGTCGAGACCGACCTGAGCCTCGATGCGCTCCTGCTCATGCTCCCCCTCCTGCAGGCGGCAGACAGCGAGAACCTCAACCGCTACATGATCGGCGCGGACCAGACCATCCCCTGGACTGAACCCGGCAGCGGCGCCCAGTACCTGCTACCCGACCGGGCAGCCATCCGCGCCCTGCTCGCGCAAGCCCTCTCCGCCCCATGACACGCCGGTTCCTGACCCTCTTCCTCTTGCTCCTGTTGGTCGCTGCCTGCAGCCCGGCCGCGATCCCGAACGCCGCGCCGCCGGCAGTCCTCCTGGCGACCCCGGTTCCCAATCCCTCCCCCACGCCGACCCCCTTCCTGCCGCTGCCCGACACGGATGTCGTGGCGGTCGCCCCGGGGGTGCGCACCCCGACAGCCCTGCCGACTCTGATGGCGGGCGCTTCGGCGACCCAACCGGCCCCGCTCCCGACCGGCCTGCCGACCGTCACGCCCGGCATCCCCGTTCAGGAACCGGCCGTGACCGTCACCAGCTACGATCCCAATTTCCTCCTGCCTGGCCCCTGGACGCCCGCCACCATCTACGCGCCGGCCTATGCCCCCACGCCCTTCCCGATCCTGAGCGACAGCGAGACGCTCACCTTCCTGCTGCTTGGCTCCGACAGCCGCGGCGAACGCTACTTCCGCACCGATACGCTGATCCTCGCTGCCGTCCGCCCCCGTTCCGGTCAGGTGACGTTGATCTCGATCCCGCGCGATCTGTACGTCTACGTCCCCAACCACGGCATGGACCGCATCAACACCGCCTATGAGTATGGTGAACTGGAACGCTACCCCGGCGGCGGGCCGGCCCTCCTCAGGGATACGATCCTCTACAACCTGGGCGTGCGCATCGACCACCTGGCCCTGGTGGATTTCGACGGCTTCCGCCGGATCGTCGACACCCTGGGCGGGATCGACGTACCGGTCTTCTGCCCCTACACCGACTGGCGCCTGCGCGACCCCGGCCTGAACCCGGAGATCGAAGACAACTGGGCGCTTTACACGGTTGGCCCGGGCGTGGTCCACATGGATGGCGACCTGGCGCTGTGGTACGCCCGCTCGCGGGTGCGCTCGAATGACTTCGACCGCGGCCGGCGCCAGCAGGAGGTCCTGCGGTCCATCTACACCCGGGCCCTGCAAACCGACTCCTTCAGCCAGATCCCGCAGCTCTACAACGACTTCCATGCAACGCTCACCACCGACCTGAACCTGCAGGGCCTGCTCGAGTTGGCGCCCCTGGCCCTGCACTTGTCCAACGCCGACATCCGCAGCTACTACATCGGGAGCAGCTATACCACCGGATGGACGACTGCCACCGGGGCCAGTGTCCTGCTGCCCAATGGGCCGGCCCTGCTGGTGATGCTCAGTGACGCCCTGGCCCCCTCCAGCCGGACCCCCGAGACAGAACAGCTGCTGATCGAGGTCCGCAACGGGACACTCTCCCCTGGCTGGGATGCCCTGGCCGCCGAGCGGCTGAACTATGCCGGCTATGCCACCCGCCTGATTCCCGCCGACCGCAGCAACTACGCCGCCTCGCTGCTTTACGACCTGACTGCAGTTCAGGATCCCAACCGGGCGGCCTCCCTGCTGGCCATCCTCGGCCTGCCGACCAGCGCCCTGGTCTCGGCCCCGATGCCCGATGCCGGGGTGGCCTATGTCCTGATCGTCGGCACCAACTACCAGCCCTGCTTCAACCCGGAAAACATGGCGCCCTAGATCGTCGAGCACGGACACCGGGAGGACAAAGTCGCATCGGCCGCCTCCATGCGGGGGGATTGCACATCGCCGTCCACAGGATTCCACCTTTCTCTTTGAACCGGAATCGTTTCACCCACCTGCTGCGCGGCAACTTCAGTTCAGCTCATTCTGCAAGAAGCAGTCCATTGATGGCCGAATCCCGCCTTCCAGCCCGGTTGACATAAAAGCCAATCCTTTGCTAAACTATACGCAGAGGAGGCGCTCATGTCTGAAACGACTGCTCACCTGACCCCCCAAACCGGCCTGATCCCGGCCCTCAACGCCTGGGAGATCTACCTGTACGATCAGGGCCGTTCGCCCAACACGGTCAAGGCCTTTCTGTCAGACGTACGCCTGATGGCCGAGTTCCTGCCGCCCGACCTCACCCTGGGGGCGATCACCACCAGCGACCTGAACAACTTCCTGGACTGGATGGAAAACCAGCGCGGCGTGCCGTGCTCGCCCAAGACCCTGGCCCGACGCATCACTGCGGTCAAGTCGTTCTTCCGCTGGCTGCACAAGGGCGGGGCGATCCTGATCGACCCGGCCGAGAAGGTCCTGCAACGCTCGGTCATCAGCCCCCTGCCCGAGGTCCTGACCGACGCCGAACTGGAGGCCGTCCTGCTGGCTGCCGACCGGTTCCGCCGTCAGAGCAAGCCGGATGCCCGTCCCTACTCCCTGCTGGCCCTGTTGCTCGCCACCGGGGTTAAAAAATCGGAGTGCCTGGGCATCCACATCAACCACATCGACCTGGAGGCGGAGGGTGGGCCGATCGTCTTCATCCGCTATGCCAGCCCGGCCCACCGCTACAAGGAGCGCAAACTGGCCCTGCCCGAGGAGTGGATCCCGGCCTACAAAGAGTACGTGACCCAGTACGCCCCGGTCGACCGCCTGTTCCCCTGGTCGCCGCGCCGGCTCGAGTACCTGCTCGAAGACATCGGCAAGGAGGCCGGGCTGTCCAAACACCTGTCATTCGATATGTGCCGGTGGACCTCGGCCCTGCAAGATTACCTCAATAACATTGACGGCGAAAAGATCCGTCAGAAACTGGGCATCTCCAAGATCCAGTGGCGCGAAATAAATATGAAGTTGAGACAGTTATCCGGAAAGGCCGAATGACACCCCGGGGCGGACGCACTGTCCGCCCTTATTTTTTCCGCAGGTGCAGGCGCAGAACCCGCCGCGTCCCGGCGGTGACCCGCAGCGGATGGGCGATCCGGAAACCGGCCACCCAGACGATCTGCTCCCCCGCGCAGACCAGCGGCCAGTTTGCCCGCGCCCGTTGAGGCAGTTTGAGGTTGACGAAGAAATCCTGCAGCGTGAGCGTACCGTCTGGCATGCCCAGCGGCTGGAATCGATCGCCGGCGCGCCGGGCGCGGACCATCAGGCTGTTCCCGACCAGTTCAGCATCCAACCAGGCGGTCCAGGGGTTGGTGTTCGATGACCAATCATCCCCCTCCAGGGGGAGGGAATCGGCGGACAGGGTCCAGCCGCCATCCAGATCGAGATGCGAGACGAGCGTGGCCGGTTCGCCCACCCGGGGATAATCGCCCAGAGGCAGGTCGGCCTCGCAAGCGGCGAGGTAGACCTTGTCCGCCTCCACGAAAATGCGCAGGCCGCCGGTCAGATCGGCCGGCTGGAGGGCCGCGGCCCGCTCAAGAGCAGCAAAGTCCAGATCGGCCAGCCCAGGACGCAGGGTGGTAGCCGCCCGGCGGAACAGGTTGCGGCGCAGGGCCAGGGACATGCCCTCCAGGGCCGGCCGCGCAAAGGCAACGTATCCAGCCTCCTGCCCGCAAACGGCCCGCTCCCAGGCCGCATCGAGAACTTCGCCGAGCAATTCGAAATCGCCCTGCAGAACCTGCGCCGAACGGACCAGGGCCTGTTTGAAACGCGGGTTGTGCTGTTCAAGTTCGGGGATCAGCTCCAGGCGCAGGCGGTTGCGCAAGTAGGCCGGGTCGGCATTGGTCAGATCATAAACCGGCTGCAGGCCGCGCTCCCGGCAGTAGGCCTCGGTGTCGGCCCGCCACAGCCCCAGCAGCGGCCGGACAAGCGGGATCCCGGGATCGAACTCCGGCAGGCGCGTGCGGGGGGACATGCCTTTCAAGCCGGAGAGGCCGGCCCCGCGCAGGAAATGCATCAAGACCGTCTCGGCCTGGTCGTCAGCAGTATGGCCGACCGCCACGGCCTGGGCACCCCGGACGCGAGCCGCGGCGAACAGGAAGTGGTAGCGCAGGATCCGGGCGGCCTGCTCGAGCGAGAAGCCCTGGTTGGCAGCGTGGGCGCCCACGTCGGCCGAATCCGTGATGAAGTCCAGGCCGCGGGCCGCAGCCATCGTCTGGACCGCGGCCGCCTCCCGGTCCGCGTCGAGTCGCAGGCAGTGGTTGAAGTGCGCCACGATCACGGTGTAGCCGGCCTCCTGGAGCACGTCCAGCAGGCACAGGCTATCCGGCCCGCCTGAGACACCGGCCACGACCGGTTTGCCGGCGATCAGACCGCACTGGCTGCGCAAGATATCATGCCACATCATCCGTATTAAACCACAGAGAAGGCTGGCTGAACATCCCACCCCCTGGATGTCCTCTGGACTGAGAGATTATCTCCAAACGACAGGCAGCAAGGCGAACAGGAACACGTCCTGGTCGTGCCCTTTCCAGAAACCGAACTCGCGCCGCAGGCCTTCCTTGCGAAAGCCGAGCCGCCTCCAGCAGGCCGATGGAGGCGGGATTCTCCGGAACGACCA
Organism: Anaerolineales bacterium; assembly: GCA_016934715.1. Classification (GTDB taxonomy): domain Bacteria; phylum Chloroflexota; class Anaerolineae; order Anaerolineales; family Villigracilaceae; genus JAFGSI01. The sequence goes on from JAFGSI010000058.1 coordinate 10,221, forward strand.
GCGCCTCGCTACGGTGGACGGGCATCAGGGTCTGGCCGCCAACGCTGAAGTCGATCGCCGTCCGCAGGGCCTCGTCCATCAGTCCCTGGCGCCAGAGATCGGGAAGGAGCTCGTATCTCTTTCGACCGTCGCCATCCCACGGCGCAGGTTGAAGCCGCCGCACGAACCGATCGCCCGGGCCGGGTCTTCCTTCAGGCCCAGCGCCCAACGGAATCCCCAGCCGCTCTCGACCAGGCGCATCCGGGCCCGGACCCGTTCCTCGGCCTGATCAGGGGTGTCTGGGTCCGTCTCCAGCCAGGCATAGATGTCCTCCCGGCGCAGAATCGCGTTGCTCGCCGGTGCATCGCCCAGGCTGAACTGGCGCAGGACCAGACGCTTGCTCTCCAGGATCGGGAAGACTGGCCCCCTTACGCCCGGCTCCGCTCCAGCAGGTCCATGTAGGCCCCTTCGATCAGGTCCTCCGGCTGGATGCCCAGTTTCTGCATCAGGTCCTCGGCCACAGCCCGGCCATCGGCGTCGCTTTGCCCGGGACGCAGGACGACCTCCAGTTCCATGAAATCGCCCAGTCCGTCCACCTCGTCCAGGTGGACGCGCGTCTGCCCGACCAGGTAGAGCGTGCGGGTCTTGCGGACCACGCCGCGCACCCCCAGGGCCAGTTCGAGGGCTGTATGCAGGGACTGCGGATCGCAGGTCGGATAGATGTGGTAATTGGAACGTTTGGGGCCACCCTGATCGGGGCGATCGTAATACACCAACTGGGCCCGGTCAGGAGCCAGTTCCCGCAGCTTGAGGCGTCCGTGGGGGACATGGTAGAAGGTGTCCACCTGGGGGATGACCTCCACCGGAGCGTTGCTGAGCGCCGCGGCGCTTTCCCGCAGGGCGGTCATGTCGGGCACCCGGGCCTTGATCTCGATATTGGCAGGCATCCCTTAATTCTCCATGGGGTCGGGGTCAGCCTCCCCGGCCAGGGCGCGGATGCGCTGGAAGAGGTCCTCCGAGAGCCACATCCCGGCACCGGTGTTCAGGCGCTCGACGTAGGGCGTGAAATTTTTAAAGAAACCGCGCCGGTGGGCCTCCAGCATGACCCGCAGGGTGCCCCAGACGGTCAGGCCGGCCGCCCGGGCGCTCTTGCGGGCGGCCGCATCGTCGAGCACCACGATGGCACCGCGGATCTCGAAGGCCAGCGACATGACCACCAGGTCGTTGGGACTCAGTTCCTCGGCCAGGAAGGCGGCCGGCAGGGTGATCTGTGGGTCGGAAAACTGGATCCAGGGATAATCGAACAGGTGCGGCACGTCCAGGCCGACGAACAGCGCTCCCTGCAGTTCGTCTAGCACATCCGACGGCTCCCAGACCTCATCGAACAGCTTGGGCAGCCATTTCAACGCCCGGGTGCGGTACAGGTACACCAGGGATGTGGAGCTGCAGATCACCTTACTCATCTTGTTTTTCCAGGTCGGCCAGTTCGGCTTCGAGGGGAAAGATCCGGTAGAGCCCCAGGCCAAGCAGGAACTGCAAACGGTTCAACCCGGCCAGGCGGGCAGCCCGGTCGGCGGAGATCCGCTCGGCGGAGTACAGCTTTACGGCGATCAGGGCCCGGAGCTCATGCCAGAAAGAGTAGATCGGCCGCGGCCCGGGAGGAAGGCGCTCGGTCAGGCGGACGCGCTCCGCCTTGCGCGAGCGGACCTTGGGCCGGATCGCCAGGGGGGCGGCATAGACCTGCGGGCGGGCGTCAAGCACGCTGCCAATGTCCAGTTCGATGTAAGGAACATCTTTTTCGATCTTCTCCCGGCAGCCGGGCAGGAAGCGGGACACCCAGGGGTCATCACTCTCGGCCCCCTCCAGGGCCTGCAGATCGGTATACAGGTTGATCTCGAGCAGTTTCAGGAACAGGGGCAGCTGCCCCATCCAGAAACGGTCGACCGGGTTCTCGTCCCGGTATCCGGCCAGCAGGTTGACCAGGAAGTCGGTTCCATACCCAACCCGGTCCTCGCCATCGTAAAGCACCAGCACATCGAAGAGCAGAACCGCCAGGTCCATGATGTACCAGCCGAAGACGCAATCATCGAAGTCGAAGATCGTGATCGTACGGGTGGGGATTTCGACAAAAAAGTTGCCGAAGTGCAGGTCAGCGTGAATCATGCCGTACTCGTCCCCGCCGCGCGGCAGCTTGTGGACCCGCTCGAGGACGGCAGCCTGCTTGCGGGCCAGCCAGGGCTGTTCGGGGATGGGATGGTTGAACAGGTTCCCGGCCGCGTCCCAATCCGGGCGGCGCTGGCCTCCGGGTGGGACATAACGGCGGGCCAGGGAGTGGATCCTGCCAACTGCCCGACCCAGCGACTGGACCAGGGCCGGGGTCCACTGCTTGAGCGGCAATTCCTCGGAGAGCACGCCGGGGGCCCGCCGCATGGCCAGGATCAGCCATTCCCGGCGGTCGAAGATGAGGGCCTCCACCAGGTTGCCGTCTTCGGATGGCAGCGGCTCGGGAACGGCCGCCCCGTTTTCGGCCAGGTAGCGCATCCATCCCATGACCGCCTGCTGGCTGCGCAGGTCGAGTTCATCGCCGGGCGGCAGGATGCGCAGAACACATTCGCCATCTTCGCGCAGGAAACTGTAGGTATAGGCAAAATGGCCGCCGCGCATCAGGCGCAGGGCCGACTCATCTTTCCCGTACAGGGCAGCCGCTTCAGCAAGTGGGAGAGTGGACATAACCGGTCAGCAGAGAAGAAATCCAAACCCCTCTGAGTGTACCGCAATTTTACCCGGTCGTCACGTACTTTGATCGATCGACCCTCGCGGGCCGTGCGTACCAATTCGTTTCATGGTAGACTCATGGGAGAGGAAAACCCATGTCCCCGTTCTTACAACTCGCCATTGTAATTGCCATCATCCTGGTGGCCGCCAAGCTGGCCGGCTACCTCAGTACCCGGCTCGGACAGCCGTCCGTGCTGGGTGAGATCCTGGTCGGCCTGCTGCTCGGGCCGTCGCTTCTGGACATCACCCACCTGCCCTTCGTCCACAGCGAAACCCTGGGGGAGACGATCCATGAACTGGGCGAACTGGGAGTCCTGCTGTTGATGTTCATTGCCGGGCTGGAACTGCATCTGAACGAGTTGACCCGCAACACACGCGTCGCCGCCCTGGCCGGGTTCTTAGGCGTGGCCCTGCCGGTCCTGCTCGGCTGGGGAACCGCCCTGCTGTTCGGCCTGGAGAACCAGTCCGCCCTTTTCATTGGGTTGACGCTGGGCGCCACCTCGGTCAGCATCTCGGCCCAGACCCTGATCGAACTCAAGGCCCTGCGCAGCCGGGTCGGCCTGGGATTGCTGGGGGCAGCCGTCTTCGATGACATCCTGGTCATCCTGCTGCTCTCGGCCTTCCTGGCTGTCTTCCATGGCGGGGGGGATACGGCCAGCATCCTGCTGATCCTGGTCCGGATGGTGCTCTTCCTGGCCGCCTCGGTGGCCTTCGGAATGTGGGTTCTGCCCCGGCTGGCCCGCCTGGTGTCCGGCCTGCCGATCAGCCAGAGCGTCCTGTCGCTGGCGTTGGTGGTCATGCTGGTCTACGGCGTCGCCGCCGAAGTCTTCGGCGGGATGGCAGCCATCACCGGGGCCTTCCTGGCCGGGCTGATGTTCGCCCGCTGTCGTGAAAAGGAACGCCTGGAACCGGGCGTCCATGCCCTGGCATACGGCCTGTTCGTGCCGATCTTCTTTATCAGCATCGGCCTGTCGGTGAACCTGCGGACAATCGAGGCCTCTTCGCTGTGGCTGACCCTGGCGGTGGTGATCGTGGCCGTGGCGAGCAAGCTCCTGGGGGCCGGCCTGGGGGCGCGGCTGGGCGGCTTCAGCTGGCGCGAGTCCTGGCAGCTGGGCACCGGCATGATCTCGCGCGGCGAGGTCGGGCTGATCGTGATCAGCATCGGCATCGCCCAGGGGGTGGTCAGCCAGAACGAGTTCTCGGCGATCGTCGGCATGGTGCTGGTCACGACCCTGATCACACCGCCGCTCTTGCGGGCCCTGTTCAAAGGCTCGCCGAAAACCACAGACCAACCGCCTGCGAAGGCAGAGGAGCGTGCCTGATGTATTTGATCATTTTCGTGCTTAACGACCCGGATGATCTCGATGGTGTCCTGACCGCCTGGGAAGACGCCGGGGTGAGCGGCATCACCATCCTGCCGAGCACCGGCCTGCAGCGCCTGCGCCAGAAGCAAGCCCTGCGCGACGATGTGCCACTGATCCCCAGCCTGTCCGATTTCTACCCGCACGATGCCGACATCAACAACACCCTCTTCACCCTGGTGGATTCGGACGAACTGGTGGAGAAGATCGTCCATGTCACCGAAAATGTCGTGGGCGACCTGAATGAACCCGGCAATGGGATCCTGACCGTCCTGCCGACAGCCCGGGTCTACGGCCTGGCCAAATGCCCGGACGATCAGGCAGGCTGATCCCTGCCGGGGCACGGAAGCATGACAAGGTCGTTTGCGCGCCGCCCGGGTTGATGCTACACTTATCCCTGATACTACGTATATCCCATAGAACTGCATGGAGGCAAGCATGAAATCGACCACCTGGATCTATATCGGCGCCGTGATCCTGCTGCTCATGGCAGCCTGCGGGATCGGTCTGGGAGGCTTCCTGTACCTCGGCTCGCTCGACCCGGTACAGGGGCAGCCAGCCTGGGCCACTGCCGGCGGCGCCCTGGCCTGCGTCGGGGTGCTGCTCGTCCTGGGCGGGATCGGCCTGATCGTCCTGGCCGTCCGCAAGACCAAGCAGGACACCGCCCAGAACGTGACGCTCCAGGTCGACCTGCCCGGCGACACCAAGATCGAACAGATGAAATGCCAGTCCTGCGGCGGAACCCTGAGCAGTGAGAACATTAAACTGGTCAACGGCGCCCCGATGGTCAACTGCCCGTATTGCAATACCGTTTACCAGTTGACCGAAGAACCGAAGTGGTAATCAAAACAGGCTTTGTGTTTTGGCTTTGAAGGAGGCGGTATGAAACTGCGTCTGGCGAGCGCCCTCTTGCTCGTGGTGTTGATGTTCACCGTCACGACCAGCGTCACGGCCCAGGAATATTACTTCCGCGTCGAGCAGGAGACGATCCACGTCTACTGGAACAGCGACGGGGCAGTGGCGTTGGATTACAGCCTGGCGTTTTATAACGAGCCCGGAGCGCATGTCATCGATTTCGTCGACATCGGCATGCCCAACGGCAATTACAGTTCAGTGCAGGCTGACGTCAACGGCAATTCGGTCGGGACCTCGACCTCCGATTACCTGGGCGACGGCTCGGGCTTCGCCGTGGTGATGGGTTCCCATGCCATCCAGCCCGGCCAGCGCGGCACCGTCCATGTCTACGTCGGGCGGATCACAGGCCTGCTCTACCCGGACGACAACGAGCCCGACACGTATGCCAGCGGTGAGTTCTCGCCCTTCTGGTTCGGATCGCAGTACGTCTCCGGATCGACCAACATGACCGTGGTCTTCCACCTGCCGCCGGGAATGCAGGCCGAGGAGCCGCGCTACCATCCCGCCCGCGGCGGTTGGCCCTGCGACACTGCCCCGGTTATCGGCTACGACAACGATGGACGCATTTCCTACACCTGGGCATGTGCCGACGCCCACATCTCCAGCCAGTACACCTTCGGGACCTCCTTCCCCCGCCAGTACGTGCCGGATGGAGCGATCTCCAGCGCCCCGTCGTTCAGCCTGCCGAATTTCAACTTCGACATGGACGGGCTGGTCGGCTTCTGCTTCTTTTGCTGTTTCGGCCTGATCTTTTTGGGTGCACCGATCCTGGGTGTGGTCAACGAGCGCAAGCGCAAGATGCAGTACTTGCCCCCCAAGATCTCGATCGAGGGCCACGGCGTCAAGCGCGGCCTGACAGCGGTCGAGGCGGGGATCCTGATGGGTCAGCCGCTCGACAAGGTCATGACCATGATCCTGTTCGGCGTCGTCAAGAAAGAAGCCGCCGAAGTGCTCAAGCGCGAGCCGCTCGAACTGCAGGTGGCTGAAAAGCTGCCCGAAGATCTGCGCACGTATGAAAAAGAATTCCTGGCCGCCTTCCAGGCCCGTGACCAGGGTGCCCGGCGCAAGGATCTGCAGAAGATGACCGTCGCCCTGGTCCAGTCCGTCTCGGACAAGATGAAGGGTTTCAGCCGTAAGGAGACAATTGCCTACTACACCAGCATCATGGAACGCGCCTGGCAGCAGATCGAGGCCGCCGACACGCCAGAGGTCAAGAGCGAGATGTACGAACAGGCGCTCGAGTGGACCATGCTGGACAAGGATTACGACGACCGCACCCGGCGGGTCTTCACCGGCCCGGTCTTCATCCCGATGTGGTGGGGTCGTTACGATCCAACCTACCGCGACTCCGCAGCGGGTGCCGCCGGCAAGCTTGCAGGTGCAGGCAAGATCTCGGCTCCCGGCACTTCTGTGAGCGGCGGGCGGGTCAGCGTACCGGGGTCTTCCTTCGCGGCCTCGGTCATCACCGGCGTCCAGAGCGTGGCCAGCCGCACCCTGGGTGATGTCAAGACCTTCACTTCCGGCGTGACCAACCGCACCAACCCGATCCCGAAAACCTCTTCAAGCGGTGGAAAATGGGGCGGAGGAGGAGGCGGGTCGTCCTGCGCCTGCGCCTGCGCCTGTGCCGGCTGTGCCTGCGCCTGCGCCGGCGGTGGAAGGTAGCGATCGACGTATTCAGAAAATCACTGTTTTGGACTGCAGGAGCAGGCCGCCTGAGAATGAACGCGGCAAGCCGCTGCAGATCAACACCAGATCTTTGATTTGCTGGATCGACGATTACCGATTCACGGCTGGTGATTAAAAATGGGAAACATGTTTGCCAGGCTCTTCCAGAAGAAGGCCGGAGAGAACATCCCCCCACCGGGACTCTACCACTATCGCCTCGACCGGGACGGCGAAAAATCGCGCCTGCACCTGCGGCTCGACACCGACGGGCACGGGACCCTGATCGTCAACGCCAGCCGGGTCCTGCACCTCAACCCGACCGCCGCGATGATGGCCCACCTGATCCTCGAGAAGACGCCCGAGGAGCAGGCCATCGCAGCGCTCACCCGCCTGTACAGCGTCGGGGCCAACGACGCCCACCGCGATCTGGCCGCGGTTCGCCTCCAGCTGGACGAACTCGCCCGCCCGGACGGTGTCTGCCCGATCCACGACCTGGACCTGGAGACTGTGTCCCCCTTCTCGGCCCGCCCGACCGCCCCCTATCGTCTCGACCTGGCCCTGACCTATCACTGCAACAATGACTGCGCCCACTGCTACAACGTCGAGGGCCGCGCCCTGGATGAACTCTCCACCGCCGACTGGAAGCGGGTCATCGACAAGGCCTGGGATCTGGGCGTGCCGCACATCATTTTCACCGGCGGCGAGCCGACCCTGCACGCCGACCTGCCCGAACTCATTGCGCATGCCGAGTCGAACGGCCAGATCACCGGCCTGAACACCAACGCCCGCCGCCTCTCGGACCAGCGCTTCGTCGAGCGGCTGGTGGTGGCCGGCCTGGACCACGTCCAGATCACGCTCGAGTCGCACCGGCCCGAGGTCCACGACCGGATGGTACGGGTCAAGGGCGCCTTCCCGCAGACGGTGGCCGGCATCCGCAACGTCCTGGCCTCCTCGCTGTACGTCATGACCAACACAACCATGCTGCGCGACAACGCGGCCGTCATCCCCGAGACACTCGACTTCCTGGCCGAACTGGGCGTCCCGACTGTTGGCCTGAACGCCCTGATCTATTCGGGACGCGGGGCCGAGGTCGGCACCGGGCTGGCGGAGACCGAACTGGCCCCGCTGCTGGAGATCGCCCGCCGCAAGACCGAGGCTCACGGCCAGCGTCTGATCTGGTACACGCCGACCCAGTACTGCAACTTCGACCCGGTGATGATGGACCTGGGCGTCAAAGGCTGCACAGCCGCCCTGTACAACATGTGTGTCGAGCCCGACGGTGGGGTGCTGCCCTGCCAGTCGTATTACCAGCCGCTGGGCAACCTGCTCCAGGACGAATGGGGCTCGATCTGGAACCACCCCCTGGCCGTGCGCCTGCGCGAGCGCCAGGGCCTACCCGAAAAGTGCAACGCCTGCCTGCTGCTGGCCGAGTGCGGCGGCGGGTGCCCGCTGCAATACGAAATCCGTCAAAATCACACCAACCCACAATCACGAAAGTGACGAGAATGATGAAAATCATGAAACGCACCGCCCTGTTCCTGCTCCCGTTCGTCATCGTCCTGGCCGCCTGCGCGCCGCTGGCCGTCTACGAAGCAACGGAACGATACCAAGATGATATTGAAGAAGAGGTCTACGACCAGGCCGAGGAAGGGGCGGGCATTGACGAACCATCGGTCGAGGTGTGGGATGACGATTACGGTGCCCTCGCCCGGCTGCACCTCGAAGCCCTGAGCTGGATCGGCCCACGCCTGCCCGGCTCGGACGAGGAAGCCGAGGCGGCTGATCTCATCGTCTCTGTATTCGAAGAGATCGGTTACGCCCCGGAGCTTCGGCCCTTCACCGCCATTGGCGATGACGATGAGACACTCGAATCGGCCAATGTCGTGGTCGTCAAAGATGGCGATCTGGCCTGCCGGATCGTCGTCGGCGCCCACTATGACTCGTCCGACGAAGGCCTGGGCAGCGACGACAACGCCTCCGGCGTCGCCGTCCTGCTCGAGGTCGCCGAGCTGGTCTTCGAGCAGTCCACCCCCTGCACGCTCGTCTTCGTCGCCTTTGGCGCCGAGGAGGCCGGCCTGCTCGGCTCTTACGCCTTCGTCGGTGAGATGGATCGCGCCGAACGCGACAACACAATTGCCATGATCAACCTGGACAGCATCGCCGCCGGGGACGTCCCCTACGTTTACACCGGCGCAGACACCTCCATCGGCGAGTGGATGGTCACATGGGCGGATGCCAACGGCTATGCCCTCGAGCCAATCTACGACGCCCCCCTCGCGGATCAGGGCGAGGGCAGCGCCGATTACGCCGCCTTCGATCAGGCCGGCATTCCGTTCGCCTACTTCGAAGCCACCAACTGGGACCTGGGGAACCAGGATGGCTACACCCAGGTCGACCCGCGCTACGGAGATCGAGGCGCCATCATCCACACCGAGTACGACGACCTCGCCTACCTGGACGAGACGTTCCCCGGCCGCGTGGACCAACATCTCAACCTGTATGTGGCAGTCCTGTTCAACCTGCTTATGGAATATCGAGAATGAAACCATTCAAACGCAAAATCGCCCTGCTGGGCGGACTCATCCTGCTGCTGGTCACCTCCGTGGCGTGCGGAGGTGCTGGCGGTGCTCCCATGCCAACCGCGATCCTGGCGATCGACACACCGACCGCCACCGCCACCCTGCCCCCATCCCCGCTCGGCCAGATCGCCTACGGCACAGACCGCGACGGGGACTGGCAGGTGATGGTCATGAACGCCGATGGCTCGAACGAGATCAGCCTGACGGCCGGCTACGGCGACTACAGTCGTCCAGCCTGGTCGCCCGATGGGAACCGTCTGGCCCTGCGCATGGAGATCAGCATGCATTCCGGGATCGCCGTCATGGACATCAACCTGCAGGACGGCCTGCCGGTCGGTTCGCCACCCACCGAACTGGTCCAGATCTTCGCCGACGGCCCGCGCTGGTCGCCCGATGGCACCCAGCTCGCCTACGTGGCATCGGAAGGAAACAGCGGCTGGAGGATCTACACGATCCCGGCCGGCGGAGGAATCCCCAGCCTGGTACCCAATGTCCCACCCGGAGCCAGGGATGTCGACTGGTCCCCCGATGGGGCCCGACTGGTCTTCACCGCCTACTCCGACCAGAACCAGGTCACCGACATCTACGTGATCAACCTGGACGGCAGCGGCCTGACTCAGCTGACGCACACGCCCAACATCCACGAGGACGGCCCAACCTGGTCGCCCGACGGGTCCCGGATCGCCTACTCGGCCGTCAGCCGAGGAGACGAGCCCCTTGGCGACCGCAACCTGTACATCATGAACAGTAATGGCAGCGACCCCGTCCAGGTGACAGACGACCCGGCCGACGAGTTCGACCCGGCCTGGTCCCCCGAGGGAAACCGGCTGGCCTTCACCTCCGACCGTTATGACTTCAACAACGGCAACTACGAGATCTTCGTCATCCATACCGACGGGAGCGGCGAACTGCGCCTGACCCACAACAACTTCACGGACCGTTGGCCGACCTGGCGGGCAGCCCCGGCGGGCAGCAGCACCCCCATCTGCCATCCGGAGGCGGCCTTTGTCGCCGATGTCACCATCCCGCACGGGACCCGCTTCGCCCGATCCCAGGACTTCACCAAGGTCTGGCGGGTGACCAATACCGGCACCTGCACCTGGACCCCGACCGCCTACAGCCTGCGCTTCGTCGAAGGCGAGCAGATGGGCGGCCCGGCCCACCTGTTGGTGGACGGCGCCATCCAGCCCGGAACGACATTCGACCTGGCAATCTCCCTCAACGCTCCAACCGCCCCGGGCTTGCACATGGGCCGCTGGGGGCTGTTCGACGGGAACGGCCAGCCGGTCCCGGGTCGGGACGGGAATCCGCTGACCCTGACGGCGATCATCGAGGTCGTTTCGCCCGGCCAGGTCCTCCTGCCGGCACCCCTGTACCTGCTGTCCGAACAGAGCGGCACACGACAGATCTGGCGTCTGGAAACCGACGCGGCCACCCTGACCCAGATCAGCTTCGAAAACGAACCGGTGCGCTCCTATGCCCAGTCCCCCGCTGATGGAAGGCTGGCCTTCATCAGCCAGACCCAGGTGCTGCTAACCGATCGCAACGGCGCCGGCCGCCAGGTGATCGCCAACCTGGACGAGGAGGCCTGGCCCTCCGGGTTGGCCTGGTCACCCGATGGGAACTACCTGGCCTATGCCAATCTAGGCATCCACATCTACGCAACGGCCGCCGGCGAGGACCGCTTGCTGGTGGTCGATGAGCGCGAAGGCCTGCCCGGCAGCACTGCCATCTACAACCCGCTGGCCTGGTCTCCGGATGGAACCAGCCTCCTGGTGTTCATCTCCGGCTATGAAAGTGCCTCCCTGGCGGTCCTCTCGGCCGAGGACGGCGAGATCCTGGCCAGTGCTCCCCTGAGCAGCATGTACGCCTGGCAAGCCGGGGGACCTGCTTTCTACCTGGCCAGCGCCGAGTATGCCATGATGGTCGGGATCGACCCCGGCCTGTATCGGGTAAGCGGGCTCGAAGAAGTGCAGACCGTGATCGGCGACGCCTTCGTCTGGTGGCCGCTCCAGCGCACCGACGGGCAGCTGGCGTACTTCGCCAGCCGACCGGCCGGCTTCGAAGTAGCCGATTGGGCCGCCTATCTCTACACTGCAGCCCCCGACGGCAGCGGCGAGACGCTCCTGCGCTCGCCCCCCTTACTGCTCGATCCGCAGTCCTTCTTCAATGCCAGCTGGGTACCGGATGGCACTGCCGTCCTGATCTCTATCGAGCGCCAGACAGCGAGCACCAGCGAAGTCCTGCTCCTGCCCGCCAATGACGACCCGCCGCTCTTCCTGATGCAGGAAGGCGAGGACTTCGAGTGGGAAAAATAAGAAAATGACAGATCACACCTGGATCAAGGAATTCCCTGCCGCCATCACCGTCTGCGACACCACCGGGACCATCCTGGCAATGAATGACGCCGCCGCCGAGGCCTCCACGGCGGACGGAGGCTACGCCCTGATCGGCTCGAACCTGCTCGACTGCCATCCCGAACCGGCGCGCGGCAAGCTCGAGCGCATGCTGGAACGCCAGGAGAAAAACATCTACACGATCGAAAAGAACGGCTTGAAGAAACTCATCTACCAGACTCCCTGGTACCGGGACGGTCAGTACGCCGGCTTTGTCGAGATGGCCCTCGTCGTCCCGGAACAGCTGCCGCACTTTATCAGACAATCTTAAGACGTCGATTGAAAGGAGTTCCCATGGCCTCGATCATTGAATGGATCCGCGAACGCTTCACCCGCGTCAGGCCCCTGCCCGCCGAGACGCTTCACTACCAGTCTCCCGCCGACGAGCCGGCCCACCGCATGCATCTGCGCATGCAGCCCAACGGCACCGGACTGCTGATCGTTAACGCTTCCACCATCCTGCACCTCAACCCGACCGCCGCCGAACACGCCTACCACATGATGCGCGGCACGCCTCCCGAGTCGGTCGCCCGCCTGTTCGCCTCCCGCTACCGGATCGGCAAGGATGTGGCTCTGCGTGACTTCGTCGAGTTCCGTGAGCGTATCCAGACCCTGATCCACACCCCCGACCTGGATCCGGTCTCCTTCCTCGACTTCGAGCGGGTCGCGCCCCACTCCCAGGAGCTGACCGCTCCGCTGCGTCTCGACTGCGCCCTGACCTACCAACTGCCCCCTGGAACCCAGGCTGCGTACGCCCCGGTCAAACGGGTCGACCGCGAGTTGACCGCCGAGGAATGGGGCCAGATCCTCGACAAGGCCTGGCGTTTCGGCATCCCGCACATCACCTTCACTGGCGGCGAGCCGACTCTGCGGGCCGACCTGCCCGAGTTGATCGCCCGGGCTGAGAAGAACGGCCAGGTCTGCGGCCTGCTCACGGACGGCCTCAAGCTGGCCGACAAGAACTACCTGCAGATCCTGCTCCAGACCGGCCTCGACCACCTGCTCTTCATCTTACAGCCGGAGAACAAGGCCTCCTGGAAGGCCCTCGAAACCATCCTGCCCGAGGACATCCATGTCACCGTCCACCTGACGGTCACACCTGGGAACCTCCGTAAGGCCGACCAGGTGCTCGAGAAACTGGCCAAACTCGAGGTCGCTGACCTCTCGCTCAGCGTCTCAGACGCCTCGCTACATCCAGGGATGAAAGCACTCCGCGAACAGGCGGCCAATCTTGGCCTGACCCTGCGCTGGGATCTGCCCGTGCCGTACTCGGTCGATAACCCGGTGGCCAACGAGGTCGTCGACGAGGCGATCCCGGACGGGGCCGGCAAGGTCTGGCTGTATGTCGAGCCCGACGGCGACGTGCTCCCCGCCCAGGGCGAGGCCGACAAAGTCCTGGGGAATCTGCTGACCGACCCGTGGACCCAGCTGTACCGAAACTGATGCACTTCTCGGCGGGGCTTGCCCCGCCGATTGCATTCTGGATCATGGCCTCTTACCCTGGAAAGGCGCCAACCCGGGGGGAGACTGCCCGCCTGCCGCGCTGGAGGCGCAAACCAGGCGCCCGTTCCTGTGCCAATCCTGAAACGAGTTCATCCTCCCGTTCATCGCCCTGGTCTTCCTGCCCGACCTGACCACCAGGATGATGCGGACCCGCGGGTTATCCATGCTGCTTGGCGACTCAGCACTGCGCACCTTGCAAAAGAGAAAAGTCGACGGATCCCGATCGCGGGTAAAATCAGATTCATTCTTCCTGGAGGAATCGTATGGCAAAGATCAAAGAGGTGGAGGGGCTGAGCGAGGCGCAGGCCGCCGCCGAACTGGCTCGCGGCGGCAGGGACATGACCCAGCAGGCCCTGGCCGCAACCCAACAGAAGAGCGCGACCGAATGACCACACCTGCCGACCGGGCCACGGCCCTCTTCGAACAGGGTTTTAACTGCGCTCAAGCGGTTTTCGCCGCCTGCACCATCGACTCCGGCCTGGACGAGGCCACCGCCCTGAAAATCGCCTCGCCTTTCGGCGGCGGGGTCGCCCGCCAGGGCGATGTCTGCGGGGCGGTCACCGGGGCGCTGATGGCCCTCGGCCTGCGCGCCGGGTCATCCGCCGTCGATGACAAGGAAAAGGCCGTCCATATCGCCCAGGAATTCATCCGCCGCTTCAAGGCCCGCCACGGGACGATCCTGTGCCGTGAGATTCTCGGGTATGACCTGAGCACTCCCAAGGGGCAGAGCGACGCCCGGGCAAGCGGACTGTTCCAGACGGCCTGCCCACTGGCGGTCCGCACGGCCGCGGAGATCATCGTCGAACTGGAAGCCTGAGGCACAGTGGTCACCATCGTCGGCGTCCCCCTCGATGAGAATTCTTCCTATCTGCGCGGCGCCGCCGAGGGGCCGGATGCGATCCGCCAGGCGCTGCACTCAGGAGCGATGAACTGGTGCACAGAGGACGGCTTCGACCTGGCGGCCTCGTCGGACTGGCAAGACGCCGGCAACCTGACTCTGCCGTCCGGTGCGGCGGCCTTCGACGAGATCGAGCATGGCATCCACGCCCATCTCGAGAACGGCGGGCGGGTCCTGGTCCTGGGCGGCGACCACGCCATCACGTTCCCGGTCATAAAAGCCTTCGCCCATATTTATCCCAACCTGACCATCCTGGACTTTGACGCCCACCCCGACACGTACGATGAATACGAGGGCAACCGGCGCTCGCACGCCTGCCCGTTCGCCCGCATCATGGAAGCCGGGCTGGCCAAACGCCTGGTTCAGGTCGGGATCCGCACGATGACCCCCCACCAGGACGACCAGGCCCACCGCTTCGGCATCGAGACCATTCCAATGCGCGAGTGGTGCCTGGCTGCCCTACCGCAGCTCTCCGGACCCCTGTACCTGTCCCTGGATCTGGACGTCCTCGACCCGGCCTTTGCCCCCGGCGTCGCCCACCACGAGCCGGGCGGGCTGGCCACCCGCGACCTGTTGGCTGTCGTCCAGGGCCTCACCGCCCCGCTGGTCGGGGCGGACATTGTCGAACTGAACCCCGGTCGCGATTCGACCGGTATCACCACCTCGTTGGCCGCCAAACTGGCCAAGGAGGTCCTGCGAAAATTGATCCTGTCCGGCGCCTGAAACGGCCGGCCCCCATCATTCCCCCACGATAGGAAATCGCTCGAAAAAAATGCCCCAACGACCCAACCCCTGAAGCGCTCGTCCCCTCATCCCTGCCCATCAAACCACTCAAGGAGATCCTCCCATGCTGTACCGCAAACTTCTGGCTGCCCTGATCGCCGCCATCCTGCTTATGACGACCATGTCCTGCGTTTCCGACGAAACGTACGGCGATTCCTACGACGACGAGGAATACAGCGATGAGATTTACGAAGAAGAAGAGTATCTCGATACGTTCGACGAAGAAGAGACCGACGAAGAAGAGACCGACGAACCCGATACCGGGGACACCACGCAGGATATCTCCGCCTGCAACATCCTGTTGACGGACCTCTTCGAGTCCAGCGACGGCGATGATTCGGACGACGAGGGGGAGGAAGACGACACCGAATACATCCTGATCACTTACCAGGTTCATGGGGATGCGCTCGAGAACCCCCAATTGGAAACGGTATCTGACGACCTGCTCGATGAGCAGCAGGATCGCGCTGGTCACCAAGAGATGTGGGAGTTGTTCGCCCGGACCATTCCGGCGGATCGCCGCACCCTGATCAGCGAGTTCATCGTCTTCACCGATGGCCCGGATAATGTCCTGGCCGCCGTGGATCAGCTCAGCACCGAACCCGAAGCCTGGTCCCTGGAAGTGGACATCGCCGACGCAGATAATATCGCCATGCTCATCGGCACCCTGATCCACGAGCACGCCCACATCCTGACCCTCAACAACAGCCAATTCCTGCCAGAGGCTGCTTCCTGCCCCTTCTACCAGAGCGACGATAACTGCGCTGAGGAAGATTCCTATCTGAATCTTTTCTACGAGCGGTTCTGGACCGACATCTATGCCGAATGGGATCTCGCCTATGATGACGAAGATGCCCTGGCTGAGTTCTACGAAACATATTCCGACCAGTTCGTGACCGAGTACGCCTCTACCGATCCCGACGAGGACATCGCCGAGACCTGGTTGTATTTCGTGTACGGGCCCCGGCCCGCGGGCGCGACCATTGCGGAGGAGAAGATCCTCTTCTTCTACGAATTCCCTGAACTGGTCCAGCTGCGCGACGAGATCCGGTCCAATCTGTGTAATTATGTCGCGGCGCCTTAAAGGCGATCGCCAACCGAGGTCCACGACGAGTAGTACCCGGCCGCCAGAGACGAATACGACCTGTACGATTCTCCGACAGCCATCCCGGGATGTACCTGACCGAATAGGCCACCCCCGGCCCGAACGAGGACAACGCCGAGCAGAAGATCCTTTTCGTCTATGCTTTTCCCAAACGGGGCAACTGCGCGACAAGATGCGAGCCAATTTGTGCGCCTGCCTGTCTGTCCCCTAAGATCCGGATGTGGATCGCATCGAATAACCAGAGATCACCGCTGCGGTGATCTCTGACCGATCTGGTGCCACCATCCGTGGCCTTACGGCTGTCGGGCCGCCGTCCAGGTGCCGCTGACCCCGGCGGGTCCTTCCCAGGTACCGCCCAGATGGTCGGCGTCGCTGAAACTGCCGGTCCAGGTCTCCACCGCGTTGATCACGATGGTCACATCCACGCCGCGTACGTGGTAGCTGCCTTCATAATCAATCTGGTAGATGTTGATCTCAGCGCACGTCCCATCAGCCGGATCGCCAACGAAAGTGATCATGCCGGCATCGTAGGTGACGCCATCCCCGAACAGCAGGGTGTAGGACCACGTGCCCCGGATGTCAAATTCCGTCCCAGGTGCACAGGCTTGGAGCAGGAATACAAGCAGCAGGTTCAGGGTGAGAGCGAATTTTACCTTCCTCATAACAGGCCTCAATCGGTCAGAATAACGGATGTGTCCGAATTATACCTGCCCCAGCCCGCAATGAATGTAATATCCTCCGACCCTCTTGGACAAGGTAAAATTGAACCATGAACAGGAAGCCCTTGCTCCCGCTCCTTTTCGCCCTGCTCGCCGCCCTGACCCTGGGCTGCCTGTGCCCGACCGCCAGCCTGCCCTGGCTGGAGCCCACCCCCACGCACAGCCCAAGCCCGTCTGCGACGGCCTCCCCCAGCCCGTCTCCCGACCCAACTCCCACACGTGAGAGCAACTGCGACAGCAGCCTGCGCCGCGTCCTGCGGACCGGGGAGATGGGCAGCTCCACGGGTCGGCGCGACGAATTCTGGGAGGATGAGGATGTCTTCCAGCTCGTCCTGTACCAGATCGATGACGAGCAACTGGTCGTTCCCTACCTGTACAGCGTCCCCTACGACCTGGAGATCTACCAGGACAACAGCGACCTGCACCAGCATTTGTGGAACATGTTCGTCCTCTTCGTGCCACCCAACGAGCGCCAGCTCTACACGCGCTTCCTGATCTTCACCGACGGCCCGCAAGGCGCCCTGGCAGCCGCTGAGCAGACCTTCCCCAACCCGGAAACCTGGACTCTGAAAGTGGACATCTTCGACGTCCTCGACGAGGATGAAGTCTGGGCCGTGTCTCTGACCCACGAACTCGGCCACCTGGTGACGCTCAACACTTCCCAGATGATCCTGCTCGATCCGGGCGACGATTGCCCCGGTTTCGGCACATTCGGCCGCTGCAGTCTACCGGATTCATACCTGAACCAGTTCTACGATCAGTTCTGGACAGAGATCTTTGCCGAGTGGAGCGACATCGACGCCCTCCAGGATAGCGAGGAGTACTATGCACGACTGCTCGCCTTCTACGATGAACATGATGATGAATTCGTGACCCCCTACGCCAGCACCAGCCCGTACGAAGACCTGGCCGAATCGTTCACCCATTTCATCTTCATGCCAAGTCCAGACCAGCGGACAGTCTCCGACCAGAAGATCCTCTTTTTTTACGAGTATCCGGAAATGGTTGAACTGCGCGAATACATGCGGGAACAGATCTGCACCTATTTCACCAGCCATTGACCCAGGATCTGCCCGGGAACCCTGACAATGAATACGAATGACAACCGCCCAATCCCGACCTCCTACTGGGTCGTCCCGGCACAATTTCTGGCCGGGGAATATCCCGGCCACCGCGACGAGACCCTGGCCCGCAGCCGCCTGACCGCCTTCCTGAACGCCGGCTTCGATGCTTTCTTCGACCTGACAGCCGAAGGCGAACTGCCCCCCTACCTGCCGGTGCTGCTCGAAGGCGCCCAAGATCACCAGCGCGAGGTCCGCTACCAGCGTTTTGCCATCCGCGACCGGGGCCTGCCGCGCCTCGAAGACATGCGCACGCTGCTCAACGCCATCGACCAGGCCCTGGCCGACGGGCACAAGATCTACCTGCACTGCTGGGGCGGGATTGGGCGCACCGGGACGGCCATCGGCTGCTTCCTCGTCCGTCATGGGTTGAATCAGGAACAGGCCCTGACCCGCCTGGCCGACCTCTACCAGACCGCTGAACAGAGCCGGGTCTTCCCCGTCTCGCCGGAGACGGCCGAACAGCGCGACTTCATCCGCCGCTGGTCGGGTTGATCCTGGATGGACCGCCTGCGTAAGGATGGAGCAGGCAACTATCCCGTCAACGCTTCCCCTCACTTGCTCCGGTGCATCGCCATTCACAATCAGTCGGAGTGAGCCAGAAACGAAGGAGGCTTCCGATGCGAAAATCCCGTCTTATCCCGATCGTTGCGGCGCTGTGCGCCTTCCTGCTGCTGGCCTGCAGCAGCTCGGGATTTCCCTTTAACCTGTTCGCCACACCAACCGCCACACCCACCCCAACCGCGACTCCCACTCCCACCGCGACCCCGACTCCGACCCCGGAACCGGTCCGCCTCGGAGAAGGGGTCACCGCGGAGGGGGGCGGCTTCTCGCTCCGGGCCGTCAGCGGCTACACCGTCGACACCGACCAGGATGCCATCTACGTCAGCAGCCCCGACCAGACCATCCTGATCATCTTTGCCGGGACCTATGATCCCCAGGAAAGCATGGATCTTTATGAATTGTCGGATGATTTCGTGAATGCGATCCTCGAAGACGTCTCCGACCTGGAGGTCGAAGAGCAGTACCCGGTCGCGATAGGCGGTTTCGAGGGTCTGGCGACCGATATCTCCGGCACCTTCGACAATATCTCCGTCGCCGGACGGCTGGTGGTCGCAATTCCCTACGACCACCAGTACTTCTTCGCCTTTGCCCTGGCGCGCGGCGCCAATGTCTGGGAACAGGAGGGCCGGGAAGCCTTCGAAGCCATGCTCGAAACACTGGTCTTCTTCCCGCTGGAATGAGCTTTTCCTGGCACGATCGTTTCCTGCAGCAGGCCGCCTGGACCGCTGAGTTGCGCGGCTACCTGTTCGAACAGTCCGGATTGGATTCGGCTTTCCGGGTGCTGGAGGTCGGCTGTGGGACGGGGGTGATCCTGGCAGAAGCCGCCAGGCGCAGTTCGGCTTCCATCCACGGGCTGGACCTCGACCCTGTCCGCCTGGCCGAGGCCCGACTCCACGCCCCGGCCGCCCGATTGACCCGGGGCGATGCCCTGGCTCTGCCCTACCCCACGGCAGCCTTCGACGTGTGCCTGTGCCACTTCCTGCTGCTGTGGGTCGCCGACCCGTTGAGTGCCCTGAGGGAAATGAAGCGCGTCACCCGCCCGGGTGGTCACGTCCTGGCCCTGGCAGAACCCGACTACGGTCGGCGCCAGGACCGCCCGGCAGCCCTGGCCCCGCTCGGGCGCTGGCAGGCCGAGTCCCTGCGCATCCAGGGCGCCGACCCCGACCTCGGCCGCTGCCTGGCCGCCCTTTTCGACCAGGTCGGGCTGCGGATCATCGAGGCGGGCAGTCTGCAAGAACGGGGAGAGCGCCCGGTAGATGCCCGGGAACGAGGGCTCGAATGGGCAGTGCTGGAGGCCGACCTGGCAGGCATCGTCCCGGCCGATGAGCTGCTGCGACTAAAGCGGATCGACGAGCAGGCCTGGAGGGCCGGGGAGCGCTCCTTGCATATCCCAACCTATTTCGCCTGGGGCCAGGCATGACTTTTTCCCTTGTCGTGACCTGCAAGCGGTCTTATAATGACTGCGGAGGCTTTATTGAGCGAAGAGAACCCCGCCAGCGATGTGGACATCCCGCAGGACGAGACTCAAGCCGGCTGGAAGCACCTGCTGCGCGACATCGTCGAAACCCTGGGACTGGCCATCCTCCTGTTCCTTGCCATCAATGCCATCTCCGCCCGCGTGCGCGTCGAGGGTTTCTCGATGCGCCCGACGCTTGACGACGGCCAGTATATCCTGGTCAACCGCCTGGCTTACCAGTTCAGCGATTTCGAGCGTGGCGACATTGTCATCTTCCGCCCGCCCAACACCCCCGAGCCGGCATTCTGGCGCCAGTTCGCCGGCCTGCCCGGGCTGGAGGAGTACGAGGACTACATCAAGCGCGTCATCGGCCTGCCCGGCGAGACAGTCCTGATCAACGACGGTCGGGTGTACATCGACGGAGTGGCCCTCGCCGAGGACTACATCGCCGCTCCGCCCACCTATTTCGACGAGACGACCGTGCCCGAAGGCTACATCTACGTCCTGGGCGACAATCGCAACAACTCCTCCGATTCGCACTCCTGGGGGGCGCTGCCGGCCGAGCACGTCATCGGCAGGGCCATCCTGATCTACTGGCCGTTCAACGACTGGATGGTCATCCATCATTCCAATGCCCTGGCGGCGCCATGAGAAAGTCCCTTCCCGACCAGGAGATCCGATCTCTGCCAAAGGCCTTTTATGAGTGATCTGCCGTCTCCATCCTTTCCATGCAATGAATGTCAGGCCGGCGTGATGCGCCTGACCTACATCACCTTCTTCACCTGGCTGGACGAGGAGCTGGTCACCGTCCCGAGTTTCCCGGCCTGGATCTGCGATGTCTGCGGACGGCGCGAGTACGACTCGCGGGCCATCGCCTGGCTGACGACCCTGCTCAACCCGGACACCGGCAAGAAGGGGATCCGCCGACGCCCATCCCGCCCCGCTCCGGGCCCGCGCGAGATGCCCCCCCGGCCGACGACCAAGTAGCGCCCCCAGGAGAGCCGCCCGATGCCCAAGACCGAACCGCCTGTCACCCATCGTCTCATCTCCGTCGACTTCCTGACCACCAGTTACCGAGTGGTCGGCAAGGTCATGATCCCGCACTCCGGCGTGATCGGTATGCTCAACGACACCACGACCTCCTTCCTGGAGGTGATCGACGCCAAGCTGGCGCGCGTGCACATGCCCACCAAGCTGATCGGCGAATACAAGGTCATCGACCTGGTCAAATCGAACATCTTCGCCGCCTGCCTGATCCGCCGGGAGGATGTCGGCCCGCAGGCCCTGGCACGCGGCGGCTACCAGAACGTGGTCAAGTATCCGCTGCGAGTCACCGCCCAGGTCTACGAGCTGGAGGGGACCCTGGAGTGGACGGGGCGCTTCGACTTTGCCACCATCATGGTCGAGGGCATCCGCGACTTCGTCCCGCTCTACGAAACCACCCTGACCGCCATCCTGATCCCCTCGCTGCGGATCGAGAGCCCGGCAGTGCTCTTCAACCGCCACCAGATCGACCTGCTGGCCCTGATCGCCGATAAACAAACCTGAAGAGATCATTGAGGGAAGAAGAGACTCCGCCGCTTCGCTTCCACGTGCCGGAGTCTGACAGTTTTCTCCTGCAGGGGCCTGGCATCGATCCAATCAACTTTTGAAAATTGCTTGACCTCTGCCGGGCAGGATGGTAAAATCCGTCCGCTCTGAAAACCGAACACGCCCCCATCGTCTAGTGGACCAGGACGCAGCCCTTTCAAGGCTAAAACCGGAGTTCGAATCTCCGTGGGGGCACCTCTCTATAGGCAAACATTCACTCACCCCATCATTTTCAAAAAACGATCCTGACGGATCGTTTTTTGCATTGTAATATTCGTGTAAAAACTTGCATGTATGTCGGCCTTTTTGTATTTCGGCCAAACAACCCAATTCCCTTCAACACCGAAGCGCTAATGTCATGGATTTATTGCTGCAAGCGTTGCTGTACTTGCAACATACCTTCCGTATTGTGGACTCAAATCCACTACACGGAGGTGTATCATGGCTCGTCAACAGAAATCTGAACGATTGGAAGGAATCTATCGTACAATAAAAGAACAGCCGGGCAGTCGGCCCGGTATGATTGCCCGACTGTTGGGGTTAAATCGTTCCGATGTAACGCGGGCCTTGCCGGCCCTTGAACGGCGGGGGTTTTTAGTCAGCGAAGATGACAAGGGAGGGCTATGGCCATTTATCCGGAAGGAATAAACATAAGTTGCAGAATCCACCTCGTTGTTATGCTATTCTTTATACACTGATCCTGTGTTGCGGAGAATGCCATGACACGCGCTGAAAACAAAGCCAACCGTCTACTACAAATCGAAGCCCTGCTCTTGAGCCATCCGGAGGGATTGACCCAAGCCGAGATCGCCCGCAAGCTTGGTGTGGATCGCTCGACGGTTAACCGCTACTTCCGGGACATGCCGAACCAGTTCCCCTACTACGAGAACGGAGATGGTCGATTGTTCATCGACCGGCAGGCGTACCTGGTCAATGTGCGGCTGGGGTTACATGAGGCGATGGCCGTGCATCTGGCAACACGGATGCTGGCGACGCGCATGGATCGAAAGAATCCGCACGCAGCCTCGGCCCTGCGCAAACTCGGCCTGGCGCTGGAACGCCTGGCACCGCGCATCAGCCAGCACGTGCAACAATCGGCAGACGTGATGGACGAAGCTGCCCAGCGCCACGATCCGGTCTACCTGCAATCGCTCGAAAAGCTGACGCTGGCGTGGGCGGAGAAACACAAGGCGCAGATCTGGCATCACAGCGAGAAAGCGGACAAGGTTTTCGAATACCTGCTCTGCCCGTATTTCATCGAACCTTATGCGGTCGGGCAGACCACGCACGTCATCGGCTTAAGCGAACCGCCAGGCAAGATCCGCACCATGAAGATCGAACGCATCAAGCGGGTGGAGTTGACCCGCGACCCCTATGAGATCCCCCCTGACTTCGACCCACGCAGCCTGCTAGCAGATGCCTGGGGGATCTGGTACACCGAAAACGAGCCGGTGGAAGTAACACTCAAGTTCCACCCGCGCGTCGCCCAGCGGGTGCGCGAGACCCGCTGGCACCGCTCGGAAGAAGAGACCGAACAGCCGGATGGATCGATCCTGTGGAAGGCAAAGGTGGCCGAACCGCAGGAGATGATCCCATGGATCCGCGGATGGGGGGCAGATTGCGAGGTGGTGGGGCCAGAGGGGCTACGGAAGGCGCTGGAGAAGGAGACAAAGAGATTGGCGATGGTATATGGGATAGGGAATATACAGCCAGAAGATGACCTGATTGCTCACCGGCGAAAGGATGGAGAAGAGCAGTCGCTTATCACTCATCTTGTTGAAGCCTCGCAACTGGCCGGGGAATTTGCAGCAAAAGTCGGGTTGTCGGAAATTGGAAAAACAATGGGGTTATTGCACGATTTTGGCAAGGCCGGCAAAGTGTATCAGAATTATTTGCGCTCGGCTGAAGGATTGATAAATCCTGATGAGGATGATTATGTAGATTACAAGGCAAAAAAAGGAAAGATTGACCATTCAACAGCCGGAGCACAACTTGTTTATCAAAAACTGATTAACCGTGGCCGAGAAGGTAAGCACCTAGCGCAGTTTTTAGCGCTGGCTATTGCATCCCATCATTCGGGACTAATAGATTGTCTGAAACCCGACGGTGCAAACGAATTTCAGCGGCGGATCGAAAAACCAGACGAAGACACCCATATTACAGAAGCACGTCAAAAATTGCATCTTGTCGAAAAGCAACTGGATGAGATTTTGTCACAGCCGATTGAAAAACATTTCTTTGAAAGATTAATGGGCATGAAAGATTCCGAGCAGGATACGACCCTGCCATTCAAACATGGCTTGCTGGCGCGTTTCCTTCTCAGTTGCGTGCTGGAAGCCGACCGCCTGAATACTGCCGATTTTGAGAATCCTGGCAATGAAACAATTCGAAACTACGGAAAATACCTTCCCTGGGAGGTTCTCATTGAACGACTAGAAGCAAAGTTCGCTGAGTTTGCCCAAGTGACTGACAAAATGGAGGCAGACAGCCGCGCCAGAGAAGTAAACGAACTACGAACGCAGGTAGCGAAAGCTTGTCTCGATATGGCGGGAAGCCCCAAAGGCATTTACCAGTTAACTGTCCCAACAGGTGGTGGCAAAACGCTGGCAAGCCTGCGCTTTGCCCTGCACCACGCGCAGGCATACAAGATGGACAGGGTTTTCTATATCGTTCCCTACATCACCATCATTGACCAGAATGCCGGCAAAGTACGAGAAATTTTGGAAACAGAAAGCGAGCGTGACAAAATCATTCTCGAACATCACTCCAATCTAACACCGGAAAAGGAAACCCGCCGGCACAATTTGCTGGCGGAAAACTGGGATGCGCCGGTCGTATTCACCACACAGGTTCAATTTTTGGAAGCGCTGTTCGACTCGGGTACACGCGACGCCCGCCGGATGCATCAACTGGCGAACTCAGTCATCATCTTAGACGAAGTGCAGACGGTTCCTATCAAAGTCACCCACATGTTTCTGGCCGCACTGAAATTCTTGACTCATGATTGCGGCTCGACGATTGTACTTTGTACCGCTACCCAACCGCCATTCGAGAACACAGGCAATCCCTATCGTGACTTGAACATCACTTCGGAGCAACATATTGTCTCAAACGAACCGGAATTGTTTGACAAATTGAAGCGTGTTGAAGTCCATGATGAGCGCAAGCCAGGCGGTATGAGCTATGCCGAAATTGCCGATTTGGCGGAACAAGCTTTACAGGAAAAAGGCAGTGTCCTGGTAGTGGTCAATATACGCGCTTCAGCGCAGGTACTGTATCAGGAGATCAAAGGACGGCCATTGAGCGCGAAAGTTTATCATTTGAGTACCAATATGTGTCCCGCGCATCGAGTAGATGTGCTGGAAAATAAAATAAAACCAAAACTCAAGAGCAACGAACCAGTGATTTGCGTCAGTACCCAACTCATCGAAGCAGGTGTGGATATTGATTTCGGCGCGGTCATCCGCGCCCTGGCGGGGCTGGATTCGATTGCCCAGTCTGCAGGGCGCTGTAACCGTCACGGGGTGCGCGATGGGCTGGGGAGTGTGTGGGTAGTCAATCTGCAGGATGAGAATCTAGACAAATTGACAGACATCAAGACCGGACGCGACCATGCTCAAAGGGTTCTCGATGATTTCAGTGATAGTCCCGAAGCATTTGGTAAAGATCTCATTGGGCTGAGCGCCATTGCCGCTTATTACAATTTCTACTACCAGGCGCGCAAAGATCAGATGGATTATCCAGTAAGTAAGGATTCGTCCATTGGCAAAGATGACAATTTGTTCAATCTGCTTTCATGGAACAAAGACGCCGTGGATTCTTATCAACGAACTCACCAAACACATCCCGACATTCTTTTACGCCAGTCCTTCAAATCCGCCGCTGGAGAATTCCGGGTGATGGATGCGATCACACGCGGCGTTGTTGTGCCATACAAAGAAGGCGGTGAAGTTATCAGCGACCTGTGCGGCGCGTTTGCGCTGGAAAAACAGGGCAAGTTGCTCAAACGAGCACAGCGGTATTCAGTCAATTTGTTCACGCACCAATTCGATAAACTGTGCAAAGCGGGAGCTATCAGGGAGGTTCAGGAAGGAGCAGGAGTTTTTTATTTGAACGAGCAGTATTACAGCCCAGAGTTTGGCTGGAGTGACAAACCAGTCAGCGACATGACACTACACATAGTGTAAAGGAGGTCTCGATGCATTATCAAAACAGCGTGACGTTCAAGGTGTGGGGCAGGTACGCCCTGTTCACCGACCCGCTGACTCGCATCGGCGGCGAAAAATACTCCTATCAGGTTCCCACCTACGAGGCATTGAAGGGGGTCCTGAGTTCGGTGTATTGGAAACCGACTATCATTTGGGTCATAGATAAGGTGCGGGTGATGAAGCCCATCCGCACACAACCGCGCGGCACAAAACCCATCAAATTCCAGTCGGGTGGCAACGACCTGTCCATTTATACCTATCTTGCCGATGTCGAGTACCAGGTGCAGGCACATTTTGAGTGGAATGAAAACCGCCCCGACCTGGAAAACGACCGCAACGAAAACAAGCATTTTTACGTGGCGCGGCGGATGATCGAGCGCGGCGGACGGCGTGATGTGTTTCTCGGCACGCGCGAGTGCCAGGGATATGTTGAGCCGTGTGAATTTGGCGAGGGCGATGGTGATTACGACAACTATCTTGACGAAATGTCGTTTGGATTGATGTTTCATGGCTTCGACTATCCCGATGAAGACAAACCGGGCGAGTTTTGGGCACGGTTCTGGGAGCCCAAAATGAACAAGGGCGTGATTCAGTTCATTCACCCGAAGGCATGCAAGGTTCGCAAATTCGTGCGCCCGATGAAAGCCAACCCGCCTGACACGTTGGGGCTGGAAAAAGACGCCTTGCTGGAAGGCTACGCGGAAGGAGACGGCGTGAAATGAACTGGATTCAAAGCCTGTATGAGACGTATGAGAATTGCCAACACATGATTGGTTATTCAGCAGAATCAGCCAGACCATTGTTGCCTGTTTGCCATATCACAACCAAAACACATGTTGAAGTTGCAATAGATGGAAATGGCAATTTTCGTAGAGCGCAAATTGTTGATAAGGATGACTCGACCACGATTATCCCTGCAACAGAAAGTTCTGCCAGTCGCGCGGGAAGCAAGCCGGAATGTCATCCTTTGAGTGATAAATTGCAGTACCTTGCAGGCGATTTCTCAAATTATGGCGGTGAAGTCACTTCCGGCTTTGCCAGTGACCCGTCAGAACCTTACATGAAATTTGTGGAATTGCTTACAGATTGGTGCAATTCGCCATACGGTCATCCTAAAACCCGTGCAATATTGTCATACATCAAAAAGAAAACTCTGATGGATGACCTTGCGGCACACAAAGTCTTGTTGGTTGACAGTAATGGGAAACTGCTCAGCAAAGAAGCAGCAACGCGCGACAAAACTGTAAAAGACATTTTTTCAGTTCTCAACGCTCAAGACAATGCCGTTGTTCGCTGGGTGGTAGAAATTCCAGGGGATTTGGAAAGCAGAGCGTGGCGAGATACAACTTTGTGGAAAAGTTGGTTAAATTACTATCTTGAAAGCAAAGATGAAAAAGATGTTTGTCTGGTTACAGGGCAAACGCAGATTCTTACAACCAATCATCCAAAGTACATTCGCCGCGAGGGCGACAACGCAAAACTGATTTCATCCAACGATACTAGCGGTTTTACCTTTCGAGGGCGTTTCATCACTGATGCTCAGGCGTGTGGTGTTGGAGTAGAGACATCTCAAAAGGCTCACTCTGCGTTGTCCTGGCTTATCAGCAAACAAGGCTATTTGGAAGGAGACTTGGCTGTCGTTGCCTGGGCAACATCGGGTGCGAAAGTGCCGCAGCCGACCGATGACCCCATTACCATCTATGGCGAAATGCTGCCCGAAGAAAGAAGTAGCGCTGACACCGCCCAATTTATAGCCTTGCAACTCAAAAAGAAAATCGCAGGCTATCGTCAGGATATCAAGGACACGACTGATGTGGTCGTGATGGCAGTGGATTCGGCGACCCCAGGGCGGTTATCCATCGTTTATTACCGCGCTCTGAAAGGCTCCGAATTCTTGGAGCGAATTGAAACCTGGCACGAGACCTGCGCCTGGCGGCACGCATACAGGACAAAAGTAGTGCAGGACAAAGAAACCGGCAAGGTCAAGCGAGTAACTGTTCCATTCTACGGCGCGCCTGCCCCTGCCGATATTGCCGAAGCCGCGTATGCGAGCAATCGCAATGGCAAATTCGAACTCGATGACAAACTCAAAAAAGCCACCATCAAGCGATTGCTTCCCTGCATTGTGGATGGTCAGCCCATCCCGCGCGACCTTGTGGAGTCGGCAGCCAGAAGAGCGTCCAACAGGGTTGGGCTGGACAACTGGCAGTGGGAAAAAACTTTGAGTATCGCCTGTGCGTTATTTCGAAAATACAAACATGGAAAGGAGAAGTACGAAATGTCACTCGACGAAACCCGAACATCTAGGGATTATCTTTACGGCAGGCTTCTGGCGATGGCCGATGTGATGGAAGAGCGCGTATTGTCTAACCAGGAAAAGAATCGCCCAACCAACGCAACCCGCTATATGCAGCTGTTTTCCCAGCGTCCCTTCGGCACCTGGAAACAAATTCACGAACTGCTTACGCCTTATTTCATGCGGCTGGGTGATAAAGCCGGATATTACAAAAGCCTGATTGGGAAGGTCGAAAACCTGTTTGCGTCTGAAGATTTCATCAGCAACAAGCCGCTGACGGGTGAGTATCTGCTTGGCTATTACTGCCAGCGGCAAAAGATGTGGGAGAAGAAAGACAAGCCCGCTTCTGAAGAAAACGACAACGCCAACTCAAACGAATAATCCAACCATTTCATGATCAAAAGGAGACTTTGCCATGACTACTCTCTCAAAGAAAATTGATTTTGCCGTGATTGTAACCGTCCAGCACGCCAACCCCAACGGCGACCCGCTCAACGGCAACCGCCCGCGTACCACCTACGAAGGCTTTGGCGAAATGTCTGATGTATCCATCAAACGCAAGATTCGCAACCGCCTGATGGAAATGGGCAAATCGATTTTCGTGCAATCCGACGACAACCGCGTGGACAATTATGGCAGTCTGCGCGAACGGGCGGAAAAAGAGATTGCGAAAGAAATATGGAAAGACGACAAGAAATTCCGCGAGGCTGTTTGCCAGAAATGGATAGATGTGCGCGCCTTTGGGCAATTATTTGCTTTTAGCGCCCAAAAACAGGGCGAAGGTGTGTCTGTTGGCATTCGCGGTCCTGTTTCCGTTCACCCCGCTTTTTCAGTGGCTACTGTCCTTGACCGATCAGCGAGCATTCAAATCACCAAAAGCGTGAGCGGCGAACCGAGCGAAAAACGCGGCTCCGATACAATGGGCATGAAGCACCGCGTTGAGCATGGTGTCTATGTTTTCTATGGCAGTATGAATCCACAGCTCGCCACCAAAACCGGTTTTTCGGACGAAGATGCCGAAGCCATCAAAGAAGCCATCCGAACCCTGTTCCGCAATGATGCTTCATCGGCGCGGCCCGAGGGCAGCATGGAGGTTTACAAGGTCTATTGGTGGGAGCATAACAGCCCCAATGGACAGTATTCATCCGCCAAAGTTCATCGTCTTCTCAGCGTGAGCGTCAAGGATGGTGTAGAAGAACCCAGGAACATCGAGGATTACGCGATTACATTGGGCAAATTAGAAGGCTTGAATTGCGAGGAAATTGACGGCGAGTAATGACCAAGCCCGAATACTCCTCCGACGAACTCCTGCCGCTCTCGGGCATCCAGCACTTCGTCTTCTGCCGGCGGCAATGGGCGTTGATCCACGTCGAGCACCAGTGGCGGGAGAACGTTCTGACCGCCGAAGGCCGGCTGCTGCACAAGCGCACGGATGACCCCTTCTTTACCGAGACCAGGAACGGGGTCATCTCGGCGCGGGCGGTACCGATCGCTTCCTACCGGTTGGGGTTGTCGGGGATATGCGACGTGGTCGAGTTTACGGAGTCGCCGGAGGGCGTCAGGCTGCCCGGACGGACAGGACTCTACCTGGCCGCGCCGGTGGAATACAAGCGCGGGCGCGAGAAGCGCGATCCCTGCGACGAGGCCCAGCTGTGTGCCCAGGCGATGTGCCTCGAGGAGATGCTTTCCATGGACATCCCGGTGGGCTATCTGTACTACGGCGAAACGCGCCACCGTGTCACCGTGGAACTGACGGCCGAGTTACGGCTGTTGGTACGCGAGATGTCCGAGGAGATGCATGCCTACTTCAAGCGCGGCTACACCCCGCGCGTGCGGATGTCGAAAGCCTGCCGATCCTGCTCGCTGGCCGACATTTGCCTGCCAGGATTGCAGGAGAACAACTTGTCGGCCTCCAAGTACATCCGCCAGCAGATCGAGGGTACATAGGTCATGAAGAAACTCGCCAATGTCTTGTACGTGACCGTCCCTGAAGCCTATCTCTCCCTGGATGGGGAGAACGTGGTGGTCAAGAAGGAAGAGGCGGTATCCATGCGCCTGCCCTTGCACAACCTGGAGAACATTGTCTGCTTCAGCTATCCGGGAGTCAGTCCTGCGCTGATGGGAGCGTGCGCCGACCGGGATGTGGGATTGTGCTTCTTGACACCGAATGGCCGCTTCCTGGGCCGTGTCAGCGGCAAAGTGAAAGGCAACGTCTTACTGCGCAAGAAGCAGTACGAAGTGTCGGAGAAAACCGACGAAAGCGTCCCAATCGCTGCCTCCTTCCTGCTCGGGAAGGTGGCCAACTGTCGCAAGGTGATCGACCGGGCCGTGCGCGATCATGCCATGCTGGTGGATGTCCAGGCCTTGGAACAGGCTTCGGCTGCGCTAAAGGGGATCCTGGCCGTAATCTCGGAATGCAGGACCATCGGCGACCTGATGGCCTTCGAAGGGAGCGCGGCGAAGATCTACTTCAGCGTCTTCGATCAATTGATCCTGCAGCAACGGGAGGACTTCACGTTTGAAGAACGTTCCCGCCGCCCGCCGCTGGACAATATGAACAGTTTGCTTTCCTTCCTGTATGTGCTCTTGACCAACGATGTTGCCTCGGCGCTCGAAACAGTCGGCCTGGACCCTTATGTCGGCTTCCTGCACCAGGATCGCCCCGGCCGTCCGTCGCTCGCCCTCGACCTGATGGAGGAACTGCGCCCGGTCTTCGGGGACCGGCTGGCGCTCTCGCTGGTCAACCGCAAGCAGGTCAGCGGAAAGGGGTTCACGCAAAAGGAGAGCGGCGGCATCCTGATGGACGACGAGACGCGCAAAGTGGTCCTGACTGCCTGGCAGGAACGCAAGAAAGAAGTGATCCTCCACCCGTATCTCAAGGAACGGATCCCCTTCGGGCTGATCCCGCATGTCCAGGCGATGCTCCTCGCCCGGCATCTACGCGGCGACCTGGACGCCTATCCGCCCTTCTTCTGGAATTAGAGGTCCCCATGATGGTACTCATCACCTACGATGTCAGAACCGAAACCGAAGCCGGCAGGAGACGACTGCGCCGGGTGGCCAAGAAATGCCAGGATTACGGTCAGCGCGTTCAGAATTCGGTCTTCGAGTGCATCATCGATGCGGCGCGCATGAAACAGTTGCAAGCCGCCCTGGAGAAGATCATCGATCCCGAAGTAGATTCTCTCCGTTATTACTATCTCGGAGATGAGTGGCGCAATCGCGTGGTTCATGTGGGTGCCAAGCCCAGCCTCGATCTGGAAGGAGCACTGATCGCATGAAACTATGTCTTGCGAACCCCATGTGAACACGGAATCTCCGTCAGGTTCGCAGGGATTTTGAACCTTAACAACAGAAAATCTTCAGCCCAAAGGTGTATTTCTGTAAGGATTTCCTTTATTGGTGATCAGCTAGGCCAACATTTGGCGATTATTACGTGTATTGTGCCAGATGTTGCGGTCGCCTCCCGTGTGGGAGGCGTGGATTGAAACG
>JAFGSI010000059.1 GCA_016934715.1 Anaerolineales bacterium
CTTCTTCCTGAACTTCTTCTCGTTCGGAGCCTCGGTGGCGGGGCTGTTCCTGGGCATGATCGGGGCTTCCTCCTACATGCGCAGGAACAAGGACCGCTGAACCGCGCGCTTGAAAAGAGTGCGCGGCTGTCTGGAGGTTTGCCCGGGCAACCCTCTTGATGGAAAAGAAGATCAAACGAGGTACACACAATGGCAGCCCAGTGGCTGCCATTTTCGATCCTTTTCGAACTGCCTTCCGGACGTTTGGGGCGAGGCGGCTCTCAGGGCTTTCTCCCGACCAGGAACAGCGAGGTGGCGCTGTGGAAGCCGATCTCGTGGACCTGCTGGCGGAGCTCTTCGCCGCGCGCCTGCAGGGTTTCCTGGTCTGGCAGACCGGCGGCCCTTTGCTTGTACTGGTCGATGATCCCGTCCAGGTACCGGACCGTCTCGGGATCGCGCGGGTCGCTGCTCAGGTCGCTGAGGTCGGTCAGGGACGGGGCTTCCATGTTCAGGGTCCCGAGAAGCTCGATGATCTCCTGGCGGGTGAAAGTCTGTTGATGGGGGATCCCCAGCCGCCTGTCGACCGCCGCCCACCAGTGGTGCAGGTGAACGTGGGTCAGCTGGGTTGCGGCCTGGTTGTCGCGGTACATCTCCAGGACGACGAACCGCCCACCGGATTTGAGCACACGCAGCATCTCGGCCAACACGGCGGGCAGGTCGGGCATGTGGTGCAGCGAGTTGGCAATGCAGACCAGGTTGAAGGTCTGGTCGGGGAACTCCATGGCAGCCGCGTCCATCTGCAGGAAGCGGATGTTCTGGCCAGCGAAGGCCTTCTCGAAGGCCGCCGCGCCTTTGGTGCTGGTGTCGATGCCGATGATCTCATCGAAATCCCGCAGGCCTTCCAGCAGGAAGCCGATCAAGGTGCCTCCGCCGGTGGCCACGTCGAGGACCCGGCCTCCAGAAATGGTCCCCAGCAGGTCTTTGGGTGTGGTCACCCCTCCTCCTTCATTTCCGATCCAGCTTGAAAGCCAGATCATTGTGGAAGTTGGGCAATGTCAGGGTGCAGGTTTGGGCCTCCCGGCAGACGACCTCGAAGGATGCCAGGTATTGGCCGCGCCAGGTGTCGTAGGGTTTGATGACATAGGTTCCGCCTGCCAGGCCGCGGATCTCCAGTTGGACCCCCTCCCGGATCCGTCCATCGGCCCGGATCACATCGATCGGGCTGCCCTGCAGGGC
This sequence comes from Anaerolineales bacterium, assembly GCA_016934715.1. Taxonomy (GTDB): domain Bacteria; phylum Chloroflexota; class Anaerolineae; order Anaerolineales; family Villigracilaceae; genus JAFGSI01. Next base: position 1,216 of record JAFGSI010000059.1, read on the forward strand.
GAAATCCTGGACCCAGAACAGGCCGCTGTTCTCCCCCGCCAGGCCCCAGGCGCGCACCTGCGGGTTTCTGCTTCCAATGAGCAGCGGGGACGGGTCCATGCGGGCCAGGGGCAGGTCGGCGACGAAGCGGCCCAGGCGCTCGAGATCGGCGTTCATCTCGGCAGTCATGCGTCCCCACGATCCACCGCTGTTCCATTCAGCCGGGGTCAGCGCTGCTCCTGAGGCCAGGGCAGCCCAGAGCGCGTTGTGGTACATCTCGGGGTAGACCAGGTTGCCGGGTACGCCGAATTCGCCGATCCAGTTCGGCTTCTCGCCGAAGGCCCACATCTCTCCGGTCCAGTAGGAGATCGTTTCGGCGGCTTCAATGGGGTCCTCCAGATCGTAGACGTGCACCTGCGGGGCGTCCATCACTGCATGGCCACCGGGCCAGGCCACGTCGCCCGACATGCTGGCGGTCGTTGGGTGGCGGTAGGGGTCGTTGGCGACGAAGTAGTCATTGACGCGGGCGTGCCAGGGGTCAGTCTGGTCGTATGCGTTGGTGCCGTTGATCTCGGAGACGGTCTGCCACATGCCGATCGCCGGGCTGTAGCCCCAGCGGGCGATGAGGTAGCGGTAGAAGTTCGCCTGCCAGGCCCAGGACTCTTCGGAGGTGAAGAAGGTCGCGATATCGCCGTCGTTCAGGTTGCTGAATCCGTTCCTGCCTGGCCAGTTGCCGTTCCCCCAGGGATGGCCGGGGGCGCGTAGTTCGGGGTGGTCCCAGATGGTGAAGACCAGGAAGATCCCGTTTGCCTGGGCATCGGCAACGACCATGTCGATCACGGTCATGTTGGCGGCCGAATACTGGTCATAACTGCTGCTAATCGGGGAGTTGGTGTACAGCGGCCACCAGACGACGAAATTGGCTCCTTCGGCGACCATGTTGTCGAACAGGCGCACGCCTTCTTCGGCATCGAAGCCGTCGATCAGGATATTGAGGGCTTCACAGTAGCCCAGGCCGTAGAAGGGTGTGCCATCGTGGTAGACCAGGTAGTGGCCGCTGTAGACCGGGTTGACCTGGTTGCCGGGCAGCAGCCAGCCGTGCAGGTCCGAGCCTGTGACCGTGAAACCGCCCTCGGCCGGGGCGCTGGTCCCGTTGGCGTCGGTGACGGTCAGCTGGTAGGTCCAGCGGCCTTCCAACCAGGGGGTGAAGCGCAGCAACCAGGACTCTTTTCCATCCCAGAAGCCGGGGATGGGCATGCTGCTGCCGTCGGGGGCAGTGAAGACCCCGTCGAGGGTCACCTCCCGGGCGTCATAGGGATTGGTGTACTCGGCTTCGAGGGTCACGGTCAGCTCGAGCGACTCGTAGCGCGGCACTTCCGTCCGGTTTGGTTCAACGGCGCTGATGGCCGGGGGTTTCCCTCTGCCGCAGCTGGCGACCAGCAGAATCAGGCTGGCTGCCAGTCCGAGCAGGGGGATGGTGATCCGCAGACGTGTGTTCATGGGTTTCCTCCAGGAATGGCCGGATGCGATACGGGATCAATATCGAGGAGACCGGGTGTTATCGCACGTAGATGATCAGAACTCCTGCGGTTTTGCCTGCCGTTAAGAATCGAACCACTTTTCGGAGGTTCGATTCTTATGGTCCGGAGTTGTCGTCCCGGGCGTCCCCCGAGGGGGATTATTCCCCGGTCGGGACCCAGATGTTCTTGACCTGGATGGCCTCGTGCAGGAACTCGTGACCTTCACCCTGTGCGCGGCTGAGCCAGTCGCGCCGCAGGCCGTAGTCGACCCAGGTACGCTTCATATTGGCTGCCGACTCGTACTCGACCTGGTAACTGCCCTCGGCGCTGCCGAAATACCAGACCGAGTCGACGTCCTCGTGCTGGACCAGGGTCTTGATCAGGTGGTCGCGGTCGCCGGTGACGATATTGACCACCCCGCCGGGCACATCGGAGGTGTCCAACACCTGGTAGAAGTCGGTGACGCTGAGCGGATATTTCTGGCTGGGGACCATCACGACCGTGTTGCCACGGGCGATGGCCGGGGCCATCAGCGAGACAAAGCCCAACAGCGGATACGCCTCCGGACAGGCGATGCCGATCACCCCCACCGGCTCGTTGACCGCCACGGTGATGCCGCGCAGGGTTGTCTCCTGGACCGTGCCGCCGTACTTGTCAGCCCAGGCGGCGTAGCTGAAAAGGCGCTCGACCGCCGTGTTGACCTCGGCCCGGGCGGCCCGCTTCTGGCAGCCGGTCATGGCGACGATTCGCTCGACGAACTCGGCGTTGCGGGCGTCCAGGTTCTCGGCGATGAAGTACAGGATCTGGGCCCGGTTGTATCCGTGGCGCATGGCCCAGCCGGGCTTGGCCAGGTGGGCGGCGTGGGCCGCCTCGACGGCGTTGCGGACGTCCTTGCGGTTGCCGTCACCGACCTGGCCGACGAGCTGGCCGTCGGGGGTGAAGATGCCCAGGGTGTAGGCCCCGTCCGGGCGGACCTGCTTGCCGCCGACGTACATCTTGGCTGTCCGGTCGACAACTGGCAGACCCGGGTCGGCGGGCTGCGGATTGCCTTCGCCGGTGGGCGGCATCGCCGGGCGGGCTGGAACGTGTTCCCCCCACTTCGGTCTGGTGCCCTCTGCGGGCGGGATGAAGTCCGGCCGCGGGCGCGGCATCCAGGCCGGGCGCAGGTATTCGAACAGGCCCTCTCGTCCACCCTCGCGGCCGAAGCCGCTCTCTCGGTAGCCGCCGAATCCGGCCGCCCCATCGAACAGGTTCGTACTGTTGATCCATACAGACCCGGCCTTGACCTTGCTGGCCACATCCAGGGCCAGGTTGAGATTTTCGCTCCATACGCTGGCGGCCAGCCCGTAGCGGGTGTTGTTGGCCAGCTCGATGGCCTCGGCCGGGGTGCGGAAAGTGAGCGAGACCAGGACTGGACCGAAGATCTCTTCCTGGACGGTGGCGGCTGCGGGGTCCAGGCCAGTGATCAAGGTCGGCCTGTAGAAGAGGCCCTTTTCGGGCAGGGGGATGTCGGGCTGGAACAGGTCGCCGCCCTCGCGGATGCCGGTCTTGACCCAGCCGTCGACCGTGTCCCACTGGCTCTGGTCGACGAGGGCGCCCATGTCGATGCACTTGTCGAGCGGGTCGCCGACGCGCATCCTGCCCATGCGGGCCTTGAGCTTGCGGATGAAGGTCCCGGCGACGTTCTCCTGGACCAGCAGGCGCGAGCCGGCGCAGCAGACCTGGCCCTGGTTGAACCAGATGGCGTCGATCACGCCTTCGACCGCCCCGTCCAGGTCGGCATCGTCAAAGACGATGAAGGGCGACTTGCCGCCCAACTCGAGGGACAGCTTCTTCCCGGACCCGGCGGTCTGGTGGCGCAGGATACGGCCAACGTCGGTCGAGCCGGTGAAGGCGATCTTGTCCACGTCGGGGTGGGTGACGAGCATCGCTCCCGCCTGGCTGCTGCCGGTGATGATGTTAACCACCCCCGGCGGAAGTCCGGCCTCGGCGACGATCTCGGCGAAGAGCAGGGCCGAGAGGCGGGTGTAGGAGGCCGGTTTGAGAACGACCGTGTTGCCCATGGCGATGGCCGGGGCGATCTTCCAGGCCAGCATCAGCAGGGGAAAGTTCCAGGGGATGATCTGCCCGACCACACCCACTGGCTGGTAGTGGGTCAGCTCGGTTTCGGTCAACTGGGCCCATCCGGCGTAGTAGGCGAAGTGGCGGGCCAGCAGCGGGACGTCGATGTCGCGCGACTCGCGGATCGGCTTGCCGTTATCCATCGATTCGAGCACGGCCAACAGGCGGTGATGCTTCTGGATGTTGCGGGCGAGGGCGTACAGGTAGCGGGCCCGCACCCCCCCTGGGGTCCGGCTCCAGGAGTTGAACGCCTGCCGGGCGGCAGCCACGGCGGCATCGACTTCCTTCGGCCCGGCCTGGGTGGTCTCGGCCAAAAGCTCGCCGTTGGATGGATCGAGGCTGGGGTAGGTCTTGGCGCCTCTGGGCTTGACCCACTGGTTGTTGATGAACAGGCCGAATTTACGCCCGTGCTCGTCGAGCCAGGCGTTGACGGCGGCCGGGGATTCGGGCGCCGGGCCATAGTCCATGGATTGGAAGACGTCGAGTAGTGTGGTCATGGATTGCTCCATTTCTGAACCGCCAGGCCGCGGAGTTCGTGGAAGATCTCTCTGGGATCGCGCGCGGGGCGAAGGGTATGGTTCTTTGCTTGTCTGGTTGCGTTTTGCGCGCTTGGCGGTGAATTCTTAACCCAGCGGCATGTGGTGCCGGGCTGCGTAGTGCCCGGTGATATAGTGGTAGAGTTGCCGCTCGAGGTCGGTCAGCAGGCTGCTGGCCCCGAAGCGGAACAGGGCCGGGGTCAGCCAGTCATCGCCAAGTTCTTCCTTCATTAGCGTCTGCCAGGCCAGGGCCTGCTTGGCCTTGCCGATCCCCCCGGCCGGCTTGAACCCGACCCGGGCCCCGGTCCGTTCCAGATACTCGCGGATGGCGCGCACCATCACCAGGCTGACCTCCAGCGTGGCGTTGACCGGCTCCTTGCCGGTTGAGGTCTTGATGAAGTCCGACCCGGCCATCATGGCGACCAGGCTGGCCTGATAGACCTGCTTGAGCGTGCCCAGTTCGCCGGTGGCCAGGATGGTCTTCATGTGCGCCGAGTCGCCGCAGGCCTGGCGGAACTGGCGGATCTCGTCGTACAGCCGGTGCCAGTCCCCGGTCAGGACGTGGGTGCGGGGGATGACGACGTCGATCTCCTGTGCTCCGGATTCGATGGCCTGTTCGATCTCGCCGATGCGCTGGGGCAGGGGGGTCTGCCCGGCGGGGAAGCCGGTGGCCACCGAGGCGACCGGGACCCCGGAGCCGCGCAGCGCTTCGACCGCCTCCTGGACGCGGTTGGGGTAGACGCACACCGCCCCGACGGTGATCTTTTCGTCGTTCAGGCCCAGGCGGGCAAGCATGTCGGGTCGGATCGGCTGGCGGGCCTTGGCGCACAGGCGCTGGATGCGCCCGGGGGTGTCGTCGCCCGCCAGGGTGGTCAGGTCGATGCAGGTGACGGCCCGCAGGAGCCAGGCCGCCTGCCAGTCCTTCTTGACGGTGCGCCGGGCGGGCAGGCTGGCAGTGCGCCGCTCCACTGCGCTGCGGTTGATACGGGCGGCCATCACCCAGTCCAGATCGAGGGGAGTGCCGGAATTGCGTTCGTGTGTGCTCATGAGGTTGCCTTTGGATCCAGTTGTCTAACAATCTTCTATAACTATATCATAATGCGGGAAAAGAGAAAACAACGTTCTCCCCTCAGGGGGATGGCAAACTTGCAGGGCGCAGTGTTCGGGAATCACCGGGGAGAGCAGCGAACCGGCCTCAACCTCTTTCGTGTAGGCATTAATGGGGAGATCGGCTGAGGCGGCCTGATTGTCCTTTTCCAGGAATCGAATGCAGTAGCCATTCCCTGCTTCTCGAGCAAAAGCGGCGATCTCGGGTAGCGTACCTTCACACTACCCCTTGACATAGGACAACTTTTCGCAGATAGAACCGTTCTTCACCTGGAAGAGATCGACTCCTCGAACATGCCCCTTTTTTCCTGTCCCGTCCACCCAATCGTATTTCCAACGGACAACACACCTGATCCCAAAACCAAAGATCTCCTCGATCTCGATATGGGCCTGGGGCGACTTGCGGAAGTGGTCTTGCCAGAAAAGGGTTACTGCTTCCTTCCCCGAGTACACAGTGCCGTCGGGGGCTGGGGCACTGTTTTCGAGGCTGCAATCGTCGCTCACAAGCTGCAGCATGCCTGTGATATCACGACGGTTGAAGGCCTCATGGAAGTCCAGGACAGTCCGTATTGCCGATTCGAAGCGTGACAACCGGATTGGACTCATCTTGTGTTCACCTCCTTTGCTTTATGGAAAGCTGTTCGCTGACGCATGGCTTGAGGAATGGGTGCCGCAAAGAAAAAACGCTGCGGTATCTTCCGAAAGTAAGCGTGATCCTTCAGTTGAATCCGCCGGGGAATTCTTCTCCAAGTTCCTATCGGCATTGCCTTCAGAGCGCCCATGGCGGACCAGGATGATCCGTTCGGGTTTCCAACCGCGCCTCTCATCGCTCAACCGATCGCAAGGCTCGTCTGGGCAAATATCTTCTGGCGTTGACCGGGAGGCTCACTTCCCCCTCTTCCCATGTGTCGATTTGTGCGGACCTGCTCAAAACCATGTCGCTTCAGCAGCCTTATCGCTTCCCGATTCACGGATGGTACTGCCACTGAAATCGTTTCTTCATAGGGCAACACCAGAGCCGCGCGCAACAGCTCTTCTGGATTGCACGCGTGGAGCATCGCCCATGGCCCGATCCGGTTCTTCTGCGCAAACACATACCCCATTAACCGTCCTTCCTCGTCCCGCTGCAGAAAAGCACGTTCAGGAGAAGTTTCCAATAAGACCCGGAATACCTTGCGCCGTTCAGCCCCAAAAACATTTGTATCCCACAGCACCAGTTCATCAAGTTCTCGAATGGAGATGGTCTGAATGTGTGGTGTTCGCTCCAGTACAGCGGGATTGTTGTTACGCTGAAACACCAACGTTTCGTCGTAGGCAACAAACCCCAGCTTCTCATAGAGCGGGCGACCGATTTCGCTGGCATCCAGCAAAACCTTTGGGATCCGCTGCTGCGCCAGTCTGGCAAGGATAAACTGCATCAGAGTGAGACCAACTCCCTGCCTCTGGACATCGGGATGAACCGCCAGTAAACCCACATGCGCAAAGGCTCCATAATTGGTCGCTCCGACCATTCCAACGAGATGCTCCTCAAGGGAAGCGATGAACCATCCATCGGGCTGTATTTGGCGATAGAGCCAAAGATCATGCAGCCGACTGCTGGAACTCCGAAAGGCCAGTTTTAGCAGGACATCGGCCGCCTCTCGATCCGCATCCACGAATTCACGAATAGAAAGTGTCATGGGATTAATCAAGAAAAGTATACATTGGAATTTGGGGGGGAACAATCCCCTGGACCGGCCTGTTTCGCGATGCCGCAGGGAAAAAAACGCAGAGACACGCGTCGCTGGGATCTCCAGCGATTGTGCCTCCCACGGGGATAGTGTCCATCCACGCCTCCCGTGTGGGAGGCGACGTGATGATGTCATCTTTGCGGTCCCGATGGATTAGTTTCAATCCACGCCTCCCACACGGGAGGCGACGTGATGACGCGCTTGTAAAAGACGACCTCATCGAGTTTCAATCCACGCCTCCCACACGGGAGGCGACGCGCACGATGCTCACTTCGGACGCATCGTCCATGTTTCAATCCACGCCTCCCACACGGGAGGCGACGCCGCGCCCGTCCAGCCTGCGGTTGTACTCCGCCAGTTTCAATCCACGCCTCCCACACGGGAGGCGACATGGCCGCAGCCATCGCGCAGGCCCGCAACGCCTCGTTTCAATCCACGCCTCCCACACGGGAGGCGACGGCGACCATCGCCCCGTACCCCACTCAGATAGCGGTTTCAATCCACGCCTCCCACACGGGAGGCGACTAGCAGGTCCTTGGTCGGTGCACTCATGCTGGCGTTTCAATCCACGCCTCCCACACGGGAGGCGACTCGAGAACCAGATCGCGAGACACTCGCCCAGATAGTTTCAATCCACGCCTCCCACACGGGAGGCGACATCCCCACCCCAAAGCACCATCGTTCCTGTTGCCCGTTTCAATCCACGCCTCCCACACGGGAGGCGACTACTCGGCTGGATCAGATCACGATTGAGATTGCAGTTTCAATCCACGCCTCCCACACGGGAGGCGACATACTCGCCAGAGTTTTTGGGCGCAACTAATCGCAGTTTCAATCCACGCCTCCCACACGGGAGGCGACTCCAATAATGCCATGCCACAGGCGCACCAACAATGTTTCAATCCACGCCTCCCACAAGGGAGGCGACGTTTGCTTTTTCACTGGGGTTCTTTTGTGGCTGCGTTTCAATCCACGCCTCCCACACGGGAGGCGACCTCTAAGGTTTGGCTTACCCATTCCAGTAGACCGTTTCAATCCACGCCTCCCACACGGGAGGCGACCAGCACGCCTCCGAGCGGGCCGCATGGCGCGCCGTCAGTTTCAATCCACGCCTCCCACACGGGAGGCGACCGCCGACATCATCCTGCAGGCCGGCCTTTTCGGAGTTTCAATCCACGCCTCCCACACGGGAGGCGACC
>JAFGSI010000001.1 GCA_016934715.1 Anaerolineales bacterium
GCGCAGGTCGCTGCCGGCCAGGAAGAGCAAACGCAGCGGGTCAACCCAGCGGACGGCCCTGGCCTCCGTGCCAAGATCGGAAACGAAGGCAAACCCTGCACCCGGATAGCCAAAAGAGGTGTTGACCGGCAGCGGGTTCCAGTAGACCAGCTGGCTCGAGTCGGGAGACCAGCTGACCGCCCCGGCCTGCCCGCCGCCGGCCGTCAGGATGAGCAGGTCGCCGCCGCCTCCGACGGGGTGGATGAGCAGGTTGAAGGAGCCGCCGAATTCCTGCTGGATCATGACCCGGCTGCCATCCGGCGAGAGGCGCGGCCGGTCGATGAAGACCGGCACCGCGACGAAGGAATCGACCAGGGTTGCTCCCCCTGCCACCGACGCAAACCAGATCTCGGTCGGTTCGGTCGGGTCACCGAGCGAGTCATGGGCCGGGATGACCGTCCACAGGCCGGACGAGTCGGCCTTCCAGGTCACCTCCGGCAGGTAGAACCACTCGCTGTAGGTCAGGACGAATTCGAACGACAGCAGGGGCAGGACAGCGCTGCTGGACACATCCAGCAGCAGGATGTTCTCGGACTGGACCAGCGCCAGGTGCAGGCCGTCGGGCGAGAAGGTCCCCAGGCCGCCCATCCCGGCAGCCAGAAGCAGGACCGGCGGCATCCCGGCGGCGGCATCGACGCGGTGCAGGTCGAGCAGCGGGACAATGTAGGCGCCCGAGTCCTGCGAGGTGCCAAAGTACAGGGTGTGGCTGGAGGGCTGCCAGTCGAACCAGTGGATGACGCCGGTGCCGGAGGCGGGCGCGACCAGGCCCGCCAGGTAGGCCGCGCTGACCAGCTGGCGCTCACCACCGCCGGAGCTGTTCACCGCCCACAGTTCGTCCCCGCGCTGGAAGGCCACCACCGCCCCATCGGAGGAGATCTGCGGGCTGGAATCCACACCCGAGAAGGTCAACTGCATCGCCCCACCGGACTCGGTCCACAGCCAGAGGTTGCCTGCCCTGGCATAGACCACGCGCAGCTCGGGCGCAGGCGGCAGAACGGGATCGGAGGCGGTCGGCGTCTCGGTGCCCACCCCCGGGACGGGGGGATCGGTCGCCACCGGCGGCGGCATGCCAGGGGCGGCACAGGCCAGGATGGACAAGGCCAAGAGTACGCTGGGAAAGAACAATCTTTTCTGCATATTTTACTCTCCTTTGTCCACAATGATAGCATGTCTGGCAAGGGCCGCCATCACCAGATTCGTGATGCAACAGGACTCTCGCTCCTTGGCCTCATCGTGATCGCCTCGTGATGGCAGGCCGCCCGGCAGACGCCGCAGCCGTAGCACAGGCGCGGGTCGATCATGACTTTCTTGTTCGCGGCCGAGTAGCGCATCGCCCCGAACTGGCACTGGCGAATACAGGCCTTGCAGCCATTGCAGGCCTCCTGGTCCACGACGGCGATGGCCTCGCCGCGAAACATGTTCTTGAAATAGCCATGACTGTGGTTGGCGCGGTAGGCCATGCAGTCCTGGTCGCAGTTGCACAGGCCGCCGATGTAGGGCGTCTTGAAGGTCCAGACCGAGTGCATCAGGCCTTCCCGGTCCAGCGCGCGGATCGACGCCAGGGCCTGATCCGCTTGCAGGATCTCCAGGCTGAAGGAATCGTCCAGTCCATCGTTCAGGCGCTGGTCGACGATCAGGCCGTAGCAGTAGCGGGCGTTCAGGTTCCCGGTGGTCAGCCGCCGGCAGACGCACGGCAGACGGACCACCTCGCCGACCATTTCCAGGATCTGGGCGACCTCCTCGACCGTCACCACCTGGCCGAAGTGGTTCCGGCGGGCATTGCGCTGCAGGACCGCCCGCACCGCCGGATAGAAGGGCGTCTTCATGACCGCTTCAAGCTGGCGGACGCCGGGGCCATTCGCTTCTACGAAATGATTCAGGAAATGGGCCACATACTCGCGCCGGCTATCCTGATCAAGCAGGTCGCGCGAATAGTTCTCCATGGCCAGGTACCACTTCTTGCCTTCGCCGTGCTGGGTGCAGAATTCACACATCGCGCCTCCTGGTTGATGTTTCTTTCTACCAGTATAACGAACCCGGAGCCCCCGGCCCAGTGACAAAGTTCCTCGCCTGCCACACGACTGGGTTGACCGCATGCGCCCATTATTAGGATATAATATATGCTAATTATCATATTTCCTGCAGAAAATAATGCCCCCGCTTTGCGCTTCCGGTCAAAGATGATGAAGTGGATAACAGGTCAACGATCAAGGGAAGTCAACCGCCCTTTCCTCACAAGGGGGTGATTCCGCGGGAACCACAGCCCGACACAAAAGGAAAATATGCCAGCGAAAATCCGCCGTATCCTGAACGCCCTGCTCGTCCTGGCGCTCGTCCAGGCCTGCAGCCCAACGCCCACAACTCTTCCCCCACAGCAGGACAGCGCTGTACCCGCAATCACAACGCCAAACCCGTTCGTGGCCGAGAGCGATGGTCCTCCGGGCTTCAATGCCGCCCTCACTGCCCCCGACATCGTACTGCTCACCTGGGAGACAGTGGCGGGCGCCGTGGGGTATAAATTGCAGATCGTGTTCGCTGGCCTGCAACCCCTGACCATCGCCTACTTGCCTGCAGATGCCACCCGTTTCGAGCACTTCCTGGCCCCCGAGTCGAGTAGTTTGACCTACCGCCTGCAAACGATCACCTCCAGCGGTCCGGCCGGCGCTTCCAGCCTGCAGATCACCACCCTGAACCATGTTCCCAACCCGCTTGCGGTGCAGGCAGTCTTCGCCGAGACGGGAGCCGCAAACGCAGTGATCGGTCCTGCGGGCGGCACGCTCGAAGCGGTCGATGACCGCGGTGTTACTTATTTGCTGGTCATTCCACCGGGAGCCATCGATACCGAACTGGATATCACGATGACCCCGGTGAGCACGATCGACGGCTGGCCGCTGGACGGCAACCTGCTTGGCGCAGTCCGGCTGGAGCCGGAAGGCTGGCTGCTGAATGAACTGGCCTACCTGACGATCCGCGTGCCGGCCGCCATCACGCCCGCGCTGACGACGGTCGGCTTCGCCTTCAACGGCAGCGGCGAGGAATTCCACCTGACCCCGGCTTATGGCGGCCTCTCCCCCCTCGTCAGCATGGGAACCGGGGGGGCCCGGCAGGCCAGCCCCGTACGGCAACAAGATGCCGGGCTCTCCAGTTTGCCGGTGATGGAATTGAGACCTTCGGGCATTGGCGAAACGAGCGCCCAGGCAGCTGCCGCGCTGGCCGTCGAGCACGCGCCGACCAGCAGCAGCGATGCGGCGGACCAGAAGGCCGCGGTGACAGATGCCGAGGCCGGTGAATTGACCCCGCTGCTCTCGAATACAGAACTGCTCGAAATCGCCACTACCAATCTCATGACCCAGATCCTCAACAACATCCAGGATTGCTACGGATTCAAACGTGCCGTTGGAGCCTTCCAGGCCTGGGAGAGAAAGGCCGCCAGTCTTGGGGAGAACAGCGCTTTCAGGGAATCGCTCCTGGAGCAGCTGGCGGAGAAAGCCGTCGAGACAATCGAGAAAGCCGGTGAAGAATGTCGTGCGGCAGCACCAGGCATGGTGCCGGCGTCGATTCCCTGCGCCGAGAAGCTGACCAGGGATATTCAATCCGCCAGCAACCCATTCTATACAGAACTTCAAAGGTCGATCATCCAAAACACCGATCTTAAGGATCGCTTGACCGCAGCAGCTGACTCCTCCGAACAATGCCCACACAGCTTCGGCGTCAATGAAGCCACTGCCCTTGGATTCCGTTGGACCAGCGCCTGCATTCCCTCGCTCGACCGTCCCTACCAGGTCGCCTGGCTCGGTCCAAACCTCCAGGGGATATACCGGCTCTACCCCTCCAATCCATTTTCCGGCCGGATCGAAGGACAGGCAATCCTCAGCCCGGCAGCAGGCGCCTCAGGCACCATTGTGTATGAGGGCAGCTACCGGATCGAGGTCACCCAGGAGGATCAGCGGGGCTATCCTTTGACCATGGACTCGTTCCTTACCTTCACGATGACGGTCACGATGTGCGTTGGGGAGGTGTGCAACACCGATACCGACGCTGGTGACCACAGGATCCCGTTGATCGTCCGCCAACAGCGTTGCCCCGTCCCTTAATGCGGAGCTCCTGAAAAAAGCTGCCGCTGCAGGAGCATGCTCTTGAACGATCGAGCATGCTCCCGTCCGGTGGGGTGGGCCGCTCGCGAGGTGCGGCGGCCAGGCTGCCCCTCCATATTCTTCCCGCCAAGGAAGCGCCCGATCACAGATCGCGCAGGATGGACAGGGCGGCCAAATCGCCCATGACCCTGACCCGCCCGGCGACGACGGCCGCCAGCGGGTCAAGCCGGCCGCTGAAGATCTTGAGAGCCGTGGCGGCTCTCATTGTCACCCGGGCCGCGGAGTCACCGTCGCCCTCAGCCAGCGTCACTGCGCCGTCGACGATGACAAATCGCCAGATGCCCTCCCGGCCGAAGTCGAACGTGAGGGTCGTCGTTAGGCCAGGCTTCGTCCCGTCCAGGCGGCAGGCGACGTCGCCAAGCAGGGAACGGATGTCGCCCTCGCTGACGGGATCCGGCCCAGGGACGGGTGGTTCAGGTGAGACCGGCTGGAAGGATGGGCCGGCCCGGGGAACGGGGCCTGCCGGGGCAGCCGGGTCTTTCCAATATTCCCGCAGCACGTGGGCAGCCAGCTTGGGCTGGCGGGCGCGCGTGAAGACACCCTTCAGGTTCATCCCGCCCACCCTGCGGATCGACTGGACCGCCTGGAAGTCGGCGAAGTTCCAGACGTGCATGCCAATGACGAAGTCCTTGCGGCGGGCCACTTCGAGATAACCGCGGATCAACCCGGCCTGGTACTCCTCGCTCCACATCAGGGCCGGCTGGCCGTGCAGCCCGGCAACCGTGTCGGCGCCGAACTCGCTGATCAGGATCGGCTTTTCGAAGGTCTCGTAGAGCAGGTCGAGCTCCTGATCCAGGCTGGTCAAGGCCCGCTCGAGTTGGGCTCCCTGTTCGTACCAGCCCCAGTAGCGGTTGACGCAGATCACGTCGGTCAGGGCCTGCCATTCGAGCGGCGCGCCCATCATGCCGACCAGAGTCACCGGGCGGGTTGGGTCGAGTTCCCGGGCCCGATCGACCAGGTCGCGGAAGAAGTCGCGCGAGAACGCCGGGACCGGGCTGTCCTCCTGGCCGGTCAGGCGGGCGATCGGATGGGGCAGCATCGGCTCGTTGGCCACACTCCACATCACCACCGCCGGGTGGTTCTTGTCGCGGGCGATCAGCGCCTCGATCTGGCGCAGACAGACCACCTTGCGGGCAGCGACGGCGGCGGGGTCCTCGAACTGCAGGCTGACCGCCGGGATCTCGTCGATGATCAGGAAGCCCTCCCGGTCGGCCATGGCCATCTCTTCCTCCGAGTAGGGATAGTGGGAGGTGCGGTACGAATTGGCCCCCACCCAGTCCAGCAAGTCGTAGTCCTTGACCAGCAGGGGCAGGTTCAGGCCCCGCCCGCTGGCGTAGAAATCCTCGTGGCGGCCGAAGCCCTTGAACTGGATCGGCTGGCCGTTGAGCAGGAACTCTTTCCCACGCACCTCCACCGTCCTTAAACCGACTGGCAGGCTGTAGTGGTCGTCGCCCGCGGTGACGGTCAGTTCGTACAGGTACGGGTCGGCGGGGGACCACAATCGGGCAGATGGGACAACAAGGCTGGCCGGCCCCTCCCCGGCTTCGAAAAGCACCCCGGCCTCGATCTTCTCCCCGGCACCCTGCAGAACGACCCGCCCCGCGGTCTGTCCGCCGTTCACCCGGACCTGGACTTCCACCCGGGCAGACCTGCCTTCCAACCGCGTGACGACGGTGAGGTCCTCGATGAAGTCCTGCGGGACGGTGTAGAGCAGGACCGGGCGGTGGATCCCGGTATAGGGATAGAAATCGAAGGTCGTAGCGGGATGGCCAGGGAAGACCCCCGCGGTCAGTTCGCCCATCCCGCCCGAGGGAACCCGGTCGGGGCGCAGGTGGTTCTCGACCTGGATGGCGATCACATTTTCACCATCGAAGTGCACCAGATCGGTGATCTCGAACGCGAAGGGCAGGTGCCCGCCTTCGTGCTCACCCGCGCGACGGCCGTTGACCCAGACCACGGCCCGGTAATTGGCCGAGCCAACCCGCAGGAAGACCCGCTGGTCCTCCCAAAAAGATGGCAGGTGGATCCGGCGCAGGTGCCAACCCATGCCAAGGTAGTCGTACAGGTCGGCGTACTGCTCGTTCCATGAGCCGGGCACAGCCAGTGGGCGCGGGTCGGGCAGGGCATGAGAAAAGCCCCGTGCCTCGCCAGTCTCGTCGGGGTCGGACTGGAAGTCCCAGAGTCCGGAAAGGTTGAGCAGGTACCGGGACGGGGTCTGGTGGGGATAGAGCATGGGAGTCTCCTGTTTGGATCGGTATGCCAGTTCTTCCCGCCAATCCACCAGCACAACCGTGGCTTCAGGCGATCTGAGTAACATTGTAATCGAAACCTGCCCCGCGCCGGAATGGTCTTGGGCGCAGCACTGCCCAAAATTGTTGAACGTGCCCCGTTTCGGGGGACGCCCGGCTGAGGGGATTGCGCGCATCTGGCCTCGCATTCTGCCGGGGAGAAGGACCCCAAGCTGGCCGGAAGCCCTGGCAGCCATCCTGGCGCTGCAGCGCCCCAAGGTAGAGTATAATGAATTTCGTCGGTCAAACAGCCCAAGGTTGGAGGACATTTCTGCCAGATGCGTTTCAAGACGCCTACAGCGTGACCTTTCGCAGCGCTGCCATTTCTACTCGCATACGCGAGATGACTCCCAAACCCACATACATCCTTATACCCGGCCATACCCTGGTGGATCGAGAATCCCATTCCTTGATCTGCTGGACCTGGCGACATGAAAGAATCGAAGGGGTGAACCATGTTCGATCCTATTCTCGTCCCACTAGACGGTTCTCAACTGGCCGAATGTGTCGCGCCCCATGTGGTTGCCATGGCCCGTTCCTTTGATGCGCAGATCATCCTGCTCCGCATGCTGGAAAAGAACCAGTCGGGTCCTTCAGCGCAATTGTTTGATCTGCTCAACTGGCAGATCAAGAAAACCGAGGCCGCCCTCTACCTTGAAAAGAAAAAGGCCCAATTTCAAGCCGCAGGGCTTCGGGCGCGAACCGAGGTGATCGAAGGGCTGGTGGCTGAAGGGATCACGGAATACGCCCAGAACCAGGGAATGAAATTGATCATTCTGAGCAGTCATGGCCACAGCGGCTTGACGGATTGGGGAATCAGCAGCATTACGCTCAAGATCATCCTGAGCGCACCGACATCGGTGTTCATCGTCCGGGCACACCAACCCAGGGGCCAGGCCGGCGAATCGCCAGAAACCGCGCTTTACCAGCGTATCCTGGTGCCGCTGGATGGTTCCCAGCGGGCGGAAAATGTCCTGCCGATCGCCACCCAGTTAGCCCGCATGCATGAGGCCCAGATCCACATCGTGCAGGTTGTGCAAACGCCGGAAATGGCGCGCCAGATGCCCCTGGCGCGCGAAGACGTCGAACTATCCAGGCGGGTCGTGGAGCGCAATCAGGAAGAAGCCGGGCGCTACCTTGAGCAGGTGAAATCCCGTTCCACCCTGGAAGGTCTCTCTGTTCAAACCCATCTCCTGACCAGTGATCATGCCGCGGCGGCGCTGCACCAGCTGGGGGAACAGGAACAGATCGACATGGTCACGCTGAGCGCGCATGGGTATTCGGGAAGTCACCAGTGGCCGTATGGAGGCATGGTCAACAACTTCATCATGTACAGCAGGGTGCCGCTTCTGATCGTGCAGGACTTGCCCGCCAAACAAAAAAGCCTGCCCTCTGAACCGTTATCCAGGTAACGCCCGGAAGCGTTGAAGCATATGCAGACTGCCTCGCAGATCATGCCTCCTGGACAGGCCCATCCGGATCCAGACAAACGACTGGAAGAATTGGCGCGTCGGCTGGCAGAAACACACGCTGCCAGCGCAGTCCCCGCTCCGGCAAAGAGATCCCCTTCAAGGCCCAATCCAGCAGCCTTCCTCCGCCCCCCAAAAACAACCCTGGCGGAATATCTGCACAGCTGGGAAGCGGCCCTGCGCAATGCCGCGGCCCTGTTCAAGGCCTTGCCTGCCAAGGATCTGCCGGCCTCTCGTGCAGGCGAATGGATGCTGGATAATTTTTACGTCATCAAGCAGACCTTCCGCCAGATCGAAGAGGGTCTGCCGGTCAGCTATTTCGACCAGTTGCCCAAACTGGGTGGGACGCCGCTGAAAGGACATCCACGCATTTTCGCGCTGGCCTGGGAGTGGGTCGGATACAGCCAGGGCCAGCTCGACCTGATGCTGGCAGCCGCTTTTGTGCAGGAGTATCAGCGCACCACGCCCCTGACGATCGGGGAACTTTGGGCGCTGCCGAACATGCTGCGAATCGGGATCCTGGAGCAGCTCGTCTGCGCCGCCGCGGAACTGACCAGGATGCAAGCACCGAAAAAGATCAGCGCGATCCCGAGCCCGTTCGCCTCCCCGTCGCCCACCAATGAGGTCCTGGTGACCAGCTGTTTTCTCAGCCTGCGTTTGCTTTCCGCCGCAGATTGGAAAACCTTCTTTGAACAGATCAGCCGGGTGGAACAGATCTTGCGCGATGACCCGGCGGGGATCTACGCGGGCATGGATTTCGACACCCGCAACAGCTATCGCAGTGTGATCGAGGAACTGGCGCGTCACTCGGATAGCAGCGAGGAGCAGGTCGCGGCGACCGCAATCGCATTCGCTCGCCGCGCACGCATCGCCGCGCACAGCGCCGGCGCTG
Source organism: Anaerolineales bacterium (assembly GCA_016934715.1). Lineage (GTDB taxonomy): Bacteria > Chloroflexota > Anaerolineae > Anaerolineales > Villigracilaceae > JAFGSI01. The sequence goes on from JAFGSI010000001.1 coordinate 8,843, forward strand.
CGGTCACGGCAGGGTCCGATCCCCTGCCACGCCAGGGTGAAGTTCCGCCTCCTGTCCCGGATGCTCCGACCGGGGAACTTCCCGGCGTGGCCTGGCGCGGCGCGGACAAAAAGGCTCCGGGGCGGAAAGAGCATGTCGGCTTTTATCTACGGGATGCGGGTCGTGCGGCGCTTGAAAAGGATATCCGCTATCGGCCGGGACTCGGGGTTCGCATGCGGCGTGCCCTGCTCGCTCAGCCCACTGCCACGTACCTGGGGAGCATCGCCCTCCTCGCCGGGCTGTTTCTGCTGGGGCTGCTCGGCTACGCGAAGATATCGGGTGGATCGCTGGCCGCGCTGATCCTGCTCGGCGTACTTGGATCTGGATTGGCCCTGGAGGCTGCCATCACCCTGGTCCACTGGACGGTGACCCACCGCATCCAGCCCCAGAGCCTGCCGCGCATGGATTTTTCGGAGGGCATCCCGGCGGGCTACCGTACCATGGTGGTCGTCCCAAGCTTGCTGGAAAGCGTTGGCGAACTCAACCATCTCCTGCAGGAACTGGAGCTTTATCACCTCTCCAACCCCGACCCGCTCCTGACCTATGCCCTGCTGACCGATTTCGGCGATGCGCCCGCAGAACAGATGCCGGAGGATGAACAGCTGCTGGCACTGGCACGCGCTGGCGTTGAAGATCTCAATCGAAAGTACCCTGACTCGACGCCCTTCTATTTATTCCACCGCCACCGTCAATGGAATCCGTCCGAAGGAGTCTGGATGGGCTGGGAGCGCAAACGCGGCAAACTGGCGGATTTTAACCGCCTGCTGCTCAACCAGGGAGGAACGGCCTACACGACCCAGGTTGGGAAGGTGAGCATCCTGCCAGAGGTCCAGTATGTGATCACCCTGGATGCAGATACCTCCTTGCCGCAGGACAGCGCCAACCGGCTGGTCGCCACCCTGGCGCACCCGCTTAACCATGCTGAATTTTCCGCCGACGGGCGCTCGGTTGTCGCCGGGTATACCGTGCTGCAGCCACGCGTGGCCATCAAGCCCACCAGTGCGAACCGTTCTCTTTTTTCGCAGATCTTTGCCGGGACCGCCGGATTCGACCTGTACTCCTTCGCCGTATCGGACGTGTATCAGGATCTGTTTGGCGAAGGAAGTTACGTGGGCAAAGGGATCTATGACGTTGCGGCCTTCGAACGCAGCCTGGCAGGCCAGGTAAGGCAGAATACCCTGCTCAGCCACGACCTGTTTGAGGGGATCCACGGACGCGCCGCGCTGGTCACGGATATCACCCTGTACGAGGAATATCCGTCGCGCTATCTGGCCTACACCCGCCGCCTGCGCCGCTGGATCCGTGGCGATTGGCAGTTGCTGCCGTGGTTGTTTCCCGTCGTCCACACCCAAAATGGGATGACCCTCAACCGTTTATCGAGCATCGACCTCTGGAAGATCTTCGACAACCTGCGGCGCAGCCTCCTGCCGCCCACGCTGCTGGCGCTGTTCGCGGCTGGCTGGCTGTTCCTGCCCGGCTCGCCCCCGGTCTGGACCCTGTTGGTGCTGCTGCCCTCCGCCTTGCCTGTCGCGGCGCAATCGATCCAGCAGGGGAAACACAACCTCGGGCGCTTGCCTTTCAAACAACTTTTCGAGCCGGCCCGGCTCCAGATCACCCGTTGGGCGCTTGGCGTTCTCTTCCTGCCCCATGAAGCGCTGCTGATCCTGGGCGCGATCGGCACGACATTGACCCGCCTGATCATTGCGCGCAAAAATCTGCTGGAATGGACAACGGCGGCAAAGGCGGCGCGCTCGGCAAGATCAGGCGCCCCCTCCAGGGCCTGGGCCGAGATGGCGGGCTCCCTGGTTTTGACCGCGCTGCTGGGGGTCAGCCTGGCGGTTTTCAACCCGAGCGCGCTCTGGGTGGCCTTGCCCCTGCTGGCTGCCTGGCTGGTCGCTCCACAGATCGCCCATGCGATCAGCCAGCCAGTCACCCACACTCCCCCCCCGCTCACGGAGACGCAGCGCAGGCGGGTTCTCCGCCTGGCGCGACGAACCTGGGCATTTTTCGAGCAGTTCGCCGGTCCCAATGATCACTGGCTGCCGCCCGATCATTTTCAAGAGTCGCCCGGCGGCAGGGTGGCCCACTATACCACGCCGACCAACATCGGCCTGTTCCTGGTGTCCACACTGTCGGCATACGATCTGGGCTACCTGGGTTTGTTCGAACTGGCAGTCCGTCTGCGCTCAACCTTCGAGAGCCTGGACCGGCTGGAACACTATCGTGGACACCTGCTGAACTGGTACGACTCGCAGACGCTGGAGGCGCTTCCGCCCCGGTATATCTCCACGGTGGATAGCGGCAACCTGGCGGCATGCCTGATCACGCTCAAACAGGGCTGCCTTGCCCTGACGGATGCACCGCTTCTGGATGCCAGGCGGTGGCAGGGCCTGCTGGCAATTCTGGATATTCTGGCGGAAGCGCTGCAGACGCTGGAAAAGAACCACCCGGATGCCGCCACCGACTCTTTCGAGGTCGAATTCACGGATATTTACGCGCGGATCAGTTCCATCCAGGACGAGCCGGCGGCCTGGACAAGGACGCTCGCCTGGCTCACGGGCGAAGGCTGGGAAAGGGTCGCCCGCCGTTTGATGGAATGGCTCGCCAGCCAACCCCGGCTCCATCCAGAATCCCTGACCGAGCTCCAACTCTACCTGGATTTGATGCACCATCACCTGCAGGACCTGCAGCGCTCCCTGGATCTGTTCGCACCCTGGCTCAGCCGCCTGGAGGCACCGCCTGCGGCGTTGATGGAAGCGCCCGCCTGGCAGGATTTTCACGCCAGCCTGCCGGCCGAACTGCCCACGCTGGGAAAGGCGGGCACGACATATGACCGCATCAAAACGGCATTGCAGCATTGCAAGGCACAGGTCCAAGAAGGCGCGGCGCGTGAATGGTGTCAGGAACTGGAGGCATCCCTATCGTCGGCGCGCATGATGGTCACCCCCCTGCTGATCGGTTTTCGAGACCTGGCCGAACAGGCAGACGCCATCCTGACCGGCATGGATTTCCACTTCTTATTCGATGAGCGCCGCCAGGTGTTCCACATCGGCTACAACGCCGGCACCGAACAACTCGACCCAAGTTATTACGACCTGCTGGCCTCAGAAGCCCGGATCGCCAGCCTGATCGCGATTGCCAAAGGCGATGTGCCGCAAAGCCACTGGCAGCATCTGGGGCGGCCCGTGACGAGGGTGAACGGCAAGCAGGTCATGCTCTCATGGAGCGGCACAATGTTCGAATATCTCATGCCGACCCTGTTCACCAAGAACTATGCCGGGACATTTCTCGCCGATAGCTGCTACGCCGCCCTCGAGGCGCAGGTGAGTTACGGACAGGAACGGCAGGTGCCCTGGGGGATCTCGGAATCCGGTTACTTTGCCTTTGACAACAACCAGAACTACCAGTACCGGGCTTTTGGCGTACCCGACCTGGGTTACAAACGCGACCTGCCCGATGATCTGGTCATCGCCCCCTACGCCTCGCTGATCGGGCTCTCGCTGCAACCACAGGCGGTGCTGAAGAATATGGCGCGCCTGGAGCATCTGAACATGCTCGGGCGGTTTGGCTTTTACGAATCGCTCGACTACACCCAAGCGCGCCTGCAAGCCAGCCAGACCCACGCCAGGGTCCAATCCTACATGGCCCACCACCAAGGCATGATCCTCATGGCGGCCAGCAACTACCTGGCGGAGGATGTACAGGTCCGGCGCTTCCACGCTGAAGAGCGCATCCAGAGCGTGGAGCTGCTGCTCCAGGAAAAGATCCCGCAGAATCCGCCCATCGAATATCCCCATCCCGATGAACCGGTGGAACCACCCCAGGAGATGCGCTCGGTCAGCAGTGCGCCGTGGCGGGTGCCTGTCGATAGCCCCATTCCGCGAACGCAAGTACTTTCTCAAGGTGATACCAGCGTGTTGATCACCAATGCGGGGGGCGGATACAGCCAGTGGCGCCAGTTCGCGTTGACGCGCTGGCAGGCCGACACCACCCTTGACCAGTGGGGCACATGGATCTATGTGCTTGACCGCGAGAGCGGCGCGCTCTGGTCAGCCACCTGTCAGCCCTTTGGCTGTGTGCCCGAGCAGCAGGAGGTGTTGTTTTACCCGCACCAGGTGGAGTTCCGGCGTTCGGACAATGGCATTTCCCTGCGCACCAGTATCACCGTCAGCACGGATGGCGTCGAAATCCGGCGGGTGAACATCCTGAACGACAGCGACCGCCCCCGGCAGCTGAAACTGACCAGCTACGGCGAAGTGGTGCTGGCGGCGCAGTCTGACGACCGGAGGCATCCGGCGTTCAACAAGCTTTTCATCGAGAGTGAATATCTCCCCAGGGAGAATGCGCTCCTGTTCCGCCGCCGCCCGCGCGCGGCGGACGAAGAACCTGTCGTCTTGATCCATGCAATGATCATCGAAGCCGGGCGCACAGTGACTGGTGACCACGAGAGCGACCGGGCCCGATTCCTGGGCAGGTATCAGACGAGTCGCACCCCCCGGGCGGCGCGTGCCGACCGGCCTCTTTCCGGCACTCTCGGGGGGACCCTCGATCCGATCCTGTCGCTGGCGCAGGAAATTGACCTGAAACCGCATGCCAAAACCAGGGTCACCTTCCTGACCCTGGCAGCCCCCACCCGCGCCGAAGCCCTGGAGAAGTTGTCACGCTGTCAGACCGGGCAGGCCATCCATCGCGCTTTTGTTGAGGCCCGCGCCCACAGCGAACGCGAGCTGCTTGAACTGGGCCTGAATACAGCCTCCGTCGAGAACATTCAACTCCTTCTCTCTGCCTTGCTCTACCCGACCGGTGAACTGCGCGCCGCGCCGCATGTCCTGGCGCAGAATGAAAAGGGCCAGTCCGGCCTGTGGGCATTCGGAATCTCGGGAGACGACCCCATTCTGCTGGTGCGCGTTCGGGACGGCGATTCGCCCCTGCTGCCCGAGGCCCTGCAGGCCTTCGCCTACTGGCGCCGCCGCCAGTTCACGGTCAACCTGGTGATCCTGAACGACCAGGATACGGGCTATGGCCTCGACCTGCACAACACCATTCAGCGCCAGATCAAGCGCATGGGGGTGGATGCCTCGCTGAACCAGCGCGATGGCATTTTCGTGCTGCGCACCGACCAGCTGCAACCGGCCGACGAGGTCCTGCTTGAAACGGTAGCGGGTGTCATTTTGGATGAAAAAAACGGGACGCTGGCCGAACACGCTCACCGACTGACCGTCCGGCCCACCCGCCTGCCGGGATTCACCCCCACACTCTCCCCGGCCAGGGACCCCGAGCCGACTCCGCCGCTCCAGTTCCCGGGCGATCTGATCCTGGACAACGGGCTTGGTGGATTCAGCCGCGATGGCAGGGAATACATCATCCACCTTGGGCCGGGTCAGCACACGCCGCACCCATGGGTCAATGTCATCGCCAATCCGCAGTTTGGCTTTCTGGTCTCCGAGGCCGGGGCCGGCTGCACCTGGGCGGAGAACAGCGGCGAGAACCGCCTTACCCCCTGGCGCAATGACCCGGTCACCGACATGCCAGGCGAAGCGCTCTACCTGCGCGACGAGGAAACCGGGCTGGTCTGGAGCCCCAGCCGGATGCCCGCCGGGGCGGAAACGGCGCATCTGATCCGTCACGGGGCAGGCTATTCCATCCTCGAGAGCCAGAGTCACGGCCTGCACCAGACCCTGCGCCTGTTCGCCTCGCCCGACGCGCCGATCAAAATCGTGCACCTGCGATTGCGCAATGTATGGGAGCGTCCGCGCCGCATGACCGTCACGTACTATGCAGAATGGGTGCTCGGCACGACGCGCGACACACATCAGGCCCACATCATGCCGGAATTCATTCCCGCCAGGCATGCCCTGCTCGCCACCAACCGCTACAACCGCGAGTTCGGCGAGCGGGTGGCCTTTCTGGCCGCGAACAAGCAGCCCCATGGCGTGACCACCGACCGGACCGAGTTTTTAGGGCGCCTGGGCAGCCTGCGCGCTCCGGCAGCGCTCGGGCGGATCGGATTGGCGAGCGCGGTGAATGCCGGGCTGGATCCGTGCGCCGCCATCCAGCTGCATGTCGACCTGGCGCCCGGCGCGGCCGAGGAAGTCTTTTTCTTGATCGGCGAGGGGCAGAACCGGGATGAAAGCCTGGCCCTGATCGAGCAGGCGCAGGCCGATGGCCAGATCGATGCGATCTGGCAGGCCGTTCAGCAACAGTGGGATGAGATCCTCAACGCCGTAAAGGTTGAGACGCCCGACCCCGCTCTGGACCTGATGCTCAACCGCTGGCTGCTGTACCAGACGTTGAGCTGCCGCGTGTGGGGCCGCACCGGGCTGTACCAATCCAGCGGCGCGTTCGGGTTTCGCGACCAGCTCCAGGATGTGCTGGCGCTGCTGCACACCCGCCCGGACCTTACGCGCGCCCAGATCCTGGAAGCGGCGCGGCATCAATTCGAGGCCGGCGATGTGATGCACTGGTGGAATCCGCCCTCAGGGCGCGGGGTGCGCACCCGTTTTTCGGACGATCTGCTCTGGCTGCCGTACGTCACCGCCGAGTATGTTGCCGCCACCGGCGATGCAGCCATCCTGACCGAGACCATCCCGTTCCTGAAAGGCGAAGCGCTCAAGCTCGAGGAAACCGAGCGCTTCGCCCAGTATGAATCGACGAACGATGTGTTTTCGCTCTATGAACACTGCCGCCGGGCGCTGGCAAAGGGCACCACGACGGGCGCGCACGGCCTGCCGTTGATGGGCACGGGCGACTGGAATGACGGGATGAACCGGGTGGGTATGGATGGGCGCGGGGAGAGCATCTGGTTGGGCTGGTTCGTGTCCGCCACGCTCAAGCGTTTTGCGCCGCTGGCCGCCCGGATGCTGGATGACCCCGCGCCGTACCTGCAACAGGCCGAGCAGTACGCTGGCGCGCTTGAGGCCCATGCCTGGGATGGCGACTGGTATCTGCGCGCCTTCTATGATGACGGCTCGCCCCTCGGGTCGAGCGAGAACGACGAGTGCCGGATCGATTCGATCGCCCAATCGTGGGCAGTTCTGTCAGGCGCGGCGGACCCGGCGCGGGCAGCCCAGGCGATGGATTCCGTCCACCGGCTGCTCGTGAAGCAGGCAGAGCAGATGATCCTGCTGTTTGCCCCACCCTTTGATCAAACAGCCCGCGACCCCGGTTACATCAAAGGCTATTTGCCCGGTGTGCGCGAAAACGGCGGACAGTACACCCATGCCGCCATCTGGACCGCCTGGGCCTTTGCCAGGCTTGGACAGGGTGAGCGCGCCGGAGAAATCTTCCGCATGTTGAATCCCATCCATCACGCAGATACCTCCGAGAAAGCGGGGCGCTACAAAGTAGAGCCCTACGTCATTGCAGCCGATATCTACAGCGGAGCCCCACGTACCGGCCGCGGAGGCTGGACGTGGTATACCGGCTCTTCCGGCTGGATGTACCGCCTGGGCCTTGAAGCCATCCTGGGCATCTCCACGGTGGTCCCGGGGGGGACTTCAGGGCACGCCGACCGGGCGCTCAGCATCAACCCGTGCATTCCCCGGGATTGGCCAGGATTTCACGTGGAGTACCGCCTTGGAACAACCCGTTACAGGATCAGCGTGGAGAACCCGCACAAAGTCAACCAGGGCGTCCGGCAGGTCCTGCTGGATGGAAATCTGCAGCCCGGCAGCCAGATCCCGCTGGTGGAGGATGGCCAGCAGCACAACGTGCAGGTTGTGATGGGATGAGGGCGTACTCCAGGCTGCGGCTGGCCGGGGAAGGACACTGCGGACGGGGGGAATGCCAGCCCAGCTGTCAGACCAACCGGGACCATTGACGGCCAGCGTGGAAGAGGACCGGGCTCCCCCCGGCAGACAAAAGCACCGCTCTCCAGAACCGCTGCGGATCTGGGCAGGACGGGTGACTGTTTGATCCTTGCTTCCTCGAACGTTGCCTGAAACCAGGTCTTCTGTGCTTCCCACAGGGCCCTTCGTATCGTCTGCCGGACTACACGTAGCTTCTTTTCTGCACATCCCGCCGATCGGTGCCCGACGATCAGAATTCCCCACTGAGGACAGATCCAAAGCACTGCGAAAATCTCCGAACCGAAAGCCTCGCGACCACCCGGATCGCGGCAACTTCCGTTCAGCTCTTTCTGCCAGGAGCAGTAGAAATGCCCGCCATCGAGCGGGCGAAAAGACCATGCCCCTCTTCGGGCAAAGCGGAGCGGGTGTCCTCCGGAGGGATGCAGGTGTTTCTCAGATCCAGCGACAGGTTCCGGCGAACCACCTGGAGAAAGGCATTCAACACTTGCTCCGATCGAATTGTTCGAGTAACATCGTTGCTGGACCCGGGCATGGTTCCTGGCCTCCCTGGTGGAACCAGGAACCACGACCTTCTCGCGAAGCACTGCGCGCAGTGATCCTCGGAGGCAGCATGGCGTATAAAGTCTACCTGACCCTCGGATTCCACATCAACTTCTACCACTCCTGGCGCGGCGACACGCCCGACGAGGCCGGCTTCGGGACCGACATGCGCGTCCTCCGCGGCGTGCTCGACATCCTTGACCGGGCGAACGCCACCGGCCTGCAGGCACGCGGCTACTGGGACACCGAGGTCTACTGGACCTTCCAGGAGATCCTGCCCCGGCACTGCCCCGACATCCTCGAACGGATGCAGCGCCGGGTTGCCGCCGGGCTGGACGAGATCATCCTGGGGCCCTTCAACAACGGCGCCAACCATGCCGCCACTTCCGACGAGTTCCAGGCAGCAGTCGCATGGGCGATCGAGAACCCGTGGGGCTCCGGGTTAAGCCAGCTGTTCAGCAGGGTCGCCCCGTTTTACCGCCCGCAGGAGTGCATGTTCACGACCGGCCAGGAAAAGATCCTCAAGGAATGCGGCGTCGCCGGGCTGCTGCTCTACTATGCCCTGGTGCCCTTCAACACGCTGGGCGCCTTCATCCCGGCCCTGCCGCTGGCGCAGCGCTACAACCCGTTCTGGTTCCGTTCCCATGAAGACCAGCCGCGGCTGGTCGTTTTCCCCTGCCTGTCAGCCGCCGACGTGTTCGAATTCGCCTCGCTCGAGAACATGCTGTGCGACCTGCACGACCGCCAGCTGCGCGGCGAGATCCAGTCGGACGTGCTGATCCACCTGAATGAAGACGCCGATCTGGAGACCTGGCTGCCGCTCAGGCTGCCGCGCCTGCTTGCCTGGTTCCCCAACACCGGCGGGCTGCAGGAACAGATCACCCTGGTCAACAAGTACCCCTGGGCCGAGTTCACCGTCCCTTCCGCGTACCTGGCGGACCACCCGCCGCAGGACGAGGTCCTCGTCCGCCAGGATCTGGCCGACGGCGGCTTCGACGGTAACTACTCGTGGGCCGAGAAGTACGCCAGCCTGGGTACCTGGACCCTGCTCGAACGCTCGCGGCTGGCCTCGCTGCGGGCCGAATCGCTGGCCGCCCGGACCGGCCTGGACCTGCGCACCGCCCTGTGGGACGGGAGGAACTCGTCCTTCTTCCAGCGCCTGATCGGACTGACGACCACCCACTTCGGGATGTCAACGCCGGTCATCAACGAGGAACGCCAGGCGCGCGCCTTCGCCATCCTGGGCGAGGCAGCCGAACAGGCCGAGGCCGCCGAACGCCAGGCCGCCCGGCGCTGGAAGACTGCCGCGCCCCCCCCAACCGCGCAGGATATCCTCTACGACTTCGAATTGATCCCCATGCCTCCGGCGCGTGATCTGCCCATCCAGGAGGGCCGCACGGCGGTGCGCCTGCCGGTCGTCCTGCCTGCGGGGGTCGAGGCGGTGCGGGTCGAGGACCGGGGCGGGCAGCCAGTGCAGGCAGCCCTGACAGATCTCGGCCCGCTGGCCGGAGGGCGCCGCCGGGCCGAGATCCGCTTCATCGCCGAGATTGGTGCGGGGTCCGCAGCCCGCTTCCGGGTCCGACCCGGGCAACCGGCCGGACCGCCTGCGCCGGTCACCCGTCTTCAGAACGAATGGCTGGAGGTCGTCTTTTCGGAGGAGCACGGCATCGAGGCGCTCCAACACAACGGCGTCGCGATCGGCGGGCCGGAATTCCTGCGGCCTTTCGTCTCCTACCGGACAAGGCGCAGGCCGGTCGTCTACCCGGCAGCCGATTTCCGCTTCGAGCCGCTGCAGAACGAAGCCTGGGACGGGCTGAGCCGCGTTCGCCTGAAGGCCGCCATCCCGATGCGCACCCCGCGCGGCGAATACACCAGCCAACTGACCTGTACGTTCACCCTGTTCGACGGCCTGCCGCAGCTGTATGTCGACGTGGAGGCGGCGTACGCCTACACTCCGCCGACCGAGCTCATCCACACCATGGTCCAGAAGCTGCGCCGGCGGATGGACCTGCGCTGGGTGGAGGTGGCCCCCTTCCAGCTGACCCCCCGGCTGGCGCCCCCGGATGGGCGGCCGTTGCGGGTCTGGAAGCACAACTACCTGGGGATCACCTCGTACTACGACCTGGACTACGGGCGGATCAACCCGCGCAACCGCCAGCTGGATGCCTTCAACCACCAGGTCACAGCCGGATGGGTCGCCATCTCGGACGGGAGGCATGGCTTGCTGGTCGGCGAGGACGCCGGGGCGCTGGCCTCGATGGCCTTCTGCCCGCTGCGCCTGCGCGAGCGGGACGGTGGACAGATCGTCTCGCTCAACCCGTTCGGCTCGTACCACGGCCGCCAGTTCGACTACACGCATCTCGGTGGCAGTGGGATCGGGGCCGCCATCCTGCAGTCCTTCAGCGGGGCGCTCAACCCCAATGGGCCCTCCTACAACGGCCAGACGCTGCGCTTCGCCCTCCTGCTGGCCCCCTACACGGGCGACGCCCCGCCCATCGACCTGCAGGTCAGGGCCGGTCTGCACTTCTATCCGCCCGGGGTCGTCGTCCACACCTCGCCCGAGGACCTGCCGGCCGACACCGCCGACGACCTGCGCCGCTTCATCGCCGCCGAAGAAATCCGCGCCCGACTGGACTCGGACACCCCGCTCGACCCGCCGACCGCCTTCCTGGCCAACCCGGCCACCGGGGCGGCCGTCCTGGTCTGGGATGCCCCGCGCCGCTGCCCGGTGACCGGCTACGAGGCCGCCTGGCGCCTGGCCGGGGACCGCCAGTGGACCCTGGTCCCGGCCAGCACCCTGACCCGCCTGCAGATCAGCGACCTGGAGGATGGGAAAAAAGTTGTTTTCAAGGTCCGGGCGGTCTGCGGCGCACGCCGCTCGCCGTGGACGGAGCAACAGGCCTGTGTCCCCGGCGCGGTAACGGCGGCGCCGCTCGGGGCAATGCTTCGCCGCCTGCCGCTGTGGGCCCTGCTGCGGCTGGTCTTCTCCAGCCTGGGGGCGGTGGTCCGGCTGAGGCGCAGAAAAGAAGGTCCTGCTCCACAGCGCGCTCAGTAGAATATCCACAGCCAATACGCTGGCGGGCAGCCCTTTGGAGGACCCGGACCCAGGCGGAAGACGGCATCCGGTAGGATGTGACGGAGAACGTCACATCAAGGCGACGGCTTCTCGGCCACGAGAATTCCTGGCGCAAAAAAACGGGATGCGCGACCTTTCCCATGGCCCACCAGGCGCTGAACACCGAACTGCGGGACGATTGCGCGCAGCAACTGTCCATGGTCGGGCATCCCTGCCAGCGCGAGGACGGCAGCCCCAAATTCCCGAGCTGTTAGGGAAGAGATCGCTTTCAGGCGCACATCCACACCGTTGCCCGATCCCCTGCGACGAACCAGGGGACACCGGACCACATGCTCTTTGCAGGAGCAGACAACGTTGTGGTTGCTTTTGAAATCAGAACTCCTGTTTTATAGGATAGGGGAGCCATCACGTGCAAGGCCCAAGATCCGGCGCTGCGCACGTGATGCCTGATCTCCCCCGGCGTGCACGCCGGGCCATTAGGGCGGGATCTGGTAAAATAACAATGAAGAGGATGCATTCCAAGGAGAAACCCCGGCAATTCCTGCGCCTGAGCCAGCGCGAGGCTGCCGAACGCCATTTGTTCCTGACCCTGCTCAGCTTCGCCGCCTCGATCACGTTGACGCGCCTGTTCCTCTCGCTCACCAACTACCCGCAACTCGGCAGCGGAGAACTGCACCTTGCCCATGTCCTGTGGGGCGGGCTGCTGCTCTACGTTGCCGCCCTGCTGCCCCTGCTGTTCGCGAACCGGGGGATCTTCACGCTGAGCGCCCTGCTGGCCGGGACCGGCGTCGGGCTGTTCATCGATGAGGTCGGCAAGTTCATCACCCAGCAGAACGACTATTTCTTCCCGGTCGCCGCGGCGATCATCTACGTCGTCTTCCTGCTGACGCTGCTCCTGTTCCTGCACATCCGCCGCCGGACCCACACCCAGGAGCGCGACGGGCTGGCCAGGATCTTCGAGGATCTGTGGGAAGCGCTGCATCACCCCAGCGCCCCCCGAGAGCAAGCCAGCCTCAAAACACGCCTCGAGAATGCCAAAGCGGCGGCGCCCTCTCCGCAGCACGCCGGCCTGGCCGGGGTGCTGGCGGAATTCCTGGAAGCACAGGGAGCCCTGCCCCCCGACGCAGCCGAGCAGGCGCAACCCGCCCTGCAACCGGCCCGCCGGATCGCCGCCCGGATGTTCTCACAACCCTGTCTGCGTGTGTCCTTGATCCTGGGATTGACTGCCATCGGGCTGCTGACCCTCAAGAACCCGGCCAGCGTCCTGCTGGCCTCCTGGCTGCCCACGAAGATCATCGACCTGCTGGCCAGCCTGTACGCCGGGCGGCAGGTGGATGCCGCTTCGGCGCCGCTGTGGTTCGCGATCCGGCTGGGGCTGGAGGTGGTCGTGGGAGTCCTGCTCCTGGTCTCGGCAGGTTTCCTCGTCGCCAAACGGGACAGGCTCGCAACCTCCCTTGGGAGTGTGGCCCTGCTCCTGTCGCTGACGACAGTCAACATCCTGTTGTTCTACTTCGAGCAGTTCTCGACCATCATCACCACCAGCATCCAGTTCCTGCTGCTGATCGGGATCAACGCCGTTCGCCGGCGGAGCGAGTAGCCGGAAGTCCTGCGCCTATACGACCAGGCGCAGGCCCGTCCCATGCCGCCAGGCCCTCCGCCCACCCGGCGAACCAGCCCGCCAGGAAGTCGTTCCCGGCCTCATTTTCCCCCTTTGCCGATCTCCTCCTCTTGCCCCAAAACTTCCATCAACTTTCGCAGGTTGATGTCCGTCGGGAAGCCCCGCTCGTCCCAGTGGTAGCTGCAGCCGACATAGTCGAGCAGCACGCCCTGGGCCGGGATGCCGATCTGCTCGGTGTCCCAGCCGCCGGTCCAGTTGGTCAGGACGCACGAGACGCCGACCACGCCTGGGATCTGGCCCGGGCCCCCGCCGGCGCCGAATACCCGCAGTTCGTCCGGAATGATGAAGACTGCGAAGCCGTGCTTCTCGCCCAGTTTCGTCACCTGGTGGATCCGGCAGTTCGGCGTGCAGGCCGCGCACTGCATCCCCAGCGAGGTCGCAACGGCCTCGCAGCCGCCGTCCAGGCGGGCGCGCATACAGGGCGGCAGGATGACGACCCTGCGCTCTGCCGCCAGGAAATCCCGGCGGTATTGGCGGTTGAGGATCTCACTGCCCAGCATGCCGAGGTGGTACTCCAGGCGGGTGCGCTCAAGCAGGGCGGCGTCGTAACGCCAGCGGTGGCGTGGAGCCTCCTCCGCCAGGTAGGTCTCAACCCGCCCGGTGTACTGTCCCAGAACAGGCAGGCTGAAGTCGGCGAACGCATCCGCCAGGCTTCTGCAGCGCTCGAGGGCCTCTCCCTCACAATCAGCCTCCCGAAAAAAGTCGTGCCACTCGCCCAGGCGCCGGGCCTGGCCGGCCTCGCCGACCGCCGTCAGCCAGGTCCGCAGGGCCTGCATCCTGGATTCCCGAACCTGCCATCTGGACAGGCGCGCCAGACGGTAGACCAGCCCACGCCCCAGCTTGATGAACGCTTCGAGGCGCGGCCAGCGCTCCTGCAGATCCACCATCCCGCCCAGGGCTCTCTCGCCCCAATCCGGCAGGCGGGTGAATTCCTGTCCGTGCTCGCGCAGCAGGACCCCCACGACGAGCAGGTCGAAAGCGCACGATGCGGGCGACCGCTCTGGTAATCTGCGCCGGCTCCGCCAGAAGCGGTAACCATCTGCCAGGTCGGCCAGGAGAGGAAGCGCTGCGGCCAGCCAGGCATCCGCAAAAGCAGCGATCGTCTGGTAATACAGGTCGGAGTTCGCCTCCGCGCGGCACAGGGTGTAGCTGATCAGGCGGGTCATTGCGTAATTATAGCCCATTGGTCCACTATGATAAAATTGCCTATGGGCTGGGTGTTGATTCTTCTCCCAATTTCGCCTATACTTAACAACAAGCACACGAAAGGACCGGGCCATGAAAGAACGCCGCAAGGCCACCCGTCACACCCTGATCTACTACATGCGCGTCTTCAACGTCGAGACCCGCAACCTGGTCGGTTACCTGGTAGACATCGCCCCAAACGGGATCATGCTGCTGTGTGATGACCCGGTCACGGTCGACAGGTCGATCTCGGCCCGGCTGGAACTCAGCGAGGATATCACCGACAAACCGTACCTGCATTTCACCGCCAAGTGCGTCTGGTGCAAACCCGACCTCGACCCGCACTTCTTCAACGCCGGGTTCGAGATCCAGGAGATCGATCCCGAAGACAGCCAGCTGATCGAACGGATCGTCAAGAACTACGGCATCCAGGAGCGCCGCCTCAAGCTGGCCAAGCAAGACCCCGATACACCGCCCCAAGAAGACCAGTAGCCCCGCCGCCATCGCACCTGACACCCCGGGCCGGCACACCAGTGTTCCGGCTCGCAATGTTTCGGGAGGGCATGCGCATGAAGGAACGACGAACCAAGAATCGCAAGGAGATCTCCTTTTACATTTGCATCCTCGAGAACAGCAGTGGGCAGATGATCGGACACCTGGTCAACATCAGCCCGACAGGCCTGCGTATCGACAGCCACCTCTCGATCCCCGCCGGACAGGAGTTCGTGATCCGGATCGAATTGACCGATACCATTGGCGGGGAAGCCTACTTGATCCTCAAGACCCGCACCGTCTGGTCCCGGCCAGACCGGATCGAGCCCAATTTTTACAACATCGGCCTGGAGATCTTCGATCCCACGCCCGAGCAGGTCCAGGTCATCGAGACGATCGCCAAGCAGTTTGGCAAGTACGAACCACCATCCATCCCCACCCGCTGACCCTTGATTGATCCCCGTCTGCCCCTGGTCGAGCTCCACCGCCACCTGGACGGCAACGTCCGCCTGCAGACGATCCTCGATCTGGGCCGCCAGCACAAGTTGCCCCTCCCGGCCTTCGACCCGGAGGGGCTTCGGCCGTATGTTCAGGTCACCGACCCGCAGCCAGGAGTGATGGCCTTCATCGCCAGGTTCGAATGGCTGGTCGGCGTGATGGCCGATGAGGACGCCATCTGGCGCATCACTTATGAGAACCTCGAGGATGCCCGCAACGACGGCCTCGATTACATTGAACTGCGCTTCAGCCCGTGGTTCATGGCCGAGGCCCACGGCCTGAACCCGGTCTCGGTGACAGAGGCGGTCGTGGACGGCCTGGCCGCCGGGAAGCGTGATTTCGGCATCCGGGCCAACCTGATCGGCATCATCTCGCGAACTTACGGGCCGCAGAGCGGCAAGCGCGAGCTGGAGGCCCTGCTCAGCCAGCGCGCCCACATCACCGCCCTCGACCTGGCTGGAGACGAGGCCAATTTCCCGGCCGAGTGGTTCGGCGAGCACTTCCGCCGGGGGCGCGATGCCGGCTGGCACATCACCATTCATGCCGGGGAGAGTGCCGGCCCGGAGAGCATCTGGACGTCGATCCGCGACCTGGGCGCCGAACGGATTGGCCATGCCCTGCGGGCCGTCGAGGACCCGCTGCTGATGGACTACATGGCCAGGCAGCGCATCGGGGTCGAGTCCTGCCTGACCAGCAACGTCCAGACCTCGTGTGTGCCCGACTATGCCAGCCACCCGCTGCGGACCTTCCTCGAGCACGGCATCCCGGCCACGATCAACACCGACGATCCGGGCATCAGCGCCATCGACCTGCCCTACGAGTATGAGGTCGCCGCGCCCGCGGCCGGGCTGACCCCGGAGCAGATCCGCCAGGCGCAGATCAATGCCCTGGAGGTGGCATTCCTGCCGGAGGTCGAGAAGCAGCAGCTGCTGGAAAACAAATCCAGGCCAGGTGTCCGCGGCGTCCGATGAAGATTTATAACCGTTCCCGGAAGGCTCTCTGCTGGAGGCCGCCCTGCGCCGCAGGGAAGCGCCCGGACCCGCCGTTCCCGAGCGCGCGACGGGTCTTTCTTATGATCCTCATATGCTCATAATCGGACAAACGGGGTAGAATTAATGCATGCCTCGCCCTCACGTCCACGTCAACGTCGCCATGAGCCTGGACGGCAAGCTCGACACCGCCGCCCGGAACGGGGCGCCGATCTCGTCCGTGCCCGACAGGGCGCGCGTCGACCGGCTGCGGGCCGGGGTCGATGCCGTGCTGGTCGGCGGGCGAACGCTGCTGGCCGAGAACCCCGGATTGACGGTCAAATCGCTGGCCCTGCGCCAGGAACGCAAGGCCCTCGGCCAGCCCGAAAATCCGATCAAGGTCGGGGTGGTGTCAGAGATTGGCCCGGATGATCTTCCCGCCGATGGGGCCTTCCTGGCCGGCGGCCCGGCCGAAGTGTTCCTCTTCACGTCCGGGCGCACTCCGAGGAAAGTCGTCGCCCGGCTGGAATCAGCCCGGGCGCGCGTGGTCGTCAACGGGAAGACACGGCCCAAGCTGGAGACCGTCCTGGAGACGCTCTACCAGGCGGGGGTCCGAAAAGTGCTGGTCGAGGGGGGCGGGACGATCCTGGCCGAGTTCTTCCGCTTCGGCCTGGTGGACGAGGTCAGCGCTTACATCGCCCCGTGCCTCTTTGGCGGCGCCACAGCCCCCACCCTGGCCGACGGTCCCGGGCTGCTGCCCGAAGAATACTCCCGCCTGCGCCTGGTATCGGTCGAGAAGTTCGATGAGCAGGGTGGAATTCTGGTCCATTACACCATTCCAAGTTAAACGGAGAATACGATGGGACTCACTCACATGCAGATCAAGGAACTGCTCGACGAGAGCGCCTGCCATGAATGCGAAGGCGTCGGCCCCGACCATGTCTGCGTCCGGATCGCCGCCATCGCCGAGATGCCCAGCCGCTTCGGCGACTTCCACATCTTCGCCTTCTATAACAACAAGGATTTCAAGGAACATGTCGCCATCGTGCGCGGTGATGTAACCGACGCCGAAGATGTGCCGGTGCGGGTCCACTCGGAATGCCTGACCGGCGACGTGATCGGCTCGCTGCGCTGCGACTGCCGCGACCAGCTCGAGTCTGCCCTGCGCATGATCGGGAAGATGGACAAGGGCGTCCTGCTCTACATGCGCCAGGAGGGCCGCGGTATCGGCCTGATCAACAAGATCCGGGCCTACGGCCTGCAGGAGCACGGCTACGACACGGTCGAGGCCAACCTGGCCCTCGGCTTCCGCGATGACGAGCGCGATTACAGCGTCGCCGCCCACATGCTCGAGTCGCTGCACATCAAGTCGATCAAGCTGATCACCAACAACCCCAAGAAGATCTACGACCTGACCAAATACGGCATCAAGGTCAGCGGACGCATCCCGCACGTCATGCCGGCCAACAAGCACAACCGCTTCTACCTGGAGACCAAGGCGCTCAAGTCGGGTCACCTGATCGACCTGCACGGCAAGCAGCACCTGCCCGAACAGGCCGACCCCCCGGTGATCGAAGGCATGGACGAAGAGCAGATCGAGATCATCCGCAGTTTCTACCAGGGATACTCTCAGAACGAGATCCTGAAGATGAAAACAAGGAGGGATTGAGATGAGCCTGGAAGATCGCCTGGCTGTCATCAGCGGCGCAACCGGCGGACTCGGGTCCCTGGTGGCCCGCCAGCTGGCCGAACGCGGCATGCGCCTGGCCCTGCTGGACATCCACACCGAAAGACTGGAGACCCTGGGAAACGACCTCGGCCTGGACGAATCCCGACTGCTGACCCGCGCCGTGGACCTGCTCGACCAGGCGGCGGTGGACGCCGCGACGGAGGCCATCACCACCCGCTTCAAGCGGGTGGACGTCCTGCTGCACCTGGTTGGCGGCTGGACGGGCGGCAAGGCGATCGCCGAGACCCCCACCGAGGACCTGGCCTTCATGCTCAACCAGCACGTCTGGACCTCGTTCCACCTCACCCGGGCCTTCGTCCCCCACCTGGTGCGCAATGGCTGGGGCCGGATCGTAATGATCACCTCGCCCTTCGCCGCCCGACCCAATGCCGAGGGCGGACCCTACGCCATCGGCAAGGCCGGCCAGGAAGCCCTGATGCTGACTCTCTCGCAGGAACTCAAAGGCAGCGGCGTGACCGCCAACCTGCTGCAGGCCAAGTCGATCGACACCAGGCGGACGAAGGTGACCGCCCCGAGCCCCGACAATGCCGCCTGGACCACCCCGGAGGAACTTGTCGCCGGGATGTTGTACCTGCTCTCTGATGAAGCCGGGACGATCAACGGCGCCCGGCTGCCCCTGTATGGGGGCTATTGACCTCCCCGCGCGGCCGCCGCGGGTCCTAAAAAACCAACCTCCCTGGGGTTTAGAACCCCGGGGAGGTTTTTCGTCAGCGCCAATCTTCGGCGATCCATTCAAAGGCAAAGTCGTCCAGATTGCCCACCCAGTACAGGTAGGTGTGCCCACCGGGCTCGCTGTTGAAACGGAAGGGGTAATCGAATTCGTCGAGCAGGTCCAGCAGGATCTGGCCCGAGAAGAGCATGGTATCCTCCTGGCCGATGTCGACCAGAAGGCGCGGACGCTGATCGTGCGGGATGGCCGCGATCCAGCCACGCAGGACCTCCTGCTCGCCATTGACCGCCGCGCCGCCGAAGCAGGCGACACTGCTGACCAGGTCGGGGTGCTGCAGGGCAAAGCGGGCCGAGAAGACCGCTCCCAGCGAGCCACCCCCAATGGCACGGTGCTGGCGGTCGCCGATCACCCGGTAGCGGCTCTCGACATACGGGAGGACGTCTTCAAGCATGAAGTTCACCTGACGGTCCCCCTCGACCAGACCAGGGGTGACCAGAAGGAAGGGCGGCAACCGACCTTCCCGGATCAGGCGATCGGCCACCTCGAAAGCACCATTGGCATTCCAGGAGGTGTACGAACTGCCGCGAGCGTGCAGCAGGTAGAAAACCGGATAAGACCGCTCCGGCTGCGAGACGTAGCACGGCGGCAGGTAGACCTGCATCCGGATCGGCAGCAGGTTGGCTGCCGAGGGCGCCTCGTCCGAGACCACCACCCCGGATTGGTCGCAGGCCGGATCGAGGGTCGCGACCGGGGTGAACATGACCGCTGGCTGGCAGGCGGTCAGCCCGACAACACAGGCGAACATTAACATGAAAAAGATACCCCTACGCATCATAGGCTATCCCTACTCCCCTTGAGCGTTCTGATCCAGGGCGCACTGGACCAGGAAGTGATAGAGGACCTGCTCAGGGGTCAGTTCGCAGACCGTGATCGGCTGGTCGGCGGGACACTCCGCCTGCGGGACCGGCTGCCAGGAAGCCTCCCACAGGCAGAGGGCGTTCCATTTGCGGAAAGCCCCGCTGGCGCCGGTCGGGCCGCTGGCAGCATAGGCCGGGTCGGGGTCCCAGTCAAAGTCGAACTTCTCCTGCAGTTGCTGGGCCGCGGCCCAGAATTGCGCCACCGACAGACCGGAACCTTCGGCCGTGATCTGGCAGGCAGATCCGCTGTCCCCGGAGAGCGGATCGGTGAAAGGTGCATCCGTGACGACGGCCACCTCCACCCCCAGGGCAGCCGAGACGAGCTCGGCCCGCACCCGGCAGTTGTCGGCGGTCAACGGAGTGAAGCGCGGTCCCGCGCATCCGCCCAACACGCCCACCAGGACACCCAGGGAGACCAGACGAAAAAGCGACCCTTTTTTCATGATCAACTCCTTACCTGCGATAGAGAGACTGGATTCACGCTCGTGGGGGGAACAATCGAACGGTTTCTTCACACGCGGGCCTGACCGTTCCGAGCGTCACGGCCATCCTGCCCACGCCAGGGACAAGTGTGCCAAGATTATACCCGCAACCCAAAATCGGCAATGCGATCCCGACATGCCTCAAGAGGCATTATAATCTGCTGGCAGAGGAATACCATGACCTTACACAGCGAAATCTTCGAACAACCCGAACGTCTGAAGAACCTGCTCACGGCCCAGCGCAAGACCGTTGCGGCGGTTGCGGCGGAAATCGAGCGGCGTCGCCCGGCCTATGTCTTTCTGGCCGCCCGCGGCACCTCGGATAATGCCGGCCGCTATGCCAATTACCTGTGGGGCGCCCGCAATGGCCTGCCGCTGGCCCTGGCGACGCCCTCCCTGTTCACCTTCTACCAGTCCCCGCCCCGGCTGCAGGGGGCCCTGGTGGTCGGCGTTTCGCAGTCGGGCCAGTCACCTGACATCGTCAGCGTTCTGGACGAGGGCCGCAAACAGGGTGCCCTGACCCTGGCGATCACCAATGCCCCGGCCTCGCCCCTGGCCAGGGCCGCCGACCTGGTCCTGGACATCCAGGCCGGGGAGGAAAAAGCCGTTGCAGCCACCAAGACCTACACCACCGAATTGATGGCCATCGCCATGCTCTCAGCCGCCCTGCACAACGACAGGACCGCCTGGCGCGAACTCGAACGGGTCCCGGGCTGGGTGCGGCAGGTGCTCAAGCACGACGCGCCGATTGCCCAAATGGTCGAGCGGTTCCGCTACATCGAGCAGTGCGTCGTGCTGGGGCGCGGCTTCAACTACGCCACCGCTTTCGAGTGGGCCCTGAAGCTCAAGGAACTGACCTACGTCGTGGCCGAGCCCTACTCGTCGGCCGACTTCCAGCACGGGCCGATCGCCATGGTGGCGGGTGGCTTCCCGGTCATGGCCGTCGCCCCGCAGGGCCGGGTCTTCGAGTCGATGCTCGGCATGCTCCAGCGCCTGCGCAACGAGCACAACGCCGAACTGGTGGTCATCTCTGACGACCGGGGAGCCCTGTCGCTGGCCCAATCGCCCATCTCCCTGCCGGCCGGCATCCCCGAGTGGCTGACCCCGATCGCCAGCATCGTCGCCGGGCAGTTGTTCGCCTACCACCTGACCCGCGCCAAGGGTTACGACACCGAAAAACCGCGCAGCATCGGCAAGGTCACCGAAACCCATTGACACCGGCAGGTCTGCACTGCGGGTGAGGCGGATCTTCCTTCCAGATCGTTAAAGTCCAGGCTGCAGGGACTACACCTGCAGCCTGGATTAACAAGGAGAAGATGGCCTGTCGAGCTGCTCTTCACAACCCGGCGTAGGATATCAACTGAACACCCCGGCGCAGCAAGGCGCTCTTGACCTCCCGATCCGTCAGGATGGCCAGTTCATGCTCCCGCTGGTGAGCATAATCCGACTCCCGGACCAGCTCGTCACTGGAAAAACCGGGGTGGCACATCAACTCAGTCGTCCCGGGCGAAAGGTCTTCGATCAAGGCCAGCAGATTTTCTTTGGTCACCCCGGAATCGTAGAAACGCGATAAGAAGGCCTGCGGCCTGAGCGGTTGGTATTCTTCCAGCAGGCGCGGGACGAACTCGTCCACCTCCGGGCATAGTTCGTCAGGAAAATCCACCGCGCCAGCGGCGGCCAGCGGATAGCGGATCGGGCAGCCGCAGTCATCGGCCAATTCGAGCATCGTCCGGAACAATTCCTCTGAAAAGTAAGAACAGTGGTGGTGAGAGTCAAGGTGGTCGGGCTCGCGCCCGGTGGACTGTTTGAACTTCTCGATCTGGGTTCGCCACTCCGCCCGGACCTCGCCTGGGTCGACCAGCAAAAGCCGCCTCGCCAGCAGATCGGGATCCGGGAAGCGGCCGTCCGCATCGACGACGCTGGCCAGCCCCTCCGGCGGGAGAACAGGATGCCCGAGGGTCAGCACCAGGTGCACCCCCAGTCCCAGGCGCGGCGTCCGCTGCATGGCTGCCCGCAAATCCTCTTCGACCCCCGGCAAGTTCATCATCGCCGAAGTCGAGGTGACGATGCCCCCCAGATGCGCCTCACGAATGCCGCTTGAAACCCCGGGCGTGCGCCCATAATCGTCGGCATTGACGATCAGGCGTATGCTCACGGCCGGTGTTCCTCGACGGTCTGGTAGATCGCCCGCAGCAGGGACAGATCACCGCCGGCATCATGCTCGAGGGCCCAGATCATGATTCCCGAGGCGCGCGCAAGGGCCAGTTCGGTCTTGGCCCGCATGGTGGGGATGCCGTTGTAGTTGATCGGCGTGCCGTAGTAATCGAACACATCGAGGGTGGCTGCCAGCGGATCCGCCTCGACAATCCGCCGGAAAGGAGCCTCGTTCGGACGAGCGTAGAAGGGCACGCCCAGGACAGCCTTCTCGGGCGGCAGGCCGCGCCCCAACCAATATTCAAGCGAGTCGAGGGCGTACTGGTAAGAGGAATGCTGCTCGGCCTGGTTGTCATAGGCCATCAGGTTAACGAAGTCCATCAGGGGGAAGGATTCGGCCGGGATCCCATCGCCATAATATCCGAGGGCCACCACGGCAGCGGTGAGCAATTTCCCTTCCGGCAGGGCCAGGCGCAGTTCGGTCATCAGGGCCAGGAAATTCTGCGAGGACGGTCCCGGATCAGGATACTCCCAATCGATGTCGGCCCCATCCAGATCGTACTGCTCGACGATGGCGACCAGCCCGTCGACGAAGACGGCCCGCGTCTGCGGGTCGGCAGCCAATGCCTCAAACTGCTCATCCCAGCCCCAGCCGCCAACCGAGATCAGGACGCGTACACCATGCTCGTGCGCCCGGCTGACGATCTGCTCGATCTTCCAGGGATTGTTGAGCGGGGCGAAGGTGCCGTCACGGTTGGGGATCAAAAAGGCATAATTGATGTGAGTCAGCATCTCGTAGGGGATCGCCGCCGGGACGATCGCGTCGGTGGCGTAGCCGATAATGCGAAAGGCGGGTTCGGGGGGCATGGCATCTCCTTGCGTCAGTGCACAACCGGCCAACAGGACCAGCAGCAACACCGTGATTTTCGGTACGTTCCTACGCAGCATCCACTACCCCCTCAAGGTGAGGTTGAGCCGCTCAGCCAGGGGCACCAGGTGATCCTGCAACAGGCTGGCAGACGAGACATTGCGGTTTTCCTGGGCCCGGCGCAGGATCGCTCCCAGTTCGAGCGAGATCTGGTGTTCGAGCCGCCGCCAGAGCGGGATATTGCGGAAGGAGCGCCCGTGATCGGCGGCCTGGTGCAGGGCTTTCTGCATCGGGTGGCCCTTGGAAAGGATCTCGTCGAGCGCCTGCCGGTTGGCGGGCATGCTGTGAACCTGCTTCGCCCAGCGCACCTGGGCCCGCTTGCCGGCCAGGAAGCGGATGAATTCAACCGCCGCACGCTCGCGCTCGGGATACCCTTGGGCGTGCTTCCAGACGATGAAATTGCCACCGCCGAACCAGGGGGTCTCGGTCAGGACTGCGAAGCCGATGTCGGAGCGGACCGCAGGATCGAGATCCCCATTGACAAAGTTGGTAGCGGCATAACGATTGTCGATCAGCAGGATGGCACTGCGCCCCCTGGTGAACAGGTCATAACAAGAGGCACGGTCCAATTGGGCAAAGGCCGGCGGCGTGGAGCGCAAAATATCGAGCCAGGTCTCCATGCCGGCCATGGCTGGTGGCTGGTCGAAAGCCACCCTGGCCCCGAGCGGATCGACCAGCTCCCCACCCGCGCTCCAGACAAAAGAGGCCGCCATGTGCAGCAGGTCGGTGTGAGGAGGCGGGATGTAGGGGACCAGCCAGGGAATCTCGACCTGCGACTGGCGCAGTCTGAGGACCGTCTCACTGAGGGCTGCCTGGCTGCCGAAGGCGGTCGCCTCATCCAACCCGGCCTGCTGCAGCAGGGATTTGCGGTAACATACCAGATAGACATAGCCAGTCCATGGGATCGACCAGATGCGCTCATCGTCCACCAGGCGGACGCTGTCCCAGGTCGGCTTGAGGAAGGCCTGCGCGCTCCCCATGGCTTCGATCTCGTCACGGCGGAAAGGCCGCAGGACATTCATGATCGCCAGGCTGCTGACCCAGCTGCCTCCAATATGCGAGATATCCGGACCGCGCCCGTGCGAGGCGATCTGGATCAACTCGGACCAGACCGTCCCCCAGGTCATCGGCTGAAGGTGCACCTTGACCTGATTCTGCTGTTCGAACTCGGCCGCCAGGGCAGCCAGTGTCCGGCTGTCGACCTCTGCATCCGGGATACAAGACATTTCAATTTCTACCATCAGATTTGCCTTTCTACTTCAGAGGCGCGCTTCAACCCTGGGAGTGCAACGAAGCCTGCTGCTGCTTCTCCAGGTGCAGCAATGAATCGGTCATCGCCTGGCGGATATGCCCTCCGGCGGACAATCCGCCCATTTCCATCCCGATGATCACGGAGCCGATCACCGGCGGGACCGACAGGCGGACCAGGCGCGCGCCCGGTGCCAGTTCGGCGATCGTCTCCCGCAGCGGTTCGATCAGCAAGGCTCCGCCGTTGAACATGCCGCCGGCCAGGACGACCTCAAATACCTCGGCCTCGAAATTCAACTGGCGGATCACGCCCCAGGCCATCTCGCCAAGTTCGCGACCCGCCCAACGCAGCAGATCGATCGCCACCGGATCGCCGCTCTCCGCAACTTCGAAAACTACTGGCGCGGCGGCCGCCCCGATGGTATAGGTGCCCTTGCAGTACCCTTCGAGCAGGTCCTCCACATCGCGGGCACCGGCATAATCGACCAGGGCCCCGGTCAGGGTCGTCTCGGGCAGGCGCTTGATCCAGGCATGATTGACCAGGTGCATGGCCCGGAAGACCAGCTCGGACCCCCCGGCTGCTTCGCCGGTTGTGATCCCGTACCCGGATACCCGCCCCTCGCGTTTGTGCTCCCGGTCCCAGCCGTGGCAGTTGCAGCCGGTGCCGGAGACAACCACGATCCCCCAGCCGGCCTGGGCCCCGGCAACCAGGCCCGGGATGGCATCATTGACCAGGCGCATGGGCGCCGCCAGGTCGAGACCCTCCAGGACTTCCAGCATCGGCTGGCGCTCGGAGGGCCAGTCGTAGCCGGCGATCCCGAACCCGGCCCCGCCAATATCCTTTATTTTTAGCCCGCCTCCCCGCAGGGCCTGACCGATCGAGCACTCCAGGGCCTCGCGCAGGCCGTCAAACCCAACGTTCTGATGATTTCCCGGGCCGGCCTCGCCGAACCCGACCCCCACGCCGTCCTCGTCAGCGATCATGGCGTGGGTCTTGGTAGCCCCAACGTCCACTCCCAAGAAATAGCGCATCGGTTCCATTTCTGTTGTGCCAGCAGATGTTCTGCTGGCACAACGGGGGGTCTCGTATTCTACTTCCAGAACTGTGGCAGGTAGTCCCGGTGCGTGCTGAGCATGTCATCCAGCACGGCCGGGATCCTGTCGGCGGTCGGCCCGAGTGGGTGCGCCAGCAGAGCCTGGAAGGCCGCCTCCCGATCCCCATGGACGGCCGCCGCGACCGTCAAGACCTCGTAGGCCTTCACCTGGGCGATCAAGCCGAAGCAGGCGGGCGGCAAGGGGTCCGCCGGAAGGGGGTGGATTCCCTGACGATCGACCCT
The DNA here is from genome assembly GCA_016934715.1 of Anaerolineales bacterium. Taxonomy (GTDB): domain Bacteria; phylum Chloroflexota; class Anaerolineae; order Anaerolineales; family Villigracilaceae; genus JAFGSI01. Next base: position 34,613 of record JAFGSI010000001.1, read on the forward strand.
GGCAGGCATCTCCAGGACCCAGTCGGCCGGCCAGTCGCTGACGGCGCCCTTGTTGGGGGTGTTGACGATATGGGTCTCTCCCAGATTGTTGTAATGCGCATTGAGCAGCTGGGTCGCCACGGTCGAGTAATAGGCGCCGCCGCGTTTCATCAGGTCTTCGGGCGGCTCCTGCAGGTTCGGATCAGCGTACTCCTGCAGCAGATCCTTCTCGACCTCGATGACCTCGTCGGCGCGCGACGGCGGCCACTTCTCCTGGGCCGCTAGTTTCCGGTCGGTGTGGTAGAAATACTGCAGGTAGTAATTGGGGATCATGCGCAGGACCTCGATCGTGCGCGGGTCCCACTCGGGATGCTCATCGGCCTGCAACGAAGCGATGAAGCGGTCAATGACCTGCGGCCAGATATCTTCGCCGTCGATCGTGAAACCCCGGTGCCAGGAGAGGTGATTGAGACCCAATGTCTGCAGTTCAGCCCGCTCGGGTTCGACCTGCTTCCCGGTTGCCTGCTCCCATTCCTTCAGGATCATCATCTTGGCCGTGATCGGCACATTACAGACCCCGACCGACAGGACGTCGGGAGCATATCCGGCCAGCGCCTGGGTCACCAGGCCGGCTGGATTGGTAAAGTTGACCAGCATCGCCCCGGGTGCCAGGTCGCGCATGTCCTTGGCGATCCCAAGAATGACCGGAATGGTGCGCAGCGCCTTGGCCATCCCGCCAACGCCGGTGGTTTCCTGCCCGATGAGGTTGTGGCGCTTGCCCAGGTATTCATCACGGCGACGGGCTTCCATCTGCCCGACGCGCAATTGCGTCGTAACATAGGAAGCCCCTTCCACCGCCCGGCGCTGGTCGGTGGTGAGCACCACCTTGAAGGGGTCGCCCTGATGGGCAACCATGCGCTGGGCGAATCCGCCGACGATGTCCAGACGTTCCCGGTCGATGTCCATCAACCAGAGTTCGTCCAGCGGGAATTTTTCTACCCGGGCCAGAAAGCCGTTGACGAGTTCAGGTGTATAGGTCGAACCGCCTCCAAAGACCGCGACTTTCATCCACTGCCATCCTACTTTTCGACACCGGTGATGACGATGCCCTGGACGAAGAAACGCTGGGCAGCGAAGAACAGGATCACCGGGAGCAGGAGCGTCATCAAGGCCCCGGCCTGGATGTACTGCGGCTGCTGCCCGTAGATGCCATTGAAGCGCGCCAGGGCGACCGAGATCGGCTGGCTATCCATCTTGGTGGACAGGTAGATGAGAGGGCCGAAATAGTCGTTCCAGGCCCAGACAACGTGGAAGATCGTGACCGCCACGATGGCTGGATAGGACTGCGGGATGATCACCGACCACAGGACCCGGAATGGGCTGGCGCCGTCCATGTAAGCCGCCTCGTCCAGTTCGCGCGGCAGGGTCATGAAATACTGGCGCAGCAGGAAGGTATCGTAGGCATTGGCAAAGAAGGACGGGACGATCAGCGGCAGCCAGGTGCCGACCCATCCGATCTGGCTGAAGAACGTAAATGTAGGGATGATCGTCACTGCGCCTGGCAGGAAGATCGTCGAGATCAACACGATGAACAGGAAATCACGACCCGGGAAGCGGAAGCGGGAAAAGCCAAAGGCCACCACGATGCACGAGACCAGGATGCCAATGGTGGTCGTGAAGGCATAGAAGAAGGTATTCCACAGCATGCGCGGATAGTTGATCAGTTCCCAGACATCGGTGTAGTTCTGCCAGGTGGGCGAGATCTCCCAACCGCGCTCGAGACCCTTATAATATCCGGTCCACATAAATGGCCCGGCAGCGGGGTCCTGCGGGTCGAGGAAGACCGAGGCACTGTTATAGCCTTTGAGCAGGGCCAGATTCTGGATCTCGCCATCGATCGGGACCATGTACATATCCAGATCCCTGCCAACGTAATCATTCATATCGATGATGACATCGGACATCGTTCCGCCCAGATCCATCTGGTAGGTGTAGGTCCCCAGATCCTCGCCCTCATAGGTGTACTGTGCCGGGGCGGCAGGCCAGAACGGCGCGCCGAGAATGGTGATCTGGGTCTGGGTCTTCAGCGAGGTCAGGATCATGTAAAGGAACGGCATCAGGAAGATCGCCAGGACCGCCGCCGTCACAGTTGTGACGAAAGTCGCGTTCAACCCTTTCTTCAGCTTGGTTTTACGGAGGACAGCATCCATCGATTACCTCTCTTCTCTAGCCTTTATCGCTGGCGTAATAGACCCAGTAGCGAGCCGTGGCGAACATGACGACCGTCACTACCAGGATTACCAGGAACAGGATCCAGGCGAGGGTCGAACCATAAGACATGTTCTGGTTGGTGAAGAACGTCTTGTACAGGTACAGGTTGTAGAACATGGTCGCACCGCCTGGCCGCCCGGTGCCCGCGTTGATGACCAGTGGCACCAGGAAATACTGGAACAGACCGACCACGCTCAGGACCAGGTTGTAGAAAATGACCGGCGAGATCATCGGGAAGGTGACGTTCCAGAAGGTGGCGAGCTTGCCGGCGCCATCCACTTCGGCAGCATCGTAGAGGTCGGTCGGGACCCCCTGGATGCCAGCCAGCATGGTCAGCATGGCGTTGCCGATCCCCCAGATCCCCATGATCACATAGGTGGGATAGACCCAGTTGATGTCATTGGCCCAACCAGGTGTATTTTCCTTGGGAATGCCCAGTGCGATCAGTGTGCGGTTAACCCAGCCCGTCTCCGGGTTGAGGATGCCGCCCCACAGGAATACGCTGGCGACGAAGGGGATGATGTAGGGCATGTAAAACATGGAACGGAAGAATGATTGCCCCTTCAGGTGCTTGTTGTTCATCATGAGCGCCAGTCCCAGCGGCAGAAGGATCCCGACCGGCAGCGCGATCAGACCGAAACGGATCGTGATCCACAGTGACCCGGGGGTCGAATTCGGCCGCATGTTCCAGACCTGCGGATCCCCGAACAGCGTTTCGTAGTTATCGAATCCCACAAATTGCGGAGGGTTCAACACACCATCCGTGATCTTGATGTTCATGAAGGAGAAGATCAGGGTGGCGATCATCGGGATCAGCGTGAAGGCCAGAAAGCCAAGGATCCATGGGCTCAGGTAGAGCAGCCCGTTACGATACTCCTGCTTCGCCAACGGGGTCAGATGGCGAATGGACTTGAGAGAAGGTAGTTTTGGCAGGCCGCGGACAAGTTCTTCCATGGCAGCGCTCCTTTATCAGAGTGATGCGGGCGGGCCAGCAAGTGCTGGCCCGCCCAGGTACAGCAAAATACGTTACTTGTTGAAGATGACCGTCAGGTCAGCTTCGAGGGTCGCAATCTCGGTCGCGAGATTGAGGCCTTCCGTGTTGTTCATCAGGTCACCAAAGGTCTGGATGCGGGCCCAACCCTCGTTCCAGTTGGGCATATAGCCTTCGGCGCTCGGAACATCCGGGTATGCCAATCCAGCGAGGATGGTGTCCCAGGTGGTGACGAACGGGTAGTTCGCACCCGTCGAATCGAGGTACGGCTGCTGGTAATCAGGCAGGGACGGGAAACCGCCGTAAGCGGCAGCCAGGTCACCGTGGCCAACAACCAGATACTCGGTACCCACAGGGCCAATCAGGAAGGCCAGAACTTCAAAGGCCTCAGCCGGATGGGCACTGCCCTTCCAGGCGCGGAAGGTGTCGGCGTCGACGCGGCTGTGAACCTGGCCGTCAGCTCCGACCGGGATCGCGCCGAACTGGAATTCGTTGCCAGCGGAAGCGAAATCACCCAGGCAGCAGGTGTACCACAGGTTGGTGATGGTCATGGCAATCTTGCCGCTGTTGAAGGTGTTGCCGGAGCCGAACTCAGGGCTGCCGGCGACCGCGCCATTGGGCATGAAGGGCTGATTGCCCCAGATGCCATCATAGTACCATTCCCAGGCATCTTTCCAGGCGTCGGGGATCGCGGTCTCGTAGCTGCCCGCGGAGCCCGTGTAGTAGGACGGGGTCGCATGGAAGGCACCAATGTAGGACGGATGGCCGGACCAGGTCGGGTGGAAACCGTACTGCACGATCGCGTTGCGATCGAAACCTTCCTGGGTGGCGTTCAGGCCGTTGGCATCGATGGTCAGCAGGCGGGCGACTTCCGTGAAAGCGTCGTAGTCCCATGTGACCGAGGCGCCATCGGGCATTACATAGGCCTCACCGTACTCAGCCGGCGGGTAGTTCAGGCCAGCCTCGTCAAACATGGCCGGGATGTAGAAGATCGCGGCCGGGAAGACCAGGAAGGGCAGACCGAGCTGGCCCTCGTCGCTAATGTACATGTCGATCAGAGCCGGGTCATATTCGCTGGTGTCGAAATCATCCATGTAGGGGCTCAGTTCAAGCCACTGGCCGAAGAAGGCGTTCGAACCAGCCCAACCCACCGGGCCGATAACGTCGGGGCCTTCGCCAGCCGCGATCTGGGTCGCCAGGGTGTCGCGAGCGCTGTCGTAGGGGACGACTTCCAGGATCAGTTCGATGTTGTCGTGCGTGGCATTGAACTCGTCCACCAGAGCCTGCTCGACCTCAACCTGCGCCGGATCGGTACCGGTGCCCAGGCCGACAAACCAGCGGATCTGGACGGGCCCACCACCGCCGCCGCCGCAGGACGTGAGAACCATCGCGGAGGCGACCACTAGGGCCATCAAAACGTACAGGGTCTTTTTCATGGTAATTCTTCTCCTCGAAATTTTGTCTTGAAGGATTGGACGAACGTATACGAACGTATTGGGCTTTCGATCATCGTTTCTGGGCAATCACCTCCTTTGGCATGGATTTTCTCGCAGAACAGCCACACGACTGCCGAATGACAACTTCCGTGGGTAACAAGATCTTCTGCTCTGCGGGTTCACCGAGGATCATGTTGAGGATCTGCTGGCCTGCAGCCCGGCCGACAGCCTCGGTCGGAGCCCGTACGGTCGTCAGCGGGAGCGGCAGGATGCAGGAAAAGTGCTGGTCATCGAAGCCAACCACCGAGACCTGGTCCGGAACGCTCATGCCGACATCCTGCAGAGCCCGGATCACACCCAGGGCCGAATCGTCGTCGCTGGCGAAGACGGCATCGAAAACGGGGTGGTTGTTGGAGAGAAAGGTTTTCATTTCGCGGTAGGTGACCTCGCGGTCGAATTCGCCGTTGACCACCAATTTGGGATCGTAGGCGATCCCGTGGGCTTCCAGAGCATCTTTGTAGCCCATCTCGCGCCAGTGCGAGTCTTCGTGGTCAACCAGCCCGCGGGTGAAAACAATATGCCGCCTCCCATGGACTTCGATCAGGTGATCGACGATCCTGCGTGAGGCGGCCTTATTTTCAACAGTCACATAGGGGATATTAAGATGCGGCGGCGGCGTGCGGTGGACCAAGACCATCGGAAAGTTCATCCGGTGCCACTGGGCCAGCTGATCTTCTTTAACAGCATCGGCAAAGATCACCACGCCATCGGTGTTGTGCGGCCCGACCGGAGGGGGATACTCCTTGCGCAGGTCCGCCCGATAGGTCGCCACCAGCAGGTTGTGATGGTTCTCGGCCACCACCTTCTCCAGCCCGCTCAACAGGGGGGAGAAAAAATCGTAGTTGATCGTCGTCAGCAGCAGGCCGATCGAACGTGTTCTGCGGGTGGCCAGGTGACGGGCAGCGGCATGGGGAACGTAGTTAAGTTCCGTCATGACCTTGCTGATCCGCTCTGCCACCTCCGCCGAGACCGGCGCATTACGGTTAATAAAACGACTGACCGTCGCCACAGACACATCTGCCTGGCGAGCGACATCACGGATGGTAATCGAGTGCGATTTTCGGGTCATGGGGCGATTGTGGAACCGGTTACAGTAACCGGTTACATTATGACACAGAAGAAAATCAGAGTCAAGTGCCTTTCCTTAAAATTTCGCCCCGGTTTCGAAAATGGCCTCCCCAGCCGGGAGTTCCGCGCTCACTTGTCAAGGTCCAGGCCTGCGTCCGGATTCTGCCCCGCAAGGTTGATCGCGTTCGTTACGGAGCGATCACATACAAGGTCAGCGACTGCCCCGGCAGGACCAGGAGACCGTCGGCCGGCAAGGGCTGGAGCCCCAACCCTTCGGCGTTGTGGCTGGCGTCGAACAGCCAGACCTCGGCCTCGGCCGGCGTCCAGCCTGACACCTGCAGCGGCAGGCGCTGCTCGGAATCAGACAGGTTGACGACCATCACCGTCAATGCCCCGTCGGCGCGCAGGGCGGCATAGATCGATACCTCGGCGATCGCGGAAGCGGCATACACCCGCCGGGTACCGAAATACTGGTACATCTGGTAGACATAGTAGATGGGACGCGGGCCGGTGGTGTAGATCATGCCCAGGCCGCCCTGACTGGAGGTCGAGGTCAGCACCCACTGGTTGACCATGAAAACGCCCTCGTCGATCAACCGCCCAAGCACATCCGCCCACCAGATGGCATTGAAGAACGAGTCGGGAGTCGCCTCGCCGCCAACGGCCCGGGTGTAGTGCGAGCCGGCCTCGGTGACGGCGATCGGAAGGTCGCGCCCGGTGGTGGTGTGGATCAAGGCGCGCAGATAGCGTACGGTCGCAGTCCACTCGGGCGTGTCCCGGCGCAGTTCGGCGATGGTGGCGTTCGGCCCGGTCATCTGGAGCGGGAACGGGTAACGGTGGTAGGAAACGATGTCCACCAGGTCGCCATTGGCGAGCAGGAACTCGGTCATCCAGTCGCGCCCGGCGTTGTCCTTGGGGTTGGTCTCGAAATTGGAGCTGTACGTGCCGTGCAGTTCCGGACCGATCAACTGGATGTCTCGATCGACATCCAGCATCGCCTCGGCGATCGCCCGCCACTCCTGGTTGAAGCGCACCGTATCGTATTCGACGTTCGGCCGGCCGTCGTACAGGTCTGGCTCGTTGCCAATGCTCCAGTAGACCACCCCGTAATCCTGTTCCTGGTTGACGTAACGGACCAGTTCGGCAGCCGCCTCGGGCGTGCCGTTCAGCAGACGTACGCTGATGGTTGGGATGGCGCCAATCTGTTCGCAGAAGGACAGAAACTGGTCGACCTGGTATTCCCGGACATCGTTGACATCGCCCCATTCTCCTCCCGGCCAGCGCAGGACGGTGACATGCGAGTTGAGGGCATAGTCCATCTGCCCGGCCGGGACGGCCGTCCAGGGTCCGTAGTTCGAGCCAAAGATGTAAGGGCTGACCGGACCAAGCTCCTGCTCCGGGTCAACCCACAGGACACCGGGCACCGGTGTCGGGACGACCGTCGGGGTCGGGATGGGCGTTGGAGCCGCCCCCCCACAAGCAGAGAGCAGCACGGCAAAGATCAAGACCAGTGTGATTCGAATCCGCATGGCAGCCTCCTGTGGAACCGGTACCAGGCAATCACCAATTTATACCATCAGTTGGGAAAAACGTGAGGTGCGGGCGGCAGATCCCCCCAGCCAGGGGGGATGGTTACCTTGAAAAGGGGTTACGAAACCGGACCTCACTCCTCGAAGACGAACAGGGTGGCCGACTGCGGCGGCAGGATCAGGGTCCCATCGGCCGGCAGGGGCTGGAGCCCCAACCCCTCTGCGTTGTGAGACGCGTCCAAGAGCCAGACCTCGGCCTCAACCGGGGTCCGGCCCGCCACCCGCAGCGGGACGCTTTGCTCGCGGTCGGTCAGGTTGATCACCATGATCGTCAGGGTCCCGTCGTTGCGCAGGGCAGCGTAGACCGTCACATCGCTGATCCCCGACGAGGCCTGGACCAGCCGGCTCCCGAAGTGGCTGTAGAGCTGAAAGACATACAGCGTCGGACGGACCTGGTTCCCGTAGATCAGACCCAGGCCGGTGCTGCGCTGCGACAGGACCCACTGGTTGACCATCAGGACCCGCTGCTGACCGAGCTGGCCGAGCACGTCGGCGTACCAGATGGCGTTGTAGAACGAGTCGGGGGTTGTGTCACCGCCCATCACACCGGTCGGCGAGGAGTTGACCTCCGTGAAGGCGATCGGGAGGTCGCGCCCGGTGAGCTCCCAGATCAGGCCGCGCAGGTAGGTCACCAGATCGGTCCACTCGCGGGTGTTGAGGCGCAGCTCTTCAAAGGTGACCGCCTGCCCGGCCGCCCGGTAGAGTGGGTAGCGGTGGACGGTGACCACGTCGACCAGGTCACCGTTGGCGATCAGGAATTCGGTCATCCAGTCACGGCCGGCCGAATCCTTGGGCGTGGTGTCTGGACTGGTCCCCCACTGGTGCAGTTCGGGGCCCATGATCTGGATGTCGGGGTCGACCGCCAGCATCGCCTCAGCGATCGACCGCCACTCCCGATTGAAGCGCAGCGTGTCATACGGTTCGCCGGTCTGAGACTCGTAGAGGGTCGGCTCGTTGCCAATCGACCAGAAGACCACGCCATAGTCCTTTTCGAGGTTGGTGTAGCGGACCAGTTCGGCGGCCGCCTCGGGGGTCCCGCCCAGCAGGCGCACACTGATGGTCGGGATGGCGTTCATCTGTTCACAGAAGGACAGAAACTGGTCGACCTGGAAGAACTGGATATCGACCACGTCACCCCAGGCTCCGCCGGGAAAGCGCAGGGCGGTCACGCCAGCGTCCAGGGCCACCGGCATCATCTCCATCGGGACGGCGTGCATCGGTCCGTAGTTCGAGCCGTAAAGGTACGGGCTGATCTCGCCCAGCTCGCGTCCCGGGTCGACGTACAGAACCCCAGGCATGGGCGTCGGAACGACAGTCGAGGTCGGCAGGGAGGTCGGCGACGGGTTGCAGGCAGCCAGCAAGACCAGCAAGGATGGGAACAGAGCAAGACGGGATTTCATAACGGACTCCTTTTCAAAAGGGGATGTCCCCCTGGTACTGCTCAGCCGGTTCTACGGGCAAGAAAGCTGGAGTGTGAAAGGGGTGTCAATCCTCGCCGGTGTAGCCCGAGGAGTGACAGCCCGCACCCAACTCGATCACCTCGGCATTGGCAAAGACCTGCAGAAGATCCGCTTCCGTTCCAGGGCGGTCCAACTGCCGCCATCAACACAAAAAGAGTGAGCGGTGCCCCAAGCAGGTCGGCGCTCCTGACGACAGGATATTTTCCGGACGCCCCGGGATCTAGACCTTAACCCGGTATTTGGAAACGGGCTCACCGCTCATATCCATTATACTCCGGGGGTCAAGTGAACGTTTTGCCATCCGGCATAGCGCTGTGTGGGTATTTGCCTTTTCATGGCTCCCGCATCCGCTGAACCGCTTCTGGCAGAGCGATCATGCCCCCTCCGGCCACCCTATCAAGGGCAAGTCCCTGCGGGACGGCTGCGCTGCGCTTGCCGCCCTTGACAGGGGCCCGGCCTCCGGGAGCTCGCTCTGCGTATGAAGCGGTTCATCCAGAAAATGTCCTTCGGCGCCCTTTCCCCCTCGCGGCCCTTGAAAAAATCGTTCCCCACCGGAAATAATGCAGGTACAATCCTTGACAGTTTGTTCAGTCCGTACCCACCCCCGTTCCCCTCGCGGGCGTGGTTTTCGTTGTGAGGAGCCATAGACCCTCACAACGATGATCCGGCAGGCATGCCTCCTGAGAGTAGAATGTGGTTTGTCCAACC
>JAFGSI010000060.1 GCA_016934715.1 Anaerolineales bacterium
AAGCGCCGGCGACTGCCGCCTGGCGTATATGGATCTGCCGCGCCTGGCGCTGACGCCCGAGGGCTTCGCCGTGCAGTATGTCGGCTACCTGCTGTACTGGATGGCGGGAGATTTCCAGCGGCAAGTAGAAAGCTATTTCGACGCCCCAGCTCAACTGGCTGCCGCCGGGCAGATGGGCGCTGCGTTTAGCGACCATGTGGTCCGCATCCACCGGGAGATGCAGAAGGAGAAACCGGATCAACATCTCTTGTTGGAGATGGCCTTCAATACCCCCGAAGTCTATGCCCAGGCCACCGGTCAGCGGGTCATGCTGATCCTGGATGAATTCCCCGAAATTCTGGCCCTGGATAATTATCCCCAAATCCATGCTGTGCTGGCGCTCTTTCGGGCGGTCTTGCAGGCGCAGTCACGTGTCGTTTATGTTGTCGCTGGCTCGATGATCGGCCTGATGGAACGGATTTTCTTGGATTCCACTTCGCCGTTATTTGCCCACTTCCAACTGGAGACCATCGGCCCGTTCGGGCGTGAAGATTGCGATGCCCTGGCGCGTAAATGCTTCTCGCTGCTGGCGGATCCGGTTCCGGGAGATGTATTGGCGGCTGTCTACCAGGTGACGCGCGGCCACCCGTTCTATATCTACGCCACCGCCATGCGTGTCATCGAAAATGTTTCGCTATTGCACAAGCCCATGTCGCCGGCCACGGTGCATGAAGCCTTCACCCTCGAAGCACTGGGCAGCACCGGGCGCATCTACAACCTGTGCCGCTACGTTTTGGAACAGTCCTTGCAGGGCGTGCGCGGCGAGACCATGCCCCAGGCGATTTTGCAGGTGTTGGCCCGGGAACCGGCCGGCATGACGCTGACCGAGATCGCCGCCCGGCTCAAGCGACCCAGCGGGGGCATTCGCCAGGTGTTGACCTGGCTGGCCAATGTTGACTTGGTGGAACAGCGCGAGGATAAAACCCACGGCTACCGCGATCCGGTCTTGCAAGTTTGGGTGGCCTACTACTATTCCGGCTTGCAGCTCACCGGCATGCCCAGCCAGAAAATTATGAACAACCTGGTCGCCGAATTAATGGAGAAATACGAACGGGTGGCCAACGAATTGGGCCTGGCCAAGGAAAGCCAGGTGCGCGAACTGCTCCAAGCCTTCAACGGGCAGGAAGTGGATGGCCGCTTGTTTGGCGTAGACGGTCTGGTGAAGCTGCCGGTCTTCGAGCGGGTCGCGCCCTACCTGTCGCCCGATGGGCAGGTGCAGGTTGATTCATTGGCCGAAAATCACGAGCGCTGGGCAGTGGAAATCAAGTGGCGCGGCCGCCTGAGCGGCAAGAAAGAACTGGAAAAGTTAGCTGCCAATGCCCGCAGCCTGTCGGCGAAACCCTGGTTTATCTCCAGGCTGGGTTTCACCCAGGAGGCGCTGGGGTTTGCGCGCCAGAATGGCTGGCTGCTCAGCAGCCAGGCTGACCTGGAGTCCATCGCGAAGCTTGTCAGAGAGTAGGTGCGTTTGAGAAGCTCACGCTTGAGCATTGGAAGGTGACAAAGTGCCAAAAACCACTATTCCCAGCGAAATTCAAACCCAGGTCGAAACGATCGTGTCCGAGTTCAACCGTACCCATTTTAGCAAGCCTGAGCGCGGTTACCAGGCACGTTCTCGCGGCCGGTTCTTATACCTGGATCGCTGCGATTTAGGCGAGCCATTCCAGGTATGCCGCCTGGCTTACCAGGGCAAGGGGGACAACTGGGAATTCGCTATTTACCGCCATTCCAAAGAGCGATACGACCCCGATGAATGGTTTTTCCCCGGCGCCCGATTTGTTGATGGCACGCTCCAGGGAGCAATGAAAGCCGGACTGGAGGCTTATCCTGTTCTGCAAGATACGCCGCAAGCAAAAATACTGCGCACGATCTTCCATGCATTGCCAAAAAGTAGAAAGGGAAGGTAAGGAGAGACTATGCCCCGTAGACCCGAAAATCCTGGAACCTGCGCTTACTGCGGTGAAATTATCACCAAGCGCGGTGTGAGCAAGCACCTGGACATATGCCCCAAACGGCAAGAAGCGCTTGCCAGCGCGGCAGCCAGCAGCCGGCCGGAGGAAACGCTCTGGCATTTGCGCGTGCAGGACGCCTACGATAAAGATTTCTGGCTTGACCTGGAAATGACCGGCTCTGCTTCGCTGGACAAACTGGATAAATATCTGCGCGCCATCTGGCTGGAGTGCTGCGGCCACCTGAGCAAATTCACCATCGGCGGCTGGGGGGGTATGGATGTAGGCGAGGCGCGCAAGTCCGATTCAATCTTCGAGCCTGGCCTGGTGCTACGCCATTTGTATGATTTTGGCACCACCTCCGAGACGGACATCAAAGTGGTTGCTGCGCGCCAAGGCAAAGCTTCCGGCAAACAGCCCATTGTGCTGCTGGCACGCAACCAAATGCCCAAAGCCGTTTGCCAGGAATGCGGCGAGCCGGCTAGGTGGCTGTGCATCGATTGCCTGTATGAGGCAGACAAGACCGGCCATTTGTGTGATAAGCACGCCGAAGAACATCCCCACGAAGACAACGGCGAGCCGATGCTTCTGGTCAATTCACCGCGTCTGGGTGTGTGCGGCTATGATGGGCCGGCAGAGCCGCCCTATTAACGGAAAACCTATGCCCCGCAAACGTCACGCGTCGAAAACTCCTGGGCGCCGGGAGCCGTTTTTTCGATTTACAGATCTTCCTGGTTGCCAGAGAAACACCCTGAAACCCACGGGAGCCGTTGTATGAAAATCCTCAAACAAATGTCCGAGCAGCAAATCGGTTTGTGGTTGTGGTGCCTGCCCAGATCCCTCTATTTTAATTTCAGGTACCTGCCCTTCTCACAGGCCATCCGGTTGCCATTCTGGATCGGGCCAAAGGTCAAACTGGTCTCCATGGGCGGTAAAGTATCCGTCGAAGGCCCGCTCTACCGCGCCATGATTGAGATCGGGATTGGATACGCGGATTTCTACGACGCCCGTTTTACCCCGTCCCTCTGGCTGGTCAAAGGAACGGTGATCTTCAAAGGACAGGCACGTCTTGGCCCGGGCTTCCGGTTGGCAGTCGGCAAAGGCGGAAAAGCCACCTTCGGCAACCAGTTCAAGATCACCGCCGACGCGGCTGTGAACTGCCGCCAAGAGATCACCTTTGGCGAAAACGTGATCATCGCCTGGGGGACCCAGATCAGCGACACCGACTGGCATGAGATCGTAGATGAAAAAGGCACGTGCCTGAATCCCGACCGGCCTGTATCCATCGGGAACAACGTCTGGATTGGAACCAACGTTGTCGTCCTGCAAGGCACCCGGCTCGCGGACGGTTGCATCCTGGCAGCAGGTGCGGTGATCAAGGGGGAACACCTGGTTCCCAACAGCCTGCTCGGCGGGGTTCCGGCAAAAGTGATCAAAAAAGGAGTCCGCTGGGTCCGCTGACCATCATTCTTCGGCAGGAGAAACGGACGCCCGATGTCGCCAAGACCTCAGGCGTCCGTTAACTCCGAAACCTGCGGGGGCCACTCCTCCAAGGTCAGTCCCCTTGCCGGACCGCCTGGTGATCGACGAGTCGGTGGGCTGGATCCATCCCGACCCTTCACACGATCGGGGTAAAATCCGTTCCCACAAGCCGCCCCAGACGAATGGTTACGCGCCAGACGTTCGCAAATTGGAAATGCACTAGAAGTAGGATTGAAGACCCTCCTCAACTGTGCGACAATAATACGCGTTTGTTCTTCACACTTGCCAAAGGAGAAGAGAAAATGAAAAGAATATTGTTCCCACTCGCGTTGCTCGTCCTTTTCACCGTATCCCTGGTAGGCTGCAGCCCGCTGCCCACCTGCGCCCCCGGGGACCTGGTCCAGGCGAACCTGACCACCCCGCCCATGTGGGGCACCGTCACGTCCCTGACCCCGACCCTGTCCTGGTCCTACCCCGACACAACCTGTGCCCCCGAATATTACCGGGTGGCCCTGCGCACCGGGCCCTTCTTCATCGATGAGCTGGGCGGAACGACCAGCGGACCGGCCACCAACTGGACCCCGTCCACGCCCCTGGAGCCCGGCACCGAGTATTCCTGGGGCGTCCAGGCCATGGTCGGCTCGACCAGCGGATATTTCGCCGGCTCGAACTACTTCTTCACCGGCCCGATGTGCCCGACCGAGGACCTGGTGGCCCCTGACCTGCTCGAACCGGCCAACGCGGCCGTCGTCAACGAGGACTGGCCGACGCTGATCTGGGATTATCCCGAGGCCTGCCTGCCGGAGGGTTACCGCATCGACCTGTCCACCGACCCGACCTTCGCCGACACCAGCCTGAGCGGCGGGACCGGCAACCCCTCCACCCGCTGGGCAGCCGGCCATCCTCTCGACGATTGCCAGCTCTACTACTGGAAGGTCGCCCCGATCAACGGCACCACCCTCGGGCCCGAATCGACTGTCCGGTCCTTTTTCATCGACGTCGCCGGCACCTGCTCAGGTTGGATCACCCCCAGCATCACCGGTACGGTCTACCACGACCTGTGCGGGGTCCCCGAACTCGGCCCGCTGCCCGATCCGCTGCCCATCGGCTGCGTAAGCACGGGAGGCGGGGGAGTTGCCGCCAACGGACTCTTCGGACTGGGTGAACCCGGCATTCCCAACGTCGTGGTCCGCCTGGGACAGGGCACCTGTCCATCGGCGACCGATCTGGGCGCGGTCCTGACCGACGCCAACGGGATGTTCGCCTTCCTGGATCTGGCTCCCGGAGACTACTGCGTGACGGTCAACGCGCTGACGGACGACAACGACCTGCAGCTGATCCCCGGCGGCTGGACGGCCCCGGCCGGCGGCATCAGCGGGGAACTGGCCAGCTGGACGGTTAACTTCGCCGGCGGGGAGCCCGTCACAGCCGTGAACTTCGGCTGGGACTTCCAGTTCCTGCCCACCTGGGGAGAATATGCCCCCATCACCGGCATGGTCTGGCACGACCTCTGCCCGGTCGTCCCCGGCACGACACCGCCCTCGCCCCTACCGGATGGGTGTGTCGCTGATGGCGGTCTGGTCCACGCCGACGGCATCCGCCAGCCAACCGAACCCGGCCTCCCCGGCGTGGTCGTGGATCTCGGCTACGGAGCCTGCCCTTCTGCCGGATTGGCAGAGGCGGTCACAGATGCCGAAGGCCTGTTCACCTTCCATGTCCCCTCCCCGGGCGATTACTGCCTGCGGGTCGATGCTGAGGGCAGCACCAATGCCGCCATCTTGCTGCCCGGGCACTGGACAATGGTCGCCAGCGGGCACATGGGCATGACCCATAGAGCCATCTCGGTCTCCAACAGCAGCGGCCTGGCCAACCAGGACTTCGGCTGGGATTACGACAACCTGCCGCTCAGCTTCAGCCCGGCCATTTTCCACCTGCTGATGAATGCCCACTGCCGTATGGGGCCGCGCACAGACTATCCGATCGTGACTTCCTTCATGGCCGGTGACAGCTTCGAAGCCGGCGGCGTGAGCCAGGATCGTGCCTGGATCTACCATGCGCCGTACCGCTGCTTCGTGGCCCTGTCGACCGGCGAATTCCAGGGGGCCGCTGACGATCTGGGAGCGATCCTTGACGACCTGAATGTCATTCCCACTCCCCTGCTCCCGGCCACCGACACGCCCCAGTTTTCCTGCTCTTCCTACACCGACTCGCAGTCCTGCACAGCCCATTACCCGTATTGCGAATGGTATCTGCCCGACCAGGGTCGCGGCTACTGCCGAAACCGCTGACCCACCCTCCAAAAGGAGCGCTCCTCGCGGGGCGCTCCTTTTGGGGCAGGTCACATGAGACGAGGGGTTACGGCCTGACGTAGACGGTGTACTCATCCACGTAGTCACCGGGCGCGTAGGGGGTTTCACCGATGCCGTCGTTGATCGGGGCCAGGAAGGTCGCCGCGATGGTCAGATGATGTTCGCCAGCCGGCCAATCGGTCAGCAGGGCATACACGAATCGGCATACGACACCATCCCCGGCAGCATAATCGTAGGTCGCGAACTGGCTGGCAGGGATCGCCTCGCCATCCAGAACGAATGCCAGGCGGAGGTTGGCAAAGTTCTGGTCCAGCGCGTCCTCATGGGCGCACCAGACATAGGTCCAGATCAGGTCGGTCGAGCGCGCCAGCGGCACAGTGTAGGTACGGGTGACCGGTTCAAGGGAGTCTTCGTTGTATTCCTCACGGGCCTGGTCCTGCATCCAGTCGGTGCCACCCAGCAGGGCCTCCTGGGCCAGGGTCGGATCGTTAATCAGCGTGGGCGGACCCGAGGGGGCCATCCCCGCTCCGAGCGGCAGCAGGACCGCATTGACGCCAAACTCCAGGACGACATCCGCCTCGGTGATGATGGTCTCGGGGGTGATCGGCACGCGCAGAGTCGGGGCCACGCCGGTTCCCTCCAGGAAAACCTCTCCGCTGGGGAGCAGGTAGCGCCCGGTGGGGAACTGCATGGCGAAACCTTCCGGCATACTGATCTGACCACGGCTGACCTCGCCGAACATGCTCGAGGTCGGATACATGCCGACCACCTCGACGCCCGGCACCTGGCTGAAGCCATAGGCCTCTTCCTCGCAGGCACTGGCGCAGGCCTGGCCGACCAGCACAACGATCTTGTCGAAGCGGTACTGGTTGGTGTTGGGCAGGATGCGGTCAGGCATGCCCTCTGCCTCGAACTCACCGGTGTTCTCGTTGTAGTAATACGACTGGCCGAGCGGGATCTCCTGGTCGGTCAGGAAGCCGGCCAGGCCAAGCGGTGTCCCGCCACCGTTGTAACGCATATCAATGACGATCCCGGGCACTTGCAGTCCGGCAAAGGCCTGCAGGGCCCGCTCGAACAGGCGGATGGTCAGCTGGATATCATCGGCCTCCGAGTAGACTGCTACGTAGCCGACGCCCGAGTCCAGGATCCGGAACTCGACCGGCAGCAGGGCCGTCGGTGCGCCGTAATACACAGAACTGCGGGAAAACGAGTCACGCTCCTCGATCGCCGTCAGGGTGACCGACCCGGCTGCACCGTCGGGATTGACGTAGCCCACCGTTGCCTCGGTCCCAGGCAGGGTCCGCAGCAGATAACGGGCCTGCTGGTAACGAACCTGCCACTCGGTCGACTGCGGCAGCGCCCAGGGTGTTACCTGGCTGACCGCCTCGCCGATCGGCAGCCCGTTGAAATCAGTCAGCTCGGCCCCGACCTGCATCCCCGCTCTCTCGGCCGGTCCGCCGGGCGACAGGTAGATGACCACGAAACGCCCATCGTCCATTTCATAGATCGTGAAGCCGTAGCCGCCGGAGGTCTCCTCCAGGAACAGGGCGTACTGATAATCGCCGCCGTCCAGGCCGACGTGGCCATCACGGAAGGCCCAGGTCAGGTCGCGCAGAGCCAGGTAATAGGCCTGGGGGTCGCTGTCGGCCTCGGCCTGCTCGACGCGCGGGCGCAGTTCGGTCACCAGAGTGGTGTAATCAGGCTCTTTGCCCTCGATGCCGTTGAAGGCGTAGTTCATGCGCAGGAATTCGATCAGCGCGTCGAAGGCCTCGGTATAGCTCATCCCCGAGTAATCCTTGACGGCGTAATCGGCGGGTTCATAGAGGTCGATGACCGGTTCGGCCTCCTTGAAGAAGGTGAAGGGCGACTGGTCGAGATCGACGATCGTCCAGCCGACCGGGATGGCCGCCACCGGATCATCCCCGGTGAAGAGCATGTCGTCGTCGCCGTAACCGGTCGGGAAGGACTGCCCATCATCGGGGGCCCAGATGAGCAGGATGCCGCCATTGACCTCGTCGTCGCGCTCGGAGTCGGTCATCACGGACGAGAAACCGGCCGGCCAGCCGCGCGAGCGATCGTCGCCCTCCGAATACGGGCCGCCGTAAACGTTCGGCCAGTACGAGACAGCGAAAATCTGCACACCGGCATCGGCCTCGCCGTCATTGTCGACATCAGCGAACTGACCGGTCGGACGGGCCGGCAACTGCAGGCTGTACTCGGCATACAGGGCATCCTCGTCCATGGCCATGAAACCAAGCGTCTGCGAAGCGACCGGGATTTCCCACTCCTCGTCCCGCAGCACAAAACCGTACATATCGACCAGCGCTACGGCATGTTCCTCGAAGATCATGGCCACGAAGGCATTGGTGAAATCCATCGTTCCGCGCACCAGGTAGGGCTCATTGCCGTCGCCCGCAACCGGTACCGCGCTCGGCGCGGCCGTCGGTCGCGGCCCGCAGGCCGCCACCAGCAGCAACACGACGAACAGCCATCCAAATCCAACTGAGAACCTTCTCATTTCATCTCCTCTCTGTGTGAAGGGTGTTCCGCCAATTATACTGCCGCTTGCCCTGGACGCGGCTGCGTGAGTCCGATCCAGGCTATAATGGCTGGGAGATGAACTCCGAAGACTGGCGCCAACAGAGCGAAGAGGAATTGATCCGTGCCCAAGCCGCCCGACACGCTGGGAACGAGGGGCGGGCGCGCGTCTGTGCCCGCCGGGCCGCCGGACTGGCCGCCCGGGACTTCCTGTCCCGCCGGGGGATCCCGGCCCACAGCGCCTACCAGGCCCTGCAGACCTTGACCGCCTTTCCCGGCCTTCCTGCGGACCTGCTGTCAGCCGCTGCCGACCTGACCCTGCGCGTCGACGCCGACTTCCGCCTGCCCCCCAACGTCGACCCGCTTGCCGCTGCCCGCCTGCTCTGCGACCGCCTGCCAGGCTCGTAAGGCCCGCTCGGGAAAAGGTCCCCCACAGCCGGATTCTCCGGTTGTTTTTTTAACCTAATCCGATTACTTTCAGGTTAGCCAAATAACCAACTTTACAATATCCTTGATTCAGTCGAAATTATCTGTACAAGGTATTTTTTACCTATATAATGGTTATAGAAAAGTCATTGATCCACAACCAAAATACAATTAAATAAGATGGTAATTATCCGATTATGAAAAACAACACACTCTTCCACCCGCTTGCTCGGCTCGCCCTGTCCCTGTTCCTGGTCATCTTCGCCACCGCCCTGCCGCCCGCCATCCCGGTCACCGCCGGAGGCAATGGCGACCAGGAGAATCCTTCCACCAGCCTGCCCACCCTGGGCGGCTTCGCCGCCCAGATGCGCAACGGCAACAGCAGCCAGATCAGCGGCATCTACGCGGAAGGGCTCCTGGCCCTGCCGGTCGTCCAGCAACCCGCTGGGCAGCCCGGCTTCGTCGCAACCCAGTCCGGCACGGTGACCCAGTTCGGTATGGCCTCCGGCTACGGTTCCTACGGTTTCCTGGCCCACAACTACCTGGCCGGCAGTCAGTTCTTCAACATCACCACAGGTATCCTGATCCATGTGGTCTACGGGGATGGGCACTACGAGACCTTCCAGGTCAGCCAGGTCCGCCGCTTCCAGGCCACCAGCCCGCGCAGCCCCTATTCGAATTTCATCGACCTGGAGACCAACCTCACCCTGACCGCCACCCAGCTGTTCCACCAGACCTACGGAGTCGCCGGCCAGACAATCCTGCAGACCTGCATCGAAGCCAATGATGACGACTCCTGGGGCCGCTTGTTCATTATCGCCAGCCCGTACACCTCACCCCCGAGCAATGCCTACTAATTTCCCCTGAATCAAAAGTCGGGCGGAGGGTTCTCCGCCCGATTTTCATTATTAAAGTCTATGGATTGGCCGCTCGGACAGTCGGATGATGGATCGGCTCACCCTCCGGCAGGGCCACGATGATCACCCGGTGCGAGTTGCTTGACGCAGGCCAGCAGGTGATCAGAGTCAGGCGTTCGTCGGTCGAAGGTTCGAGCCAGCGTGCATTGTCCATGCGCACGTCGAGAGGCTGGTTGCGCTCAGGCAAGAGCATCTTGGCGCTCACCACGTAGCGGTACTCCCACTCTCCGGAAAACACCTGGATCACGTCACCGACCTTCAGTTCGACCAGGTCCCTGAACACCTCGCCGTAGGCGTTGTGATGGCCATTCAGGACCATGTTCCCGGGCACACCCGCCAGAGCCGAGGTGTCCTGCCAGCCGGCGGCGAACTCGGCCGGGACACGCCACTGGTAGTAGGTCTGACCCCCGGCCTCGATCTCGCGAAAATGGACCGGGACGATCGGCGCGTTCAGGAAAATCGTCGGGATGACCAGCCGCTCCGGCACCAGACCGGAGGCCGGCGGCAGGACGGCGATGGTCTCCAGCCCGGCAGGCTGGCCCTGCACAGCACCCAGGACGGCGCTCTGGACAGCGCCCAGAGTTGGGGCATAGACCGGGACTTCGTTCGCTGCCGAAACGATCGGGAGAAAATCGTCCCCGCCGCTGCCCTCGTCGACCATGTCAAACGGCGATAGGGCGTTGGCCTTGTAATCCAACGCCATGTTTACCGCGCCGAAGGCAATCGCCGCTGCACCCAGGATGACCCACCAGTTAATTTTTTTGAACATGCATCTGCCCTCTGAGAGAAGGCCAAGCGCATCCCCTTGCTCGATGCACCTGGCCCGGTAGTTTCCGCAGCCTTGTCTGCTAGGCTTCTTCGTTTCGGCGGCGGGTCACACCG
>JAFGSI010000061.1 GCA_016934715.1 Anaerolineales bacterium
GCCCTCTACTTTCCCACCACACCGGCCCCGCCGGTGACCTTCCTCGACCCGACCAACAGCCCGCGCTGGAGCGGCACGATCAACTCGACCAACCTGTACAGCGGCGGAGCCAGCACGATCGACCACGATGTCTCCGGCGTTGACGCCGGCGACATCGTCACCTTTGCCATCGTGATCGAGAACCAGGGCTCCAGCCTGAACGGCGCCTTCGACATCACCATCCTCGATACCCTCCCGGCAAACTTCCAGGTCCCGACCGGGGGACTGAACCTGCAGATCTACTACGGGAACGGGTTGGGACCGATCACCTACACCCGCCCGGACGAGTCCCCGGCCGCGCCCGGCGACCTGTTCACCACCGGCATCCGCCTGGACGACCCGATTGGCAGCGGCGTCTGCCAGGCCCACGATCCCAACCTGGGCAACAACATCATCCTGATCACCTACGACCTGGAGGTCAGCGGCACGGTCGCCCCCGGGACACTGACCAACATCGCAGCGATCACCCAGTACGCCGGTGACGAAGGCGGCGCCAACCATGTGCCGACCCCCTCGCCGATCAACGATGATGCCAATGCCACCACCTTGACGGCGATGACCAAGACGCTGACCGGCACCGAGATCGACACCGCCAGCAACAACGCCACCCAGGCCGTGATCGGCGAACTGGCCACCTACACCCTGGTCGTGACCGTGCCCGAGGGAACGGTGCCCGCCGCCCGGATCGTGGACACCCTCGATGCCGGCCTGGCGTTCATGGACCTGACCTCGGTCGTGGTCTCCGACCCCGATACCGACGGGGCCGGGCCTGACACCGGGCTATCCAGCAGCGTGATGACCTTCGACCCCCTGAGCGGGACCTGCACCAACTGCAATGCGGGCCTCAATCCGA
Organism: Anaerolineales bacterium; assembly: GCA_016934715.1. GTDB lineage: Bacteria > Chloroflexota > Anaerolineae > Anaerolineales > Villigracilaceae > JAFGSI01. The sequence goes on from JAFGSI010000061.1 coordinate 893, forward strand.
CCATCGATCCCTCCGGCAGCGACCCGGGGCGGGTGATCACTTTCGACCTTGGCGATCTGACCAACACCGACCGGGTCAACGCCACCCCCGAAACGATCACCCTCACCTACCAGGTCGTGGTGCTTAATACGAGCGGCAACCAGCACGGCAGCACGCGCAATAACTCGGCCATCTACTCGTGGACCGGCGGCAGCTGGCCGGCTGTCTCCGCCAACAACGTCACCGTCATCGAGCCAGTGGTCAACATCACCAAGGGCATCGTCCCTGGCAGCGGTGATGCCGGCGACCCCTTCACCTACACCATCACCATCAGCGGTCCGACGATCACTGATGCCTACGAGGTCAGCCTCGACGATGCCTTCCCGGCCTTGATGGAAAACATGCTCCTGACCGGCGTGACGGACAGTGCCGCGATCGTCACCCTGGCCAACTTCAACTTCAACCCGGCCACCAACCTCCTGTCCACCGTCACCCCCTGGGATATGCCGATCAGTGCCGCGCCGCGCACCATCACCCTGACCTTCACCGGCGCGGTCTCTTACCTGGCCAACCCGCAGCAGCAGATCGACAACCTCGCCACCGTGCGCTGGACCAGTCTGGATGGCGACTTCTCCGCCCCGCGCTCCGCCTACAACTCTACCGCGACCGAACGCAACGGCTCCGGAGCCCCGGCCGTCAACGACTACCGTGCCTCCAACCCGGCCGCCGCGGCCCGTTTCACGGTCGACACCATCGCCACCGATAAATACGTTGTCCTGACCTCCGAGCCGTCCACGCCCGAGGGCACCAGCCCGTGGTATGTAACCGTCGGCGAGGTGGTGCGCTTCCGGATCATCGTGCCGATCCCTGAGGGCACCAGCCCGAACTTCCAGGTGCGCGACAACCTGCCGGAAGGTCTGACCTTCCTGAACGACGGCACCGTCCGCCTGTCCTTCGTCGCCAACGGTGCCGGGATCACTTCCTCCACCGTTGGGATGCTGCCTGTCCTGGCCATCCCTGGCGGGTGCACCGTCAACGGGAACTCAGCCGATGCCAACCTGCCTAGCCGGCCGCTGCTGTGCACCCTGGACACTTCGAATATCGGCAGCGACAGCAGCATCGACCTCGATCCCGACTCCTTCGCCACCGGCAGCGAAATCTACTTCAAGCTCGGCTCGCTGCTCAACAGCGACAGCGACGGTGACCAGGAATTCGTGGTCATCGAGTTCAACGCCCTGGTGGACAATACCTCCACCGGAAGCAACGACGCCGGCGACGAGCGCGGGAACGATTTCGACGTCTTCATCGGCGGCAGCCTGATCGGGTCCACCTCCACCTCCGCCCCGGTGCGGATCGCCGAGCCGTCGATCACCGACCTGACCAAGACCGCCGTCCCAGCCAGTGGAGATGCTGGAGACCAGATCACCTATCAGCTGACCTTCTCCAATTCCAACGGCGTGGACAACACCACTGCCTTCGATGTGCACATCAGCGACCGGGTCCCCGACAGGCTGACCTTCAATGCCGGCAGCCTGAATGTCAGCAGCACCGGAAACTGCGCCACCGGTATCAGCGACAATACGGTCGCACCAGACGTGGACATCCGAATCGCCGTCGTGCCCGCCGGCTGCAGCGTGACTGTCACCTACACCGCCACCCTGGACGACACCGTCACGCCCGAGGAGGTCCTGACCAATACCGCCAACATTACCTACACCAGCCTGCCCGGCAGCGGGACGCCCCTCGGGCCGGACAACCAGACCGGCTCGATCACCCCTGGCGCCAGCGGCACAGACACCGGTGCGCGCAACGGCAGCCTGCCTCCAATCGTCGCCCCCAACGACTACCAGGACCAGGCGATTGCCAACCTCACCGTGTCGCAAGCCGTGATCACCAAGCAGATCACGACCACCTCGGCTGTGCACACCACAGGTAGCGACGTGGCCATCGGGGAAGAGATCACTTACGCCATTCTGCTGACCTTCCCCGAAGGCACCACCCCTGCCGACACGGTCATCGATGACCTGCCCTCCGGGCTGGAGATCGTCCCCGGCACGCCGGAGATCATCTCCACGGCCGCGACCAGCGGCGGCCTGCTGAGTGCGGACTTCAATGGCACAATCGGAACCCTGAACATCACCCCCGTCGCCGGCGACGACGGCAGCGTTCAGTTCGACTTCACCAACGTCATCGTGAACGGCGATAATCATGCCAACAACAACACGATCCTGTTGCGCTTCCGGGCCCGGGTGACCAACATTCTCGCCAACCAGGCCAATCACACCCTCTCCAACGTGGCCAGCAACCAGGTCGGGAGCAACCCGGCCATCCTCTCCAACTTGGTGGAGGTCACCGTCGTCGAGCCAAGCATCACCTTCGGCAAGACCATCGAGGAGCTTCCAACCCCGCTCGACGCCGGCGGCGTGGTCCATTACCGCATCACCTACGCCAACGCCAGCGGCACCACGGTCAGTTCCGCCATGGACGTCCACATCACGGACAACCTGGCGGCCGCCCTGCTGCTGCCCTCCACCGGCGCGCCTCATATCGCCATCACCACCAGCGGCACGGTCGGTGCCATCACCAACAATTCGACGCCATCGCACATCGATATCACCATCGCCTCGGTCGCTCCCGGCGGGAGCGTCACGGTCGATTTCTACCCGGTCATCCAGGCCAGCGCCAGCCCCGGTCAGATTATTGACAACCTCGGCAACTCAGCCTGGACCTCGCTCTCCGGCACGCTCCCCGGCGAACGCGACGGCAGCGATGGCCTCCCCGGACCTGGCGTATTGAACGACTACGCTGCCACCAGCCCGGCCGTATCGTTCACTATTGCAGACCCGCTCTTCAGCAAGACGATCGACCACACCTCGGCTGTGCATACTGTCGACCCGGCAGTCGCCATCGGCGAGACGATCACCTTCAACCTGGAGGTGACCCTGCCCGAAGGCACCACCCCGGGCATTACCATCGACGACGACCTGCCGGCCGGTTTGCGCTACGTGCTCGGCTCGGCCAGTCTGGACACGACCGGCTTCCATGGCACGGTCAACAGCTGGTCGGTGTCGCCGATCCTCGGGCCCGTCGGCAGCGGTGATGACCTGCAGATCACCATCGGGCAGGTCGACGTAGCCGCCGACAACAACCCTGCCAACAACACCTTCCGCCTCACCTTCGAAGCCGTGGTGCTTGACGAAGTCGGCAACCAGACCTCCCCTCCGCCGTTGACCAATTCGGCCACCATGACGGTCGGGACCGACACCTTCATCGACACCCAGGAGGTGAACATCGTCGAGGCAGCCCTGCAGATCGTCAAGTCAGTCGACGACGACCTGCCGGCTCCCGGCCAGACAATCACCTTCAGCGTGGTCGTGACCAACCCCGGCACCGTGACTGCCTTCGATGCCATTGTCACGGACAACCTGCCCGCCGGCCTCGACCTGACTGCGACCTCATTCACCGCCATCAGCGGCGTATCAGGCGTGCTCGACAACTCTGACCTGGCAGCTGACGACGTGCTCTTCACCATTGACACCTTCCCCGCCGGCGGTACGCTGACCATCACCTACCAGGCCACGGTCACCGCCCCCTTCGGGACAGCGCTCAACAACACCGCCAGCCTCAGCTGGACCTCGCTGCCCGGGTTCGAGGCCGACGAGCGTACCGGCGCCGATGGCCCCGGTGGCACCCTCGACGACTACGCCGTCAACAGCAGTACCGCCCTCAATTCGGATCGCAACCTGGTCAAGACCCTGGACGCCACTGACTTCGGCGGCACCGCCGGAACGGATGTGACCATCGGCGAGATCCTGACCTACCAACTGGTTCTGACCATCCCGGCGGCCAGCACGGACACCTATTCAGTGGTCGACAGCCTGCCTGCCGGTCTGGCCTTCGTCGACTGCGAGGACATCCTCGCCGACGCCGACCTGACCAGCAGCACCATCCCCCTGAATGCCCCAGGCAACTGCGCCCACGGCATCAATCCGGGCGTCAGCAACCCGCTGATCGCCAATTCCGGTGGCACGGTCACGTTCGACTTTGGCACGGTCACCAACACCCACCCGGCGGATACCGAGACGATCACCATCCGCTATCGTGTCACCATCCTCGACGTCGTTTCCAACGACCACAACACGCCGGCCCTGAACAACAGTGCCGAGATGACCTGGTCGGTCGGCGCGGTCACCCGCACGACACCCGGCGTCACGATCATCGAGCCCGATCTGAACCTGGAGAAGACCGTCGACCGGCCGGAGGCCAGCCCGGGGATGCCGCTGGTCTACAGCATCCGGATCTTCCACACCGCCGACAGCCAGATGGACGGGTTTGACGTGATCGTCAACGACGTCCTGCCGTTCGGCCTGGATTACGTTCCCGGAACGCTGCACTTCGTGACCGGCTCGGGTGTCGCCCCCACCAGCCTCGATGACACCCTGCTTGACCCGGCCACCGGCCGGATCCTGCTGCGGGCCGTCTGGGACTCCCTCCCCCTGGGAACCGAGGCGACGATCCAGTTCACCGCCCGTCTTGGCAACCTCCCCGCCGGCGGAAGTGTGACCAACGAGGCCAGCGTTGAATGGACCAGTCTGCCCGGCCTGGTGCCGGCCCCGCCGGCCACCTATCTCTCGGCCTATGAACAGCCGCATTCGCACGAACGACGCTATGACCCGCTCAACCCGGCGGATGTCTACCGCGTCATTTCCGGCGCAGGGGTGGCCACCCTGGCCCTGCCCGACACCGGCTTCGCCCCTGGGCAGGTAACCGTCCTGCCACAGCAGCCCGCCGACCAGGCCTACCTGGCCACCGGTGACCTGCGCCTGGAGATCCCGCGCCTGGACCTCGACATGCCGATTATCGGCATCCCGATCAACGATGACGGCTGGAACCTGACCTGGCTGTGGAATCAGGCCGGCCACCTGGCGGGGACTGCCTACCCCGGCAACCCCGGCAACGCGGTCCTGACCGCCCACGTCTATCTGCCCAGCGGCGCCCCGGGCCCCTTCGTCAATCTGGGCAGTCTGCGCTGGGGCGACCAGATCGTCCTGCACGCTAATGGGCAGCGCTACCTCTACGAAGTGCGCACCAATGCCCGCGTCCTGCCGAACGACCTCGCCCCCCTGCGCCACGAGGAATATCCCTGGCTGACGCTGATCACCTGCCAGAGCTATAACGAGACCACCGACAGTTACCGTTACCGGCTGGTCGTGCGGGCTGTGCTGATTCGCATCGAAGCGGAACCGTAGGTTCCAGAGACTATTCCCTGGCGCGGAAGCGTTCGAGATTGGTTCTCTGGTGGTTGGAAGCCTGTGGTCATCCCTGGGGCGCGTCAGCGCAGTGCAGGTTGCCTCCCCCTTCCCCCAGGAGAAGGAAAAGAGCCTTGCTTTTCCGATTGTGTTCATCGGTCTCCTGCGCTGTCACGAATGCACCAGGCAGTTCCCCGCACATAGCCCATCCCTTTGGCCTGGGCTGACCGGCCGCCTCAGGAAGGATTCAACGGCAGGGCAGGCGCGATCCCCGGATATTCTCGCGCAGCTTCTGCCAGGCCGCGCCGGTTTTCGAGGTTGAGAGAACCATCGACGGGCGCCTGGCAACGACCATCACGCCGCGCTATCCGCGCAGGCAGGCAAACACGCACCCGTACGCACATCCTGCGGGTGGTGGCATTCGCCGATGCAGGTTCCGTCTGCAGGCGGGCCTTACGGCTTTGCCAGGATGTCATACTCGGCCTTCTTGCGGGCGTGCAGTTCGAGCAGGTCGTGCTGCATTCTTTCCAGCCGGGCACCGCGCAGCGGGAACCCGAACAGGATCAGGGCCCCGAGCAGCATGGCAATCCCCGGGATCAGCCCGATGAAGACCTTGATGCCGAAGATGGCGCTGGCAGGCTGGTCGAGGAAGATGATATTGTTGTTGGCCTCGCGAGTGACGAAGTGGGCCGCTTCCAGGATGAAAGGCGGGGTGGCAATCGCCAGCGACTGGGCCGGCTTGGTCACCAGGGCGTTGATGCCAAAGAAGGCCCCCTCGCGGCGCACGCCCGAGCGCAGTTCGTCCTCGTCAGCCACCTGGGCAAAGAGGATGTTCGTCAGCGTCTGCGGGCCGGAGAGCCCGAAGCCGGCCAGCACCAGGCAAACAGGGATGAGGGCGTTCGGCACGAAGGTCAGGGAAACCAGACCGACGCCGGCGATGGTCAGCAGCAGCTGCTGGGCGCGCAGCAACCCCAGCTTCCTGCGCAGAACATTGGTCATCGGGACCCCGCCGATCAGCGGCACGAAGATGAACCCCAGCAGCAGGATCGTGTTCATCTGCAGCACGTAATCGGCCAGGTAGAACAGAGAGCCGGTTACCAGCGAGGAGACCAGGATCGACATGAAATTCTGCGAAACCAGTACCAGGAAGGATTTACTGGTGAAGGTGAACCTGATCTGATCCTTAAGCTTGAGCGGCCTGTCCACCCGGGTGAACTCGAGGCGCTCCTTGACCTTGAACGTGGTGGCGATGATCAGCAGCATGCCCGTCACGGCAACCACCACCATGGCGACCTGCAGGGGAAAGAAGGACGGGATCGCCTCGCCCTTCGGGCGGAAGAGGTCCGGGATGATGAAGCCCAGCAGGGTCCCCAGCAGGCCGAACAGCGAGGAGGAGATCTGCAGGTGGTTGCGCTCGGTGTCCGATTCGCTGACCTCCGGCAGGAGGGAGGAATAGACCAGCCCGATCATCGTGTAACAGCCGTCATAGAGCACCATGGTGACCAGCATCCACATGAACAGGCTGAAGTCGCCGGCGTGCTGCGGCGCCAGCCAGACCAGGATGAAGGTCGCCGCCAGGAAGGGGGCGGTGTAGCGCATGTAGGGGATCCGCCGTCCGAGCTTTGAGCGGGTGCTGTCGGAAAGGTAGCCGAAAATCGGGTCGTTGAGAGCATTCCAGACGGCGTAGACGGCCGAGGCGATGGCGATCCAGCGAGCGCCCAGGCCAAGGTAGTCCTGGTAGAAGATGGGCAGCAGGGCGCCGAAGACGCCGGCGATCAGGCTGGTGCCCAGGGCGGCGATGCCCCAGGTGACCTTGTATCCGAATGTGAGCTTGACGGCTTGCGGGGCAGTTTCATTCATGGAGGCTCCTTGTCACGAAGAGGATCCGGACATCTGCTCGCCGCGCGCGAACATGATGACCATGGTGGCGATCGTGAGCAAACCAAGCAGGATCAGGAAGATCCCCGCCCCCTGATGCAGCCCACGCCAGCGGATCTCTTTTGGCGCGACCAGGACATTCCCCGTGCCGCTCAGGCAGAAAACCACGCCCACGACCAGCATGCCGATGCGCGCATCCAGGTCGAACGTTACGGGGATGCCGACCGCCAGCATGAGGGCCAGGAAAAAGAACCACTGCCGTGCAAAGAGTTCGAGGAATTTCCTCATCGCACCTCCAATGTGCGATTCAGCCACCACCAACGCAGGCAAGCCAGGTCTTCCATTCGCTGCAGAAATACACCTTCTTATCACTCTTGTTGCCACAGAGAAATCTCCTGCTCTCTTCTGCAATTACGCGTCACGGTAGAACCTTCTTGCTCTATGCCATCGGCAGTGGTTTTAGAAAAGAATTTTTCTCTGGACGAACTGAATATCTACTGCCCGAGTCGCCCCAACTGGTAGAGCCTCCGGCCGACCAGGACGAACCATGTCACGAGCAACAGGGCACCCGGAAGGATTACCGGAAGGGCAATCAATGCCGATGACGTCAGTGCTTGTCTGAGATAGTCAGCTAATGACAGTGCATGTGCCAGGATCCCCACCCAGGCGGTAGACTTGTGAAAGGAACTGCTCTTGAGCATAACCGCTGAGACGATCAAACCGGCGACGTATACCAGGAAGAGGGCAATATTGAAACCGCCCACGGCGCGCTGGTTTGTGCCCGCCAGGATCGCCTGCCCTGCCGCCAAGAACGTCGATCGCTCCACGTCTGTCGTCGCAGCCGCGTACTGGTTGCTGAGGGAAAGCATGGAGAAGGGATTGTTCGTTGCAAGGAAGATCCCGATTCCCAGGAGGGCAGAAATCAGGGCGATCGCCATCAGGCCCAGATTGGCCTTTCTGAGCAGCATAAAGAGGGCAAGAAATACTGCAAGGAACATGACGTACATCGGAACTTCCAGGCCCCAAAAATCCAGAAGCCCAATGAAAGGATTGCTTTGGAACAACATGAACCACTCCCTTACCGTGCCGGGCTGCGGATAGAGAATGAAGAGGATCACCTCGCACAGGGTTAAAGCTGCCGCGATCCAGGCGGCCGCGCCGCCGAGTTGGTAGAGGCGCTTGTCGTCGGAGTCAGCGGTTTTGGCATCGAGCACTTCCATCATCCTTTCCACCGGGACAACCCGGCAGCAACGGGGCGAGCAACCTCTGCTCCCGCGCGCAATATGGGTCGTATGGTTGTGTTCCAGTGCGCATCCTCATGGTTCTCCGACCCCTGGGTGGAGGAGAGCCTTTGACACGGGTCCCCGTTGCTTGCGACGAGCAAGAACCCCTGCCTTCACTGCCCTGCTGGCCTGCACCTGCAGGGGGAAGCAGAGGAAGTGTCACTTCTTCAATTTTCTCTTTCCCCCATGATACGCCGGGGCAGTGATCGCCTGGATGGTGCAGATGCGCTCATCGAGCAGACGGGCTCGCAAGCGGTCGTCGATCGTCTCAAGCATGTCGACCGCAACGGTAACCACAGTCGGCAGTTCGGCGCTGTAGCGGTAGTTGAACAACTGGTGCAGTTTCTCGCGCGCCCAGGGAGTCATCGACTGCGCCCCCAGGTCGTCGAGGATCAACAGCGGAGCAGAGCGGATCTCGTCAAAGCGCCGGTCGTAGCGGGCCGGACTGTTCGGGCCGAAGGTGGCCCGCAGGTGGTCGAGCAGGTCGGGGACCATGATGAAAAGCGGCGGGGTACCCTTGTCGGCCAGGGCGTTGGCGATGCCGGCCGCCAGGTGGGTCTTGCCGCAGCCATAGGGTCCGGTAAAGACCAGCCAGCCGCGCGGTTTGGCAGCATAGGCCATGGCCGCCTTGAGGGCCTTCTCCAGCGAGCGGACCTCGTCGGGGGCCAGGCCCTCCTCGCGGCGGTCGTCAAAGCTGGCAAAGGTCCGGGCGGCGTGCAGGTCGAGCGAAGACAGTTCAGGGTGTCCCATGTCATCGGTCGGGCGTCGGTAATCGGGCGCCTGGATGGTCACCTTGGTGACCAGTTCGGGGTCCTGCAGGCGCGAGCGGACCCGCGCCTCGATCTCGTCCAGGGCCAGGTTGGTGGTCACGACCAGCGGCAGCTTGTTGATGTAGCGGTAGTTGATGATCTGGAACAGTTTCTCCTGAGCCCAGCCGGTGGCGTTCTGGGTGCCAAAATCGTCCAACACCAGCAGGGGCGCCGAGCGGATCTCCTCGAAGCGTTCTTCGAAGGTCGTGTCCTCGGCGTCAAAGGCGAAGCGCAGGTTGTCGAGCAGGTCAGGGACGGTCAGGAACAGGGTCGGTACCCCCATGCCGACGGCAAAGTTGGCGATGCCGGCCGCCAGGTGGGTCTTTCCACAGCCGTAGCCGCCGGCGATCAGCAGCCAGCCTTCCAACTTCCCGGCATACTGCCGGGCATGGTTGAAGGCCCATTCGAGCGATTCGACCTGGGCCCCACCAAGACCCTTGCGGCCGCGCGGCTCGAAGGTCTCGAAGGTCAGGCCCAGCAGTTCGTCGAGATGGCTGAGCGAGAACAGGCGCTGGCGCACCTGCTGGGCGACCTGCCCCTGGCGGCAGGCGCAGATCGACAGCTTGCCGAAGTCAGGGTGGCCGACCGGCAGGTCATTGCGCACGTAGCCGGCCCCCCCGCAGTGCGGGCAGTCCGGTTCTCCCAGGGAAGGGACAGCCAATTTATCGCTTGCGGAAGTCTTCGATTTTGCGGTCGACGTCTCGTCCGCGAGTTTCCTGAGCGTCGCGTCGATCTTGCTCTTGGGCATGGCCTTCCTCCTTCCAGCGCTTCAGGATGGCATCGATGTAGCTCCAACTGCGCTTGTTGTTCTTGACGGCGATCTCGATCGCTTCAGCCAACCAGGCCTCGGAAAAGGTCGCCTCGGCGTCGCGCAGAGCATCGGCGATCAACGGGGTCAGCGGGCCGACATTGCTCTCATAAAGATGGAAGACGTTCGGACGCTCCGGTGAGGCAGGCGGGGAGGCCAGGACGGCAGGACTCAGGCTCCCGGTCCGCAGGGATTCGGCGGCCGCCCGGCCGCGCGGCGAATTTACGAAGTAATAACGCCCGCTGCCGGTCTGGACCAGGAGCAGGCTGCCGCGCCGGACAGCCTGCTCCAGCGCCGGGATCGGGTCCGGGACGATCTCGCCGAAGTCATCGGCCCGCAGCGGGTGGACGCGACCTTCCATCCCCGCCACGCGCCACAGGGCATACAGCGTGACCTTGAGTTCATCCGCATCCTCGATTTTGGGGAGCAGGTCGCGGAAGAAGGTCTCGGGAAGTTGAGTAAAGGTTTCGGAATCCGTAAATCCAGGGAACATAATGATCCAGCGGGTCAGGGCCTACATTTGGGAAAGATCGACGTTGCGGGTGGCAGCATCGACAAACTTGGCCAGGTGATTCATGAAGACCAGTTCGACGCTGCCGGTGGGGCCATTGCGGTGCTTGGCAATGATGATCTCGGCCACATTGTGCTTGACGGTGTCCTTCTCGTACTGATCGGGACGGTAGATGAACAGGACCACGTCGGCATCTTGCTCGAGGCTGTTGTGAACGAACATCTGGTTGGCAACGAAATTATGACTTCCCGGCACGGTCAGATCATAGACAGGATCCTCACCGTCCGGCTCGATCGCGACAACCGGGTCCCAGTGAATATCACTGTTCGCGGACGCAGCCTTCTGGACATCGCCTGTTTGTGCAGGGGAGATCCCCAGCCTGCGCGGCAAGGCCAGGCGATCGCCCAGTTGTAGTTCGTCCAGCCGTTTCCAGCCCGGCTCGCTCAGGAAGCGGTGATTGGCCGTGGCCCGAATGGCCCGCCCCAGGCTGGTTCTCAATCGAAAGACCGGTTTGATCCCGGTTGAAAAGGCACGACTGACCGGCATGGCTTCCATCTTCAAAGTCTCAGGATCGAGCGCCCAGACCAGAACACCCGTCCTGCCGACCAATTCACGAATGGGCACCTCCCGGCCGCTGTCAGCCATGACCACCCGGGTATCGCCGGTCAAACAGCCCGACTCGCGCAGGTCGGAAAGCACCGGGCGCTTGTCGGTGCGCTGCTCGACGGCCCGGCTCAGCTGGGCTGCGGCCAGGACCGGTACGCCCAATTCGCGCGCCAGGATCTTCAGGTTGCGCGAGATGTACGAGACCTCCTGGACGCGGTTGTCGGTGCGGGTGTCGCCACCCATCAATTGCAGGTAGTCGAGGAGCACCAGATCGAGACCGTACTCCATGTGCAGGCGGCGGCACTTGGTGCGCAGGGCCAGCGGGGTGATGGCCGGGGTATCGTCCAGGTAAATGTGTGTATCGCCAAGCACCTCAATGGCGTGGGTCAGCAACGGCCACTCATCCTCGGTCAGTTTTCCGTTGCGCAGGCGCTGCGAGTCGATCCCGGTCTCCTGTGAAAGCAGGCGCTGGACGACCTGTTCATTGGACATCTCCAGCGAAAAGATGGCGACGTGCTTCTTGTGCAGCAGGGCAGCATTCTTGGCGGCGGAGAGCAGGAAGCCCGACTTGCCCTGACCGGGACGGCCGGCGATGATCAGCAGGTCGGAGGGCTGCATGCCGGTCAGCATGCGGTCGAGGTCGATAAAACCGGTCGGGACTCCGAAGATGTCGTCAGGGCGCTTGGCCAGTTCATCGATCCGGTCGTAGTAGTCGCTCAGGACAGCCGAGATCGGCTGCATATCCTTCTTGAGGCGCCGCTCGCTGACGTTGAAGATCGACTTTTCCGACTCTTCGATGACGGTCTCGATCGCCTCCTGCTGGTCGTAGGCCAGGGTGGCGATCTGGTTGGCGGCGGTCAGCATCCGCCGGCGGATCGAGGCTGCCTCGACCATCCGGCCATAGGCCTCGGCGTGCAGCGAGGTCGGCACCTGGTTGATGAGAGCGGTCAGGTAGGCCGGGCCGCCGATCTCGGCCAGCTGGCCGAGACGATCGAGTTCTTCGGTGACAGTCAGGAAATCGAGCGGTACACGCTGCTCATGCAGCCGGGTGAAGACCTCCCAGATCCAGCGGTGACGATGGATGTAAAAGTCGTCAGCCTGCAGGAACTGGGCCAGGTCGTAATAGGCCTCTGGGTTAATGAGCACCGCCCCCACAACGGCTTCCTCAGCTTCACGGTTGTGGGGGATGACCGGCGTCGAGGGGATGGAGGTCTCCTCCACCGAATCGACGTTCGGATTCAAAGCAGGCTCTTCGGGGTGGAAATCAGACATGGCTGTTTGGCCCGGTCAAAACCAGGAGTCCTAGGATTGCGGTTTCTCTTCGCCGTCCTGGTCTCCGAGATTCTTGAGAAAGTCCTCGAAGACATCCAGACGCTCCTCGCCGCCATCCATCAGATCCAGGTCCGGTTCGGGCGGGGGCTGGGGGGTCAGCTCGGAGGGCTGCTCGTCCTGTTGCAGATCCCGTTCGGGGATGATGCCAGCGGCCTGCATGACCTCCTCGTTGACCAGGATCGGAACGTGGGCACGCACACCAAGGGCGATGGCGTCAGAGGGGCGCGAGTCGATCTCCTGCGTCTGGCCATCCTTCTCGACGACGATACTTCCATAAAAAGTATCATCCCGCAGGGAGACGACCTCGACACGCAAGATGCGACCCTGGAAGAACTCGAAGACGTTCTTGAGCAGATCATGGGTCAGCGGCCGGCTGACCTCTACCTCCTGGAGCGCCACAGAGATGGCCTCGGCCTCGAACGGCCCAACCCAGATAGGCAGGTAGCGTTCGGCGTCCTTTTGCTTCAGGACGACGACCCGCTGCGGGGACATCAGGCTGACGCGTACACTATCGATCAGGACTTCAACCATATCAGACATAGGTGCTCCAAGGTGATGTTATTCTATCATGGGGAGAGGGGGGATGCAACCAGAATCACATTGTCGCAGGATGCCATGCTCGCAGCAGAATCCTTCCCAGGCAAATACCCCCTACCAATTACCAGCAATTCTCAATTTGAATTAGACAAGGTTTATCCAGGATAGTTTTCACGACAAAGCAGGGCAAACGCGGTGGGGGAACCCTATGCAAAGGGGTGAGGGTATGCTAAATTGTCAATCACGATGTATGAAGAATTGAAACTAACCCACCTAATAACTGTCCATTCGCTGAAAATATTTTGACATCTCTCAATGATCGGCCAAGCGGGTGTAGACATTCGCAGACAAGCCGAGCAACTCCAGGATGCGAGTTTGCACAGCCGTCAGAGCGGGTAGGTGTCGAACAGTTTGGTCGGGTAGCCGCACAATGGTCAAGGTAATGTTGTCGAACATTTTTAACAATCTTTCAGTGGTCGGGGTATCGATCCCCTTCTTGGGGTTGTTTTCGATCAGGCCGACCAGTTTCTCCTGGTTTTGTTTGAGCTTGCGCCTGACGACAAACTCAATCAGGGTCAAAAATCGCACTGCCAGGCTCAACAAGTTTGTCAGGCCGACAACTTGATCGTCGCGTTTGACAAAGAGCGGACTTAGCGAAAGCGGAACACCTTTCAAACGATGAAAACCACGCTCGATCAGCCATTCATCCCGGTAAGTCAGGACTGCCTGCTCCAGGCTCAATTGTTACGGGCGGCGCATTGGTCACATAGGCTCGCCAGCCGAACGTTTTTTGGAGTGCGGCGATGGCATCTTCCTGGCGAACAATGGTGGTCATTTGGTAACGAACCGTCACGCTCTCCTGCTTGGGCCGGTCTGGGCCGCCTCGGCCGCGTCCCAGGTACTTGGTTCGATGTTTTTCCTGGCGCTCCAATGTGTAGCTCAACAACCCTTCCCCATCCTGCGCTTTCAGGATGGCTTCGGCAGCCGCCACCAGCTCGGTTTCAGCCCGGAACTGGCGTTTGCCACGCCCAGGCGCAGGGGTTCAGAGCCAGCAACTCTTCCAGCGCCCGCTGCAGGCGTCTTTCCAAACCTTCTCGCATCACTCGTTGGTAGCTTTCCGACCTCACGATCACTACCCGCTCCGTCCACCCCTTGACTTCAGCGCCAATTTCGGCTTTGACCAGACGTTCAAATTCATATCCTTCTGCCAGCAGCTTGCGTTCGCC
>JAFGSI010000062.1 GCA_016934715.1 Anaerolineales bacterium
TAGGCGGACGGAATCGCGGCCAGCTTCAAAACCATCATCTTCATCCTGCTCGTCCCCGGTTTCCTGCCTGGTGTCGTACCGGTCATCGTCGTCCCGCAGACATCCGGCCCTGCCCTCCCGCCCGCCCCCTGGATCTGGTCTGCCGTTCCGCTGTGGCTAGCCCGGGTGGGTGTTCTGCTTTGGTGCGCGGTGGACTTCGTTCGCAAGGGGCACAGCACCCCGGTCCCGGTCGACCTGCCCAGGGAGCTGGTCGTCAGCGGGCCTCACCGCTACGTGCGCAACCCGATGTACGCCGGTGCACTGCTGATCCGGGTCGGGAATATCATCTGGTTCGAGTCGTTGGCTCAGGTGATCTAATGATTCTTTCTGTTCATTGGCTTCAACCTCTTCATCCGAGCCAACGAGGAGCCCTCCCTGCGTAAACTTTCGGCACAGCCTATGAAAATCAGGCCTTTACACCCAGCATCTGGACAGCAAAAGCCAGGGTGTCGGCATGTTCCTGGATCAGCTTGCAGGTGGGTTTGCCGAGTTTGTGACCGGCCTTGGTGTCGATCCGCAACAGATGAGGGGCATTTCGGTTTGTCTTTGCCAGCAGTTCTGCAATGAACTTCTTGGAGTGGGCCGGGACAACGCGGTCATCACTGTCGCCGGTGGTGATGATGATCGGCGGATATTCCACCCCTGCTCTTATGTTGTGCAGAGGTGAATAGGCATACAGGATCTTAAAGTGCTCTGGATTTTCCTCGGCATTGCCGTACTCGCAGGTCCAGAAATGGCCGACGGTGAATTTGTGGAAGCGCAACATATCCGTGACCGGCACCCAGCAAAGCACCGCGCCTGCCAGGTCAGGGCGCTGCACCATGCAGGCCGCGGTCAGCAGGCCGCCGTTGGAACGGCCCTCGATCGCTAGTCGCTCGCGGCGGGTAACCCTTTGAGCGATCAGCCATTCGGCCGCGGCAATGAAGTCGTCGAATACGTTCTGTTTGTTTTCCAACATCCCGGCTGTATGCCATTGTTCGCCATACTCCAGGCCGCCGCGGATATTGGCCAGCGCAAACACGCCACCCATTTCCAGCCAGACCAGGTTCCAGATGCTGAAGAAGGGCGTCTGGCTGAGGGTGAAGCCACCGTAACCATACAGGATGGTGGGATTGCTGCTATTCTGTTCCAGCCCTTTCTTGTGGGTCAGGAACATGGGCACGCGGGTGCCGTCTTTGGATTCATAGAAGACCTGTTCGGTCTCATAGGCAGGAGCATCGAAGTCCAGGGCGGCCTGCTCTAAGGGCGTCAGCTCCCCGCTGTCCAGGGCGTAGCGGAAGAGGGTACGGGGATGCAGGAAGGACTCGAAGCTGAAGAAGAATTCCGGATCATGTACACCTCCCTTGAGCAGGCTCGCGGTCCCCATGGTCGGCAGGGGAATCTCCCCAAGGGCTTGGCCTTCCAGATTGTGGATTGTGATCACGTGATGAGCGTGATGATTTATTACCACTACCAGGTGTTCGCCCCACAGCTGGATATCGGCGATGGCCTCCGTTCCCTGTGGGATGATTTCGGCCCAGTTTTCCCGGGAGGGTTTTTCGACATCGATGGCGATCACCCGACCGAGAGGCGCATCCAGGTCGGTGAGAAAGTAAAAGGTGCTTCCCAGGTTGCCCGCTGGCCAAAACTTAGCCTGACCATCTTCGACCAGGCGCAGGAATGCTGCCCCGGAATCGAGTGGCCGGAGGTAGAAGCCGTTGCGGCGATCGGTCCCACGGCTGACGAAGAGGCACAGGTAGCGCCCATCCTCGCTTGCTGAAGGGCTGAAACGCCGGTTTCGGTCGGAGGGATCTTCGTAAACCAGGGTGTCGGCGGATTGTGGGGTGTTCAACCTGTGCCAGTAGACCTGACTGGAAAATTCCCGGTCGCTTTGGTCCTGACCCGGTTCGGAAAGGCGGTTGTAGAAAAAACCACTGCCGTCGGACTGCCAGGCCAGATCAGGGAATTTACAATGGCCAAGGACTTCGTTATACCAGTTTTGAGTCTCGACATCGAGGATGCGAATCTCTTGCCAGTCAGAGCCGCTGGCGGACACGGTGTAAGCCAGTGTACTCCCGTCCGGGCTGTAGTGTTGCCCCATCAGGGCTACAGTCCCATCCTCGCTGAGGGTGTTGGGATCAAGCAGGACTACAACATCGCCTGCGAGACTGTCCTGTTTGTAGAGAACGGGCTGATTTTGCAGACCATTGTTCCGGGCCAGGAAATATTTCCCGCCAGCTTTATGGATCTCCTCGAGCCTGGAGAAATCCCACAATTCGGTCAGGCGGGTGCGGATCTTTTCCAGAGCAGGAATCTGGTCGATGAAGGTGCGCGTGCGCTCATTATGGGCTGCGCTCCAGGCTTTGACCCGCGGATCTTCAGCATCTTCCAGCCAGCGATACGGGTCTGCAACCTGGGTACCGTGGTAGTCGTCAACGATTTCAGATTTCGGGGTGGGGGGAGGGGCAGGAAGGGGGCAGGGCATGGGGCTCTCCAGGCGGTTCAGGGTGCTGAAATTATACCGCTTGACTTCAGCGGTTCAATGGCCATACAATTTTTAAATGGCAGCATAGATCCGCTCGGGGAAAGCACTGCCCGTCAGCGCATGAACTTCGCTGAATTTGTAAGCAAGGATGAACCGGTCAGTTTTCGTCTCCTCATTTCACCAGCAGCCCGACCCCGACCAGCACCGGCGTCAACAGATCGATCAGCACGTTCATTCCCAGGGCCGGGATCAGCTCAGGGATCTCGTCGGCGTGATGGAAGGCCCGCAGGCCAGCTGGGACAGCGAGTGCGGCCGTCAGCAGGCCGAGTAGACAGGCTGTCGGTAGCAGCCCGAAGATGATTCCCATGACGATGGTCAGGTAGGTCAGGAACAGGAAAAGTGCATAAATCCTGCTGCTGGTCCGGCGGCCGAGCAGGATCGGAAAGTGCCGTCGCCCGACGCCCCGGTCGGCCTCCACGTCGGGGAACTGGTTCAGGAGCAGCAGGTTGCTGACCAGGAAGAAGGGGATGAGGGATGCAACCAAGGCTGGCCATCCATAAATCCCGGTCAGGGCGAAGTGGACGCTGATTACCATCAGGGGGCCGAACCCTAGCCCGGGGGCTACCAGGCACAGCCACGGATTGCGCGTCAGCCAGGGGGTGTAGGCGTAGAGCAGGAACAGGCCCAGCAGTCCCAGCGGCAGGATCGCCGCGCCGCGCAGGGCGACGAAGTACAGCCCGACCAGGGCGGTGATCCCCAGGGCCGTCCAGGCGGTGACCTGAGCAGGGTGAAGCATGTCGCTGTGGGCCTGCAGTGTTCCGCTGCCGCCGCTGAAGGGCGTCCGTTGGGTCGCGACGTCCAGGCCCGACCTGAAGTCGAAAACTTCGTTGAAAGCGTTGACGCTGACGTGGGCAGCAACGGCCCCGACCAGTGCCAGTACGAAATGCATCCACTGGATTTCACCGGCCGTCCAGAGAGCGGTCCCCAGCCCGAGCAGGACACAGGCCGGGGTCAGGATCAGGAACGGGACCCGCATCGGTCCGAACAGAAGCCTGAATCGGGTCATTGGGTTTCTTCTAGGATGGATCTTCTGGCAACGATAATCCCGATTGCCGCCCCCAGGAACGCCAGCAGGGCCAGGAAGGCCTGCGGTGCCGGAAGGATGACGACGACCATGATCCCGTAGACGGTTCCGATCAGGTTGGCAGCCAGGCAAAGATCGAGGGTCGTTCGCACTGGCGCTCTCACCGCCGCCAGGTTGAACAATCCCAGGAACAGGATTCCCAGCCCCGTCCCGGCGAACCACAGGGCGTCAGTATTGAAGCCTGGGGAGAAGAGCGATGTCAGCAGGGTGTGAAGCAGGCCCAGGCCGATCAGGACGTAAGCACTTACTTTGTGAACGATTTTCATTGCTGTCTCTTCGTTGCCGGATGATCGAATATGAGGCGGATGAGGTTACTTTGCTCGATCGACGATCGAACGGGCCAGCACCTCCAGAAGCGGGCGTTCCGGACCCTCGGGCAGTCTGTCCAGTGCCTCCAGACCTTCGGAGATGTATCTCTGTGCGGTCTCAATGGCCGCTTCGAGCGCTCCACTGCCGCGGATGCGGGCCAGCAGCCTTTCGAGAATCTCCTTGTCAAGCTGCTCCCTGCTGGCGATTGCCAGCAGGTCCGGGTCGTCGGGATCGGTCTGATAGTAGAGCAGTGCTGGCAGGGTCAGGGTCCCCTGACGCAGGTCCTGGCCGGCCGGCTTGCCCAGGTTCGACGGTCCCGGGCTGAAATCGAGCACGTCGTCGACGACCTGGAAGGCCATCCCGATCTGGAATCCGAAACGGCGGGCAGCAGCGGCTTGGGCCGGTTCGGCCGGACCCAGCAGGGCGGGAGCTGCGGCGGCCAGCTCGAACAAGACGGCAGTCTTGGCGCCGATCCAGGTATAGTAGGCTTCCTGGTCGATGATCCCCGGCGCGCGGGTCAGGTGGGTAATCTCGCCGTCGACCATGCGGGCCATGGTCTCGGTGAACAGGTCGATGGCCGGCAGGCTCCCGGTGGCCAGGGCCAGGCGGGCGGCGCGGGTGAAGGCGTGGTCCCCGACCAGGACACTGGCTGCCGCTGGCCAGCGGACGTTGAGCGTCTCGACCCCGCGCCGCAGGCCGGCCCCATCGACCAGATCATCGTGGATCAGGGTGGCGGTGTGCAGCATCTCGACTGCCGCCGCCAGGCACAGTAATGGGCCGGGGTCGGCCCTCAGCAGGCTGCCGGTCAGCAGGGCCAGGCGCGGGCGCAGACGTTTTCCGCCAGCAGTGATCAGCTGGGCCAGGGCCGTTTCGAGCGGGGAGCGTCCGGCCTCCACCTGGGCAGCAAGCAGGGCCTCGACCTGCTCCAGACGTTCCTCGAACGGGTTGGTGAGCGTGAGCAGGGAAGGGGGGGCTGTGATCATAGCGGATAGTTCGGGTAAAATCAAAAATGACGGGTAAAAAACAGCCTAATCCCTAATCGGGGAAGAGCCGGAGCAGCTTGGCAACGATGTCGCTCATCCGGGCAATGCGGACAATGGTCCTGGTCGACACGTTCTGGGCCTGGGCGTAGAGCGAATCGGCGGTCTCGAACAATTCGAGCATTTCGCCCATCTTCTGTTTGGTGTGTTCGTCTTCCTGGTTCTGTTCAAGTTGGGCGACCGAATCGCGCAGCGCCTCCAGGGTCGGGTCGACCTCCCGGCGTTTGCGATAGTCGACGATCCAGCGGAACATCTCCCAGACGTCGCCTTTGATCTCGAAGCGGTCGGTACGGTCGCCCAGTGTATGGACCACCTTGATGATGCCCCACGACTGCAATTCATGCAGGCCCACACTGACTGTCGAGCGCGCCACCGAGAGGGTCTCGCTGATTTCCTCGGCATTGAGCGGCTCGGGGGACAGGTAGAGCAGACCGTGAATCTGGGCGATCGTGCGGTTGATGCCCCAACGCTCCCCCATCTCACCCCAGTGGATGATGAACTTCTTCTGGATCGGTGTGAGCTGAATCATAATCTCTTTTCTGTTATTTCGGTTATAACCGAATATACCGTAATAGTTTTTCCCTGTCAAGTGCGCGCTGTCCCACTTCCTGTATAATCAGGCCGTGGTGAATCGTCCATTGTGCGTGGATGTGGTACTCTTTCGGTTGTGCGATGAGGTTCTCGAGGTGCTTCTGGCTGCCCGCGGCGGAGCTCTTGGACTGCCGGGCGAGCCCCCGCGTTCCGATGAGTCGCTCGAGCAGACCGCTGACCGGTTGATCGGCGCCCTGGTCGATCGCCGCGGGACCTACCTTGAGCAACTCTACACCTATGGTGAGGCCGAACGGACTTTGCGGGTGGTCTACATTGCCCTCGCCCCAGGGGTGGCCCTTCCGATGAACAAACAAGGGCGCTGGGTCCCAGCGGCGGACCCAACTGACATGGCGGCGGATGAATTGGAGATTCTGGCGTATGCACTGCGCCGCCTGCGTTACAAGTTGGAATACAGTGCGGTCGGTTTCCAGCTCCTGCCTGAGGAGTTCACCCTGTCCGAACTCCAGCACACCTACGAGATCATCCTCGGCGAGCAACTCGACAAGCGTAACTTTCGGCGACGGATTCTACATTCTGGTATCATCGAAGAGACCTCGCACCTGCGTT
This sequence comes from Anaerolineales bacterium, assembly GCA_016934715.1. GTDB lineage: Bacteria > Chloroflexota > Anaerolineae > Anaerolineales > Villigracilaceae > JAFGSI01. Next base: position 6,155 of record JAFGSI010000062.1, read on the forward strand.
CCGGCGAAGGCCGCCCGGCCCGCTTGTTCCGCTACCGGCCCGATGCCGTAGCCGAGGTCCGTGCCCGCCGGCTCTTCCCTTGAGTGTGAAAACGGCTCTTGCCTCTCGATTCAAGCCCCCACCCGACGCTTTACAGTTGGGACAAAAAAGGATATCATCCGGAAGCCGGATTATCCAGGATCCTGAGAAAGTGGGTTTCATTGCCCCAAGCTGTCGAAGGGGCTGGCACCTGCAAAAATATGGTTAGCTTGACCAATCTTGTTTTTTGTGGATATTGTGAATATGAAGGTCAGCATTGGTCAGGCAGCCCAAGAACCAGGGGTTTCCAGGGAGACCCTGCGGCGTTGGGAAGCAAGCGACAGGATCGAGGTTGAACGGACATCGAAAGGCCATCGGCGGGATGACCTTTCCAGGCAGCAGGGCATGACGCCGCGGCCACCCCTATCCGGTCGGCCGACATCGGCGATAGCCTGTATAAGCTCCGCCAAACGCTGCTTGTGTTGTGGCAGCCTCAAGGCGGAAATGGATTTGGGCCAGAGTCAGTACGTATGTGAGGTCTGCGGACTGATCATCGACCGGGATTCGATCGGAGTGCTCAATCTGGAGGAACTGCTTGTGAGGGCGGATGGGGATGATCGGACGAACGAAACTACCGCGAGTTCCGCGGGAAGTCGCACCTGTGGAGAGGATGCTAGCCCTGGTTTCCAGGCAATCCTCGCTGAAGCAGGAACCGAACCTCACTCTACCGAGTGTAGATCCGTGCAAGTTTCGGAGAACGGAACCAGGCATTCGATCCCCTTTCTTCACCGTGGAACGAGCAGCCAAAAGACCATGAGTCACAACCGCTAACCTCCCCTCAACTGTCATCTGATTCGTTCCTCTACCAAATCCGATTCCCGATCTGGCATTGATGGTTGATTCGGTTTTGCAGGCTGTCGTCCACACAGGACGCATCACCATTCACCTGCCGGGACTGGTTGTAAAGGCGGCCAGGCCGGCCGGAAAGGAGAATTAAATGTCTCAATCCAATCAAACAATCAAGGTCCTGGCCAGGCTGATCGTGCTTGTCGGCCTGATGATCAGCGCCTGCGGGGCAGACCCGGCCGATCTCACCCCCACACCTGATGTCCATCTGGTCCAGACCCAGGCGGTGGCGACCTTCGCCTCCGGGCTGACCCAGACTGCCCTGACGATGCCGACCGCAACGCCCACCCTGACCGCGACCCCGACTGGGACGCCGACCGTTACCAACACCCCCTCAACCCCGGCAGGCGGGGCGGCCCCAACCGCCTCCTGCTACGGCGCGACTTTCGTAGCCGATGTGACCATTCCAGATAATACGGCCATGGTGCCAGGGGCAGTGTTCACCAAGACCTGGCGGATCCGGAACAGCGGCTCCTGCGCCTGGGACGTGGGCTTTCGACTCGCCTTTACCGGCGGCGACTCGATGAGCGGTGCCCCGTATACGCTTACCGCGGCGGTTGCAGCCGGTGCGGAAGTCGAGATTGCGATTGCGATGACGGCGCCCAACACACCCGGAACCATTCGCGGTAACTGGCGCATGGCTACCGCCGCCGGGACGTACTTCGGCGATGAGGTCTATGTACAGATCATCGTCGGAGGAGAAGCCCCCACGGCGACCGAGACTCCTACGCTAACGTCAGAGCCCTGATGATCCGGTGTCGTCAACAATCTGAATGGTTTGTTTTTGAAGACTCCCCTCCCGGGGTGAGACCCGGGAGGGGAGATCTTTCTCGAAGAAGGAGTTCTGCCGACGGGGCTTCTTGGGGCAGCCCTAACCCATTGGTCGTGCTTTCGCTCTAACGAGCGCGTCCCACCCGTTTCAAGAACTTCCAGCCGCATTGAGAGCACGCTCCAGTGAGAGACCGCACCAACAGCAGATCCTGGAGGCGTTGACCGGGTTCACGGATAGACCTGCCGCCCGCACAATTTTTGAGCCCCCTGTCTACACCATTGAATAGCGAGATTTGCGGCGGTTTTTATCCGTTATCCGGTCAAATCTCGTTTATGGTAAACTAGGCCAGTGAAATCGAAAATCTCCTAAAAAGGAGTTGGCTATGAACAAAGTCAGGCAGATTTTGAAGGTAAAGGGAAATCGCGTTTGGTCGGTATCGAAGGACGTCACGGTTCTGGACGCGCTGAAGTTGATGGACGAGAAACAGATCGCCTCGGTCGTTGTCATGGATGGGGACAGGGTGGCCGGGATTTTCACGGAGAGGGACTTTGCTCGCAAGGTTGGTCTGTACGAGAAAAAACCCAGCGCCGTCACGGTGGCCGAAGTGATGACCAGTACATTGGTCACGGTGGCGCCGGACGATTCCGTCAATCAGTGCATGGCCTACATGACTGACAAGCGTATCCGCCATTTGCCTGTTCTTGAGGGTGGCCAGCTGGTGGGAATCGTCTCGATTGGTGACCTCGTCAAGGATATCATCGAAGAGCTGGAGTTCATGGTCGACCAGCTTGAGAAGTACATCACCGGTTTTCGCTAGTCCATCCTTGCCGGCAATCAGGCCTGGGAAGGGCTCATCCTGGAGACAGGGCGAATCTGGCGCGAACTGCCCCGGGCTACCCTGATAATCTGTCCAGAGAGACCTCTCGTACTGCCATGAAGAAAAACATGCCCCAAAAGAAATCGGGAAGCTCTACCCGGCCCAACGCCGGCCTGAGCCAACTGCCGCGCAACGTCTGGGTGGTGACGGCCACTTCCTTCCTGACCGACATCTCCTCAGAAATGATCGTCAACCTGATCCCGCTCTTTCTGGCCAATGTGCTCAGAACCGGGACAGCGGTGATCGGCCTGATCGAAGGCCTGGCCGAGACGACCGCCAGCCTGATGAAACTCTACTCGGGCTGGCTCTCTGACAAGCTTGGCAAACGCAAGTGGCTGACCGTGCTCGGTTACGGCCTGTCAACGGTCGCCAAGCCGTTCCTGTACTTCGCCAATGGCTGGGGCTGGGTGCTGGGCGTACGCTTCGCCGACCGGCTTGGCAAGGGCATCCGCACCGCCCCGCGCGATGCCTTGGTCGCCGAGAGCATCGACGAAAAGCAGCGCGGCCTGGCCTTCGGCCTGCATCGGGCAGGCGACACAGCCGGGGCCTTCCTCGGGCTGCTGATCGCGGCAATGATCATCTGGGCCACTCAGTCCAGCCGCGAACTGCTCAGCCAGCGCACCTTCCAGATCATCGTCCTGGCCAGCATCATCCCGGCCGTGCTGGCTGTGCTGGTCCTGGCCCTGGGGGCGCGCGAGGTCCGCAAGGAGGGACCAGCCAGATCCCCGGTGCTGAGTCTGAAGGGCATTGACCGGCGCTTCAGGGCTTTCCTGTTGGCAATCATCTTGTTCACCTTGGGCAACTCGTCCGACGCCTTTATCATCCTGCGCGGCCAGGAACGCGGCTTGACGGTCCTGCAGGTGATGGGCATGCTGCTGGTCTTCAATGCCATCTATGCCGCCCTGGCCAGCCCTCTGGGGGCGCTCTCTGATAAGATCGGCCGCCGTAAATTGATCCTTGGCGGCTGGATCGCCTACGGGTTGGTGTATTTGGGCTTCGCCCTCGCCCGCACCGGCTGGCAGGTCTGGCTGTTGTACGCTTTGTATGGGGTCTACTATGCAGCCAGCGAGGGAACCGCCAAGGCCCTGATCGCCGATCTGGTTCCAGCCGAGCAGCGCGGCACGGCGTATGGCCTGTACAATGCGGCTGTCGGGTTGACGGCCTTCCCGGCCTCGGCCATCGCCGGCCTGCTCTGGCAGGGCGCCTTCAACTGGACTGGCTTCGGGGCCGCGGCGCCATTCTTCTTCGGCGCAGCCCTGTCCCTGTTGGCGGGAGCCCTGTTCTGGCGGCTGGTGAGGTAGGAAGAGGTGGAGTTCCATCTCGAAACGCACATCGAACGTCCAGTCGGGGAGGTCTTCGCCTTCTTGCGCGACATTGACCAGCACGAACGCACCGATGATTCGGTGGTGCCGGTCTACGCCAAGGTTAGCCCTGGGCCGGCGGCGGTCGGGACCCGCTATCTGGAGATGGTCCGGGTTCTGCCGCAGCTCTGCTTCGAGATCCGCTCCGAGGTTACGACGCTGGAGCCGGAACGCGACCTGGCCTACCGCTGGACCGGCCCCGGCATGCACGGCGAGCTGGCCTACGTCTTCGAGGCCCTCGATGCGGGCACCCGTCTGTACCAGTACCAGACCCTGCACCTGCACGGGTTCCTGCGCCTCTTTAGCCCGTTCGTACGCCGGGCGTTCGGTGGGCGGATCCAGGAGCGGTTGGGGGAGATCAAGAGCGCACTGGAAAGGGGTGGGATTGACACCTGAGTCCTGCGAGCACATCCTGCCGTCCAAAAACGCCGATCCCGACTGGATCCTGGCCAGAGACGCTGCGTTGACAGCAGCCCCTTTTTATTGTATAGTCGCCCAAATCCTATGACCATCCCACAGATGACCGTCCGAGACCTTGTACGCGAAAATGCCTTCCAGATCGTGATGTACATTGTGGGGGCAGTGATCATCGGTCTGGTCTGGTGGCCGCTGGCTGCAATCTACCTGGCCTACTGCATTCTCTCGAACGTGCTCTTCATGGCCTGGGTCTGTCCGTACTGCGGACATTACAGTCTCGGCACCTGTGCGTCCGGTTTCCACATCCTGTCCGGGCGGCGCTTCAAGGCAAAATTGGGAACGACCTTTGCCAGGCAGTTCCGCCGCAATGTTTCCTGGATGGCCCTCGGCTGGTTTCTGCCGCCGATCGCTGGGATTTACCTGCTGATCGTGGACTTCTCTTGGGCCATCCTGGTCCTGTTGTCCGTCTTCTGTGTGGTCGCCTTCTGGCTGTTGCCGGAGAGCTCCAGGAAGCACTGCGAGGGTTGCGAGACGGGCGACTGTCCGCGGCGGCTGAGAGTGCGCTGAAGTGGATCGGGCGGTGCTACTCCCTGCGCCGCCCGGTTTTTTCCTGCAGGAGGAGCGACAGTGATCCAACCCGTTGATTCGTTCCGTTTCTTGGGCGGCATTACCCGCCGCATGGCCGAGACCTGGATCAAGCAGGAGCAGCCGCGTCCGATCCCATGGAGACCGCTTAGGAAACCCCTGGCGGAATGCACTGTTGCCCTGTTATCCTCGGGCGGGGTGGCTCTGAAGGACGACCGGCCATTCAATCAGGACGGCGAACGCCGAAATCCCTGGTGGGGCGACCCGTCGTACCGTCTCCTGCCGAACACGGTCAAAACGGAAGACGTCAGGGTCTATCACCTGCACATCAACCCGGCCTTTGGCGAACAAGACCTCAACTGCCTGTTGCCGGTAGACCGGCTGAACGAGATGGTCCTGGCCGGCGAGGTCGGGCGGGCCGCCCTTCGGCATTATTCCACCATGGGCTACATTCTGGAGCCGGAGGAACTGCTCGAAAAAACTGTCCCGCAGATCGTCCAGAATCTTCGTCAAGACAGGGTAGAGGTCCTCGTCCTGGTGCCAAGTTGACCGATCTGCAACTGGTCCGTGGGACTGGTTCAGCGCGAGATTGAAGCCGCTGGTTTCAGCACGATCAGCATTTCCAACGTCTGGGAACTGACCGCCTCGGTCGGGGTGCCGCGCGTGGCGGCGGTCGAACATCCCTTCAGCGCCCTGATGGGCCTGCCTGGCGACCAGGCGCGCCAGGGCGATGTCTTGCGGTTGGCCTTGCGGGCGCTGGCTGAAGCGAGTGAACCCGGCTCGGTGGTTCACTTGCCGTTCCGCTGGCCGGTGGACGATGACCTCGACCGGTACCAACCGCCTGAGCCGCCGCCGATCACCCAGTACCTGAAACGGCACATCACCCAGATCCCCCAACTGATCCGCCGGGAGATCCCGTAGCCATAGGGAACCCTACCAGGGGATTTGTGGTTGCATTGACAGTTTCGCTGCCTTGGGGTAAACTCTGGCCGGTTTTAATTCAATTCTAAGGAAGGAGGCGCGTTTATGGCTCAAGGAAAAGTGTTTACCGAAACATACGCTGCATGGGCGCGCCTGCTTGGAGTGGGATAGGACCGGAATCGTGTTGGATTGACGCTTCGGCCACGGGTGCGCACGTGCCCCCGTGGCTTTTGATTTAAGTCCGGAAAGGCTGCGCTTTCTCTGAAAGCACCGCCCCGGCCTGCTTGATTGCGGGCCTCCGGTAGTGTGTTTGCCTGACTGCCAGCCGCGGGATTCTCCTGCGGCTGGCGTTTTGATTGTGTAAGGAACGCAACGTTGAACACAAATTCTGAAAGTCCTGACGACCCGGGGGTCGTCATCAAGAAAACCATCGGAACCTATTTCGTCCTTCGCGGCGGTCAGGTGCTGCCGTGCGGGATCTCGTCCCTGCTGCGCAAGGACTTCGTCTACTCGACAGCCGATCCGACCTCGATGCCGCGCCGCGTCCAATCGGCCCGCTTCAACACCCACGAGGACCCGGTGGCGGTTGGCGACATCGTTCGTTTCCGGGATGCCGGCGATGGCAACGGGGTCATCACCGCGGTCCTGCCGCGCCGCAATCGCATGGCCCGCCGTTCAGCGGTGCCGATGCCGGGCGCCCATCCCTTCGAACAGGTCATTGCGGCCAACCTGGACCAGGTGGTGGCGGTCTTCGCCGCCGCCAGGCCAACCCCTTCGTGGCACCTGCTCGACCGCTATCTGGTCTCGGCCGAATCGCTCAACCTGCCTTCGCTGGTCGTGATCACCAAGTTCGACCTGGTGGCCGGGGGCGAGATCGAAGACGACCTGTTCGCCGCAGCCAAAGCCTACCGGAAGATCGGCTACCCTGTGCTGCTGACCAGTGCTGTCGACGGCCTGGGCCTCGACGAACTCCGCCAGACCCTGGCAGGACGCGTCTCGGTCCTGGTGGGCAAGTCGGGGGTTGGCAAGACCTGCTTGCTGAATGCTCTCCAGCCGGGTCTCGGGTTGCGCGTCAATGCTGTCAACCGATCGACCGGTAAGGGCCGGCACACCACGACCCATTCCGAGATGTTCCTGCTTGACTTCGGCGGGGCGATCATCGACACCCCCGGGGTCCGCGAATTCGGTCTGTGGAATGTGGATGCACAAGTGCTGGCCGAGTTCTTCCCTGAGATGCAGCCCTTGATCGGGACCTGCAAGTTTGGCCTGGACTGCCGGCATGCAGAGGAGCCCGGCTGCGCCATCCGTCAGGCGGTGACGAACGGAGCGATCAGCCCCTACCGCTACCAGAGCTTCGTACGTTTGAGGGAGGAGTTATGAAACCCCGGCTGGCTTACGGCTATCCCTCGACCCGTGTCCGGAGAGACGGCGACTTTCAGTGCATCCACTGCCACAACCTGGTTCCATCGGCGGCGGCCTGGGCAGGGGTTCAGCACCGCAATCACTGTCCCTATTGCCTGTGGTCCCGGCACGTCGACCTGTACTGGGCGGGCGACCGGTTGTCGGCCTGCAAGGCCGGCATGTGGCCGGTTGGGCTGACCGCCAAGCAGCGGGTCGACCGTTATGGCCGGAGCATCCCCGGCGAGTTGATGCTGATCCATGCCTGCGTTGAATGCAACGGGGTGGCGATCAACCGTATTGCCGCAGACGATCACGTTGCCATCCTGTTGGAGATCTTCCAGCGCTCGCAGGACCTCGACCGGCGGCTCGTCAATCAACTGCAGGCCGGTGGGATCGCCGTCCTTGACGCTGCCGAGGCGTCCCTGGTGCAGGCGCGCCTGTTGGGGACGAAGTAATTCCGGATCGGCGGAGGTGTTCAGAGCCAAGGGGTACAAAGTCAGCGCGGTGCTCCTGGGCGGATTTTCTTCCTGGCAGTCCCAGCCTGGATGGTGGAAAGAGTTGTCAAGGCCCTTGTGTAAATAGAACATATGTGCTATTATGTGGGTGCTTGAGGCTGGGCAGAGAGTCCAGACCAGGAGATGAAAAGAGATGATTCCAACCCGCCACGAACAAACCCTGGTGGCCCTCGAAGCTTACCGGGAAATCCAGGAAGAACTGCGCCAGGCCGGGGCATTCGATGGCGGACCCTTCGCCACCCTGCCCGAAGCGCCTTTCGTGCCGGGTCAGCCTGGCTTGGCCCAGATCCTGCACGACCTGGGCCCGCTGCCCCGCCAGACGCTTTTCTTTGGGATGGCCGGCGACGGGCTGCCGGTGTTGTTCGACCTCTCCGACCCTGAAGAGGGGTGCGGACGCGGCCCTGTCTTGGTGACTGCTGAGGCGAACTGTGGCACGACAGCCCTGCTGGGCTCCCTGGCCCTCAGTATCGACCTGGCCTCAGGCACGGACGATGTCCAGTTCGGAGTCGTCACCGGCCAGCTCGAGGCGTGGGAGCGGGTCGAGGCGGCACCCAGCAGCTTGGGCGTCTGGCCGGCGAGTCATCCATCAGCGGGCGGCTTTCTGTCCCAGCTGGCCTCTTGGGCAGAACACCTGCGTCCGGGACGGAGCCGGATCGTCCTGCTGGTCGATGGCCTGGACCTCCTGGCGGAGGCCGGCCCCCAGGTCCAGCATGACCTGCGTTACTTGCTGATGTACGGTCCTGAGCGCGGAATCTGGCCGGTGGCGTCAGTAGAGGCCGGCAGGGCTCCAGGCCTGAGCACCTGGCTGAACTATTTCCCGGTACGGATCTTTGGGCGCATCCGCCAGCCGCGCCTGGCCCGAGCCTTGAGCGGCGATCCGGACGTCTGTCTGGAACGTCTGGTCCCTGGTGTTGACTTCCTGCTGCAGCGTCGCAGTGGTTGGTTGCCGTTCCAGGTACCTCCCTCGGAATAAGAGAACAAGAAAGGAGTGTTGCACATGCACATCGGTATGCTTTGGTTCGACAATGACTCCCGAACCGCCCTGCCGGCCAAGGTTGAGAAGGCGGCGGATTACTATCACAAGAAGTACGGTGATCTTCCCGACCTGTGTCTGGTCCATCCAAGCATGCTGGCATCGCAGACCCCCGACCCGGTTGGCAGGATCAATGTCCGCACAAATCGGGCAATCCTGCCGGGTCACCTATGGATCGGGGTCGAGGACAAGAATTAATTCTCTTCAACCTTTACGTCGTCACACGGGGGAGCCTGCCTGCACAGAAAGTCTCCAAGCTCTTTGCGTGGAGACTTTCTGTGCAGGTTTTCCCGGGGCGTTGCTGCATGGCAGGCGAGCTTGCCGACCGCGCTCGCTGGAGCAGGGGCATCCGTTGGGCCTGGATTTTATTGCTTTCGGAGGACGGAAAATGGTATTATTGCAAAATGGCAAATTCTGCGCTTGAACCTCTTCACTTTCTCGACCAGCCTGTTGATGTCCATTTCGACCGGCCGCCGGTGCGTGAAAAGGCCCCACCCTGCCCGGACGGCTTTACCTGGGAGGGCCGCGACTATCGCGTTGTCGCATTGCTGGCCGAGTGGTCCGACTTCACCCGGCGGGGCAGGCCCGCCCGCAATATGCAGCCCGCCCATGCCGCGGTCGCTTCCCGGCGCGGCTCGCTGGGGGTCGGACGTTTCTATTTTCGGATCCGCACAGACAGCGGGCAGATCTTCGACCTGTACTACGACCGCGCGATCAGGAGCGCCAACGACCGCAAGGGTCATTGGTTCCTGTACCGGGAGATGGGCAAAGACGAATAGGAGGCGCAGGAACACGGTAAACCGTTGATCGAGCAAGGACCGTTTCCGTGTTATCCTGCCTTCGTCGGCGTTCCGAAAAATGATCAAAGAAATCCAGGCCAAGACCCTGCTCAACCGTGTCAAGGGCCCCGACGACTGGTTCGGGCTCTATTACAGCATGAATCTGTTCCGTGGCTGCCAGCACCAGTGCATCTACTGCGACTCGCGCTCCGAGTGCTACCAGATCGAGAACTTCAATACCGATGTGCTGGTCAAGGCCAATGCTATTGACCTGCTGCACGATGAACTGGGTCGCAAGCGCGTCGTCGGGACGATCGGTACCGGGTCAATGAACGATCCCTACATGCCGCTCGAGAAGCAGATTTGCTTGACCCGCCGGGCACTGAAGGTCATCGCCCAATTCGGCTTTCCGGTTCACGCCATCACCAAGTCGGACCTGGTCCTGCGCGACCTGGACCTGTTCGCGGACCTCCAGGCGCAGACCTACGCGGCGGTGACCTTCACGGTTACGACTGCTGATGATGAACTGAGCAAGAAAATCGAGCCCGGTGCCCCGGTCACGTCCCGGCGCCTGAAGGCGATGCGGTCCCTGGCAGAGAAGGGCATCCTGACCGGCATCACCCTGATGCCGATCCTGCCCTTTATTGCGGATCACGAAGACAATCTGCGCCGGATCATCACCCTGGTGGCTGCACACGGCGGCCGTTACGTCCTGCCGGCCCTCGGCATGACCCTGCGCGACCGCCAGCGAGCGTATTACTTCAAAAAGCTGGACCGGCTCTTTCCCGGCCTGCGCGGTCGCTACGTGGAGGCCTTCGGTGGCCAGTATTTCGCTCCGGCCCAGAATGCCAGCCGGCTGGAAGCGGTCCTGGGTGGGCTGTGCGAAGAATGCGACCTGCCCACCCGCATGCCGGTCTTCCTCCCCCGCAAGCGGGCCTGCCAGCCAAAGGACCAGCCGCACCTTTTTTAAAGGAGAGTGCCGTGATCAAACGAATTGCCTTGCTCTGCCTGGCTGCCCTGCTGGCCTTGGCCGGCTGCCAGATTTCGCTGGCCGGGAACCTCCCCACCCCGACGACGATCAGCCTGCCGTCCCTGACCCCGGCGCTCGAATCACCTACCCCGATCTCGCCCTCGCCGACGCCGTTCGTCGCTACCGAGACCCTGGCCTTGCCCTCGCCCACGGTCGGGGCCACGTCGACGGCCGGCGCGACCGCCTCCGCAGCCGTCACCCCCGGCGCCACCGTCGCTGGAGCCCCTTCCGGGCCGTATGCCGTGGTCCGGGTCCTGCCTGGGGACACGCTCAACATCCGTTCTGCGGCCGGGGTGGGCAACTCCGTCGTCGGGTCCTTCCCCGCCACGGCGGCCAACGTGATGCGCAGCGGGCCATCAACAGTCATTGACGGCCAGATCTGGGTCCAGGTCCAGAACCCCACCGGCGGAACCGGCTGGGTCAGCGCGGCCTACCTGAGCGAAACTGTCACCCCGGCGACCTTCTGCGCCGATGGACGGGTCAACGATCTGCTGACCAACTTCGGCAACGCCTTGCGCACCTCGAATGGTGACCTTCTGGCCTCGCTTGTCAGCCCGGCCCACGGCCTGGATGTGCGCACCTGGCGCCAGTCGACGCCGATCAATTTCATGCCTGAATTCGCCCGCTGGGTCTTCGAGAGCACCTATGAACACAACTGGGGCATGGACCCGGCCAGCGGCTATGCTACGGTCGGCTCGTTCGAGGAAGTGATCCTGCCCAATCTGCTCGATGTCTACGAAGCCAGTTACACGTTGAGTTGCAACACGGTCCAGGTCGGTGGGGCCAGCTACGATGCATCCTGGCCAGCCGAATACACCCACCTCAATTACTATTCGCTCTACAAGCCCGGCACTCCCGGAACTGAACTGGACTGGCGCACCTGGCTGGTGGGGATCGAGTATGTCAGCGGGCAGCCCTACCTCTTCAGCCTGATCCACTTCCAGTGGGAGCCGTAACAGGCGGTTTCGTGCCGCCAGAGCGTTTCAAGAATGGGCTGAGGAGCACAGCTGGGCCGGGGAGATTTTTGATCCTTCACACAGATAGACACCTCCCGCGTGAAGGTGTTGGGAGGGGGGGCCTTTCGCTGGCATGACCGGTAGCCTGGCTGCCGGCTTCGTTCTTAATCAATTCTAATCCGCTGCCCTTGTTGCATTTCTTGGTTATTGATAAAATTATCAACAAGGAAAAATACCTGTGTCCTGCATCACCACCCTGACCCGGACTCTGCGCCAGCGCGGTTACCGCATGACGCCCCAGCGCCTGGCGATCCTGCAGGCCCTGCATGATGTCGGGCACCTGACCCCTGCCCAGGTCTATGCCCGCGTCCGCGCGACTGGCATGACCGAAGCTACTGTCTACCGCACCCTGGACTTTCTGGCCGAAAACGATGTGGTGCGGGTCGCCGACCGGGGCAGCGGCCACCTGGCTTATGAGCTGGCCGGGGAGGACCACCATCACTTGATCTGCCGGGCCTGCGGTGCCCAACAGGAAATCCCGGCCGAGGTCTTGCGCGGTATGCTCGACGCGCTTGAAGGTCATACCGGCTACCGCTTGAACGCCGGCCACCTGACATTTTTCGGGCTGTGCCCGATCTGTCAAGAATCATTCACCGCCGAACCGGTTTACGAAATAGTAGGAGGTTAGTATGATCTATGCCCCTGCCCAAATGCATATCCCCGACGGGTTCCTGTCGATCCTGGTGTCAGCCATCCTGTGGGCTGTGACCGCGGTCGTGCTCGGGATCGCGCTGAAACGCGTCGGCCAGGACCTGGGGGAGCGCCAGGTGCCGTTGATGGGCGTCCTGGCGGCGGCGATCTTTGCCGGCCAGATGCTCAACTTCCCGGTAGCCGGCGGGACCTCGGGCCACCTGATGGGCGCTGCGCTAGCCACCATCCTGCTCGGCCCGTGGGCGGCGATCGTCGTCATGACCACCGTGGTCGGGGTTCAGGCACTCGTCTTCCAGGATGGCGGCTTGCTGGTGCTGGGCGCCAACATCTTTAACATGGGCATCATCGGCGTGCTGGTCTCGCACTTTGTCTACCGCTCCTTCCTGCGCCTGTCGGGCGGGAAGCGCTGGGGCATATTCGCCGGCGGGTTCCTGGCGGCCTGGCTCTCGATCGTGGTCGCAGCCCTGGCGGTAGCCTTGCAGTTGGCCGTTTCGGGCCGTTCCCCGGCCAACCTCGCCATCGCGGCCATGGGCGGCATCCACACGCTGATTGGCATCGGGGAGGGACTGATCACGGTCGGAGCGCTGGCCTTCCTGTACGCCGCCCGGCGCGACCTGCTCCAGATCGATGCCCCGGCCCCGAAGGGCAGCCGCATGGTCTGGGTCGGTGGGTTAACCATCGCTGCCCTGCTGGCGTTCCTCTCCCCGCTGGCCTCATCCCACCCGGATGGCCTGGAATGGGTTGCCGAGCAGAATGGTTTCATCGATACGGCCCAGAGTTCGCTCTATACCCTCATCCCCGACTATGTCTTTCCGGGAATCTCCAATGAGGCCCTGGCAACCATTGTTGCCGGGATCGTCGGGCTGCTGCTGGTCTTCGGTGTGGCGCTGGGGGTGGCCCACACCCGGCGGAAGAAGACCGCCTAAGGCAACCGACAGCTGAAGATGTCGGATTCCAGCGACCATTAAATCGTGCACATCCACTTTCTTGATCCCTTCCGACCGCGCCTCAGCCCGGTCCATGCCTTGGACCCGCGTGTCAAGCTGGTGTTGGCCCTGGCCTATATCCTGACCGTCGCCCTGACCCCGGTGGGTGCCTGGCCGGTCTATTTCCTGTTGCTGGCGGTCATCTTATCGGTGGGGATTCTCTCGGCGCTGGGGCTCGGATTCATCCAGAGGAGGGCCCTGCTGGCGCTGCCGTTCATGCTGGCTGCGGTGCCAATCATCTTCACCAATGGCGAGACGGCGCTCTTCTCCTTTCCGCTCGGTACTTGGACCCTGACCGGCTACGCCGAGGGCCTGGCGCGCTTTGCCAGTGTGGCGCTCAAGTCATGGCTCTCGGTCCAGGCGGCAGTGGTGTTGGCGTCCAGCACATCCTTCCCTGATCTGCTGCAGGCGATGCGGGCTATCCGTATCCCGCGCCTGCTGGTGGCCATGTTCGGGCTGATGTGGCGCTACCTGTTCGTGCTGGTCGACGAGGCCCTGCGGCTGATGCGGGCCCGGGCTGCGCGTTCAGGCCAGGGCGCCGAGGCAGTCCACCGATCCGGGGGGAGCATGGCCTGGCAGGCGCGCGTTGCCGGAGGGATGGCTGGCAACCTTTTCCTGCGGGCCTTCGAGCGCTCCGATCGCATCTACATGGCCATGGTGGCGCGCGGTTATGACGGCGAGATCCGTTCCCTGCCGCTGTCAGCGATCGGCTCCGGTTCCTGGCTGACGCTGGCCGGCGGGTTGATCCTGCTTATCCTGTTGCTGTTGTTCGGTTTCCTGCTTTGGGGTTGACCATGCATCATTCCATCGAAGTCCAAAACCTGTCCTTTGCCTACCCGGATGGCCACGTGGCCTTGCGGGAGGTCTCGTTGATGATCGCACCGTGCGAGAAGGTGGCCCTCGTGGGGCCCAACGGGGCGGGCAAGTCGACCCTGATCCTGCACCTGAATGGTATCCTGCTGGCACCGACGTCGAAGGCACACACGACCGGCCAGGGGCAGGTGACGGTCTGCGGAATGCCGGTCGAGGAGAAAACCCTGGGACGCGTGCGGGCCGCGGTCGGGCTGGTCTTCCAGAACCCCGACGACCAGCTCTTTTCGCCGACCGTCTATGACGACGTGGCCTTTGGCCCGCTCTACCAAGGGCTGCCTGCCGGCGAGGTCGATGCCCGCGTGGCCTCGGCCCTGGCCGCTGTGCGGATGGAGGCCTATGCCCGGCGGGTCTCGCACCACCTGAGCACCGGCGAGAAGAAACGCATCGCCATCGCCACCGTGCTGTCGATGCAGCCCGAGGTGTTGGTCTTGGACGAGCCGACCGCCGGACTCGATCCGCGCGCCCGGCGGTCTTTCATCAACCTGCTGCGCGACCTGCCGCTGACCATGCTGGTTTCGTCGCACGATCTGGCGATGGTCCGCGAGCTGTTCCCCCGGATGGTGATCATGGACGAGGGCCGGGTGGTGGCTGATGGGCCGACGGCGGTGTTGTTGCAGGATGAAAAGTTGCTGGAAGCCCACGGGCTGGAGAAGCCTTAAATCAAAACCTCCCGCAGGTCAAACCTGCGGGAGGTTTTCTTTATAGACCGGCAGCAGCCTTGATGGCGGCGGCCTTGTCGGTGTTCTCCCAGGGGAACTGGACATCGTCGCGGCCGAAGTGGCCGTAGGAGGCCGTCTTGCGGTAGATCGGGCGGCGCAGGTCGAGGTCGCGGATGATGGCACCCGGGCGCAGGTCGAAGTGCTCAAGGATCAGGTCGGCGATCTTCTCATCGGTGATCTTGCCGGTGCCGAAGGTCTCGACGTTAACCGACAGCGGGTGGGCTATGCCGATTGCGTAGGCGACCTGGATCTCGATCCGTTCGGCAACCCCGGCGGCAACCACGTTCTTGGCGGCCCAGCGGGCGGCGTAGGCGGCCGAGCGGTCGACCTTCGTCGGGTCCTTGCCCGAGAAGGCACCGCCGCCGTGGCGGCCCATGCCGCCGTAGGTGTCGACGATGATCTTGCGGCCGGTGACACCGGCGTCGCCCATCGGGCCGCCGATGACGAAGCGCCCGGTCGGGTTGACGAAGATCTTCAGATCCTGGTCGACCATACCCTCCGGCATGACCGGGTTGATGATGTGCTCAATGACGCCCTCGCGGATGTCGGAGTGTGAGACGTCAGCCGAGTGCTGGGTCGAGATCAGAACGGTGTCAATGCGCTTGGGCTGACCGTGGGCATACTCGACCGTGACCTGAGACTTGCCGTCAGGACGCAGCCAGGGCAGGGTCCCGGCGCGGCGGATCTCGGCCAGTTTGCGGGTCAGCTTGTGGGCCAGGTAGATGGGCATCGGCATCAACTGGGGGGTCTCGTTGCAGGCGTAGCCGAACATCATGCCCTGGTCGCCGGCGCCGATCTTGTCCAGATCATCCTGATCGCCGCCCTTGGCCTCCAGTGACTTGCTGACGCCCATGTCGATGTCCGGGCTCTGGCTGGCAATGGCCGACAGGACGCCGCAGGTGTTGCCGTCGAAGCCCTTGTCGCTGCTGTCGTACCCTATCTCGTTGATGACCTTGCGGGCCAGTTCGTCGAAGTTGACGAAGGCCTTGGTGGTGATCTCGCCCAGCAGCATCACGTAGCCGGTCTTGGTGGCCGTCTCGCAGGCGACGCGCGAGTAGGGATCCTGCTCGAAGCAGGAATCCAGCACGGCGTCGGAGATCTGGTCACAGACTTTGTCGGGATGCCCTTCGGTGACCGATTCAGACGTGAACATCAGCTTGGGAGAGCTCATAAAAGTGGTGCTCATTGGTTTTCACCTCTCTGAAAAATGAAATTGCCCCTTCGGACGAGAAAGGGCAATTGGCGCAGAGGCGCACGGCTGCCCTCTCATCTTCCAGATTTCTCTCTGCCGGAATTAGCACCTTTTCAATGTGAAAGGTTGCTGAGGCTTCGTCGGGCCGGTCCCTCCGCCTCTCTGGATAAGAGCGCCGCTGGGGGCTATGTAGTTGACGGCGGGATAATACCACAGGTTGGGTGCTACGTCAATTAAGATATAGTTGCTCGAAAAAAGATCGGCCGCCGGAAAAGCGGCGGCCGATTCAGGGAGCGGTTCCGTTCTAATTATTTGAGACGCAGCGGAAACCGGTCTTGTTGTTGGCTTCGCCATACAGGGCGTCACTGCCCAGGTTGGCGTCGTGATCAGGGGCCAGGGCGAAACCGCGATTGGAGACCCGGATCTCTTCTTCACCATCCTGCCAGGAGCCACCCCGGATAACACGCCGCTCGTCATTAGAGCCGGCGGCAGAGGGGCCAATCGGGTCTGTGGACCCGGCCATGGCATAGAAGGTCTGAACGTAATAATCCTCCACCCATTCCCAAACATTGCCGGACAGGTCCAGGATGCCCCACGGGCTTGCGCCTGCCGGATACGAACCGACCGGCGTAGTGTCGCGGACCAGCCACCTGAAGTTGGCGCGCGAGGCATCCGGACGGTCGTCGCCCCACGGGAAGATGCGGAAGTCGGTGCCGCGCGCGGCGTATTCCCATTCGGCCTCGGTCGGCAGGCGTCGTCCCGCCCATTCGCAGTATGCCCGGGCATAGTCCCAGGTCACAGCGATGACCGGGAAGTTGTTGAACTCGTCGGTGTTGAAGTACTGGTCGCGCGAAGCTGATGCGAAGGAACGCGGCGGTTCGCAGGCGCCAGCCTGGACGCAGAGCATGTACATGCCGTTGGTGACTTCGACCTTATCCATCCAGAAGCCGTGGCTTATGGTTACCTGGCGATCCGGTTCCTCATCTGGTGTGCCAAGTGAATCCAGACCACCCATGCGGAAGGAGCCGGCCGGGATGTAGACCTGGGTCATGCCATCAACCGGGGAGAGGCGCTCTTCGCCGGCGGTCGAGTCACCGCTGGTTTCCGCGGTCGGGTTGACGGTGAAGGCAGTTGCCGTCGGGGCGGCGGTGGGAAAGACCATCGACGTAGGTTCGGCATCGCTGTCTCCGCCGCCCGTTGAGCAAGCTGCTAGCGCGATCACGAGCGCGGCAAAAAGAACAGGATATCGCTTCTTCATGTTTCTCTCCTTTTCGCTTAGTATAATCACCGCAGGTAGTTCTCACATCACCCGCTGGTCATATTGTGGTAACAAAATGAGAATTTTGTGATATTTGCGCTTATAATAGCAGAAAACCGAATAAATGCATAGGCCTCCTTCTACCAGCAGAAATCGAGGATTGCCATGAGCCTGGCCTTTCCCACTGAACCGACCATCACCCTGCGCGTGTTCGTACTCTGTGATCAACATGATACTGCACCCATCTGGGGGTACATCATCCGAGAGAAAGGCCTGATCGCCATTCTTGAGACCTCGGTCCAGCGGGCCATCACCCGTTCAGGAGAGTTCAATGCAGACCTGATCATCATCGATGTCAATGCCTCCCACCAGGAGCGGATTCTGCTCTGCCAGCAGTTTCGCGCCATCACCGAGAGTCCCATCTTGCTGTTCCTGCCAGCCAACAATGAGGCTGAGATCATCGAGGCCTACCAGATTGGTGTGGATGAATGCGTCGTCAAGCCAATCAGCCCGGCATTGTTCGTGGCCAAGATCATGGCCTGGGGCCGGCGCGGGCGCTCGGTACCGGTGACGCGCCTCGATCAGGTCGGCTCGGGCAGCCTGCGTCTCGACCCCGCCCGCCGTTCGGCGGTCGATCCTGGGCGGGGCGAGATCAAGTTAACGAATCTCGAATTCCGCCTGCTCCACCTGCTGATGAGCCGGCCAGGGCACATCTTCTCCGCAGAAGAGATTATCCAGAGCGTCTGGGGAATTTATGGTCAGGAAGACCAATCCTTGTTGAAGAATGTCGTCTACCGCCTGCGCAAGAAACTGGGGACCGAGGCCAGTGAGCAACAATTCGTCCAGACCTGGCCAGGCGGTTACAGTTTCCAGGAAAAGTGATCGGCCTGACGGATGCGCTTTTCCATTCAAACCCATTGTGCCGGTCAGGTGGGCTATTTTTGTATCAAGGCCTCCAATTTGTCCCCCGCCTTTCCCAGGCGCCCAAGAATGTAGACAATCGACAGCATACCTCGGAGCAGGGCTTGGGTTCCCGGCTTCACAGCCTGGGTTGTGGATGCAGCCTGTGGCGGTTGATCATCCTGAACTGCGGATTCAACCTGTGCCGCGGATTCACCAGGGGAAGGTTGATCGACCGGAAGGTGTGCAGGCGACCGCCTTATCTTTTTGCGAAGCGCCGAAAGTCTGTTATACGGACGATGGAGTTCCGGAATTCCATACGTTCGGATCTGCACGCATCTGGCCTGGGAGGAAGTCCTCGTGAACAGGTATCTTAATGTTTGGGATGTGAAGTAGTTGACATGGCCGGGAGGAATATTCCTGTAGAAACTGGCAAAACCAAGTCGAATGGATGCCGATCCATAATTGGGGATCCCACAGAAATACGCATATCCACCGGCTTTCAGATATCGCATGATGGCTTCTACATGCGGTACGGGTTCGGCGATATGTTCTAAAGTTGAGCTGCTGACGATCAGGTCGAACTCGTTTTTTTCCCATACCCCATCCTCAATATATCCCTTGTGAAGTTCGAAACCATACAGCTTGGCAAATTTATCGCTCCATTGGGATGGATCAATTCCCCAGCAACGCCAACCTAAAGATTTAAACTGTTGTAGCAGCAACCCATTTCCACAACCGACATCTAGGACCTTGCCCTCACCGAGCATTTTCGTGAATCGTTCGGCAATGCTTCGAAACCAGAGTTGGTCGGCCAGCGTTTGATACTTTGCGTAACAGGCGCTGGAGAGATCTGAATAGGTCGCGTTAATTTCCCGGACAAGTTCTGGTGGTACATCCGCATACACGAAATCACAGGACTGACATCTGAGCAAGTCAATCCCATTGAGGCGACGCTCAAGTCCGGCAGGGTTACTGAGGCACAGGGGACATTTTTTCATGCGAGGCAACCTTTTGGATATGTTAATCGTTCTTGGAGAATAAGCCAGGCCCAGATGTCCAATGGATCGTCCTTGCTGATCTGCATTTCATCCGTAAATCAACCTGACTTATCCTTCTTCCTGGGTGGACGTGAGCCAGCGCGCATAAAGAACAGGATGACCGACAGGATCAGGAGTGTAATCGGAAACAAGGCCAGGAGGTAAGGATCCCCTATTTTGAATGCCATCAGAAGGATAACAATTCCTGCGATCACGAGCATGCCCAATATCCAGCAAATGAAGCCACTCCCTGCCCTGACTACCCGCTGGGAGAGATGACCGAGAGGACCAAGGCGGCTTTCACCGACTCTCCTGTACACGATGCGATAGCGGTATCTGGGCTCGACGTTCGCACGGGATGGAATGTAACGATAAACCCTCCGAAAGGGCCGGTCCGGGTTGACCTGGTCGAGAAACTCCTCGACCGGGGAGGGGCGCGCTCCTTTCCCCTTGGCCATTACTCATTCCTGAACTGCAGACAGTAATGATGAAACGTATTGCTGACCCAGGCATTGCCCAGGCCGTAAGGGGCCAGACGCTGGTTGTCTTGCAGCCAGAGGCGCTCGTCCTTCAACCTGTAGACCCTGCCCAGCGCACCTCCCAGATCCCAGGCCAGGGGGTAGATCCTGCCGCCCTTCTTGACGTTCTTGACGATGATCGTCAGGTAAGCTCTCTCGCGCAGCAGAGGTTTCAGCCTGGTGTAGATCTCCACCAACCGGGCGACGAATTCGTCGTAGTCTGGGACGTTGCCTAGATCGTGGGGATCGTCGGAGTAGAAGACGTCCAGGGCGGCGGCGCGGCGCTTCTTCTGGGTTTCGGCACCGCGGGCTCGCAGCATGTCCCAGTAGGGCGGTGAGGTCAGGACATAGTCGATGGACGGGAACTGGAAGGTCGTTGCCTGGCTGGCATCTCCGGTGATGATGCCCGCTTTCAGGTGTTCAACCGGGTGGCCCAGCACCTGGCGTTCGGCGGCGACGATCTCCCGGGCGATCTCGGCGTATTTGGGATTCAGTTCGATGCCGTACGAATGTCGTCCGGCGCGCAGGGCCGCCACCAGTGTAGACCCGGTCCCGGCCATTGGGTCGAGGACGACCTGCCCGCGCTTGGTGAAGAATTCGATGAACTCCTGGGCCATCGTCTCGGGGAACTTGGCCGGGTGGACCAGCACGCCTTGCTTGCGCGGCGGCGGGTTGTGGATGAACCAGGATTTCTGGAATTTCAGCCAGGTCTTGGGATCGAGGTCGTTCAGTTTGTTGGGCATCTGCTCACATCATTATGGGATGGGGGTGCGCGTCGGCGTGGGGGTGCGGGAAGGGGTGGCGGTCGGCGTCGGGCTGACGTATGCAACCTGGTAGACGCGCAGGTCCGAGAAACTGGCCGTCACGGGCGTGGTCCCGGTCGAAGATATGAAAACCCCCAACGCCCCACTGCGGAAGACCGGGTCGTAGAGGCTGAATTGCAGGTGGTCGTTCAGGAACAGGCGTAGCTCCTGGCCGCTGACCCAGACGCCGATCCGGACCTCGGACGGCGCGCCGGGCGGGGCATCGCCCGAGGGAACCCAGTTCTGCAACGGGACGGCGTTCCCTCCCTGGATGCGCTCCAGGCGCACCTCGCCGGCACAGTTGACGGCGAAACGGTAGTAGTCATTATACGACATCATACGGAAGAGCAGGCCGTACTGGTCGCGGCCGCGGCACAGGCTCAGGCTGGCGTTGATCTCGGCGTAGAAATCTTGCAGCAGAGGCTCGGCCCGCTGGCTGAACAGCAGCATGGCCCGGTCGGCGGTGACAGCCAGGGTCAGGCGGTTGCGGTTGACGATCGCGCGGGTGCTGAGGGTCTCGGTCGTTGTCCAGGCCTCGGGCTGGCTGAAGTCGTCGGCCAGGATCCCTTCGCCCAGCCCAGGACGCGGGTCATAGGTAGGGGCCAGGGACTGAGTCGGGAAAGGGGTCGGGGTGTGGGTCGCTGGGAACCAGGTCACGGCCTCGGTCGGGGTGGCTGTTTCGATCGGGGTCAGGCCCGGGGTCGGGGCGGGGGTGCAGGCGGCTGCGAGGAGCAGGCTGAACAGGACGGTCGGAAGGAGTTTACAGATGGGAATCATGAGTTTAAGCGTCCAAGCCAGTGGCAAACAGCGGCATGTTTTTTCGTCCGGGTGATGTACAATGAGTTCGCAGGGCCATGCCCTGGATCCGTCTTCCATTCTAGCATAAAGGAGTACAGAATATGAGTCGAAAAGCCGTCCTGGTCACCGGCGCAGCCGGCGAAATCGGACAGGCACTCGTACAGGGCCTGGCGCAGACCGGTGATTATGAAATCATCACCTCCGACCTGATGCCGCTGCCTGAGTCCGTCCGGCCGCTGACGGCCGAACATGTCCAGGGGGACCTGGTCTACCGGGTCAAGCAGTTCTACGACTACGATTTCGATATCATCTTCCACCTGGCCGCCTCGCTCTCGTCCAAGGCGGAGGTCGCCACCGAGGAGGCTCACCGTATCAACGTCGAGGGGACGATGCAGCTGCTGATGCTGGCGGCCTTCAAGTCCGAGCGTTACGACAAGGAGGTCAAGTTCCTCTTTCCCAGTTCGATCGCCGCCTACGGCTTCCCGGACCTGGCGGCCAAGCTGGCGGCCGGACGGGTCCGGGAGGACGAGTGGAACTGGCCGCATACGATGTACGGATGCAACAAGTTGTACTGTGAAAAACTGGGGATGTACTACAGCCTGTACCATGGCCAGAAGCACCTCAACCCCAACCCGCCGCGCATGCTCGACTTCCGGGCCATCCGTTTCCCGGGCCTGGTCAGCGCTTACACGATGCCCTCCGGCGGGACGAGCGATTACGGACCCGAGATGTTGCATGCTGCTGCCCGGGGCGAGCCCTACGCCTGTTTCGTGCGCCCCGACACGAAGATCTCTTTCATGGCCATGCCGGACGCCATCAAGGCCCTGTTGATGTTGATGAATGCAAGGCGTGAACGCCTGACCCGCATGATCTACAACATCGATGCCTTCAGCCTGACGGCTGCCGAGTTCCGCGAGCGGGCGATGCGGGCCTTCCCGGGGGCCGAGATCACCTTCGATCCCAACCCGCGCCGCCAGGGGATTGTCGACTCGTGGCCTGAGGACGTGGATGATGCCGCTGCCCGCGCAGACTGGGACTGGCGGCCTGATTTCGACATCGACCGTTTCTTCGAGGAATATTTCCTGCCTGAGATCCGCAGACGGTACGAAAAATAAATCAAAGGGCTGCTTCGGCAGCCCTTTGATTTTGCCTTTTTTCTTCTTGTGTCTACCTTTTTTCCACTACTTGCTCGCGCTCCGGCCCGACCGAGGCCAGCGTCACCGGGACGCCGGTCAGGTGCTCGAGGCGCTCCAGGTAGCCGCGCGCCGCGGCGGGCAGGTCCTCCCAGTCCCGGATGGTGCCGAGGTCTTCCGTCCAGCCGGGCAGGTCCTCATAGACCGGCTCGTAGAGGTGCAGGTCGGCCGGGCCGAAGGGCAGATCAGTGAGGGTTTCCTGGCCGGTTTTGTAGGCCACGCAGACGCGCAGCGGGTCCAGGCCGGTCAGAATGTCGAGCTTGGTGATCACCAGTTCGGTCAGACCGTTGAGACGGGTGGCATAGCGCAGCAGGACCCCGTCCAGCCAGCCGACACGGCGCGGTCGCCCGGTGGTGGTGCCGAACTCGTCCCAGGGGTTCTTGCCGCTGCCGCGCAGGCGATCCGCCAGTTCACCCGAGACTTCGGTCGGGAATGGCCCCGAGCCGACCCGGGTCTGGAAGGCCTTGACTACGCCGCTGACACGCGCCTCACGGGCAGCGGTCAGGCCCAGGCCGAGGCCGGTCAGAGCGCCGGGGGCGGTGGTATTGGATGATGTCACGAAAGGGTAGGTGCCGTGGTCGATGTCGAGCAGGGTTCCTTGAGCGCCTTCGGCCAGGACGTTCTGGCCGGCCCGCAGGGCGGCGTCCAGCTCGGCGGCGGTGTCGGTGATGTAAGGCTTGAGATGTTCGGCCAGCAGGCGGAACTGGTTGCAGATTGGGGCCGGGTCGAGGTGGGGAGCACCGTGCAGCCCCAGAGTCCGGTTGGTCTCGGCGACGTGGTCGCCGAGATGTTCGCAGAAATCGGGGGCCAGCATGTCCACGGCCCGCAGGCCGGAGCGGGCGGCCTTGTCGGTGTAGGCCGGGCCGATGCCGCGCCCGGTGGTTCCGATGTTATCCTTGCCGCGCCCAGATTCGAGGGCCCTGTCGAGGGCGTTGTGGGCCGGGGTGATCAGCTGGGCAGCGTAGGAGAGGTGCAGGCGGGCAGGCGAGATGGGGATGCCGTTGCCGGCAAGCATGTCCATTTCCTCGACCAGGGTCTGTGGGTTGACGACCATCCCGTTGCCCAGGATGCCGACGATATGCGGCTGGAGGATACCCGAGGGGATGAGGTGCAACTTGAAGACTCGTTGCCCCACGGTGACGGTATGGCCAGCGTTGTCGCCGCCGTTGAATCGGGCAGCGTACCTGGCCTGGGCGGCGAACCAGTCGACGATGCGGCCCTTGCCTTCGTCGCCCCATTGTGCCCCGACAATCACTTGAAGTGTCATTGGTGCCTCTCCTTGAAAATCGCAGCCGGATTATATCAGAAGTGGCCTGGAAAACCGCCTTGCACAAACCGGGGCCGGGAATGATATAATCCGCGTGCAGGTGAATCCATGAAAATAAGACCGATCGTCTTCCCCGGGACCCTGTTGGCCCTCGCCGCGCTGATCCTCATGAGCGCCAGTGTCCTGGCGGCCCCGCACGGCCAGGTCCAGCAGTATGCCACCCCGACCCCCCGCCCCGACGGGCGGATCATCTATATCGTTCAGGCCGGCGATACCTGTACGCGCATCTCCCTGCTGACGGGCGTCTCGGAAGAGTATCTCCGCCAGACCAACCGTCTGGATGAGAACTGCACCATCATCGAAAACCAGGAACTGGTCATTGGTGTGGGCGGACCTGCGGGCGGCGAGACCCCGACTGTCGGGCCGGGACCCACCCTGACCGAAAGCCAGCCGACACCACTCCCCGAGGAGCCCGGCCTGACGGAGGTCTGTGTGTTGCTGTATGCCGATGTGAACGGCGACGGTCTGCGCCAGGAAGCCGAGTTTGGCGTCCCGGGTGGGGCGGTCAGTGTGACCAGCGCCAACGGAACCTATTCGCAGTCACAGCAGACGGTGGCTCAACTCGATCCGGATACCGTAGAGCCGGTGCGCACCTGTTTTGGGAATGTGCCGGCTGGCCGGTACACGGTCAGTGCGGCCGTGCCCGATGGGTATAACCCGACCACCGGGCTGAGTTACGATATCGAGGTTGCATCGGGGGCAACGGCTTACGTTGCCTTCGGGGCCCAGGTCAGGGCTCAGGATGCCGGGGTTGGCGGCACGGGTGGCTCGCCCCTGCTCGGAATCCTTGGGGTGGTCATCCTGTTGGTCGGCGTCGGTCTGGGTGTCTACGCCTGGCGGACGTATAAGCGTTAGGGAACGGTACCGAAAGGAAAACGGGCAACCCACCATGTTGCCCGTTTTGTTTTAACCGATCCGGAAGCGGGACCGTTTGCCGGCAATGAGATGCAGGTGCAGGTGGAAAACTGTCTGTCCTCCACCTGCACCGGTATTGACGATCAACCGGTAGCCTTTGTCGGCGAAGCCCTGCCCGGCGGCAATCTGCCTGGCGACACCGACCATGTACCCGATCAGGGGCTCATCCTCGGGGCCCAGATCGTTGAGCGAGGCGATGTGCCGGTTGGGCACAATGAGGATGTGGTGTTCGGCGATCGGCTCGAGGTCATGGAAAGCGGTCACGCGTTCGTCGCGGAAGACGATCTTCGCCGGGGCTTCAGCGGCGACGATTTTACAGAAGATACAGGGCCTATTTTCGGGTTGGGACACAATACCTCATCCCTCAGGGGAGCGGCCCGTAGGTCGGGGCGCAGACGATGTCATAGTATTCCAGTTCGACCGATCGGTTGGCTTCAGCGAGGGCACTGGCCTCCTGGCCGATCAGCCGGACGGTGTCAATCTGCAGGTCGGCGTCGGGGGCCCAGAAGCGCGGCAGGACCATGCGCGGGTCTGCAACCGCCCCTTCGGGCAGGTAGGAGGGCCGCATCGGGTCGCCGGCGTCGGCCAGTGGGACCCAGTTGTACATCAGCGGACCGCGCGGGTTGATGGTGAACCCCAACCGGTAGCCCGACTGGCGGGCCAGTTCGGCAGCCCGTGGGGTGAATCCGCCACCCGGCCAGATATAGGCGATCGGGGCACGGCCGAAGTTGGCTGTGATCAGGTCCATGGCGCCCTGCAGCTCGCTGATCATGTAGTCTTCATCGACGAAATCCGAGATCGGGATGTTGTGGACCACGCCATGGGCCTGGTAATCCACCCAGCCCTCCTGGAACAGGGCCACGTTTTCGGGCAGGGAGGCGGCACCGATCGAGTCTTGGGCGCTGATCCAAGAGTTGACCACTGGCCAGCCCCATTCATTGTAGTAAGGCCGGAAGAAGCGGTCGAAGTACTCGGAGTAGTGGCGATCGTCGACCACCAGCAGGACCGACCGCGGCGGGATGAAGGCATTGAAGTCGAGGAAATCGGCCAGTTGCTGGGTGTCGATGGCGACGAAGTCCTGCTCGTGCAGGTCGCGCATCAAGGTTTGGAAGCGGCCCTCCTCAATCTGGTTGTAATCGGTCGGTGTGCCGCCATCTGTGATGATCGAGTGGAACATGATCACCATCACGACCGTTCCGGGGGCGGCATTGGTCGAAGTCCAGCGGTCGCGCAGGTACTGGCAGGTATCACCGATGTAGGCGCGCGGCACGTCGAGCGGGTTGAGATACCCTGTCCCGAGGTAGACGCCCGGCAGGGCCGGCGGGGTGCGGATCGTCGTCGCCGTGGGAGACGGGGTCGGCGGGATGGCCTGGATGGTCTGGGTCATCCCGGTGAAGAGGGTTGCCACGGCCTGGGTGGCCAGGACTTCGGGGTCCAAGGGGGGGGAGGTCGGGGTGGCCGAGGCGCAGGCGGAGAGGACCAGGATCAACAGCAGGCCGGCGGCGATGAGGTCGCAGGCGGCGGGGCGGCGATGAGTCATGGGATCTACTCGTCGCTCTCGCCGCGGATGAAGGCCTCGGTCTTCTGGCGGGCGATCTCGTCGCGGAACTGCCGGGGTGGGGTCTTCATAAAGTAGGATGCGGGGCCGAACAACGGTCCAGAGAGGCCGCGGTCAAGGGCCAGTTTGGCGCAGCGCAGGGCATCGATGATCACCCCGGCCGAGTTGGGCGAGTCCCATACCTCGAGCTTGACCTCCAGGTTGAGCGGTACATCGCCGAAGGTGGTGCCTTCCATGCGGATGTGGCACCACTTGCGGTCGGTCAGCCACGGCACGTGATCCGACGGGCCGACGTGGACGTCGTCGGCGGGTAGTGCGTAGGGGATCATCGAGGTCACTGCCCCGGTCTTGGAGATCTTCTTGGACTCGAGGCGCTCGCGCTCGAGCATGTTGAGGAAATCGGTGTTGCCGCCAAAGTTGAGCTGGTAGGTGCGGTCGATGCGCACGCCCCGGTCGACGAACAGGCTGGTCAGGACGCGGTGCAGGATTGTCGCCCCGACCTGGCTCTTGATGTCGTCGCCGATGATCGGCAGGCCACGCTCCTTGAAGCGCTTGGCCCAGTACTCTGAGGAGGCGATGAAAACCGGAATGGCGTTGACAAAGGCACAGCCGGCCTCGAGCACTTGTTCGACATACCACTTGGTGGCCATCTCTGAACCGACCGGCAGGTAGGAGACCACCACGTCAGTCTTGGTCTTCTTGAGCAGGCCGACGATGTCGGCGGTCGGGCCGGGTGCCTTGGTGATGATTTCGCTCAGGTACTTGCCCAGACCGTCGTGGGTCATGCCGCGCACCACCGGCACGTTCAGGTTGGGGACCGCACAGAACTTATAGGTGTTGTTCGGCTCGGCGAAGATCGCCTCGGAGAGATCCTTACCGACCTTGGTGGCGTTGATATCGATCCCCAGGGTGAACTCAATGTCGCGGATGTGATAGCCGCCCAGGTTGACGTGCATCAGTCCAGGGACGGTGGCATCGTCCGGGGCGTCCTTGTAGAACTCGACACCCTGGACGAGGGAGGAGGCGCAGTTGCCCACGCCGATGATGGCCACACGGACTTTCTTCTTGCTCATGTTTTTCTCCTTGTCGGTTGCGGATCCGGTAGGCTGATGAAGACGGATTTCCTCCGGATCAGAGTGGGTATAATTGACTCGTTTGAAAGTCTATTCTGGTAATCAGAAGTATAATCTTATCACGATGAGGACCCGGGGACGCCATGTCAGATAACGAACGCATCCAACGCCTGGAACGCCTGTTGGAGGTCAGTCGCAACCTGAGCGCATCCCTCGACCTGGAACCGTTCCTGCAGTCGGTGCTCTCGGTGGCCAGTGAGTTGACCAACAGCGAGGTGGCTTCCATCTTGGAGGTCAAGGACGATGAGCAGCTGCGTTTTCTGGCTGTGCCCTGGTTCCACCGTGAAAGCCTGCAGACGGTCAGTGTGCCGATCGAGACCAGCGTCGCCGGATGGGTGTATAGAAACGCAAAACCTGCCGTTGTAGCAGATGTGGCTGCCGAGCCGCGCCACTTCAAAGGTGTGGATCGGGTCGCCCAGTTCGAGACCCGATCCATCATGGCCGTGCCGATCGTCTACAAGGGCGAGGCGCTGGGCGTGCTGGAGACGGTCAATAAGGTAAATCAGGCCAATTATACCGAAGAGGACCTCATAATTCTAGAGACACTCGCCTCGCAGGTGGCGGTGGCGATGCAGAATGGCCGCCTGATGAGTCACGTGCGCAAGGCCGTTGATGAGGTCGACCATCTCGACCGAATGAAGAGCGACTTCATCGCCGTCGCTTCCCACGAACTGCGCACTCCTCTTGGGCTGATCCTGGGCCATTCCACCTTCCTGCGTGAAGTCATCCAGACCGAATACCAGCCGCAACTGGATACCATCGTGCGCAATGCCATGCGTCTCAAGGAGATCATTGACAACATTGCCAACATGGACAACGTCGAGCGCGGCGTGGCCAGCGTCCGACGGCGCACGGTGTCGATCCGCAAGGTTGCCCAGGAGGTGCTGGAAAATTTCAGTGCCGAGGTCCAAAAGAAGCGAATCAGCCTGCAGGCCGACCTGGGCAAGGACGAGCTGATGATCGAGGGCGACGCATCCAAGATCGCCACGGCCCTGACCAACCTGGTCAAGAACGCCATCCTGTTCAGCGATGCCGGCGGACACATCTTCGTTATCGCCGAGCAGATCCCCGGCTACGTCAAAGTCTCGGTGATCGATGACGGCATCGGCATTCCGACCAAAGATCTGGGGCGCATTTTCGAGCGCTTCTACCAGGTCGAGTCGCACCTAACCCGTAAACATGGCGGTATGGGCCTGGGCCTCTCCGTAGCCAAGGTGATGATCGAGATGCATGGCGGGCGCATCTGGGCTGAGAGCGTGGAAGGCAAGGGCAGCAACTTCACCTTCATATTGCCGCTCGACTCGGGCCAGGCCGATGCCGCCAAGCGGGTCTTCGCCTCCTGAGTCACACCCAAATGGAACCGACTTTCGTACTCATCGGGCGCTTGCGCCGAGATACCCTGTTGCCCCCCAGCGGACATCCGTTGATCGATGTTCCAGGAGGGGACCCATTATATGCTGCCGCCGGGCTGACCGTCTGGGATAAGGGCCTCGGCTTGCTGGCGCGCGTCGGGGAGGACTATCCCCACGAGTGGCTGCTGACCTTTGAAAAACACGGCTGGGACCGGCGCGGCATCCATATCCTGCCCGAGCACCTCGACCTGCGCTTCTTCCTGGCCTACACTGACCAGATCACGGTCCAGCACACCAACCCGGTGGCCCACTTCGCTCGCCTGGAACTGCCCTTCCCAAAAGCCCTGCTAGGTTACCCCCCGCCGTTCGAGAGCCGGGATGACCGCAGCGCTCCCGACCCGGCTGCGCCGCGTCTGACCGAGATCCCCGAGGACTACCTCTCCGCCCGGGCGGTGCATCTGTGCTCCCCCGATTATCTGACCGCCAGCCGCATGTTGCCGGTCTTTGCCCGGGCTGGTGCCACAACCCGAACCCTCGACCCGACTCCTGATTATATGCATCCAGCGGACTGGGATGACCTGCGCCTGCTTTTCGACGGGCTGACCGCCTTCCTGCCGTCCGAGCAGGAACTGCGGGCTCTCTTCTGGGGGCAGACCGATGACCTGTGGGCGATGGCGGAGGCGGTGGCTGCCTGCGGTTGTGAACTGGTGATCGTCAAGCGCGGGGCTCGCGGCCAGTTGCTCTACGACGGCGGGTCGAAAAAGCGCTGGGAGGTCCCGGCCTACGCCGCCCGCCTGGCCGACCCGACCGGGGTCGGGGCCTCGTTCTGCGGCGGTTTCCTGGCCGGTTACCAGAAGACCTATGACCCGTTGCAGGCCGTACTGCACGGCAACGTCTCGGCTTCGATGAATATCGAGGGCAGTGGCGTCTTCCATGTCCTGGAGGCCCTGCCCGGCCTGGCCCAGGCCCGCCTGGACTCACTGGCCGGCGTCGTCAGACAGGTATAATTGCAGCGTACGGGTAAATATCCAAACCGAAATCGTTGCTCCCACCTGCTTCGCGGCAACTGCCGTTCAGCGATTTCTCCAGGAAGCTGGAATTCATGACTTCAAGAAAAAACATGCTTGAACTGAGTTCCCGGATTCTCGATCTGGCTGTTGCCATCCAACAGATCCCCGCCCCCACTTTTCTCGAGCGCGAGCGGGCCGAATTCGTCCGGGCTCGTTTTACTGCTGAAGGCCTGGCAGAGGTGGAGATCGACTCCGTCGGCAATGTCTACGCCTGCCTGAAAGGACAGCATGGTCAACCGGCCAGCGGCCAGCCGCCGCTGGTTGTTAGCGCCCATCTCGACACTGTCTTTCCCCCCAGTGTGGACCTGACCATTGGTCGCGAAGCGGACCGGATCGCTGGTCCAGGCATCGGCGACAACTCGCTCGGCGTGGCGGCCCTGGTCGGGCTGGCCTGGGCGCTGGGCGAGCGCCAGGTGGACCTGCCTGGCGACCTGTGGCTGGTGGCCAACGTCTGTGAGGAAGGTCTGGGCGATCTGCGCGGCATGAAGGCGGTCGTCGAACGCTTCGGCGATCGGCCGCTGGCGTATATCATCCTCGAAGGCATGGCCCTGGGGCAGGTCTACCACCGTGGTCTGGGCGTGCGCCGCTACCGGATCAGTGCCCGTACTCCTGGTGGGCACTCCTGGATCGACTATGGCCGGCCCTCGGCGGTCCACGAACTGGCTACCCTGGCTACCCGGTTGACCGGGCTGAAGGTGCCCTCCAGGCCGCGCACGACCCTCAACGTGGGCATCATCACCGGGGGGACATCGGTCAATACCATTGCCGCCGAGGCCGCGCTGGAGTTGGATCTGCGCTCGGAAGAGTCAGAGGTGCTTGAGGAGCTCGCCGCGCAGGTGGAGCAAATCTGCAGGTTGGCAAAGCGGCAGGATGTGGAGATCGACTGCGAAGTGATCGGTTCCCGCCCAGCCGGGGAGATTCCAGGTGAGCATCCGCTGGTGCGCCTGGCCGAGGAGGCTATCCGGGCGGTGGGATACGAACCGCGCCGCAATATCGGCTCGACGGATGCCAACATTCCTCTCAGCCGCGGCCTGCCGGCGGTGACGATTGGCCTGAGCCAGGGCGCCGGAGCGCACACGGTTCACGAGTACGTCCAGACCGGGCCGCTGGAGAAGGGCATCGAACAGGTTGTGAAACTGGTAAAGGGGGTCTGGGGGTTGTCGATCGGGGAATAAATGATTGTGTTTTTGCGATTTTAGTGACGTACTCGATTCACTCTTCCGCCAGGGATTTACTGCTGCTTGCAGAAATAGCTGAACGGCAGTTGCTGCGAAGCAGGTGGTAGCGACGATTTCGGTTCGGATATATCTGCAGTACTCTGCAAGTTCCCGGCGGAATTGGCTGGATTTTCCAAACGATCTTCTTCACAACCAAAATGCAAGCAAGCTGGTTGTGCTCTTGATGACGAGAAATCCGGCGAGTATTTGAAGAGGGGTGATTTTCCCGGCGTTCGCCAGGATTGTGCGGGGCCAGATTCAGAGGAAAATTGGGAAAAGGCGATCAAGAAGCCGATTGTGGTTCCCAGAGCGGCTTCGAGGAGGGGCATGTCGGTCGGCCCATCTCCTTCTGTCCAGCCGTTCCAGGCCCCCAAAATCCAAGCAGATCAGGACCCGGGAGGCTTTGCTGTTCGCCGCCATCCACTACTTCAGCCCAACCACCTCGTAGACCTCGACTGTCTCGCTCTTTCCCTTGACCTGCAGAGGGGCGTAGGGCGTCGCCTCGACGGTATCCTTGACGCGCTCGAAGGCCTGGCGGCTGATCAGGATCTGGCCCTTGGCCGAATTTTCCTGGATACGCTTGGCGGTATTGACACTGTCGCCAATGGCGGTGAATTCGAGGCGCCGCTCGGTACCGATCCAGCCCAGGACGGCGTCGCCGTAGTGGATGCCGACCCCGAAGGACAGGTGCGCCTCGGCGGGCAGTACCGCGTGCAGGCGGGCGATGGCGGCCTTCAGGTCCAGGGCGGCACACACAGCCCGCAGGGTGTGGTCAGGCTGGGGCAGCGGGGCATTGAACCAGGCCATCACGGCGTCGCCCAGGAACTTGTCGACCGTGCCCTCCTGGCCCAGGACGGCTTCGGCCCCGGCGGCCAGATACTGGTTGAGCACGGCGACCAGGTCCTCGGGGGTCTGCTGCTCGCTGTAGCCGGTGAAGCCGCGGATGTCGGCGAACATCACGGTGATGTCCACCCGCCGGCCGCCGGTGACCAGGGCGTCAGGGTCGATCTGGTCGAGGACTGCCGGGCTGACCATCCGTTCGAGCAGGCGACGCTGGGCCTCCAGGCGCTTGCGCTCGGTCATGTCATCGAGCACGATGGCCACGCCCTGGGTGGCCTGGTCGGCGTCCTTGAGCGGGGATAGGTTCAGGCGCCAGTCGACAGCACCCCGCTCGGGGGTGCAGTGCGAGATCTCCAGGCCGATGACCGGCCTGTCTGTCTGGCGGACGGTCTGCAGATGCGGGTGGATCACCTCGGCGCAGCTCGGCAGGACCTCGTCCAGGTGGCGGCCGAGGATCTCGGGCACGGTGTGGCCGAGGATGCCCTCGGCGGCCCGATTGCAAAGCGTGATCTGGTCCTCGATGTTGGCGGTGATCACCCCGCTGACGATCGAGGCGAAGACGTTGTCCATCAGGTTCTTCAGTTCGGTCACCTCAGCCAGGGTGCGCCGCACCGAGGCGAACAGGCGGGCGTTTTCGATGGCGATGCCGGCCTGGTTGGCGAAGACGGTCAGCAGGTCACGCTCGGCCTCGCTGAAGATGCCTGAGCGGATGCGGTTGTCGGCGTAGATCACGCCGATCAACTCGGTCTTGGCGATCAGTGGTACGCAGATGATCGAGCGCAGGTTGTAGGCGACGATCGAATCGGTCCCGCCGAAGCGCGGATCCTCCTGGGCATTGGTGGTCACAACGGCCTCGGCCGCGTCGAGCACCCGCTGGACTACAGTGCGGCTGATGGCGAATTCGTTGGGGTTGATCGACTCCTGTTCCCAGTTGCGAGCCACGCGGGTGACCATCTCGTCCTTGCCATCGCGCAGCATCAGAAAGCCGCGTTCGGCCCCGGTCAGCTGGATGATGGTGTCCATCACTTTGCGCAGGACCTCATCCAGGTCGAGGGTCGAGTTGACTGCCTGGGTCACGTCGGCCAGGGCCAGCATCTTGTCGCTGCGGGCCTCGAAAGCACTCACCTGGCGGCTGAGGTGATGCAGGGAGGTTTCCAGTTGCGAAATCCCCTCCAGCGTCTCCCGGGGGAGCGAGGCGCGCAGCGGTTGCAGGCCAGTACGGATCTGGGCGGTCAGTTTGCTCAGATCCTGGATCTGTTCGTTGAGCGGGGCGACAGGGGTAAGGTCACTGGTCATCACGGTTTTCCTGTAAGATCTGGATCGGCACCAGGAGGGGGCTGGGGCCGTGTGCTTTGTGTTTTTTTCCCTGAGTGTGCAGGTGGCGGCGGCGAGTCGATGTCGGTCCTAA
>JAFGSI010000063.1 GCA_016934715.1 Anaerolineales bacterium
CGCCGAAAGGCGGGAGCTTCTTGGGCGTAGCCCAGGGATTGGTGCCCCAATCCCAAAATATGGATCGCGGCGTTTTGGTCTCGATCGATATCGATGATCTCTTTCAGGCGCTTATCCACACCCCCAACAAGCACCTTACGGCGGTACTTCGGACAAAAGACAACATGCTATTGGCAGGAGTATAGAACATGACGATTGCTCTGGAAACCCCTTTCGTAGCTCATGTGTTCTATTATACAGCCACGTTCCAGGCAATGTCAAGCTTTGCACCTTATATCCCCACCGCGTAAGCGTGGGGCTTTACGGCGCTTTTTGGTAAGGTTCAGCCCAGCGATGCGGTCGACCCGTAGGGTGTTAGCCCGCTTTCGGCGTTTCGGCTTCCACCTCTCGCCAAAAATCCTCATGGCTTAACCCCTTGCCATCACGGATCTGCTTCTCAGCGACTTCGAGAATGCTCTGGAATTTGGGTGAGTGGGCCAACAGCAGGCGTTCGATTTCCTCTTCATCCTTGACAGACAAAAGCATGGCTACCGGTTTGCCGTTTTTAGTAACCACAATCGGTCCTTGCTCGCTGGCTTTCAGATAACCACTGAATTTGGCTTTCACATCTGCTACAGAAGCGATTTTCATATCTCGACCTCCTTGCCTCCGATAAGGAGGCGATTACCGATCTTCTCGCCGATCGCCAGTAATACTACTTGATGTTGGTCATAGTCGACACGGTAGAATGCCCAGAAACGATTATCTGGCCCGAAGCGGATTTCCCATCTAGCTCCGAAGATGGCAGGACGCCTGAGTGGTTTGCGATTCCTTGTCTCGATGTCGGGCTGGAATTGCAGCTGTTCTTGCAGTGCTTCTCGGATGTGCGAGAAGTATCTTGGCTCTATGGACTTGAGGTGTTGCTTTACAGCTGGAGCGTAGAGGAGATCAAAGCGTTTCCGCGGGGCAATCATGACTATTATTATAGTCACAAATCGCCTATTGTCAATGACTCTCCGTTTGGGCGAGTAGGCGCACGGTGTGTGTTACTTGCCGGGGCGGGCTTGGTGACTATTCCCCACGCCGAAAGGCCGAAGGGTTACCCACATCTTCTAAAGGAGTTTGAGTAGAGGCCAAACGGGCGCTTTCGACCGAGCTCAGGAGCTGCATCCGGCCATCCCACAGCCTTCTCCAACCAGGCTCACCATCCGAACGACAATCGGGGAGGTCGCCTAATTTAGCGACTGCATGCCAGAAGGTTTTTATGGTCAGCGCCTGCGGATCGAGCTTTTCGAGTTGGGCCATGATCTGGACCAGGATCGGCGGAACGGTACGGATGGCAGGTTGGTCAGGAGCAGTGCGGGCCAGATCGCGCAGCTGCAACATGCGCACCGGGATGGCTTCGGCGAAAGCAGACCTTTGATCACACGTTTTTGGTGTGTTCTCCAATGGGCATTTCCAATTGTCGTTGACAGTTCCAACGACAGGGTTACCAATCCAAGCGCTCGAGTGCCTCTGCCAGATGTTCCACCGGGACCGAGGTCAACAAGAGCCCATCCAAGGGTGGAACGTCAGGGGGGCCGCTCTTCCCAGGTGCGCAATGCCCAGGTCTGGAAGGTGGTTGCCAAGGCGCTGTCGTTCCGTGGAGAACGCAGGGTAACGGCCAGCCTGGCACGCCGCTGCGGGTAACCCGGTGTGGCAGGCAGATCCATTTCGCGATAGCCCATAACAGGCGGTTGGCTTAATGGATCCAAAAGAAGCTTGGATTGGGCTGCTGCTTCATCCACCAGCCGCCAATTCTGGACCATCCGAATACAATTCGGACATAATTATTGACGCAAAAAGAGACCTTGAACTTTTCCCGGAATCAGAAAACCCGGAAGACAGACGTCTTCCGGGTCCGGTGGGTGCCAAAAAAAGATCAGCCCGCCCGGGCTCTGTCGATGTAATCCTCCACCACCTGCTCAAGGATCGCCAGCGGCAGCGAACCGTTCTTCAGAACCACGTCATGGAACTGGCGCACGTCGAACCGGTCGCCCAGCAGTTCCTCAGCCTTGTCGCGCAGTTCGACCATCTTGAGCATGCCGATCTTGTAGGCGCAGGCCTGGCCGGGCATGACGATGTAGCGCTCGACCTCGCTGACCACGCTATCGTGGTCCTGGGCCGAGTGGGCCTGCATGTACTCGATCGCCTTCTCGCGGCTCCACTTCTTGTAGTGGATGCCGGTGTCGACCACCAGGCGCACGGCCCGGAACAGTTCGGCATCCAGACAGCCCAGTTCACCGTAGGGATCATCGGTATACATGCCCAGCCCCCGGGCCAGCTTTTCGGCGTACAGGGCCCAGCCCTCGGCATAGGCCGTGAAGGGCAGCAGGCGGCGGAAGAAAGGCACGCCCCGGAGTTCCTGGGCGATCGAGAGTTGGAAGTGATGCCCGGGGATGCCCTCGTGATAGGCCAGGGTCTTCATACCGAATTTATGGGTTTCTTTCATGTCGCGCAGGTTGGCATAGAAGACGCCCGGGCGGGCGCCGCCCATATCCCCGGGCATGTAGTAGGCCCCGGCGGAGGTCTTCTCACGGAACTCGGGGACGCGCTCGACCCTCAACTTGGCCCGTGGACGCACGGCCAGGATCGGGTCAAGAGCCGCGTTCATTTCATCCAGAATGCTCTGGTAGTCGGCCAGGCAAGCGGCCCGGCCTTCCTCTGTGTTGGGATACAGGAAGCGCGCTTCCTTGCCCAGATCATGCAGGACCCTGGTCGGGTTCAAAACCTCGGTGTGGCCCTGCTTTTTCAAGATGGCGGCCATCTCGGCCTCGATGCGGGCAACTTCCTTCAGGCCGGCCTCGTGCACCTGCTCGGGGGTGTAGTCGGTGCTGGTGTTCGAGCGCAGGCAGTGGGCGTAGTAAGCCTCCCCGTCGGGCAGCTTCCAGACCCCATCGTCAGTGGTGGCCTTGCCTTCCAGTTCGGTGAAATAGGCAATCAACGTCTCATAGGCAGGATAGACCGTGCGGGTGATCTCACCCGCGGCCGCGGCCAGCAGCTTCTCGCGGCCCGCCTGGCCGACCTTCTCCAGTTTTTCCAGCTTCTCCTTGAAGGTCGTGTACAGCGGATTCTCGGTCGCCGGCTTTCCGACGAAGGCGGTCATCTCGTCCAGGACCCGCCGGATGACGAACTTCGGCGGGATGACCCCCTTCTGCTCGCGGATCTTCAGGCCTTCCAGCACCTGGTCGAACTTGATCCCAAACTTGCTCAAACGTTTGACGTAGTTGCGCGCCTCGAGCTTGCTGACCACCGGATGGAGGGTCATCATGAAATTGGGCAGTTCCGACTGGATCCCGAACATCTGGTTGAGCGGGTAGTCGTGGAAGCGGAAGCGCTCGCCGCGAACAATGTCTCCCAGAAACCAGTCCATGACCTCGATCGAGAGCTGGATTGGCGGCGGCTGGCGCTCGCGCTTGTAACTGCGCAGGATGCGCAGGTCACGCTTGATCATCTCGAGCTGCCTGGTCTCGTAGGCCACCGAGGCGTCCGACAGCTTGGCGTTGTGGCCGTGCAGGCCCATCTTCTCCAGGACGCCGAGCATGGTCAGCAGCTCGGGTCCCTTGAGGGCGAAGCGCAGGAAGGTGCGCATGAAGAGTCCCTTGACGCTCCACGGCTTGCCCCAGATCAGGGCGATCAGATACCAGGCCAGCAGGACGGCCAGGACAGCCAGCAGGATATAAACATAGATCATATGGGCTTCTCCTTGGGAAGGATGATGATATTGTACCGTAAAAGCCATCTCAAGGCTTCTTCCTCCTGCCGTAGAACGCCACCACCTGCTCGGCAAAATCGACCAGGCTTTTCCTGAGCGCCTCGGGCGCCAGGACCTCGACCGACCGCCCCAGGCCGAGCAGGCGCGTTCGCGCCGCGGGGAGCGACTCGAACGGCAGGTCCAGAGTCAGCCAGCCTTCGGCATCCGGCGGGGAGGCCTGCGCCAGCAGATCTGTGCGGCCGCCAAAATCGCCTGCCAGGTGCGGGAGCAGGGCCGGGGAAATGCGCACCTGGACCGGATAGGTCGTCCGGTCCAGCTCATATTCGCTGCACCATGCCTCCCAGAAAGCCGCCAGGTCGAAGTCCGCTGGGCGGGTGAAGCCCTCGGGCAGCATCTCGGCTGCCACGGCCTGCGAGACGCGCACCACCCGGACGCCGCCCCGCCTGGCGTACACCAGGTGCCAGAGATTCGCCTTTGCCACCAGTCCATACGGGGCGACGACCTGCTCCACCTCGGCCCCGAAGTTCGATCGATACGTCATCCGCAGGTAGCGGTCATTCCAGACTGCCTGCTGCATGGCCGGCAGGCACGGCACGGCTTCCCCGGACTGGAACCACCAGGACGAATCGAGATGGATGCGCTGTCGGGCCTGGAACTCCTCCTGCCGCTTCGATTCGGGCAGCGCCGCCGACAGCTTGCGCATGGCCGTCTGGAACTCCCGGCCGACGCCCAACTGCAGCAGGGGGGCCGGGATGCTCACCATGAACAGGGCCCGGGCCTCGTCGGGGGTCAGGCCGGTCAGGGTGGTGCGGTACGTCTCGACCAGGCCAACCCCACCCCCCGGGCCGCGCTCGGTGTAGACCGGCACACCAGAGGCCGAGAGCGCCGTCAGGTCACGGTAGATGGTCCGGACCGAGACCTCCAGTTCGGCGGCCAGGTCCTCGGCTGTCATCCGGCCGCGGGCCTGGAGCAGCATCAGCAGGGAAAGCAACCGGTCGGCACGCATGGGACAACTCCGTTCAGGCGGCTCGGTCTGAAACGCTCTTTCATCCACTGATTGTACTCGAAATTCCTGACACAGGATGTCAGGTAATGCGTGCTATCATAAACACATCTCCGGAGAAAATCGATTACCAGGATAAGGAGTAAAGAAATGAACGATCTTGAGGTCCGCATCGTCACCCTGCCGCCCCTGCGGGTGATCTGCTTCAACGGCTTCGGCCCCAGCCCGGAAAGGCTGGCCTTTGACAAGGCCAGCGCCTGGCTGAAGGCAAACGGGATGTGGGAGGACGGCCAGCAGCGCCGCTTCTTTGGCTACAACAATCCAGACCCCTCCCCTGGCTCCCCGAACTATGGCTATGACGTGTGGGTGACCGTGGACGAAACCGTCCAGGCCGGGGGCGATGGCCATATCATCGAGTTCCCAGGCGGTCTCTACGCCGTGACGCGGGTCGAAGCCGGGCCACGCGGCGAAGGGATCTACGAGACCTGGCAGGCCCTGGCCGCCTGGGTGGAACACAGCCAGTACAAGCCCGAATACTGCCGCCGCCCGTGCCTGGAGGAATCACCCGACCCCTTCCATTCTCCTCCCGGCGGGTTCACACTCGACCTGTACGAGCCGATCAGCGGGTAGCGCCTTCCTGGGCCGTTTTGACCAGGGCCGGAGATCCTTTCCGGCCCTGGTCATTCCCTGCCAGCCGACCGCGAAGGTCATGGTCTGCTTGCCCATCACCTGGCCGATGCCGGGGGAAGGATGGTGGTGGTGGTCTTGGAACATTTTTCCTTTCCTCGCTTTCATCAAAAATGACGACCCGCCTGGGATATCCAGGCGCCTTCGTGTATGAACTTCGAACCTCTATTTCCTGACCCGGGAAACCTGCCTGTTCGGCCGCGATCAACCTGCTCCTCACCATCCACCAGGTATCCTTGCCCCTCCGGCAGAGAGGTTCATCGGATTCGCCATTTCTCTATCCTTAGCATAGTGTGATGAATTATACTAATAGTATTGACATACTATGCGGTATATAGTATAATGCGGTCATAGGTGAACATATGACCAAACAAGAAATGCTCGAAAATACCACCCTTGAACTGCGCCGCGGCATGCTCGTCCTGGCCGTGCTGAGCCAGCTGCACGAGCCGCAGTACGGCTACTCGCTGATCAAGCGCCTGGCGGACGGCGGCCTGGAGATCGACCAGGGCACGCTCTACCCCCTGCTCCGCCGCCTGGAATCCCAGGACCTGCTGACCTCCGACTGGCGCATCGAAGGTGAACGCCCGCGGCGCTACTATGTCCTCAGTGACGAAGGGCGGGGCCTCCTGCCGCAGCTGAAACAGGAATGGAACCGCATCGTGTCCATGATGGACCGCATGCTTGCAAACCGAAAGGAGAAAAAATGAAGCTCATCGATACCTACGTTTCCGAAGTGGGCAAGGATCTGCCCAAGAAGACCCGCCTTGACATCGAATCCGAGATCCGCTCGATCCTCCAGGACATGGTCGACGAGCGGGCGTCCAAGACCGGCCGGCCGGTCGACGACGAACTGGTTCTGGAAGTCCTCAAGGACTACGGCGCGCCGGAGAAGGTCGCCGCCTCCTACCAGGGCGAACACTACCTGATCGGCCCGCGCCTGTACCCGATCTTCACCAAGGTGCTTCAGATCGTCCTGACGATCTTCGGGATCCTGGCCATACTCGGCCTCGGCACCCAGCTGGCGCATGCCGGCCAGACCCTGGAGAACATCCTGGAAGGGGTCGCCGGCGTCCTGGGCTCCCTCATCACCGCCCTGGGCAACGTGGTCCTGATCTTTGCGATCATCGAATGGGCGATGCGCCGGGAAGGCCTGCAGGTGAAGGGCCTCGAAGCAAAGGCCTGGGACCCGCGCAGCCTGTTCAAGATCTCGCCCCCGAACCGGGCCAGGATCGGCGAACGGATCACCGAGATCGTCCTCAACTTCGCCGCCATCGCGATCTTCAACTTCTACCCGCACTTCCTCGGTCTCAACACCTACGTCGACGGGACCTGGACTCACACCCCGCTCTTCACGGAAGCCTTCTTCGCTTTTGTACCCTGGCTAACCCTGATCTGGGGCCTAGACATCGCCCTGAACATCTTCGTCTTCATCCAGGGCTTCTGGAAGACCCACACCCGCCTGGTTCAAATCGGCCTGCGCCTGGCAATCATCACCGTCGGGGTCGTCATGCTGGCCACCCCCGGCCTGCTGGCCATCACCAGCGGTGTGATCGCCAGCAACAGCCCCCTCACCGGCGCGACCGCCGCGCTGATCGAAGCCGCTGCCCGCCAGGGATTCGTCTCCATCCTGATCATCATCCTGCTGTTCGAGGCCCTGGAGATCGGCCAGCATGTCTACCGGATGGTAAAAAATTGAAATCCATGGGACAGTCGCGGCAAGAGCGACTGTCCCATGCAGGAGAACAAAAAATGAACCTGATCGATCGTTATATCGCTGAAGTCGGCAAGCACCTGACCCTGCGCAACCGGGCCGACATCCAGAAAGAGATCCATTCGACCCTGCAGGACATGCTCGAGGACCAGGCCGGGCAGGCCGGCCGCGAGCCCGACGAAGCCATGCTCGTCAAACTGCTCAAGGAGTTCGGCCGGCCGGAAGACGTGGCCGCCTCCTACCTGCCCGAACGCCAGTTGATCGGCCCGCAGTTGTACCCGATCTTCAGCCTGGTCTGCTGGGTGGCCCTGCCCGTCCTGGCAGCCGTGCTGTTGATCGTGACGGGCATCGGGGTGTTCACTGCCAACCTGACCCCCGTCGCTTTGCTCAAGGAGATCGGCCAGATGCTGCTGCAGGTCGGCAGCGCCCTGGTCTCGGCCTTCGGCAGCATCGTGATCACCTTTGCCATCCTGGAACGTGTCTTTGGGACCAAAGAGATCAAGACCCGGGTCCGGGTCGGAAAGCTGGAACACATGGCCGGGCTGACCTTCCAGGTGGAAGGCGAAGAGAAGGACTGGGACCCGCGTGACCTGCCCGAGGTCGAGGACGTGGAGAAGTTCAGCATCCCCGGCCTGGTCGCCGAGATCGTTTTCACCGTCATCGCGATCCTGATCTTCAACTTTTTTCCCCGCATCATCGGCTACGGCTTCCTGCTCAACGAACACTGGACCTTCCTGCCGCTGCTGTCTGACACCTTCTTCGGTTACCTGCCTTACCTGAACGGATTGTGGGGCCTGCAGATCGTCCTGAACCTGGTCCTGCTGCGCCAGGGACACTGGGCCACCACCACCCGCTGGCTGCGCTTCACGCTGCTGGTGCTGGGAATCATCCTGGCCGCGTTCATGCTGGCCGGCCCAGACCTGGTCGCCTCCAGCGCGGCGAGCATCTCCGTCGCCTGGCCCGACCTGTCGTCGGAGGCCGCCAATATCCTGACCCTGATCCCGCGCATACTGGTCAAGGTCGCCCTGGGGCTGTCCATCCTGAGCAGCGGTGTCGAACTGCTCAAGATCCTGCTGCACCAGGTCAACCGTCTCAACCTGCCAGACAAAGTCTGACCTCCTGCCCGGCCTGGTCTCAGCCGTCCACCTGCCAGGCCGCGAGCTTCCCTATCGAGAAGACATCTGCCCCAAACGAACTTCCGTCCTCCCAAAAGCGGGAGGACGGAAGTTCGTTCCGTCTTTCTTCCTGGAAAGACCAGGGATACGGCGGCTCCGGCATCTGGTATTCGTGCAGCCTGGTGAACACCGCCAGGCTCGCCAGGCGGAGAACAACCCTCCTTCCGGAAGACCTACTTGACCTCCACCAGTTCGACGTCGAAGATCAGCGTGGCATTGGGCGGGATGACCCCGCCGGCGCCACGCTCCCCGTAGGCCAGATCGGGTGGAATGACCAGCTGGGCCTTGCCGCCGACTTTCATCAGGGCAATGCCCTCGTCCCAACCCTTGATCACCCGTCCGGCACCCAGAGGGAACTCGATTGGCTCGCCGCGGTGGAGGGATGAGTCGAACACCTTGCCATCCGGGAATTTGCCGGTGTAGTGCACCCGCACGGTCTTGCCGGCCTCGGCCTGTTCGCCGGCCCCGGATTCCATTTCGATGTATTCCAATCCGCTTGCAGTGATCAAAATTTGCTCCTTTAGCTAGTTGCCGCGCAGCCCGCAGGAAGACCATGGAACTCTCTGCGCCCTGCGCGGCCGGATCTCTCACGCCAGGCTGAACTTGGCCCTGACCCGGATATCGGCCGACGAACTGCCGGCCAGGACCTCGAACTCGCCCGGCTCGGCGACCCAGGCCTTGCGGACCGGATCGTAGTATGCCAGCGAGCGCTCGTCGAGCGTGAAGGACACCGTCTTCGCCTGGCCCGGCTTGAGGGCCAGCTTGGCAAAGCCCTTGAGCTCCTTGGGCGGACGCGGCAGGCTGGACTGCGGGTCGGCCACGTACAGCTGGACGACTTCCTTGCCGGCGGCCCGGCCGGTGTTCTTGACCTTCAGGCTGACCCTGACCTTCTCGCCCGCCCTGACCTTCTTCGGAACCTTCAACTCACTGTAGGCAAACTGGGTGTAGGACAGGCCGTGTCCGAACGGGAAGAGCGGGGCGACGCCTTTGGCATCGAAGTAGCGATACCCCACGTAGACCCCCTCCCCATAGATCACTTCCCGGCAGCCGGGGTAA
Organism: Anaerolineales bacterium; assembly: GCA_016934715.1. Taxonomy (GTDB): domain Bacteria; phylum Chloroflexota; class Anaerolineae; order Anaerolineales; family Villigracilaceae; genus JAFGSI01. Next base: position 9,369 of record JAFGSI010000063.1, read on the forward strand.
GAATTATTGAGATAGGCCGGGCTGTCCTCCAGGCGCTGCGGGAAGGTCACCGGCAGCTTGCCGGATGGATTCACCTCTCCCAGCAGGACGGACGCCACAGCGTTGCCGTTCTCCTGGCCGGGGTAATAGGCCAGGACCACTGCCGCCACCTGGTCGAGCCAGGGCATGGCCACCGGCGCGCCGGCGTTGAGCACCACCACCGTGCGCGGATTGGCTGCCGCGACTGCTGCGATCAGTTCGTCCTGCCCGCCAAGCAAGTGCATCGTCGGGCGGTCGGTGCCCTCGGTCTCGAAGGCCTCCGGGTAGCCGGCGAAGACCACGGCCACGTCGCAGCGGCGGGCCGCCTCGACGGCGCGCCCGGGCCGCGGATCCGGGCCGGGGACAAAAGTGGGCCCCATCCCCAGGCTGTAGGCCACGACCTCCTGGTCCAGCGGGCGGACGTACTCGAGCGTCAGGGCGTAGTTTTTGCCGCTCTCACATGCGATCGTCGCCGATTTGAAACCCTGCGGGTGGAGGCTCTTGGGCTGGGAAGCCCGGCTGTCGAGCACGGCCTTGCCATCGATCAGGACCCGCATCGTGCCCATATGGTGCAGGCTCAGCTTGTAGGTTCCGCTCTCCGGGACGGTCAGGGTCCCGGTCCAGCGGAAGGACCTCGGCTTGACCGGCGAGTCCATCCAGGCGGTGTGCATCCAGAAATCGGAGCCCAACCCGTTGCGGGTCAGCATCGCCTCGCCGGAGAGGTCGGCGGCGGCAAAGGCCTGCCCCTGCAGGCCGCCTTCCAGCCAGGAGGGCGGGATGGACGACGGTTCGTCATAATTATCGCCGCCAGGCTCATAGACCAGTTCGACCTTGCCAGCCAGGCGTTCCTTGAGCGCCTGGAGCGGGCTGACCCGGTACAGGGCCGGAACCCGCGAGCTGCCGCCGCCCTGCAGCACCGCCTCCGCGGCGTTCGGACCGATGACGGCGACGGACTGGATCCCCTTGAGCGGCAGGACCCCGCCGTCGTTCTTGAGCAGGGTGATGGCCCCCTCCGCCAGCCGGCGGGCGAGGACCTGATGGGCCCTGGTATTGACGGAGCCTTTGGAGGTCTTCTTCTCCATCCGCCCCGAAAGCATGACTAGGCGCAGCACGCGCCGGACAGCCTCGTCCACCGCCGCCGGGTCGATCTGCCAGATCTCGACCGCATCCCGCAGGTAGCGGTGATACTTGGCCGGGCCGGGCATCTCCAGGTCCAACCCGCCGGCGATCGACTCGTAGACCGTGTGGTTGGCGCCCCAATCGGAGATCAGCGCCCCGCTGAAGCCCCACTCGTCCTTGAGGATCTGATTCAGCAGGTAATCGTGCTGGCTGGCGTAGACCCCGTTGATCCGGTTGTAGGAGCACATCACCGTCCAGGGCCGGGCCTCCTTGACCGCCATCTCGAAGTGCGGCAGGTAGATCTCGCGCAGGGTTCGCTCGTCGACCTCGGACGAGGCCCGGAAGCGCTCGATCTCGTAGTTGTTGACGGCGTAGTGCTTGAGCGAAGCCCCCACCCCGCGGCTCTGCAGGCCTCGAATGTAGGCGACCGCCGTCCGCCCGGTAAGATAAGGGTCCTCGGAGTAGGTCTCGAAGTTGCGCCCGCCCAGTGGGTGGCGGACGATGTTGACGCACGGCCCGAGCAGGATGTCGCAGTCCATCCCCCGGGTCTCCTCGCCCAGAGCCTGGGCAACCTGCTCGACCAGTTCGGGATCCCAGCAAGCGCCCATCGAGATGCCGGGCGGGAAGGCGGTTACCGGACCGACCGGGCGGCCAGTCTCGGGGTCGGCCGAGCGCACGCCGTGCGGGCCATCGGTCATGACGATCGAAGGAATGCCCAGCCGCTCAATCGGGACAGTGAACCACAGGTCACGCCCGGAGAGCAGGGAAACCTTCTCGTCGAGGGTCAATTTTTCCAGCAGATCTGCTACACGCTTCTCAATATCCATGGAAATGCTCCTATATTTGACAATGTCAGATCAGGTGAGAACTTCGGCTGTATGCCGCTTAGGCAAGCGGCCGGCGGTTGAACGGGAGCAATTGACAAGATGTTACCCGACTTGTGCCTGGGCTGCTTCGGGAGACAGTTGCGGGAGAGGCAGTACCGCCCGCAACGGAAGTTGCCCCGTTTTCGTGGACAGGTAGCGACCCGGGAATCATGGGGGACGAGCATGCGGAGCTTCGTACCGGTTGGGTGAGAGAGAGTCGATACCAGAGTGACGACGATGCCGATTGTACCATCATCCTTCGATGAACTAAAAAACGGCCTGGCGCGCTTCGGCCGGGGTGCAGAAGCTGGTGCGGTCGAACAGTTCGCATTCGAGCGTGGCGAAGAAGGATGCGCACATGGCATTGTCGAAGCGGCAGCTCTCACATTCCTGCCAACCTGGATCGCAACCCGGTTCCGGGCTGTCCTGGTCGACGCCTGGAGCCGTCGGGGCATCGGCTGGGCAACACCTGCACCTTGTTTGGGGTTGAATTACTGCTTCTTGCATAAATCTCTTAACTAGATGAAACCCAATTTCCCCATGAAACGAAAGGGGTTGGTTTAGATATTTACGCAGCACTCTGTAAAAAGTGGTCGGCGGAGCATACTTGGGGTGAACCACTTCCTGATCATGAGGTCACATCTCGCCCTGGATGACCAGACGCCTGCCCAGGTCACCTTCGCAAGAACTGCTGCACAAGCGATCCCAACTGGAGGAATACACCACAAACTGACCCCTTTCCATGTCGCCACAAAGCAATCCACCTCAAAGTCCCTGCGCAGCCTTCTTATCCCTCTTTGCGCTGGTAGATGAAATTCATGCGGAAGGTGGCCGTGAACCAGGCGCTCAGGCGCTTGAAGGGCAGCTTCCTGGCCAGCCGGGCATAGCCGCCCCCGGCCCGGGCGATATAGAAATCCGTCAGGGAGCCAAAGTTGCCAAAGATCTTCATCGAGAGACGGCGGTACGTTCGATTGGGCCAGTAGACGATATCATATTTGCAGAATTCACAGTAGCGCTCCAGGATCCCCTGCCGGTACGGCCTGACCTGCGGGCTGTAGATGCCGCGCACGATCAGCCACAGGTTGATCCACCAGCGCGGGCAGCGCGGCCAAAAGTAATTCAGCAAGGGAATGCGGACGTGAGGCTCGTAAGGCAGGTACCACTTCCCGGGGAAGAAATGCATCGAAATGCCGCCGGGTTTCAGGATCCTTCGAATCTCGGAGAACAGCTCCTCCGTATTGCGGGCATGTTCGAGCACCGAAGTGCTGAAGACAAGATCGAAGGTGTCATCGTCGAACGGCAGGCGATAGGGTTCCTGGTCGATCAGGCGCAGCCTTTCGACCGGCGATTCCGTTCTTCCCTCCCACGCTGGCGAAATATCACAGCCCCAGGCATCATATCCCAGGGAGTGCATATGGCGGACCATGTTCCCCCGTCCGCAACCGAAATCGAGGACGCTGGGGCGCGTCTGCGGATCAAGAGAGAACCGCTCGCGGATCACAGTTTCAATGAAGATCTTATCCCTGTGGGTGATCTCCTCATAAAGACGCTCTCGCTCTGCGACCCGGTCTTCCAGACTCAGCCTGTAGAGATACATCATTCATCCCAGATCAAGATTTCGTGGATTCCATCCACGTCGCGCGTTATTGTAGCACAGGTCTGCCATCCAGCCTCCAGCGCACTAGAACGGCCAGAACAGGGGCAGCACCAGCACGACCAGAACGGTCAGGATGGCGATCAGCGGCAGGCCGACCTTCATGTAATCGCTGAAGCGGTAATTCCCGGCCGCCATCACCAGGGTGTTGACCGGCGAAGCGACCGGCGAGGCGAAGGCCATCGAGGCCGCAATGGCCACCGCCATCAGGAAGGCCTGCGGCTGGACACCAAGATTCTGGGCTGTCGCCAGGGCCAGCGGCGCCAGCAGGACCGCCGTGGCTGTATTGGACAGCACCTGGGTGAACAGCGAAGTGACCAGGAACAGGCCGGCCAGCACCCAGACCGGTCCCAGCGTCCCCAGGCTGGCCGCCAGCTGCCCGGAGGCCAGGCTGACCAGCCCGACATTCTCCAGCGCGGTGCTCATCGGCAGCATTCCGGCCACCAGGACGATGCTCTTCCAGTCGATGAAACCATAGGCCTCGTCGATCGTGACACACCCGCTCAGGATCATCAACAGGGCCCCGGCCATGCTGGCGGTCGTCAGGGAGACGAATTCGCCGACCATCGCCACCAGCATCCCGATCAGGATCAGGGCTGCCAGCGGTGCCCTGGATTGCTTGGTCTCGCTCAATTTCCTTTCCGGCTCGCCGATGACCACGAAGTCGCGCATCGATTTCTTGAGCGCCAGGATGTTCTCCCAGGCCCCCTGGACCAGCAGCGTATCCCCGAAGTGCAGAACGGTGGTCTTCAGGTCCAGTTTCACGTCATGGCCCGGACGGCGGATGTCCAGGACGGTCAGGCGGTAGGTGCGGCCGAAATGCAGGTCCACCAGGGTCTTGCCGATCAGGCGTGACTCCTGCGGGAGCAGGACCTCCGCCAGACCGACCTCCTGGTTCAGCAGGGCCTGGTCATCGGCTGCCTCGGCCGGCTGCATGCCCAGGTCCCAGGAGGCCGCCAGGTGGATCGCGTTGGCCGGCTCCCCCTGGACCAGGATCACGTCGTCCGCCTGGAAGGTCGTTTCGATCGAAGGTTTCACGCCCCTGGCCCTGCCGGCCCGCCAGACCAGGAAACCTTCCGCCAGGCCAAGCAGTGGGCTGGCCCCGGGCTGGCGGCGCAGCTCGATGATGTTGACGTGGTAATCCTTGCCCAGGGCGCTCTCGGCGATCGTCTTGCCGATCAGGCTGGACGAAGCCCGCACGCGCAGGCGGAAGAGATTGTTCGGCAGCTGGTAACGGTGGACGAGGTCGCTGAGGGTCTCCACCCGCTGGACCTCCTGGACAGGGGCCCGGTCAGGCAGCAGGCGCCTGCCCACCAGGACCATGAACAGGATCCCGATCCCGATCAGGATCAGGCCGACCGGGGTGTAGTCGAAAAAACGAAAGGGCTGGTAGCCGTTCTGGCGCAACAGGTCGCTGACGATCAGGTTGGGCGGCGTACCGATCAGGGTCGCCGCGCCGCCCAGCAGGGCACCGTAGGACAGCGGGATCAGCAGGCGCGACGGGCCGATCTGGGCACTGGCGGCCAGCGCCACCACAGCCGGCAGCAGGACCGCCACCGTCCCGGTGTCGCTCATGAACGCCGACAGCAGGGCGACGGAGGCCATGATCATGATCATCAGGCGGATGGGGTGGTTGCCGGCGATCCTGAGCATCCGCCTGCCGATCGCGCCGGCCAGGCCGGTCTGCAGGATGCCGCCGCCGATGATGAACAGGGCGGCGATCGTCAGAACGACCGGATTGGCAAACCCGGCGATCGCTTCCTGGGGACTGAGCAGCCCGGTCACCATCAGCGCCACGACCACGATCAGCGCCACCACGTCCACACGCAGCCACTCGCTGACAAAGAACAGCACCGCGAAGGCCAGGATCCCCAGGGTGAACCACATTTCCAATGTCATCATTGCCCTTCCAGTTTCAAAGACTGTGCCTGGCCCTCGCAGGCGCGGATCCTGATCCAGGACCGGGGTCAAATTATAAACCTGGGCAGGCATGGTTGGCAACGAAATTGCGCTGCAGGAGCGAGGGCCGATCGCGCACCAAGCAAGAGCCCCGAGGGCTCGGGGCTCTTGTGGATAGCGAAGATCCGTCAGGACACCGGGGCGCCCTTGGTGCGTCCCATCCAGGACAGGTCGGTAAATTCACCGAAGTGCTCGCGGAAGAGGCGGTAGTAGAAGAGCTCCTCCTTGGTGTTGAGGCGCGAGCCGTCGGGCAGGTGACGCTGGGTGGCGAAATCGGCGTCGCTGATCTGCTCGTCGGCGTGCTCGGCCAGCAGATCCTCCACGCCAGCCCCTTCCCAGAACTTGGCCTTGGTGCGGTCGAGGATCGGATCGGGCAGGGCATCGGCCATGGCATGACGCAGGATCGACTTCTCGACCCCGTCGCACAGCTTGTACTCGACCGGGATCTCGAGGGCCAGGCTGACCACCTCCGGATCCAGGAAGCCAACATGGGCCACCGTCCCATGGGCCGACGAGCAGCGGTCGACCCGCTGCAGGGCGGTGTTGTGCAGCCGCCCGGCAATCTCGACCAGCTCGTCCGGCAGCCTGGAAGGAGCGAGATCCTTGAGATACCCGTAGCCAGCGAACAGTTCGTCGCCGCCCTCGCCAGAAAAGACCGCCGGAACGTAATCGGAGGCCCGTTTGGCGACCAGGTAATTCATCACGCTCGAGCGGACCAGCAGGGCGTCGAAGGATTCGAGGTAGTAGATCACCTCGGGCAGGACAGCCAGGATATCCTCCGGCTGGATGATCACCTCATGATGCTCCGATTGGATGTAATCCGCCACCATGAGGGCGAACGCCAGGTCCGGGGCGCCGGGCAGGCCAGCCGCAAAGGTGTGCAGCTTGTCCACGTACGGTCGCGCCAGGGCTGCCATGGTGCTCGAATCAAGCCCGCCTGAGAGCCAGGCGCCCACCTGCCCATCCCCGATGCAGCGCCTGACCGACTTCTCCAGCCGGCGGCGGAGTTCGAGGGCCAGTTCATCTTCCGGTCTCTGCAGCGGCTGCTTGACCGCCAGGCAGTAATACTCGCTGATCTCCTTGCCGTCGAACATGGCCCCCGGCGGCAGTTCGTGCACATCGCGGGTCACCTCCAGCAGGCCCTTCACTTCCGTGGCGAAGCAGAGCAATTTTCCATCGATCCAACCGTAGTACAGCGGCGCCACGCCGAGCATGTCGCGCCGCAATTCGAAGCCGGCCCCGGTCGCCTGGGCCTGGGCCAGGCGCGTCTGGCTGGGGGCATCACTCACCAGGCCGAAGCGGCGGATGTCCTCTTTGGCCCGTTCGTCGATCTGGAGGCCCAAGGCGCCAAAGGTCTTGCCGCGCCCCCGGCGAACATCCCGCCAGTCGCCGCCGCGATGGCTCATTTTATCCAACATTCCTTCCACTTGCTCGAATTGGTCAGGGCTCGCGATCCCTGCAATTGCGGTCATATCATTTCTCCTTTACATTTGGTTTTCAAATCCATCCGTTACGCCTTCCTTGACGTAGCGGGTCAACTCTCCGACGCTCAGCTTGCCGATCCCCAGCTTTTCCAGGGTCCGGCCGCGCCGCCAGTAGTCGGTGCGGTGGACGATGCAGGCGATGCGGATGATGGCGTCCATGCCGCGCACCGAGACGCCGTAGTGCTCCCCCAGCGAGGCGATCGGGACGATGCTCATCGGCACGTCCTCGAAAATATAGCGGTGGCTGAGCGTGCTGGGAGCCTTGATGCCGTAATACCCCGGCTGGTTGTGGATCGCCTCGTGCAGGTCATCACCGACCGTGTCATACGCCAGCTTGAGCCATTCCAGTCCCGTGCGGGCCCGGATGCCCAGCGAGGAGGCCACCGTGACCCGCTCCCGGTCGAGCGCCTCCAGGACGCGCGCCACCGAGGGCGTCACCCCATCGATGTAGAACTGGTAGTCGCCGTGAGTGGCCTCGATCCAGCCCGCGTTGAGCAGGGTCAGGGTGGGATGGAAGATCGCGCCCATGTTGTTGAGACCGGTGTTGAGCACGTCGACGCCATCGATGTACTGCGGGTACGCCGGGTGGATGGCCTCCAGGACCTGCTCGGTGCGGGTGGCCGGCAGGGCCGCCAGCGGCACGGCCTCCTTGATACGGAAGATGCGCGCCTGGGCCGGGCCATCGGAACGGCTGGCGTAAATGAACGTCTCGGCCTCGGCGATGGTCACATCGGCCTTGCAGCCCTCCTCGCGCAGCACCTTGCTGAACTCGATGGCTCCGCAGGTTCGCCCGGGATGCAGGACGACGATCTGGCCGTCCTTGAGATGAGGGGCGCAGATTTTGGCCACATCTCCGTGGGCCGAGGACGGCACCACGACCATGATCACCTGGCCGAACTTGATCGCCTCCTTGATCTCGTGCGCCGCCAGGCTGAGCTTGCCAAAACCGCGCGGGCAGTTTTCCTCGCCATCCAGTTCAATGCCGCCGCGCTTTTCGATGATGCTGATATGGTCGAAGGTCCGGTTCCACAGGGCGACCTTGAAGCCCATCAGGGCCAGGTGGGCCGCCATGGCCTTGCCGCCGTGCCCGGCGCCGATGACGGTATATTTCTCGGGGGTGTTCATTCTGCCTCCTTTCCAGACAAGCGGGACAGGCGTTCGCTTTCGGTCAGCGGACGCCCGTTCTCGTCGACAGCCAGCGACTGCCCGCCGACGATCCGGGTACGGGTCTCCCCGCGCCCGTAACGGTTGTTCTTCAACTGCGGCGCGTCCATCAGCCCGAGCGTGACGGAACGTGCCAGGGTGGCTGCATCCGCCCAGGGATCCTCGACCCCCGCCGCGGCCAGGGCCCGGATGGCCTCCAGCAGGACCCGCGCCTCGGAGACCAGCTCGTCGCGGCGGGCCAGCACCTCGGGAGTCTGCACCATGTCGGGGGCGCCCAGCCCGTTCTGGATCGCCCGCCGGACGATCCTGCTGGCCTCGATCACATCGGCGGCGGTGGCGGCGTGGTGAGCCTCGGTGTGCCCGACGATGTGGATGATGTCGGGTCGGAGGGCCATCTGCAGGTAGATGCTGGCCGCCAGGTGGCCGCGGGCCGCGTCCGGGTCGAGCGGGTGGCTGAGCAGTCCAGTGCGGGTCTGCTTCCAGATGCGGAAGTTCTCCCCCTCCAGGGGGCTGATCAGGGCGACCACGGCAGCCATCTTGGCCAGGTCCATGGCGTCGCTCAGGCCGGGCGGACTGTTGAACATCAACTGGGCGATGTAGTCCTGGACGCCGTATTTTTTGGCGTTGTAGGCGGACAGGAAGGCCGATACGACAAAGGTCACGTCGGATGAATCGCGCATCCCCCAGTGGTGCGGCTCGTTGAGCTCGACCGGGATGCCGCGCCCGCCGTACCAGGCCATGACCTGCTGGTGTTCGCCGATCGAGCCCTCCAGGTCCCAGGGACCGCGCCCGTCCATCTGGTTGAACCAGTAGAGCGGGATGGCGCACCAGGCGTTGTGGATCGTCTCGACCAGCACCTCGGCGTAGCGGATGAAGTCATCGGTGCCCGAGTAAGCACGCATCAGCGGGTAGTTGCCCCGCCGGCTGGCAGCCAGGAGGGCCCGGAAATCGTCGGGGGTTCTGACCGGGACGCCCCCTGCCCCGGTGCGGCGCGGGTCCTGGCGCTCGGGGTGGAAGAAGTTCTCCTGGGCATCCTGGTCGGTGCCGAGCGAGATCAGGTCAAGAGCCCCGGCTTCGGCGATCGCTTCGATCCCGGTGATCGAATCGGCCATCGTCGGCAGGCCGAAGTGGTGGCGCAGGATCGGGAAGGGCCGCTTCCACAGGATGCGCTCGACGGTGGTCTGGGGGAAATCCTCCTCGCCCGGGTCGCGCGCCGGCTGACCCTTGAGATAGGCCAGGACCTGTTCAGGGGTCTCGCTGCCGTCGAAAATGGCCTCGAAGAAATCGCCCAGCGCGGCGGCCCGCTCGGCCACCGGCGGGGTACCGGCGAAAGCAAAGCGGACCCCGGCGGCGTGCAGATCGGCGGCCTCCTCAGCGAACAGGCCCAGCAGGCGTTCGCCGGTCTCGGGTGTCAGGCGGTAGGAGACACCCACCAGGTCGGCCTTTTCTCGCCGGGCGGCGGCCAGCAGCTCCCCGACCGGCACGGCCGGCCCGAGGAAGACGGTCCGCCAGCCGGCCGACTCGGCCAGGCGCAGGAAATTGGACACCCCGGCCACATGGACGCATTCGCCCAGGGCCGCAGCAACGACGGTTTTGGTCATAGAACCCTCCTGAGAAACGCGAAACACTTTTGCGATCCAAGACGCTGGACACTCCCTCAACGCACGTACAGGGGATAGGCGAGGATGTAGAGGCCGGTCGTGATCGCCAGGGTCAGGAACATGACCGGCAGGCCGCGCTTGCTCCACAGGACCGAGGTGATCGGTGCGCGGGTCCGCTCGGAGAGCGATACCACGACCACGTTGGCAGTCGAGCCGATGATCGTCCCGTTGCCGCCCAGGCCGGCCCCGAAGGCCAGCGCCCACCACAGCGGGCCGATGTCGACGCCATCGGCGCCCAGTGACAGGATCACCGGGATCAGGGCGATCGTGATCGGGATGTTGTCGACCACCGCTGAAAGGATCGCCACCATCCAGAGCATGGCAACTCCCATCAAGAGGGTCTGCTCGCGGCTGAAGGAAACGATCCAGTGGGCGACCGTCTCGAGCACCCCGGCGGCTTCCAGGCCGCCGACCAGCACGAACAGCCCGGCGAAGAAGACCAGCACGCTCCACTCGACATGCGCCAGGGTCTTTTGAATGTCTGGTCGCACCCAAACCGAAGCCACTGCAGCGCCCAGCAGGGCGATAAAGGCCGGCGACACGCCAAGCGGCTTCTGGAGAAAAAATCCAAGGATGATGAAACCCAGGATGACCATCACCTTGCAGGCCGTCCTGCCGTCGTTGAGGGCCTGGGCCGGGTTCAGGCGCAGGACCGCTTCCCGATCCACCTGGGTCTCCTTCAATTCACGCCGGAACAGGATACGCAGCAGGAGCAGGGCCGCCAGCCAGGCTACCAGGACGATCGGCAGGGCGTGGGTCAGGAAGTCATTGAAGGTCAGGTCGGCAGCCGAGGCGATCAGGACGTTGGGGGGGTCACCGACCAGGGTGGCGATGCCGCCGGTGTTCGAGAGCAGGGCCTCGGTGATCAGCAGCGGAGCCGGGCTGATGCCCAGGATCTCGCCGATCAGGATCGTCACCGGGGCGATCAGGACCACCGTGGTGACATTGTCCAGGAACATCGACAGGACCGTGGTCACTGCACCAAGCAGCAACAGCAGCCGCGCCGGCCGGCCGCGCGACAGGCGCGCCGTCTGGACCGCCAGGTACTGGAAGAAGCCGGTCGGTTCGAGCAGGGCGACCATGACCATCATGCCGGCCAGCAGGCCGATGGTCTCGAAATCGATCGCTTCCAGGGCCTGGTGCTCACTGTAAAAACCGAAAAGCAATCCGGCCGCCACCATGGCTACCGCCCCGGCCATGGCAACGATGGTCCGGTTGATCTTTTCAGAAAAGACGATGATCAGAGTGATGCCGAAGATGACCAACGAGACGACGACAGCACTCATCCAGTACCTGCCTGGGTCACGTTCCACCCGGAGAGAAAGGCCAGGGCGATGTCGACCCGCGAGGCGATCCCGACCAGTCGGCCATCCGAGTCGACCACGGTCAGGTCGTAGACCTGGTCGTGGTGGAGCACGGAGGAGGCCCGCAGCAGGCCGCAGTTCTCATCGACCGACAGCGGATCCTGCATATAGGCACTGACCGGGCGGCGGAGTTCGTCTTCATCAGGCTGGCGGTTCTCGACCGCGCCGAAATCCTGGACAAAGTCGAAATCATCCACCAGGCGTACAAAATCAGGCATCACCAGCGAGAGCAGGTCGCGCAGCTGCAGGATGCCGATCAGGCGCTCCTGGTCGTCGACGACCGGCAGGGTGCCGATATGGTGCTCACAAAACATCTTGACCGCATCCGCCAGGGTGGCGGAGTGGCGTATGTAGAAAACGTTGTGCTTCATACAGTCTTTGATTCGCATGATCGTCTCCTCTGCTCTGATGCAGATCTGGTCATGGTTGAATGGATATGAAATAGGACAGGACCCAGCCGGTGTTGCCTTCGCCATCCCGGACCTCGACCCAGGTCTGCAGGCCGACCTCCCAGCGCCCCTCCAGAACTACGATCGGGGTTCCTTCCGGCAGGTAGACCAGCCGCTCGCCATCGGGTGCCTCCCGCAGGTAGACACCCTGCCCGCCGGTGCCCAGGATGCGGGCCCGCATCGGCGTGACGGTCGGCGAGGGGGTCAGCGTCGGGGTGCGGGTCACCGTCGGCGTGCGGGTCGGGCTCGGGGTCGACGTGGACGTGAAGATCGGCGTCCGCGTGGGCGTCGGCGGGTCGAACGGGTCCAGTTCGGTGATCGGGACGACGACCAGTTTCAAAGCCACAGCCCGCTGCAGGCGGGTGGCAATGGAGGTCTGCAGGGCAACCACTTCCTGATAGGTGGGCTGCTGCGAGGTCCGCACGGTAATGCGCAGGTTAAGAACATCTCTTTCGTCGTTGATGACCAGGTCGACCAGCTGTCCTTCCGAAAGAGCGGTTACCTCCTGCACGACCACGGCCCGGATGGCGCGCATTTCATTGCCCTGTTCGACAAAGCGCAGGCTCAGGCCGACCAGCGGCACCGTCGTCAACAGGACCAGCAGGGCCGAGATGGCCATGCTGGACGGGATCGGCCCCCAGCGGTTTTCGAGCCTCGTCGGGTGGAAGCCAAGGGCGGCAAACACCACGATTCCGGCAAAAGAGATGGCGGTCAGGTTGGTAACGTACAGCAGCAGGGCGCCAAAGACCACCGCCGGGTCGGCCACCGCGATCCCGACCCCGACCGTGCACAGCGGCGGCATCAAGGCGGTGGCGATGGCCACGCCCGGCAGGGCCGCGGAGATGCGCGGCTGGGCCAGGGCGTAGGCCGCTGCGGCCCCGCCCGCCAGGGCCACCCCCAGGTCGAAGGGGTTGGGACGCGTGCGAGCCAGGACCTCGTCCGGCAGCTCGCTCAGGATGCCGAAGGGCAGCAGGCTGCCGATCCAGGATAGGAAGGCCGCCAGGGCAATCGCCATCAGGCCGCCCTCCACGAGGGCGATCAGGGAACGCTGGAACATGGGCCGCTGGCCCGCAACCGAGGCCAGCGAGACGCCCAGGATCGGCGACATCAGGGGCGCCACCAGCATGGCCCCGATGATGACGGCCGCCGAGTCAGTCAGCAGCCCGAAGGTGGCGATCGCGCACGAAAGCACGACCAGCAGGAAGAAGTCGAATCCCGGCGAGGCGCTGGTTTCCAGTTCCTCCAACACTTCGCGCCGCCGGGCGGCGGTCAGGCGGATGCCGAAGCGTCTGAGAAAACGTTGCAGGAAGCGTGTGCGTCTCTTGGGCACTCCAGGTCTCCGGTGAGAGGGCCGACTTCCGCCTGCCGAAGCAGGACAGGACCCTGACAGGCACCGTGCCAGCCGGGAAATGGAACCGGCTGGCGGATGACCGTCATCAGCGGCTGGGGGGAGCCAATCTTGAATCCCGTCGTTTAGTGGATTGGACCGCCAGATGCCGCAAGGCCACCCGGTGCGGGATCCAGTGTTTGGATTCTACCAGACAGATTGGCCAAATTATGATACCACAAAACGGCAGGGGAGAAAACAAGGCCGCCCGAAGGCGGCAGTGTGCTGGATTGAGGCCACGAGAAATAGAGATCAACGCTGCAACCAGGGCTCCATCGCCCGGGCGATGTTGCCGGGGGTATTGGCGCCCCAGGCGTTGCCGTCGATCTCATCGCCGGTGGCACGACCATTCGAGTCCAGCCGGTAGAAGATCGGCACGCCTTCCACGTTGGGAAAATCGGACCCCGGGACGCCCCAGCCCCAATCGTCCACGTCCACGCAGATCAGGTAGATTCCGTCAAAGGCTTCGACCAGGTCAGGATTTTGATCAGACAGACCGTCTGATATGACGATGCAGGCCGGTCACCACTCGGCGGTGAAATACAGGATCGGTCGCTGGCCAAGGTCCTCTGCCAGGCGGGCATGGGTCGCCAGCTGGTCCATGAGCGGACCGTCCGAGCGGCGCAGGTCCAGGACCGTGGTATTGGGGCCGGCCGGGTCGCGGGTCCGGGTGGGGGTCCGGCTAGGAGCCGGGGTGCGGGTGCCCAGCGTCGCCGGAGGGGTGTTGTCCTTGGTAGGGGTGGGGGAAGATTGCGAATCCCCCGCCCCGGGCGCAAGGGTCGGCAGGATCTGGATGGGGGCTGTACCCAGGGTGCAGGCCAGCAGCGCCCCGCTTAATAAGCACAGGTAAAGGGCTCTACGGAACACTACGCTTCTTCCTCTCATGGTCATGGATTGGCGAGCAGGTCTGCGCCGGGCAGGCGGACGCTGACGAGTCTGCCCATCACCGGCTGACGACAGGTCCGGCCGTTGCAGGCCATATAGGTGACCGAGACCTGGTCTTCGACCCAGGCGCTCCCTTCCGGCAGAGCGACCGGCAGGCGCAAGGTCACCGGACCGTCGGGATAGATCCACAGATCATCTTCGCTGTCGACCAGCGGTATCGGCGCCTGGCTGGCGCTCAAGCCGCCGAGAGCCTGCAGGCGCGCGCCCGGCGGCAGTTCGAGCAGGGTCGGACGCCCCGCCCCTTCGGGGAGGGTATCCATGGCATAGACGTGCCAGCCGGATTCCAGAGGGGTGTAGGTGGCCGCCAGCCAGGCCGCCCGATGGGCATCCACCTCGAGGGTGATCTCGACCTGGACGCCGTTCTCGGCGAAGGAGGCCAGGGAGAGCGAGGAACCGGGTCCCAGGTCCGGAGGCGCGGCGCAGGCAGCCGGCAGGCTGAGGAGCAGCAAGAACAGGATCAGGGAAGAAAAACGACGCATCGGAACCATCCCAAAAAAAGATATTGCCATTGTACTGCTTATGGCAAAAAAATCCAAGCACAAGCGGCGAAAAACAACGAGCCAGTTCAGGCGTCAAAATACAGGCTCATCTCGTAAGGGTGTGGACGGTTGCGCACGGCGAAGTACTCCTGTTCGCGCTTGTAGTGGATCCACTGGGCGATCATCTCCTCATGGAAGACCTCCCCGGTGGTCAGGAAGTCGTGATCGGCCTCCAGCGCCCGCAGGGCCTCATTGAGCGACGAGGGCAGGGATTTGATCTCGGCCCGCTGCGCATCGGTCCAGGCGAAGATATTCTGGTCAATCGGACCAAAACCGGCCTCGGTCGGGTCGATCCGGTTGCGGATCCCATCCAAACCAGCCATCAGCATGGCCGCCAGAGCCAGGTAGACATTGCAGGTGGCATCCGGCGGACGGAACTCCATGCGGGCCGTCTCGGGCGTATTGGCGTACTTGGGGATGCGCACCGCTGCGCTGCGGTTGCCGAGCGAGAAAAAGGCATTGACCGGGGCCTCATAGCCGGGCACCAGGCGGCGGTAGGAATTGGTGCTGGGATTGGTGATCGCCAGCAGGGCCGGGCCGTGCTGGAGCAGGCCGCCGATGTAATACAGGCCCTCCTGTGACAGGCAGCCATACCCGTTCGCATCGTAGAACACGTTCTGGCCCTGCTTGAACAGGTGCTGGTGGAAATGCATCCCCGAGCCGGCCTCGCCGAAGAGCGGCTTGGGCATGAAGGTCACCGTCTGGCCGCGGGCGTGGGCGGTCATCTTGGTGACATACTTGATCATCAGCGTGGCATCCCCGGACTGGAGCAGACCCATCATCGGGGTCTCGATCTCCGACTGGCCCGGCCCGCCGACCTCGTGATGGTGGTATTTGACCGGCACGCCCATCTTCTCGAGCAGGCGGACCATCTCGGTGCGGATCTTGTAGAGCTGGTCCTTGGGGGGGATGGCGTGATATCCACCGTGGAGCGGGATGTAGTGCCCGTGCCCGCCCTGGGCACTGTTCCAGTCGGCCTCCTGGCTGGAGATGGTGTAACTGGCCCGGTTGACTCCGTATTCGTAGGATACGCTGTCGAAAATGTAGAATTCGAACTCCGGACCCCAGCGGCTCTCGTCGGCGATGCCGGTCGTCTGGAGGTAAGCCTCGGCGCGGATCGCCACATTGCGCGGGTCGTTCTCGAAGATGGCGTGCGTATCGGCCTCCAGGGTGGTGCAGATGAAGGACAGGGTCGGCGTGTCCCAGAACGGGTCGAGGAAGCCGGTGCCCAGTTCCGGGACCAGGATCATGTCGCCCGCCTTGATCGATTTCAGCCCGACGGCCGAACCGTCGAAGCCGATGCCTTGCTCCATCAGGTCCGGCAGGAACTGGCTGGAGGGGATGGTCAGGTGGTGCCAGCGCCCCCACAGGTCGCAGAACTTCAGGTCGATCATTTCGACGCCGTTCTTCTCCACATACTCGCCTGCCTGGGCAAAGGTTTGGAACATCGTGCCTCCCGTTTTTTTTATTTGTAGCATATCCGGCAAGAAATGCTCTAGTGGCATCCGTCCTGTCTATAGAAGGCAGACAGCATATATGCTATACTGCTAGATAATCACACCAATCTCAATGCGCGATTGGCTCCCTACCGGTCTGCAAGTAAAACCACTTCACCATGCAATTGACGGCTTTTAGCGTTATTACGACCCTGAATGCAATCCTGGCTGCTCTGGGGGCAATTCTGGTGTTCCGGCGCAGAACAGCCTCCGGCCGATTGCTGCTCGTGTTCATGCTGCTGGCGGTGACGGCATGGTCGCTGGGCCTGGCGATCGAATATTCCCTGGTCGCTATTCCGCACAAGATCATCCTCGCCAAGCTGGAATATCTGGGCACCGTTGCCACGCCGCCCCTCTTTTTCCTGTTCTCCATCGCCTATACTCGCCGCGAGCACTGGTTGAACCGCTGGATGCGGATCGGCCTGTGGGTCATCCCCATCCTGACCCTGGGGATCGTGGCCACCAACGAACACCACCATCTGCACTGGACGGATTACATCCCGATCGGGAACAACCTGCTGGAGTATCAACACGGACCCTGGTTCTGGATCTTCACCACCTACGCCTATCTCCTGGTTGCCGGAGGAAGCGCCATCCTGATCAGCGCGGCCGCCCGCTACCCGGCTCATTACCGCAACCAGATGCTGACGATCATGTGCGCGGCCGTTCTGCCATTTACCAGCATCGTCGTGACGATCTTCGATCAGGGGTTCTACAACCATCTCAACCTCCATCCGATCACCCTGGCCATATCGGGTGGGATCATCGCCTATGGGATCTCGAGGTTCGAATCATTCGTCCTGCTGCCGGTGGCGCGCGACCTCCTGGTCGAAAACATGGCCGACGGCGTCCTGGTGCTCGACACCGAGGATCGGATCGTGGATATCAACCCGACCGCCCAGCAATTGCTCGGCCTGAGCAAAAAAAACCTCGGACAGAATGCCTCCCGGGCCCTGCCGGCATTCTCCCGCCTGATCACCCACCGCGGCGACACGGTCCCGCGACGCACGGAGACCTTCCTGGCCGATGGCGCGCTGCGCTATTTCGACATCCGCCTGACCCCCATTTACGTCCACAAGAAGGATTTCGTCGGACGGATCATGGTCCTGCGCGACGTCACCGAGCACCGTGAAATCCAGAATAAACTGGAACGCTATGCCCGCGAACTGGTGGCCCTGAACGAAACGACCCTGGAGATCAACTCGCAACCCGACTTGAACACCCTCCTGCAGGCCATCGTCGAACGGGCCACCAGCCTGGTCGAATCGACATCCGGCAGCTTATACCTGCTCCGCCCGGACGGTAGATCCCTCGAACTGACCATCCGCTATCAGCGGAAGTCGGACACGGTTCCCCAGAACCGCGAGATCCGCCTCGGAGAAGGATACGTCGGACAGGCCGCCCAGACCGGACAGATTACCATGGCCGACGACACCAGCCTGTGGGAGCCAGGCACACCCGAAGAGAAGAATCTCCGCGGGGAGCGCATCCTGGCCATCCCGTTGATCGCCGGCGAGAAGGTCATCGGGGTGATCAGCCTGGTCGACGAAGAAAAGGCTGGCATCTTTACGCCCGAGGAAATCCGCCTGGCCAGCCTGTTCGCTGACCAGGCGGTGATCGCCATCGAGAAAGCCCGCCTGATGGACGAAACGCACCGCCGGGCGGAACACCTGGACATCCTCAACCAGATCAACGCCGCGATCACCTCCGGCCTGAACCTGGACCACGTCCTGCGGACCCTGCACCAGCAGTGCCAGCAGGTGGCTCCCGCGGACGTGTTCTATGTGGGTTTGTACGACGAGAAAGCGGGGATCGTGCAGATCCCGGTTTTTTATGAGGGCGATTACCAGGCCAGCCAGATGGTCGACCTGCGCTCCCAACCGACCCTGACCGGCCATGTGCTCGTATCGAACCAGACCGTGTACGTAAGCGACACGACCCAGAAGCTTCCGGATCCCCTGCCGCCCCCCAACCATTTCGGCGGCGTCCCGGTGCGCTCCTATCTGGGGCTGCCGCTGCTTCTGCGTGAGAAGGTCTCCGGCGTGATGTCGGTCCAATCCTATCAACCCGAAGCCTACAGCGAGGACCAGATCCACCTGCTGGAGAATATCGCCGTGCAGGCGGCGATCGCGATCGAGAACGCCCGCTTATATGCCGAGGTCCAGCGGCTGGCGATCGTCGATGAATTGACCGGCATCTACAATTACCGCGGCCTGCTCGAGCTCGGCGCCCGGGAAGTGGAACGGACCCGGCGGTTCAACCGGCCGCTGTCGGCCATGTTCATCGACATTGATGATTTCAATACATTCAACAACCGCTACAGTCACGCCACCGGCAACCTGGTCCTGCAGTCCGTTGCCCAGGAGTGCCGCGCGCTGCTGCGTTCCGTGGATGTCCTGACCCGGTACGGGGGGGACGAGTTCGTCATCCTGCTCCCCGAAGCCAACCTGACCAACGCCGCCAAATCCGCCTGGCGGCTGTGCGAGAAGATCGCGGCCCTGAAGACGAGGACAGAGCACGGGGAACTCGGCATCACCATTTCCATCGGGGTCGCCCAGTATGGTCCCGAGATGGTCGACATCCTGGCACTGATCGACAGCGCCAATCGCGCTGAACACATCGCCAAAGAGCGGGGAGATTGCGTCGTGGTGAGCGACGACCATCCTCACAGAAAAAATTGAATCCCCCACTGCGGGGGATCCTTTTTCAGGGATCGCTGAAGAATAATTCCCACCAGATCTGCCAGTTGGGCACATCGCTCACGACCTGGGTCGGCGGCGGAGCCGGGGTCGGGGTGACGTTCTCCGCCGGGATCGGGACCACCGGTTCCTCCCCCGGGCGCACCCAGCGGCCTTCGACATAGGCCCATTCCTCGACCGCCTCGGTCGAGGAAGCGTAGGACACGGCGGTCATCAAAGCCACCTGGGTCTGCATGATCGCCGTCCCCTCGCCGCGCACGGTCGCCCGCTGCCGATCGAGGGCATCGTATTCGGCCATGCGGCGGTTGAAATTCATCATCAACATGACCAGCAGGACCAGCCCGACGACAACCAGGACGTTCTTCCAGCCGAAACGCGCGCGGTTCATTAATTTCTATCTTACACTGAGTTTGTGCGTTTGACAAGCTGGGGGGAAAATCAAAGACCCGCTTGAAAGCGGGTCCTGTGCCGAAGGAGGGACTTGAACCCTCACGACCTTGCGGCCACTAAGCCCTGAACCTAGCGCGTCTGCCAATTCCGCCACTTCGGCGTGCGGCTTGTATTTTATCCCAAACCGTGATTTTGTCAACCTTACCCGGTCCCTGGCCCCGGAGCGAACGACGCTCCGCCCAATTCCCTGAGACAGCCAGACACGGGGGGCCTGGTTCAGGCCCAATAGCAACTTGCGTGTTCCGAATTTTGGTAATAGTATAGAGGCAAGATCAGCTCTTTTGGGAGGATGGGCGTTATGACACGACTTTTTTTTCAAAATCTGGCCGGTGAATTTCACCCCAGGCGGCTCCTTCCCAGCCTGATCGCCGGGCTGATCTCGGGCATCATCACGATCATGGTCGAGATCTCGCTGGCCGCGTTGATCTTTACCGGCGACCTGTCTGCCTTCGTCTCGCACGGCATCGGCATCACCCTGTTCAGCTCCTGCGTGGTTGGCGTGGTTGTGGCCCTGACCAGTTCCTTCCGCGGGATGGTCAGCGTCGGGCAGGACATCCCGGCGGCGATCCTGGCCCTGATTGCGGCGTCGCTCACCGCCCTCCTGCCCGGCACCGCTTCCGCCGAAGAAAAATACATCACCGTCGTGGCGGTCATTTCGATCGCCTCGCTGGTCACCGGCGCCGGGTTCCTCTTGATGGGGGTCTTCCGCCTGGGCGGGTTGATCCGCTACATCCCCTACCCGGTGATCGGCGGATTCCTGGCCGGCACCGGCTGGGTGCTGATCAACGGAGCCGTCGGCGTGATGGCCGGCGCTTCCTTGACGCCGGCCGGGCTTGGGCACCTGTTCCAGCCGGAGGTGACTGCCCGCTGGCTGCCGGGACTGGTCTTCGCCGTGCTCCTCTACGCCGTCACCCGGCGGACCAGCCATTTCCTGATCATCCCTGGCCTGCTGCTGGCTGCCAGCCTGGTGTTCTACGGCATCCTGTGGGGGGCAGGCATCTCGCTCGAGGCGGCCAAGTCCGCCGGCTGGCTGCTGGGACCCTTTCCGCAGGGCGCCCTCTGGCGCCCGCTGCCCCTCGCCGACCTGAGGCTGGTCGACTGGCGGGCCATCCTGGGCAACGCTGCCGGCATCAGCACGGTGCTGCTGGTCAGCGCGGTCTCGCTGCTTCTCAACGCCAGCGGGTTGGAACTGACCGCCCGTCAGGATATGGACCTCGACCACGAACTGCGCTCTTCAGGCCTGGCCAACCTGCTGGCTGCTCTCGGCGGTGGCATACCCGGCTACCAGACCCTCAGCCTGTCGGCTCTCGGTTACCGGCTCAAGGCTGACACCCGCCTCTTCGGCGTCATTTCAGCCAGCCTGTGCGGGCTGGCCCTGTTCTTCGGCGGGCCGATCCTGTCGCTGCTGCCCAAGCCGGTGATCGGCGGGTTGTTGCTCTTCCTGGGGCTGTCGTTCCTGGTCGAGTGGGTCTACGACTCCTGGTTCAAGCTGTCGCACGGCGAATACGCCATCGTGATCCTGATCCTGGTCTCCATGAACCTGTTCGGCGTGCTGCAGGGAGTGGGACTGGGGATCCTGGTTGCCATGGGGCTCTTCGTACTCGACTACAGCCGCGCCGGCGTGGTCAAGCATGCCTTCTCCGGCGAGAGCTTCCGCAGCAATGTGGATCGGCCCAAGCTCTACAACCAGATCCTGCATAAGAAAGGCGAGCTGATCCATGTCCTGCAGCTGCAGGGCTTCCTCTTCTTTGGCACCGCCAACCAGCTGCTCCACCAGGTCCGCCAGCGGGTGAGCGACCCTCGCCGGCAGGCCCTGCAGTTCCTGCTGCTCGACTTCCGCCAGGTGAGCGGCCTGGACGCTTCGGCGATCCTGAGTTTCAACAAAATGAAGCAACTGGCGCAGGCCGAACAGATCACCCTGCTCTTCACCCATCTCACCCCTGCTATCCATAAAAAACTGGAGAAGGACGTGCTCACCCAGGCTGAGGCGGGCCTGTGGCACGTTTTCGAAGATCTGAACCACGGCATGGCCTGGTGCGAGGAACAGATCATCGCCAACATCGAAGCCGTTGGCCTGAGCGCGAAGCTCAAGACCATTCTTCAGCAGTTGGAAGCCAGCCTGCCAGCTGCCGCGGGTCCCAAACAGCTGATTGGCTACTGCGAGATCATCGATGCTCCCAGCGGACAGCTGCTGATCGAGCAGGGCAGCCCTGCCAGCGGGCTGTTCTTCATCGAAACCGGCGGAGTCGAAGCCGTCCTGCAGATGGGCGACGGCAGGAGCACCCGCCTGCGCAAGATGAGCGCCGGAACGATCGTTGGCGAGATCAGCCTGTATGCCGGCCAGCCGGCTACTGCCTCGGTGACCACCGACCAACCCAGCCAGATCTACTTCCTGTCCAATGAAAAAATGAGCGTGATGGAAAGGGAACACCCTGACCTGGCCGCCGCCCTGCACAAATTCATCGCCCAACTGATGAGTGAACGCCTGATCGGCTCGACGAATATGCTCGAAACGCTGCTGAAATAAGCTCCCGAGCCGCGGGAACTCCTGATTGCATTCATTTCTTGATTTCCGGGTGCAATGCAATCATGGGAAGCAGTTCCCCCAGGGCCCGCACGTCTGCCGCGCTCCCATCCAGGCGGTAGCCCATGAAACGGGCCAGTTCGCCCAATGCAATCGGATGACGGTGGGCATAGTCGACCAGTTCTTCACCGGCCTGGGCTGGAGTCAGGAAGGTGGCAACCATTTTCCAGGTCTGCCTCCCGCAGCGGACGGTCACGCGCGGCTCCTTGCCCACGTTGCGATACCAGTCGGACCCCGGACCGAAGCCCGCTGCCACAACGAAGGTATTCGTCTCCCGGTCACAGCGGACGACCTCCAGCACGGTTCGACGCGGCAGCCCGGACCGGCGCCCGGTGTGGGTCAGCAGCAGGAAGCGGGTCCCGAGCAGGCCACCCAGCCCCAGGCGGTAGAACCAGATCGGGAGACGGAAGGCCAGCCGGGCCAGCCCGCGCGGCGGCCGCATGTCACGGATCTTTTCAGGCATCGGCCACCTCCCGTTTCGGCCAGAAGGCCCCGGTGCGGCGGCAGTATTCTGCGTAGGAGTCGCCATAGCGCAGCAGCAAGTCCTGCTCCTCGGCGTAACACATGATGAGAAAGATCGGGAAGTAGATCAGCGAAAAGAGAAGCAGGAACGGCGAATGCAGCAGGATGGCGAGCACCGGGAAGAGGAAGACCTCCCCGACCGCCTGCGGATGGCGGATCCTGGCATAGATCCCGCCGTACAGCGTATGTTCCTCCTTCGGGTACATGGCCTCCTCCCCGGCATGCAGCAACCCGACAACCATCAAGATCGCAGCCGGGATTCCGATCGCCAGGGCGATGACCAGCGAGCCCCACCAGTCCCAGGGGAAGCGCACCGGCAGGGGCGTCTCAAGCGGGAAGAAGTAGTACAGGACAAAATTGACGGTGATGAGGAATTCGAATCCCCCGGCGACCAGGCGCTCGTAGAAACAGTGTCGATAGGTGCCCGGACCGACCAGCTGGGCGCGCCCCGCCGGGCTGACGCTGCGCACATAGAAGAACAGGAACAGGATCGAGGCAAAAAGCAAGATGGCAATATTGATCCAGGCAAGCATCGGTACTCCTTTGGACGAAAGATCCATGTGGTAACCACTCTCTTCCCAGGCCCGGCGCATGGCGGATTCTGGCGAAGGTAGGCGTCGACGAACGGCCTGGGAACGGCGTTCGGCGGGCATCGGAAGATTCATCAAGGACGATATCGGCGGGCAGCAGATTCACCCTCGGCCCTATGCCGTGATCTTCAATGAACAACTCCGCCTGCACCGCGATCAGGCTCTCTGGCAGCTGCCCGGCGGAGGAGTTGAGCAGGGTAAGCTTCCAACCGAGACCGTCGTCCGTGAAACGAAGGAAGACACCAGCCTGAACGGAAGCCGCGCGAACCACCGGGATCCACGCCAATCCCAACGGAAACGATCTGGTCTTCCCCTTTCTCTGTCGTGTGGTTGGAGGTCAGCTGGTAGCCAGACAGAAACTTCAACCGGGGAGAGCAGGCAGAAATTAAGCCGCAAATCTTGCGCTCACGCACACAGCAAGGGCGCAAGCGGTTGTATTATACACCGCTGGAGGACGCAAGCAGGCCTGCCTTGGCGGCATTTTCTCAGCGCACGTTTCGCCGCCTGACCAGCATTCCCACAACCATCCATATGGATGGTTGTGGGATGTTTTCCTCTTGACAGCGGACGGATTCCGGGTACAATACTCCCCATACCATCTATTTACCATCCACATGGATGGAAAGGAGAGCTCTATGTCCACAATAGAAATCCTTCCGATCAACCTGAAACAGGCCAGCCAGGCCGAGTACGCCGCCCTGAACCGCCACACCAACCGCCTGCGGGCCGAACGGCTGCCTGATGACCCACCCATCCCGCTCGAGGAATCCATCCAGAACTTCCACAGCCTGCCGCCCTTCGTCGACGTGCAGGCCTGGATCGCCTGGGAGGCAGACGGGGAGGCCGTCGCAGCGGCCAATGTCAATTTCATGGATCTGGAGGAGAACCGTCACATGGCCCCATGCGATATCAGCGTCCTGCCCGGATACCGCCGGCAGGGCCTGGGCCGCCAGCTTCTGGGCCTGATCGTCGAGGCGGCGCAGGCCGAGGAGCGCCGCCTGCTGTTCACCGAGACCGTCGACCGCATCCCGGGGGGAGAAGCCTTCATGCAGCGCCTGGGGGCCCAAAAAGGCCTGGAGGGCCATGTCAACCAGCTGGAGATCGCCGATCTGGACCGCGGCCTGGTCCGGCAGTGGATCGACCGGGCGCGTCAACGCGCCAGCGGCTTCGAACTCGGCCTGTGGGATGGCCCCTATCCCGAGGAACACCTCGCCGCGGTGGCCCAGCTCTTCGATCTGACCAACCAGCAGCCTCTGGGCGACCTCGAGATCGAGGATATGCACATGACACCCGAGCAGCTGCGCCAGATGGAGCAAAACCTCTTCGCCCGCGGCAGCCAGCGCTGGACCTTCTACGTGGTCGAAACCGCGACCGGCAGGTTCGCCGGCTACACCGAAACCGTCTGGAACCCCAACCGCCCGGAAGTCCTGCGCCAGGACATGACCGGCATCTTTCCCGAGTTCCGCAACAAGGGGCTGGGCCGCTGGCTCAAGGCCGCCATGCTCGACAAGGTCCTGCAGGACCACCCGCAGATCAAATATGTGCGCACCCAGAACGCCGACTCGAACGCCGCCATGCTGAAGATCAACACCGAACTGGGCTTCCAGCCCTACATGGCCAGCACCCTCTGGCAGGTCGAGGTCGAGCAGGTCCTGGAATACCTTGGAACGACTGGCAACTGAAAGGAGCGAGACATGCCTGAAAGCGAAAAGATCACCATCAACATGAATGCCGTCGACCTGGGCAAGGTCGACCTGCTGGTGCAGGAGGGGGTCTACTCCAACCGTACCGACTTCATCCGCACCGCCATCCGCAACCTGCTCGACAAGCACCATCTGGAGATCCAGCAGTCGGTGACGCGACATTCCTACGGGATCGGCATATTTGGATACAACCGCAAGGACCTCGAGCGTCTGAAGACCAGAGGCGACAAGATCAAGTTCACCGTGATCGGCATGCTGGTCCTGAACGACGACATCCCCGTCGAACTGGCCGCCGAGGTGGTCGAAGCGGTCCAGGTACGGGGTGTCTTCCAGGCCAGCGACGAGATCAAGGCCGTCCTGGCCGACCGGATGAAGTAGCCGGTTGAATCCCCAATCTTGATGATGACCTTCTGCCCGCCGCCAGGTATCCTGCCCGGGCAGGAAAAAACACCTCTTCGCGGAGCCTACTAATCCTCATGAAAAACGAATCCCCCACCCCCCTCCCGCCCGGCTGGGCTGCCAGGTTCTTCACCATCTGGAGCGGCCAGGCCATCTCGCTGGTCGGCAGCGCCCTGGTCCAGTTCGCCCTGATCTGGTGGCTGACCATCGAAACCGGCTCGGCCACCATCCTGGCAACCGTCTCGCTGGTAGCCCTGCTGCCGCAGATCGTCCTCGGACCGTTCGTCGGCGCGCTGGTCGACCGCTGGAACCGACGTCTGATCATGATCGTGGCCGACTCGACGATCGCCCTGGCAACAGCCGTCCTGTTCGTGCTGTTCGCCACGGGCCAGATCCAGATCTGGCACATCTACGCCATCTCGCTGGCCCGCTCGCTGGGCGGAGCCTTCCACCACCCGGCCATGTCGGCCTCCACCTCCCTGATGGTCCCCGACAAACACCTGACAAGGGTGGCAGGCGCCAATCAACTGCTCCAGGGGCTGGTGACCATCTTCGCCCCGCCGCTGGGCGCCCTGTTGATCGCCCTGATGCCGATCCAGAACATCCTGTTGATCGACATCGGCACCGCCCTGCTGGCCATCTTCCCGTTGTTCTTCATCGGGATCCCCCAGCCGCCGCGCCAGCTGGCCCAGGCCAACGGCAGCGCCACCAGGACTTCCTACTGGCACGACCTGATCGAGGGCTTCCGCTACGTGGTCCGCTGGCCGGGCCTGTTCGGGATCATCCTGCTGGCCATGGCGCTCAACTTCCTGCTCAGCCCGAGTTCAGCGCTGCTGCCGCTGGTGGTGATCCAGGAATTCAGCGGCGGGGCCCAGGAACTGGCCTGGGTCGAGTCGGTCTTCGGGATCGGCATCATCCTGGGCGGCCTGACCCTGAGCGCCTGGGGCGGGTTCAAGCGCCGTATCCTGACCTCCATGATCGGTGTGATCGGGATCGGGAGCGGGGTGGTGCTCACCGGCCTGGCGCCAGCCGGATTCTTCACCCTGCTGCTGGCGGCCAATTTCCTGATCGGCTTCACCCAGGTGCTTGCCAACGGCCCGCTGCACGCCATCTTCCAGTCAGCAGTGGCACCGGACATGCAGGGCCGGGTCTTCTCGCTGATCGGGGCCGGGGCGACCGCCATGATGCCGCTCAGCCTGTTGATCGCCGGTCCGGTCGCCGACCTGCTGGGGGTCCGGGTCTGGTACATCTTCGGCGGGACGGTTTGCGTCCTGATGGCGATGGCCGCTCTGTTCATCCCCGCGATCATGAACATCGAGCAGAACCGCCAGCCGGGGGCCGTTCCCACGCCAGAGACTCCGCCCTCTTGATCCCCAACTCCCAGGACCGCGGCAGGGGTGAGCAGCTGCTCATCCCTGCTTTTGGACCCGGGCATCGGCCCGGTTGAAAGGCTCGCGAAGGGTGCGCACAGGTTGGCCGCAAACCCCGATCCGGTCGTGAAAGGTTCGGCAGATCCGCCTAACAAGAAACAGGCCCGGATGAGCCTGTTTCTTGTTAGGGGAAGAAGATGACCTTTACGGCAGGCAGCTCAGGCTGGCCCCGACCGTGATGCGGGTCGCCGTCCAGATGTCGTTCGCCACCGTCCCATTGACGCTAACCGGGTTTCCCACCCGCAGGTCGGCGAAGGTGATCGCCGTGGCCGTCGCGCTGGTGCTGCTCTTGAAGAGGTAGCGGGTGGCAGAGCTGACGGTGACCGTCACCGGGGTGCCAAGAAAGGGCTGGACCAGGGTGTTGCCCCGGTAGACCTGGACCGTGACCGTGTTGGCCCCGATGGCCGTGATCGTCCCGGTGATGGCGAAGGTGCCGCGCGTGTCCTGCTGGCCCTGCCCGCTGCCCTGGCCGCCCGAACCCGTCCCAGGGCCCTTCCCGCCGGCCAGGACCGGGGTGGCGAGGGCAAAAACGAGAACCAGGGTAACCATTAAAACAAGTGTCTTTTTCATTTTTCGCTCTCCTTGTACTTGATATGACGCCAGCACCCGGCCGCAGATACGGCTTGAAGATACCCCAATTTGCGAAATTGCTTTACAATGATCGTAGCGAACAACCCGTATCCCGGCCCGCACAAGCCCGTCTTACTATATGGAAACGCAATTGCTCCCGGAAAACGAACTCCTGCAGCGCGCCCGCCGTTTCGACCGCCCGGCCCTGGCCGAGGCTTACGACCGCTACAGCCCGGCGCTCTACCGCTATGCCCTGCGCCGCCTTGGCGATCCGGAACTGGCCGAGGAGTGCGTCGCCGAGACCTTCAGCCGCCTCCTGCAGGCCCTGCGCCACGAACGCGGCCCGCGCGACCACCTGCAGGCCTACCTGTACCGGACGGCCCACAACTGGATCGTCGACCACTACCGCCGCCAGCCGCCCGCGCCGCTCGCTTTGGACGACGACCTCCCCGGCCAGGAGGAGACCCCGGAGGAGGCCGCCCGCCGACATCTGCGCCAGGGCCACCTGCGCCAGGCGCTCCAGGAACTGACCCCCGACCAGCAGCAGGTCATTTCCCTGAAATACCTGGAGGGCTGGGAGAACGAAGCCATCGCCCGGGTCCTTGCCAGGCCAGTCGGAGCGGTCAAATCACTCCAGCACCGCGCCCTGGCCCACCTGCAGCGGCTGTTGAAAGACGAGGACTTAATATGAATGACCCGATCGACCCCAAACTGAAATCAGCCCTGGAGGAGCTCACACGCGTCCCGCGGCGCGACCCGCAGGCGGCCAACCGCGGGCGGGCGCACTTCCTGGCCCAGGCTGCAGCGCTCGCCCCCGTATCTGCGGCCCCCAAACGGCGTCATAAAGGATGGCAACCCATTCCAAAGGAGAGATTTGCAATGAAAACGATTGGTGTCATCCTGACCGTATTCACCCTGCTGGCCGGCGGCGGCGGAGCGACCGTCTACGCCGCGCAGGACGACCTGCCTGGCCAGGCCCTTTACCCAGTTAAGACCGCCAGCGAGGACGTCCAGTTATGGTTCAACACCGACCCGGCTGAAGAGGTCAACATGCTCATGCAGCTGACCGGGACCCGGGTCGTGGAGATGATCGCCCTGGTCAACCAGGGCCAGGAGGTCCCCGGCGAAGTGGAACTGCGCCTCGAGCAGCATGTCGACCAGGCCCTGCAGGTCGCCGCTGAAATGGACGATACCACCATGCCGGGTGCCCTGCAGCAGATCCAGACCCAGCTGCAGACCCAGGAACAGGTCATGGCCCAGCTTCAGGCCGCCGGCGAGGGCGACCAGGTCATGCTGCAGACCCACAGCATGCTGCAGGAGCGCCTGCGCCTGGTGGACACCGGCCTGGCCGATCCGCAGGGCTTCCGGGCCACCATGCGCCAGGAAAATACCGGCGGGCCGAACGAAGAGCCCGGTACAGGCGGCAACGGCGCCGGCAGCGGCAACAACGACCTGCTGGGAACCCCCGAGCCCGGTGGCAGTGGGAATGGAAATGGTGACGGTGCAGGCAGTGGCTCTGGCAGCGGCTCTGGCAGTGGCTCTGGCAGCGGCTCTGGCAGCGGCTCTGGGAACCTCACCGAGACCCCCGGTCCCAATCCGAGCCGGACCCCGGGACGGGGGGGCAGCGGCAACGGCGGCGGCAACCGCCCGTAATTTCTCTGGGATCGGTAAGCCCTCCCGCATGCTTGATCTTTCACTGTCCTGTTTTTCCCAGGATTGACGAACGAGCGACGGACAGAGGCTGTCTGGCAACCAACTCCAGACAGCCTCTGTTGTATATTGCGAAGAAGGAACCTTGCACCTGGCTAATGGTTGGCGCATTCAGCCTCCATCAGGGTCTTTCCCCCGTCAGCCAACGCCCATGCTGGGCACACAACGAAACCGGGCTCCTGTTCAGGAGCCCGGTCCGGTTGTGCGGCGATGAGATCAATCCACAAGGACGACGTTCGCGGCCTGCAGGCCCTTGGGGCCCTGCTCGACCGAGAACTCAACCCTCTGGTCTTGCTCCAGCTTCTTGTATCCTTCCATCTGCAGGGCGGAGAAGTGGACGAAAACGTCTTCCCCTTCCTCGCGGCCAATGAAACCGTAGCCTTTCGTGGCATTGAACCATTTGACAGTACCAACGTAGCGATCTTCTGACATCTTGCCTTACTCCTGCTTTGAAATTTTTTCGCCCGGCCCGCCAACCTGTGGTTGAGCCGGGCGTTCTAGCGCGCTAGGTTATCACGGATAGGAACGGGTGTCAAGGATTATGAGCCGGTTGGATGAGCCGGTGATTATCCACATCGCAGGCAGCCCGGAAGAGGGGGGGTGGGAAAGGTGGGACGGCTGATCCTGACAGGCTGGCCACACATTGCCAAACCGCGCGCAGACCACGCAGCAGGTATCGATCCTCGCCCGTCAATCCACCGATCCGCGGCAACACTGCACCGGGGTAGGCGGCGCGGCCTCGGATTTGATGGCCGGGAAGGGATCGAAGGAACGCAGCGCCGCCAGCCGCCGGTGGATCGGATGGAAGGCGAGTCCCTGCGCCTGGCCGTGCTGGGCTGCGGAGCCTTGCATTGCAGCCCCTTCGGGAACAATGCGATTTATCTGTCTTCCTGGGAACTTGATGGTCTTCTTCAACCTGTTTCCTTGGAGAGGATCACCGGTCATGCGCTTTGCATGCGGAGCCTTGTGTGGGGCTGTTCCCGGGGTGAAATCCGCATTTTTCTCTGGCTGCCGAGGGAACGGGCAGCCAGTGCCAGGGAGCCGCACGTTCAACACCCTGCAGGTGAATCCGCGAAGCCAGACAGGTCCGCGCGGACCTGTCTGGCTTCCGCCTGTGATCTCCTGATCTCGGCCTACTTGAGGAACTTGTCGAACCAGCGGGCGATGTGCTTGAGCCGGACGATGCGCCGGTCGGTGCGGCCAATGCGCGACAGGCCATGAGGCTCATCGGGGAAGCGCACGAACTCGGTCTCGACTCCCAGCCGCTTGAGGGCCACGAAGACTTGTTCGCCCTGCTCGATCGGACAGCGCAGGTCGTTCTCACTGTGGATCACCAGGGTAGGGGTCCTGGCATTGCCAATGTGGGCAATGGGTGACATCTGCCACCACTTGTGGATATCGGTGAAGGGCGGGCCAGACTCGACCTCCTGCTCGAAGGTCCAGTTCAGGTCGCTGGAACCCCATTCGCTGACCAGGTTGCTGACGCAGCGCTGGGTCACGGCGGCCGCGAAGCGCTGCGTGTGACCGATGATCCAGACGGTCATGTAGCCGCCGTAGGAGCCGCCGGTCACGCCCATGCGCCGGGTGTCGATGTAGGGCCGGGCAGCCATGGTGTCGGCCCAGGCCATCAGGTCGGCGTAATCGGCTCCTCCCCAGGCGCCCCAGATCGCCCGGGCGTGCTCTTCACCGTAGCCGCGCCCCCCGCGCGGGTTACAGAAATAGACCACGTAGCCCTGGGCGGCCAGGCAGTAGAACTCATGCATGAAGAACTGGCCATACTGGGTGATCGGCCCACCGTGGATTTCCATGATCGAGGGGTACTTCTTGCGCGGGTTGAATCCCGGAGGAAAAATGATCCAGCCCTGCAGCTCGTTCCCCGCCGGGCCCTTGAACCAGGTCTCCTCGACCTTGCTCAACTGCAGGCGGTCGAGCAGGTCGCGATTGTGGCGCGTCAGGTGCCGGGTCCGGCCGCCGTCGGACAGCTCGCGCACGTAGACCTGGCCGGGGTCGGTCATCTGGCCGTAGAAGTAGGCCACTTTGCTCTGGGCGCGGTCAAAACTGAAGGCGCCCACCACCCCTCCCTCTCCGATCACGTCGCGCAGGTTTTTCCCGTCAAGGTCGATCGCCCGCAGCAGGGCCGAGCCGTGCAGGGCGGCCGGGAGGTAGAGAGTCTGCCCGTCGTTCGACCAGACCGGGCGCATCCACTCGGGCGAGCCGCAGTCGTTGATCACATCGGGGGCAGCATGGAAGTCGTATCCAGCGGTCAGGTTACGGGCTGGCCTTTTTCCATCCAGCGGGACCACCCACAGGCAGATGTTCTTGTAGCTGTAGCCCAGCCCCTTGCCCTCGACGCCGTAGTAGGCCAGCCACCTGCCGTCCGGCGAGAAAGCCGGCAGCCATTTGCTGCCCTCGGGAGCCTTGAGCCGGCGGGGGGCGCCGCCGGCCGCCGGCATCAGGTACAGGTCGTCGGCATCGGGGTCGAGGTCCGGGTCGGGGGTCCGGTTGGAGACGAAGGCGATCGTCCGGCCGTCAGGCGAGAAGACCGGGTCGCGCTCATCCCAGTGCGGATGGTCGCTCAGCTGCTTCGCCCGGCCACTGCGGGCGTCGATGACCCAGAGATGGGTGCGTTCATGAGGCAGGTAACCGTAGCCGTCGAGCTTATAGAAAAGGCGTTCGTAATGACGGGCGACCACGCCGAGTTTCTTCTTCTGCTCATCCGCTTCGCGCTCGAGAACCTCGGCATCCGTCTTGCGGACGGTGCACAGAAGCCGGCGACCATCGGGCGACCAGCTGAGATCGCCGATCTCGCCCTGGACCGCGGTCAGCTGGCGGGCCTCGCCACCATCGACGGGGATCAAATAGACCTGGGGCGGCTTGTCCTTCTCGGCCCGGTTGGAAAGGAAGGCGATCGTGCGTCCGTCGGGCGACCAGCGCGGGGAGGTGTCGGACTGGTCCCCGTAGGTGAACTGACGTGGCCGGCCAGCCTCCGCCGCTACCAGCCACAGGTTGGAGTACTTCTTCTCGGTCTTGCGATCGACGCGCTGGACCCGGTAGACGACCTGGCATCCATCGGGCGAAAGGCGCGGCTCGGAGGGCAACTCGAGGCGGTAGAGGTCTTCGGCGGTGATGAGGCGTTTTGCAGGGGACATAGGACTCCTTTACGGTTTCACGAGGTACTTGAGCAGAATTGTTTCTATCTTCCCATCATTCCAGGAAATTATCCCTTGTGCTGGAGTGTCAGCACCCCGGCGAGTTCGCCGCCCTCGCTCTGCAGGTACATCCGCTTGACGGACGTCTCCATCAGGTCCTTCAGGCGGTGGCGTTCGGAACCCGGCGAAGCAAACGGATTGTGGGTGGCCGGTTCGCCAACCATCACCACCCCTGAGGCGTGGATGGCGACCGGGTAGTAGGTCAGCCATTGGCCACTGCGCTCGTGGTAGATCTCGCCCAGCCGGACGAAGCCTTTCTGGAAAGCCGACATGTGGGTGCATGGATCGTGTTCCAACGCCGGGTCCTCCGGGAAGATGAGCAGGGATCTGCCCTCCAGCAGGAGCGGCAGGCTGGCCTCCCAGGTCCTGGGCATGTTCTCGTAGCCCTGGTAGACCGGGATGCAGCCCAGCCAGCGCAGCAGCGGCACGGTGATCTTCGCCAGCGCCCGGGAGACCAGCATGCTGAACGGCGGCTTGAGGTGCAGCTGGCGCTCGACGAAGTCCATATTGAGGTAGGCCGGGGCCAGTTCCGGATCGACCATGTCACTGTGGATCCAGGGACACAGCCGCAGCGGGATCGAACAGACCGCCGCGATCGGCCCGATGGCATCCAGATGGTTGGCGATGAAGACCGCCGGTCCGTGTTTGGGCAGGTTCTCCTCGCCCAACAACTCCCCCCCCCAGAGGAAAAGGTCCATCATGCCGGTGATGAAGTGGTACCAGACATCGTTCATCATGGGGCGCCTCTCCCTCAATCTTACTCAATCAGGGCGTATTTTTCAACACCCCCGGAGGCAGGTGTATGTCCCGCTGATCAGATCGACAGTTCCAGGCAGCGCAGGTGGACCTGCCGCTGGTGCGGTCGAGGGCGGTGCTCAAAAAGGTAGATTCCCTGCCAGGTTCCCAGGCTCAGGCGGCCATCGTCGACCGGGATGGTCAGGCTGCCATCGGTCAGCATGGCCCGGATGTGGGAAGCGGGTTCGTCGGCGCCTTCGAGGGTGTGCCGGTACCAGGGCAGGTCCTGCGGGACCTGCTTTTCCAGAAGAAACAGCGGGCAGGGACTGCCGTCTTCAGGCGGCAGAGAAAATCCGTTTCCTCCTTTCTTACACCAGATCGTTAGTTAATAACAAGTATCGTGGTGTACTTGTTCTATGGGCGACACGCGCTACCGCCGCAATACAGGCAGCGCGTCTTCATTAAGACTGCTTTACTCTATGGCTTCCGCGCCGATAAGATAGCCTGCCAGATGACTGGTTTGGAACATAAAAAGTTGGTGGCTTCATCGGTTCCACTTTGCCCCTTATTCTGATCGCCAGTCTGAGGACGGTTCACACAGTCTCGCGGATTTGGCCAAGAAGCAGTAGAATCGTGTTATGCGTCACATCTGGACCTTCCTGGCCAACGAAAAGCGCGTCCTGCCCTACTTGCTCTCGATCGTCAGCACGGCGATCGTGACCGCCGGCCTGCTGGCCATCCGCGAGCGGATGGAGATCGCCACCGTGGCCCTTCTCTACCTGCTGCCGGTCGGGGCCAGCGCGGCGGTGGGCGGGCTGGGTCCGGGTATCCTTGCCGCCCTGGCCGCCTTCTTCTCCCTGAACTACTTCTTCCTGCCGCCCTACGGCACCCTGCTGGTGCACCAGTCACAGGATATTCTGGTCCTGCTCATGTTCTTGGTGCTGGCCGTCAGCATCAGCCAGTTGGTCGGGCGCATGACCACCAGCCTGGCCACCGCCCGCGCCCGCGAGCACGAGACGACCCGTCTCTACGAACTCAGCCTGACCCTTTCCAAATTGCATCGCGAACCCGACCTGCTCACCCAACTAGCACAACATACCCTGGAGACCTTCCAGGCCAATCAGGTTGAGGTGTTCACTGAGAGCGAAAACCAGCCGGGCCTGATTCGGATGCCGGAGACGGGCGAGGTGGAAACCAACCTCCCCACACAGCCCACGGCCCTCGCCTCGCTGCAGGGGCGGCAGCACCTGCTGGGTGAGATCCGCCTGTGGCGGTCAGGTCGGCCGTTCAGCCCGGCAGAGGAACGCCTGCTGCGCACCTACGCCAGCCAGGGCGTGCTGGCCCTGGAGCGCATCCGCCTGGCAGCCAGCGAACGGGCGGCGCGTGTCCTAGAGGAGAGCGACCGGATAAAATCCGCCCTGCTCTCTTCCGTCTCGCACGAACTGCGCACCCCGCTGGCGACCATCAAGGCCGCCGTCACCAGCCTGCGCAGCGAGGACGTGGCCTGGGAGGCCGAGGCCCGCCGCGACCTGCTGGCCGCTGTTGAAGAGGAGACCGACCACCTCAACCAGCTGGTCGGCAACCTGCTCAACATGTCGCGCATCGAGGCCGGGGCCCTGCAACTCAAACGCCGCTGGAACGTGCTGGCCGAGATCGCCGCCCCGGCTGCCAAGCGGGCGCGCCTGGCCGGCCAGGGTCACCGCATCGAACTGGATATTCCGGAGGAACTTCCCCTGGTCTACGTGGACGACGTCCTGATGGAACAGGTCTTCAACAACCTGCTCAGTAACAGCCTGAAATACTCGCCCCCCAGCAGCGTCATCAAGATTACCGCCCGGCCGCAGGACGAGGCGACCGTCTGGGTGCAGGTCGACAACCAGGGCCCGGCCGTCTCCGAATCCGACCTGGAGAAGATCTTCGACAAGTTCCACCGCGTCACCGCCGCAGACCAGATTACCGGCACCGGCCTGGGGTTGTCCATCTGCAAGGGCATCGTCGCTGCCCATCAGGGACGCATCTGGGCCGAGAACCTGGCGGGCGGCTTCGCCATCCGCTTCACCCTGCCGGTCCAGGTCGAGGGGGTGGCCCCAAGGATACCCAGCGAATGAGCAACCAGCCACACATCCTCGTCATCGACGACGAACACCAGATCCTGCGCGCCCTGCGCACCATCCTGGCCGCCCGCCAGTTCCGCGTCTCGACCGCCGCGACCGGAGAGGAGGGGCTGGCCCTGGCAGCTGCCGGCCAGCCGGACGCCATCATCCTCGACCTGAGCCTGCCCGACATGGACGGGGTGAGCGTCTGCCAGCTCCTGCGTGAGTGGACCGCCACCCCGATCATCGTCCTCTCGGTGCGCGACGGGGAACAGGACAAGGTCCAGGCCCTGGATGCCGGCGCCGACGACTACCTGACCAAACCCTTTGGCATCGACGAGCTACTGGCGCGCATCCGTGTCGCGCTGCGCCACGCCGCCGCCCAGGCCCAAGTGGACAAGAAGACGGTCGTCACCGCCGGGCCGCTGGTCATCGACCTGGCCCAGCACTTCGTCCGGCGCGCCGGCGAGGAGGTCAAGCTGACTGCCACCGAATTCAAGCTGCTGGCCTACCTGGCCGCCAACGCCGGGCGCGTTCTGACCCACCAGACGATCCTCTCCCACGTCTGGGACCCAGCCGACGCCGACCACGTCGAGTACCTGCGCGTCTTCGTCCGCCAGTTGCGCAAAAAGCTGGAAGATGATCCCGAACAGCCGCGCTTCCTCCTGAACGAGCCCGGGATTGGTTACCGTTTCCTGGTCGACGAATGAATCGCGTTGTGAAATCGCCGGGGCGGGGTCCTCCCGCCCCCGGGGCATCCCCTCCACCTTGCAAAGCTGGAGGGGATTTTTATTTTTTCTTTATGGCATTGCCCCTTTTCTTTGTCGCCGTTTTATGAGGCATCATTATACTTCTTCACGATCGGAGTGATTATGCCTCTTGAAAGACCCGTCAGCCAGTTAGCCAGAGAGTACGAAGCCCACTCCCGGCTTTTTGACGCCCAGCCACCCCTGACCCGCCATTTCCTCGACCGGCAGGCCGCAGCCCTCGCCGCCGCCCTGAGCCAGGACAGCGGGCCGATCCGCTACCAGCTACCCAACCGGATCACCCTGGAAGGCGGCGAATTGGTCGACCTGGAAGTGGCACGGCGCAAGCGCACAGTAGGCCGCTTCTCCACCCGCTGTGAGCGGCGCGACCACCTGGTCCACAGCCTGAACAGCCTCGAGCAGAGCCTCAACCCGGCCCTGGCGGCGTGCGGCTGCCTGCTGCGGTATGCTCTGGGACGTCACATGCTCTACCAGCTCCTCCCGGATGGGCGCGATGTGCGCTACCTGCCCGAGAGCAGTGACGATATTCCCTCCATCCCGGTCGGCGAGACCCGGCCCGGGGCCCTGCTCGCCGCGAGCGACGCGGCCGCCGAGGCGGAAACGGCCCGCCCAGACGGGGATCAGTGCCAGGTCCCGTACGTGGATGCGGCCCGGCGTTTCTACCTGCCACAATGGGTCGCCCTCGGCGAGGAGGACCGGTTGCTGGTCAACTCGTTCGAGGAAGCCGAGGCCTGCGTCGCCTCGCTGCAAAAGGCCGTGTACATCCTGCAAGATGCGGCTGCCGTCTGCCCCAGCCTGGTGAGTGACGAGACCTACCAGCGCAAGCGCGCCGGTTTGCTTGGACAACTGGTCAACCAGGGCCGGGCCCTGGCGCGCGCCTACAGTCGCGAGATCGTCGCCCGGATCCGCAGCCGCGCCGCGTCCGGGACGCTGAATCGCGGCCTGCGCCTGTCGCTGCCCTTCTTCGACGACGAGGAACTGTCCCTGCGCACCTACCCGGTCGAGGTCATCCCCTACGGGCGCATCCTCTTCGTCCCGGCCTTCGTCGCGCGAGCCATGCGCCTGAGCGAAAAGCAGGTCCGGCACGACTTCCGGTTCAACCCCTCCACGCGCAAGCACCTGCTGGCGCAATTAGCCAGCATCGAACATGCCTTCAACGGGCATTCATAACGAACGATTAACAGGATAGTTCATCAAGAGAACTCCCGTTCTTCTCCGGTGAATTCGTCTATTCCTGAAAATCAATGGCACAAAGGTTCCCCATGATTTTTTCCATTGGATTGCTTATCGTCATCTTCTTCCTGGCATTCAAGGCCTCCCCGGTCGAGAAGCAGGAGCACGCCAACGTGCACGGCGCCGGCCAGATCGGCCTGATGGCCGCCCTGGCCCTCTTCGGTGTGGACTACTTCACGTCCTATTTCTACGCCACTGGCGAAATGCTGCATGCCCTGCATCCGTACGGGCTTGAGCATTTCGGTTATCTCACTGCCGGGGCCATCTCCATCGCCAACATCTCTTTCGGCGCCCTGTACATGTATTCGCTGGGCATCT
This sequence comes from Anaerolineales bacterium, assembly GCA_016934715.1. Taxonomy (GTDB): domain Bacteria; phylum Chloroflexota; class Anaerolineae; order Anaerolineales; family Villigracilaceae; genus JAFGSI01. Next base: position 46,486 of record JAFGSI010000063.1, read on the forward strand.
TCAACGAGGGCGGCGGGTCGTACACCGCCTCGATGCGCTACCTCAAGCCGGGGCTGAGCCTGATCGTGGCCGTGGTGCTCATCCAGGACTACGTCCTGACCATCGTGGTCTCTTCCCTCGGGGGCGGCGATCAGTTGCTCTCGGTCCTCAACCTGTACGGGCGCTACTGGTGGCTGCACTTTCTGATCGGTGCCGTGCTGGCAGGCATCACCTACTGGCTGACCATCCGCGGACGCGGCGAGTCCGCCCGGGTGGTCTTCACCCTGCTGGGAGTCTTCGTGCTGCTGACGATCGTCATGGTCGTCGGCCTGCTGATCGCCAACGGCCGGGGTGTCGCAGCCGTTCCAATGACGGAACCTCTGGAGGCTGCTCCCAGTTTCTGGCAGGCGCTCTATCACATGCTGACGGCATCCATGAAAGGCATGGTCGCCCTGACCGGCCTGGAAGCCATGTCGAACGGCATCCAGTTCGTCATCCACGAGGACGCCGGGATCGTCAAGTGGGGCAAGAAGCGCTTTCCGAAACTCAAAGGGCTATGGGAATTCTACAGCGGCAAGGCCGGCATCGGGCGCTTCGTCCAGACCTCCTTCCTGTTCTACGGCGGCCTGACCACCTTCATGCTGACCGCCTTTGCCATCCGATTCAACGTCTTCGACGGCACGCTGGGCCGCACGCTGGTCGGCAACCTGGCCTTCATCGGCTTCGACCAGATCCCCGGTGGGATCATCCTCTTCTGGGCCTACCAGGTGCTGGCCGTCCTGCTACTGGCCGCGGCCTCGATGACCGCCATGCAAGACCTGCAGGCCACCGCCTGGCGCGACGTCGCCATCGGCGAGATTCCCGAGCTGGTCGTCTACCGCAACCTGCAAGGGACCTTCACCCGCTCGGTGACAGCCGGCTTCATCATCGCCGTCGGCCTGATGCTGCTGGTGCGCGGCCGGACCTCAGTGGCCATCCCCTACTACGGGGTGGGCGTGTTCATGCCCATCACGGTGATGGCCTTTGCCATCCGCAAGCACATCCTGGCAACCGAGACAGGCCCAAAACGCACCCGGGGAGCGCGCCTGGCCGGGACGGTCGGGGTCCTGGCGGCGGCCGTCTTCGTCGGCCAAATCGCCGGCAAGTGGACGGAAGGCGGCTGGGTGGTGCTGATCTCTTTCAGCATCCTGATCCTGGCGGCCAACGCCCTGCTGCTCTCGCCGATCGGCAAGCGCGACCCGCAGACCATCCACCGCATCGTGCGCGAGAAGGCGCGTATCCAGGGGTCGATGGCCTCCATCGTCGAATGGCAATCCCTGAAGATGCAGGAATATCGCTACGAGCTGCTCGTCGCCCTTGGCCGGTTCTGGGAGCTTTTTGGCATCCATCGCCCGCGGCAGCTCGACGTGCCTGCCCCGGCCGGGGACTACGACCACGCCCTGCACGTCGACCATCCTGAGGCACCCTCGCTGCTCGAGCAGTATCTCGACAACCACCACAAGCCGCCGAAACTGGGCGGCGCGCCCAAGCAGACCGTCCCGAGTTTTCCGGAAGCAAAATGAACCAGAACGCCCCGATTGGGGCGTCTTCGCTTTCTGCCCGCCCCTACAAGGGGGGGTAAGGGAGACTACCGAATATTCTGGCTTTGGTGAACAGATCCTGGCCTTTGCCGCGGGTCTGGATGGCGCGCGTTACTTGATGCCATTTCACGGTCTGTGCCTCCCTGTCACGGTGCCAGATCTCCCCCCCCACCGCGACGGGCCGAGCCCGTTACGAACCCTTCAATTTGGCCAGCACGTCCTGGTAATCGGCCATGTTCGGCGGGTTCATGGCCACAATGGTCTCAATGGCCTGGATCGCTCCGCCCTTGTCGCCGGCGTCGAGCAGGATCTCGCCCAGGGCGTCCAGCTGAGCCACGGCATCAGCGACGCGCCCGTCCTGGCGGTACTCTTCGGCCAGATAACGGCGCAGCACGCCCTGCTGGGGACTTTCGGTCACCAGACCTTCCAGGAAGGGGATCGCCTCGGACCGCCGGTTATGGCTTTCAAGATGGGCGACGAAGCTGTCCAGTTCGGCCGCTGCCTGGCCGGCCTGATTGAGGCGTGTGTTCAGCTCGACCAGGCTCTTGCGCACACTGAGGTCGTCGGGATCGAGGGTGCGGATCTGCTCGAAGACCCGCAGGGCCTGGCGCCAGTCGAGGCGCTGCACGTCGATATCAGCCATGCGCTGGAGCAGCTTGACGCTCCAGGCCTGGTTGGCGCCGCCCTGCTGGGCCAGGCGCAGGGCCGTGGTGTAGGTTTTGCGGGCCATATCAAGTTCGGCCAGGCGGTAATAGATGTCTGCCAGGTCAAGGTACTCGCCTATGGCGGCGTCCACCTGCCCGCTGACCGCGAGCTGCTCGATCAGGCGCGTTCGGACCGCCAGGTCCATCGGCGCCACTGTCACGATGCGCCGCAGCAGGTTGATGGCCTGGTTGGCCTCGCCGCGCACGCCGTAGGCATGGGCCACGACGGTGTACTTGGTGATCGCATCCTGGGTGCGCCCGTCCTGGATCAGCAGATCGCCGATCAGGGTGTGCAGCGGCAGATAAGTGGGGGCATAATGGAGCGAGTGGTAGGCCTCCTCCATCGCCGACCGCAGGTGACCGCTGCGGGCAATTTGATGAACCCTGCCGATCGCCTCGATCACGTGGCTGGACTGAGCCTGCGCCAGGACTTCGGCCAACGGCATCGGTGGGGCACCCTCGGCCGGCTTGGGCAGCTGCTCGCGGGCCTGCAGCACCTGGACCCGCCAGTTCGGACGCAGCAGGAGGGCCTCGATGTTCTTGAGCAATTGCTCGCTGCCGGCGACGTCATCCTGCTGGGCATGTGCCTCGATCAAGGGTTCGTACAGCTGGCGGATCTCGTCGGCCTGGTCCGGCCCGATGACGAAGGAATCCGCCAGGCACAGGGCCTCCATGAACTCGGTGACCGCTTCCGGCAGGCGTTCCAGCTGGCGGTAGATCTGCCCCATCATCAGGCGCGCGCCAAGCGCGTAGTCGATGTGCTTGACCGCGTGCTGCAGGTGGCGCAGGGCGCTCTCCAGGCGTTCGCTCTTGGCGCGCAGCATGCCCAGGTCGAAGTACAGGGCCGGTTCGCGGAAACCGGCTTCCAGGGCGCGTTCCAGTTCCTCGGCGGCCTGCTCGTCCTGACCATTGGTCTGGGCGTCGATCGCCTGGCCGAGGTGGAGCACGATGGTGGTCAGTTCGCCGCGCTGCAGCGACAGGGGGCCAGTGCCCCGCACGATGGCCTGCAGCCCGCGCTTCGAGAGAGTCGACTCACTGCTCTCGTCAGACAGGTCGAACAACACCTCCGCCAGGCGAGTCAGAGCCTTCTTGCGGGCATCGGCGATCGGGTCCAGGCCGCTGTCGGTCTTCCTGGTCGGCGGTTCCATCTGCCGCACCTGGGCCATGCGCAGCGGGCCGGTGCCGCCCTTGGGGCGCATCGGCTTGGGCAGCAGCTCTCCCCCCTTGAGCATATTCCTGGCCTGCTTGGCTTCCTGGCTGCCGGGCAGCACCTTCAGCGCCCGCTCGACCATCTCGCTGGCCTTGTCAGCGTTGCCGGAGCGCTGCAGCAGGCTGGCCACGGCCAGGTACTCGATCACCGCCTGCTGCGGATGGTTGAGGCGCTCATGGACCAGCGCCAGCCGCGAATGGGCCGCGGTGTTGTCGGGGTCGAGGGTCGTGACCCGCAGCCAGTTCTCAAGAGCCTTCTCTACGTTCTGTTCCTTGACGTACAGCTCGGCCGCCTGGTTGGCCGCCTGGACCGCCGGTCTGAGATTGCCGGTCCGTTCGGAAAGCTGGGCCACCTTTTCCAGCGGGACCGGGTCGTTGGGCGAGACCCGGGCAGCCTGCTGGTATACCAGCAGGGCCTCATCGTACTTCTGCAGTTCAAACAGGGCCAGCCCCAGGCTGGTCAGGGCCTTGGGATGATCAGGGATTTCCTCCATCGCCTTGCGATAGGAATCGGCAGCCTCCTCCCACTGCTGATCCCAGGCAGCCGAGTGGCCGGCATTCATGGCTTGCTGGAAGATGTCTTCGCTTCCGGGCATAGGGTTCTCTCAAGGTAACGCATCGAATTGCGTGAACAGCCTGAGCGAAATGTCAGGCGAACGCCTCAGACTCTCCACGCAGGCACACGACTCCCTCCCCGAAGGGTAAGGGCGCGAGATCCGTGCAGGGACCTCCCCGGGAGGTCACGCGACCGGCTGCATGGCATCCCAGTTGAGCCCCCAGCGGGCAGCGGTGGTCAGCGGGATGGACAACTGGTAGGCGCCCTCCATCACCTGGCGCACGACCCGGGCCGACTCCTGCATTTCAGCCTGGGGGACCTCCAGAACCAACTCATCGTGCACCTGGAGCAGCATCCGGCCATGCAGCCCGGCGGCGGCAAAGGCCGGCGGGATCTGGATCATCGCGATTTTCATTATATCAGCAGCCGTGCCCTGGATGGGTGCATTGATCGCCTCGCGTTCCTCCCGGCTTCTGAGAGCCGGGTTGAGGCCGCTCTTCAGGTTGGGGAAGTAGCGCCGCCGGCCGAGCAGGGTCTCCACGTAACCGGTCTGCTTGACCTCCCGGCGGATGCCATCCAGGTACTGCTTGACACCCGGGAACTGGGTGAAATAGGCCTTGACGAACTCCTCCGACTCGGCCAGGGTCAGTTCGGTGGTGCGGGTCAGGCCGAAGGCCGACATGCCGTAGACCAGGCCGAAGTTGATCGCCTTGGCATGCCGGCGCTGGTCCCTGGTCACCGCATCAAGCGGGATCGCATAGATCGCCGCGGCGGTGGCAGCATGGATGTCCTGGCCACGGCGGAAGGCCGCCAGCATGGCCTCGTCCCGGGCCATGTGGGCGACGATGCGCAGCTCGATCTGCGAGTAATCCAGCGAGAGCAATACGTTCCCCGGGGCAGCCACGAAGCCGCCCCGCACCCGGCGCCCCAGTTCGCTGCGGATCGGGATGTTCTGCAGGTTGGGGTTCGAGGATGACAGGCGTCCGGTCACCGCCCCGGTCTGGCTGAAAGAGGAATGGATCCGCCCGGTCCGGGGGTTGATCTGCAGAGGCAGGCTGTCCACGTAGGTCGACTTGAGCTTGGCCATTTCGCGATATTCGAGCACCAGGTCGACCAGCGGGTGCTGGCCGCGCATTTCCTCCAGCACGCCGGCGGCCGTGGAGAAGTGACCCGAGGCGGTCTTCTTCCCCCGGTCGGGGGGGGCCAGGCGCAGGTTCACGAAAAGCACGTCGGACAGCTGCTGGGTCGAGTTGATGTTGAAGGTCTGGCCGGCCGCCTCATAGATCCGGGCTTCGATGGCCGTCAGGTCGGCGTTCAGTTCCTGGGCGAAGGCGGCGAAGAAATCCGAGTCGATGGCCACCCCGGCCATCTCCATCTCGGCCAGGACCGGAACGAGCGGCATCTCGATCTCGGCCAGCACGGCTGGCAGGCCGGGGCTCTTTTCCAGGTCGGCCACCAGCCGCGGCCGCAGGCCCAGGACCGCCTCGGCGTCGGCCGCGGCGTAGGGAGCCGCCTCGGCGATGGCCACCTCGGCCATCGAGCGCTGGTTCTTGCCCTTGCCGATCAGGTCTTCGATGTGGGTCATCTCCAGCCCCAACCGGGCAGCGGCCAGGTTCTTCAGCCCCAGGTTGCGCGAGTTGGGGTCGATCAGCCACTCGGCGATCATCGTGTCGAAGGCCAGCGGCGCGACCCGCAGCCCGTGGCGGGCCAGCAGGATGAAGTCATACTTGAGGTTGTGCCCGACCTTGGGACGGCGCGGATCGCTCAGCGGGTCACGCAGGGCCGCCAGGACCTGTTCAGGGGGCAGCTGGTCCCCGGCGTGGTGCCCGACCGGGATATAGTACCCCTGCCCCTCCCGGACAGCCAGGGCGATCCCGACCAGTTCGGCGGCCATCTCGTCGGTCGAGGTGGTCTCGGTGTCGAAGGAGATGAATTCGGCCCGCTCCAGATCGGCGACCAGGGCGGACAACTTTGCGGGGCTGTCCACCACGATGACCTCGATGCGCGCCTCGCCAGGCGAACCCGGGGCGGGGGCGCTCTTCTCGAGAGGCGCGCCATCGAAGAGGCTCAACTGCTGCTGGTTCCCGGAAGAGAGAGCCAGGTCGCTGCCGGTCAGCTTGCGCAGTTTGTCGACCAGCGAGCGGAACTCGAGCTCGACGAACACCGCCTCCACCCGGGCCGGATCGTAGGCATCGGTGCGGGCCTGCGCAAGGTCGAAGGCCACCTCCAGGTCGGTGCGGATCAGGGCCAGGTCGCGGCTCATGTAAGCCGATTCCCTGCCGCTCTCCAGTTTGCTGCGCCAGCGGGGTTCGATCTCCTCCAGGTGGGCGTAGACCGCATCCAGCGTGCCGTACTTGGTCAGCAGGGCTTCGGCGGTCTTCTCCCCGACCCCCGGGACCCCCGGGATGTTGTCGGACTTGTCGCCGACGATGGCCTTGTAGTCGACCACCTGCTCGGGGCGGACGTGCAGCTTATCGAACACATCCTCGGCAGTGATGTAATTCTGGTTGTCGCCGGCCAGGTAGACGACCGTGCGCGCGTCGACCAGCTGCAGCAGGTCACGGTCGCCGGTGATGATCTTGACGCCCAGCCCCTGTCCGGCCGCCCAGCGGGCGGCCGAGCCGAGCACGTCGTCGGCTTCGAAGCCGTCCAGCTCCAGGCGCGGGATGTTGAAGGCGTCCACCAGCTGGCGGATGCGCTCGATCTGCGGGCGCAGGTCATCGGGCATCTTGGCCCGGGTGGCCTTGTAGGCAGGATAGATCTGGTCGCGGAAGGTCTTGCCGGTGTCGAAGGCCACAGCCAGATAATCGGGCTTTTCCTGCTCGAAGATCCTCAGCAGTTCGCGGGCGAAACCGTAGGTCCCGGCCGTCGGCTCGCCGCCGGAGGTCTGCCAGCGCGAGGCTGCGCCTCCAGACGAGTAGCCGGTCAGGGCGAAGTACATGCGGTACGCCAGGGCGTGTCCGTCAATGAGATAGAGGGTTGGTGGCATAGTCTGATTTTACCAAAAAGGACCCCCTGCCCTGGCAGCCTATACCTGCTTCTTGCAGAAAGAGCTGAACGGAAGTAGCTGCGAAGCAGGTGGGGGCACCGATTTCGGTTCGGATATGTACGCCGTACGCTGCCAAATCCCTGCAGGGGAAGGCGGGGGCGGGAAAGCGCGGGATTAGCGGGGTTGTTGGGATACGCCCTGCCGCTGGCGGGTCTGGGCGATGAATTCCTTGACGAGCTGGGCCGGAGGCGGGTTGGTGCCGCCCATGATCAGGTACCCCGGAGCCCAGAAGTCGCCGGAGGGATTCTCGCCCTTGAAGCGCGCGAATTCGCCGAAGATCTTCTCCGAGGTATGCTGGCGCAGGATGCGCATCAGGTACCCCGGCGAGGTGGCCGGCGGGACATTGACGATCCACTGCAGGTAGTCAGGCCGCACACTGATCTGCTCCAGCCGCCAGCCAAAGGCGACGCAGATCTGCGGCACCCATTCCCCCAGCCGGTCGGCCACATCGCCGACCAGGTGATGGTGGGTGAAGCGCGGGATCAGCAGGCAGGCATAGTTCAGGTTGTAGACCGAGGAGGTCGTCGGCTCGAGGACGATCTTGCGGGCCACCTCGCTGGCCGAACGGGAGCTTCTCTCCTCCGTACCAGGCGCGGCGGCGGGTTCTTTCTTCTTCTGGGCCCTGGTTTTGCGGGTTACCGCCAGCGGGTCGATATACTCGATCACAGTCTTGCGGGTTGGCGCCAGGTCCTCATCGGTCTCGACTCGCACGGCCGGCGAGGTCTCGCGGCTGAAGGTGGCCGCCTGGGGCATCGTTCCGGGCGTCCCGATCATCGGCGAGATCCCGACCACCGGCCTGGCACTCACATCCGGGTTCGGGGACGGGATATTGCTCAGGATGTCGGTGAAACCGGCGATATGGACGTCCTCATCGAGTTCCGCATCCTCTTCATCGCCGCCTGCAGAGGGTTGCGGAGAAGCTGCCAGCGAACGGACCAGCCGTGTGGCCTGGGAACGAATGGTGTTGAAGGGGGTCTCGGCATCGAAGACCATCGCCAGCACCAGGTCCTCGGCCAACCGGGTGGCGTAGAGCATGTGCTCCGCCGAGGTGGCCTGCAGGCGGATGAAGCGCACCAGGTCGCTCTGCTCCTGGCGGTCCCAGTAGCGTTCGACGGCGCTGGCCACCTCGCGAGCGGCATCCTGCGATAACTGGCCGGCGTAGGCCCACAGGTCGCAGGCCCGGGTGATCAGGGCCGCCTGGGCCGACGATTCGAGCGTCAGGCGGGTCAGGTGCTGGGCGGCCAGGTTGACGTCTGCCATCCAGGCCGTGTCGGCCGGGTCCAGCCCGAGCGCGTTCTCCTGTGACTCGCTCGCGACCTGCTGCTCGTCCTCAGGCAGCAGCCTGTCCATCATATCCAGCAGATCGGGCAGGTAGTAGGGCTTGGACAGGCGTCCGGCAGGATTCATCTCCTGCAGCAGGGACTGCCAGCCGCTCTCGGAGACCAGCACCAGCTTGATCCCGTCATTGGCCTGGCACAGCATTTCCCCGATCCGGACCGGATCGCCGTCCAGCTGGGCCACATCCAGGAAGGCCAGCGGGGACTGCATCTCGCGCACAAAGTCAACACCCGACTCGCTCTGGGCCACCACCCGGACTGCAAAGCGGTGGCCATCCTCCAGGCTCTGCCGGAGGAGCATGCCAAACGGTGTATCGGTCGTCAATACCAGGATCGGGAGGGGCATCTCCAAAAGTGTATCACGGCCTGCCCGGACAGGCAAGTGGGCTGACACTGGGTGTCAGGGGGTTATCAGGAGCTTCCAGGCCTGGCGGAGGCCTGGAGCAGGAAAAGCATGCTGAGCTGCCGGCCGACCTCACCCGGGCCCGGTTCTCCGCACCACGAGTGCCGGGATCGTGCACCAAGTCGGCGAAAATAATCGTCCCGCTTTCGAACCAGAAAGTGGGACTTCTTTGGGACGGGAACCTGGAAACAAGGGCTGAAAAGGGGTTCCCGTCCCACTGCGCTTCTTTTCCGGACCCTTGCGCGTTTCCAAAAACTTGTCCAACGCAGCCCAAAGCGAGTCTTTGCGAAGACCATCCGCCACATCTGGCAAGAATGGTAGCCGTAATGAAAAAAAACCAGATAGGGCATCCCTGTGCGATCGACTTTTCGCACAACCCCATGCGGGATAGTGCAACAAGTCGGGGGATAAAAGTCAACTCAAAAAATTGAAGACGCCAACTCAGATTTAACCCGCCTTGGGAACAACACG
>JAFGSI010000064.1 GCA_016934715.1 Anaerolineales bacterium
CTGACCTCCTGCAACGGCTTCGTCTACTCCTTCAGCGCCGCCCTGCTCGACCTGGACCAGCCCTGGAAAGTCATCCACCGGGCGGCTCCCTATCTCATCTCCCCGCAGACGTACTACGAGTGCGTCGGCGATGTGCCCAACGTGGCCTTCCCCTGCGCGGCGCTCTATGATCAGCCAACCGGCCGGATGGCGATCTACTACGGTGGGGCGGATACCGTCACCGCCCTGGCCTTTGCGAAAATCACCGAACTGCTCGATTTTATCAGGACCAACTCGGACACCTGATCTGCAGGTCGGCGACCTGGACCCGGCTGCCGGGGAATTAAGAGACCTGCTGGGCGATTGAGCCCCGAAAGAGAAAACAGATGCCTCTCAGACGACAACCGATCGTCACCCTGCTGCTGGGTATGATCCTGACCAGTTCCTTGTGGGGCTGCGCGTCAGGTTCCGCCGGATCGAGCTGGCAGGTACTGTCCGAGGCCGACTTCGGCCAGCCGACGCTTTCCACGATGTTCCTGGACGCCGCCTTCGGGGTCACCACCGATCTGGGTGGAGGGATCCACTACACCGAAGACAGCGGCATGAGTTGGACCCGGGCCGGGGTCGCCGGTAGGTCCAGGGTCGCCCTCGAGATCGTCGACGCGGACCTGATCTGGCACATCGGCTACGGCGGGGCAGTCCACCGCTCGACCGATCGGGCCCGTACCTGGGAGTACCTGAGTTCCTTGCCCCACACCGGCCATATCGAATACGTCAGTTTTGCCGATGCAGCCTACGGATGGGCAGTGTCGACCGAAATGGATGAGATCTTTACCACGGACGACGGCGCCCGGACCTGGAAACGGTTGCCCTTCCCGGAAGGCATGCTCCGGCCGGCGGCCCTGCACCTGCAGACATCCCGAACCGGACTCCTGCTCGACGTAGCCGGGAATTTGTTCATCAGCCGCAACGGCGGGGAAACCTGGGAGCAGCGCTCGCTCAGCCTGGAGGACGATTGGACGATCCCGGACCTGAACCATTCGGCCGCCCTGCGTTTCAGCGACGACGATCACGGCTTGGTGGCCGTCAGTCTGCTCGCCGAGGGTCAGACCCGGACCCTCGTCCTGCGCACCGCCGACGGGGGCCTGACCTGGACCGAGGAATCGCTGCCGGTCCCGGCGGGGATGTTCCACCTGAGCCGCGACGGGGTCTATCTGACCCACGTTGACCTGCGCGACCACGGCCAGATCACCCTGTTGCGCGCCCCATAAAGCGGCGACCTGTGGGGCAAGCCGACCGAGAACCTGGAACGCATCTGCCAGTTCGGCGTGGAGGAGCTTGTCTTCCCGCGGCGCGGCCAGGACCACGAACGACCCTTCGAACAGGAGTTCTTTGATGCCGTGATCGCGGGTAACGCGTTGTGTTTCTGCGCCATCACCGACACATCCCTGAGCTGGTACCTGATCCCGCTGGTCAAGCCCGGCGACCAGTTCAGGACCGAGACGCCTGGCACTTGGCCGCCGGGTGGCAGGAGCACTGGCTGAAGACCGGCCTGGTCGAGGTCGAACCGGCCGACAACTTTCCCGATCAGGAGGGCTTCCAGACCTATCCCGGTCTGGAACGGATCAGCGAATACCGTGAAAAGAGCGCTGAGGACGATGCCAGACGGACGATCACCTTTTCCCGCCTGGTGACTCACCGCAAGCAGGCGGAAGAATTCCTGCAAGATGGGATCACCGCCATGGATCAACAAGGATTTCGCACCTATTTGCAGAGCCGCCAGGTTCCCGAGGACAGGCTCGACGTCGCGCTGGCCCTGGCCGAGCGCTTCGAGGCCTACCTGGCCCAGCCCGGCAAGGACTACGACACCCAGAGTGCCTGGGACTTCTCCAGGGTCCTGATCGCCGAAGGCCTGAAGGGCGAGGAGAACTACATCACGCTCATCCGCTATGGCTGTTTCATTAAGAACGACGATGTCTTCGTCGCCATGCTGGAACTGGTTGACGGCGGGGAGGCCCACGAGAATTTGTACCGGCGGGTCAGCGAGCTGCATGGCGAGATCCGGCGCGACCAGATCTTCGCTGGGATCGGGGTGGCCCCCTACGGCACGCCCACGCCCGACAAACCGGCCACCATGCAGGCGGTGATCGAAAGGCTGGAAGAGGCCATCGGAGCGGAGGCCTGCCGGGCGCTGCTGGCCGACAGTTTGCGTGACCTGCCTGACGAATACGCCACCGCCAGGCGCGAAAAGTACCTGGCCTGCAAGGATCTCGATGCATACCTGGTTATCCGCAAACAAGACGTCGACGCCCAGTTGGAAGCTTGCCAGCGCGATGCCCAGCTGATCTTCTCGCAGAAGATCACTGCCGAGGTGCTGGACTTCGTCTGCAGCCAGCCTGAGATGGGTGGTGGTGTGCGAGAGGGGGAGGTCATCTACGAGACCAAGATCCCCTCCATGACCGAGCAGTACCTGGCTGAAACCGACGATACCCTCAAGCGTTACTATTCCTGCCACTGTCCCTGGGCGCGTGAGGCGGTCAAGGTCAGGGGCAAGGTCCGGCCGATCTTCTGCAACTGCAGCGCCGGCGACCACAAGAGGCCCTGGCAGGGCCTCTTCGGCCAGAAACTGGAAGTCGAGGTCCTCGAAAACGTCCGGCAGGGTGATGAGCGCTGCCACTTTGCCATCCACCTGCCGGAGGGGATCCTCTAGCCAAGAACCAACAACCTCGAACCATGATGAGCGGGCCGCCTGAAAGGGCGGCTTCTTGATTCCATCCCCTGGCCGGAATATGACATTTGTCACTTGAATCCGCTCATCAAACACGCGAGAATATGACCGAACCTGATTGTTTATGATTGATATTGACTGATTTCGAGGAAACCCGATGAACACCATCTTCTCCGGCGCCGAACGCCAGAACCAGATCCTGCAGCACATTATCCGCAATCAGCGCATCAGCGTACTCGAGATCTGCGAGAATTTCGAAGTCAGCGAGGCCACCGCCCGGCGCGACCTGGAGACCCTGGCCAGCCAGGGCAAGGTCCAGCGCGTCCACGGCGGGGCGATCGCCCTGACTGAGGCCCCACCCGAGCAGCCCATCCTGCAGCGCCAGGAGGAACAGTCCGACGAGAAGGTCCGCATCGGGCAGGCCGCCGCCACCCTGATCCGCGACGGCGAGACGGTCTTCCTCGGCTCGGGCACAACTGTGCTGGAGGCCGCCCGGGCCCTGCGGACCCGCCACGGGCTGACCGTGATCACCAACTCGCTGGCAGCAGTCAATGTCTTCGCCGGGGTGGAGGGCATCAACGTCATCTGCCTGGGCGGGATGCTGCGCGACAGCGAACTGTCCTTCATTGGCCATATCACCGAGCAGGCCCTGGCCGAAGTCCAGGCCGACAAGGTCATCATGGGCATCCGGGCGATCAGCCTGGAACAGGGCCTGACCAACGACTACCTGCAGGAGACCATGACCGACCGGGCGATCCTGCGGGCCGGTCGGGAGGTCATCATCGTCGCCGACCACACCAAGTTCGGCCGGATCGCCACCGCCCGCTTGGCCCCGCTCGAAAGCATCCAGACCCTGGTCACCGACAAAGGCACCCCGCAGGACTTCCTCGACGCCGCCCATGAACGCGGCCTGCGAGTCATCACCGCATAAGAGCAAGAGCGAGGTCGCCTTCTGCAAGAACACATATGCACCTGGAAAACTTTCGCCCCCGCTCCAAACTTGTCACCCGGGCCACCCCGGTCGAAAGGCCGCGCTTTTCCGCCTTCGACGCCCACAACCACCTCGGCGAGCCCTTCGGCGGTGGGTGGGACAAGAAACCCCTGCCTGAACTGCTCGACCAGCTCGATGCGGCCGGGATCGTCCGGTATGTCGACCTGGATGGCGGATGGGGCGAGCAGATCCTCAACGCCCACCTGGACCACTTCAAGGCGCACGCTCCCGAGCGCTTCCTGATCTTTGGCGGGGTCGACTGGTCACAATGGGCCGAGCAAGGCAATGCGTTTCCCGCCTGGGCGGCGAGCCGGCTCCGGGTCCAGAAGGAACGCGGTGCCGAAGGATTGAAGATCTGGAAGGGCCTCGGCCTGCAGGTCAGGGACCACAACGACCAGCTGGTCGACGTCGACGACTCGCGTCTCGTTCCGCTCTGGGAGACAGCCGGGGAACTCGGCCTGCCGATCATCATCCATGTTGCCGACCCGGTAGCCTTCTTCGACCCGATCGACGACTCCAACGAACGCTGGGAGGAGATCGGTGCCCATCCCGACTGGGCCTTCACCAGCCCACCCTTCCCGCCCTTCATGCACATCCTGGACGGTCTGGCCAACCTGGTCGCCCGCCACCCAAACACAACCTTCATCGGCGCCCACGTGGGCTGTTACGCCGAGAATCTGGGCTGGGTGGCAGCGCTGCTTGCACGCTGTCCCAACTTCCACGTCGACATCTCTGCCCGGATCGGCGAATTGGGTCGCCAGCCCTACACCGCCCGGCGCTTCTTCCTGCAGTATTCCGAACGGATCCTGTTCGGCTCCGACATGGGCCCCGACCCCGAGGCTTACCGGATCATCTACCGCTTCCTCGAGACCGACGATGAGTACTTCAACTACAACACCGGGGAAATTCCCCGGCAGGGCCGCTGGCACGTTCACGGCCTGTACCTGCCCGATGACGTTCTGGAGAAGGTCTACTTCGGCAACGCCGCCCGCCTGTTGAGAAAGGGATAGCCCATGGAAATCGCGTTCTCCCTGCTCGGCGGGCCCACCTCAACCCTCAGCCGCCTTCTGGTGGCCTTCGAAAAGAAGACCGCCACCCATGTTCCTCCGACCAGCATCCCCAGGGAAAAAGGCCTGGCTGGAATTGCTGACCGGAGCCCTATCCGACCGCAGCCCCGATATCTCGCGCCTCCGCTCGACCCGGGCATCCAGCCTGGTCGCCATGAACACCCTGCTCGCCCTGCCGCTCAGCAGGCCAGGGTCGGACAGGAAGTCCTCGACGGTGCCGACGTCAAAAGGACCATCCACAAGCACCTGAATACCCTGGCAAATCGCCTGGAGATTACCCTGAGAGGTACATAAAGCCATGCAGAACCAACCCATCACCCGTCAGGAAATCCTCTCCCAGCCCGAGGCCTGGGCAGCCGCCCTGCAAGTGTTCACGGCTGCGCAGAAGGACATCGTCAAATTCGCCTCCGGCGCGAACTTCGAGCAAATCATCTTCACCGGCTGCGGCTCGACCTACTATCTGGCTCTGGCCGCCGCCGCCCTGACCCAGCAGCTGACCGGCCGCCCGGCACGCGGCCTGCCGGCCTCCGAACTCTGGCTTTATCAGGACTCATCGTATACCGCTGGCCGGACCCTGCTGGTGGCGGTCAGCCGTTCGGGCGAGACGACCGAGACCCTGCGCGCCTGCCAGGCCTTTCTGGAGGCCAACCGCGGCGAATTGGTTACCCTGTCCTGCTACGGCGACATGCCGCTGGCGAAGATGGGGACCCTCAACCTGGTCTTTCCCTCCGGCCAGGAGCAGTCCGTGGCCCAGACGCGTGCCTTCTCGACCCTCTACCTGGGAACCGTCGCCCTGGCCGCCCTGTGGGCCGGCCAGCCGCACCTGGTCGACTCGCTCGCCCGCCTGCCGCAGGCCGGGCAGCGGCTCATCGAACAGGCCGCCCCGCTGGCCGCCGAATTCGGCCCGGACCTGACTCTCGAGCGCTTTTACTGGCTGGGATCTGGGCCGCGCTACGGCCTGGCCGCTGAACTCAGCCTGAAGATGAAAGAAATGTCGCTCAGTCACAGCGAGCCGTTCCACTTCCTGGAATTCCGCCACGGGCCGCAGAGCATGGTTACCAACGCCTCGCTGGTCATCGGCCTGCAGTCATCCACCAACAGTGCCTACGAAAATGCCGTGCTGGAGGACGTCAGCGCCCTCGGCGGACGCAGCCTCTCGATCGGGGAGACTGGGACTACCGTCCGCTTCGAGGCGGGCCTCGATGAAGTCCTCCGCAACGTGCTCTATCTGCCCGCCGGCCAGTTGATCGCCCTCGAGCGCTCGCTGTCCAAGGGCTTAAACCCCGACCAGCCGCACAATCTTGATACGGTGGTCAGACTCTAAGGAGGTGAAGACAACCGAACAAGCCCAACTTTGTGTGTCCGGCCAGAACCTTTTCTGGTGCCACCCGATTTCATAACAAGGAGAAGAAACAGATGAAACGCAAGCTTTTTGCCCTGATTGCCATCCTGGCCTTCGTGCTGGCCGCCTGCGGCGGCGGGACCGAGATCAGTGATGAACCCGCCAGCGGCGAGACCACCGGCGGCGGCCAAGGTCCGACCGTGATCCGGATTTGGGTCCATACCAACAACGCCTTCATCGCCGGCTACGATGCCCTGATCGCGGCCTATGAGGCTGAGCACCCCGAGGTGGACATCCAGCTGGAAAACTTCGACTACGAACTCTACCTGCAGACTCTGCAAACCGCCATGCCGGCCGGCGAGGAAGCCGACATCCTGCAGTTGTTCGGCACCTGGACCTCGCAGTACTACGAGCGCCTGGCGCCGGTCCCGGCCGAGGTCATGACCGTCGCACAGGCCCAGGAGCTCTTCTACGCCGCGCCGATTGGCGGGTACATTGTGGACGGCGTGTTGTACGGCATGCCCCAGGAGTTCAACTGCGAATACGGCGGTGTGCTGGTCAACAAGACCCTCTACGAGGCTGCCGGCCTGACCTATCCGCCGCAGTGGGAGACGATGGACGACGTGATCGCTGACGCCCTTGTGCTGGCCCAGAGTGACAACACCGGCATGATGACGACCGCCGGCTTCCACTTCACTTCGGCTGACCCGACTGTCGCCTCATTCCTGGCCGGCATCCGCCAGCGCGGCGGCGACTACTGGAACGCCGACCAGACCGGTTTCACCTTCAACACCCCCGAAGCGCGTGCCCAGCTCGAGTGGATGGCTGGTGCGGTCGATGCCGGTGTGGTGGACCCGATCGTCTTCAATGACAGCACCAACTTCGTCATTGACGCCTTCTTCCAGGGGAAGGTCGGCATCGGGTATATCGGCACCTGGGCCATTGCTGAAGGCCAGGCCAACTTCCCCGATTTTGCCGATGAGTGGGACTACTTCTACCTGCCAGCCATCGAAGGCGACCCGGTCTTCGTGGCCGACTCGGGCTGGGGCCTGACGGTCTCGCCCAACAGCGAGCACCAGGACATCGCCTGGGACTTCATCCTCTTCGCCACCGCCAGCGTTGACAACGCCGCCCAGTGGAACATTGCCAGTGGAACCATCCCGGCCATGCCGGCGGTGGCCGAATCGGCCGAGATCGCCGAGGCCATGCCGTGGATCCCCAAGGCCCTGGACATCCTGCCCTACGGCCAGTACCTGGGAAACATGCCCGACCGCGATCTGGTGGTCTACGAGATCATCTACCCGCACATCCTGAACGTACTGCAAGGCGTGGAAACCATCGACCAGGCTCTCGAGACGATCGACGCCGAGGCCAACTCCACCTTTCGATAGTCTTTTCCCGGGGCGTGCTCTGCACGCCCCTCTGCCATTATGCAAATCGTCCGGTCTCTCCAATCCTGAATAAAGGTGGTGTTCCATGAGCCTGGGATTCGCTCGCAAACGCACGTCGAACGGAGGGCTGGCTTCTGCCAAGAGCCGCTTCGTGGCCAGCGTGACCATCCCCCTGTTGTTGTATGAATCGCTCGGGGTCTTCATCCTCGGCTGGGCCTTCGCCTTGATGTTCTTCGACTACAGCCCCGGGCGTCTCGGCGGCCCGATCCTGGGGCTGGGTGGCAGCAACCCGTTCGTTGGCCTGGGCAATTTCATTGAGATGGTCAAAGGCACCTCGGTGGAGGCGAATCTCTTCCGGATCAGCCTGAAGAACACGCTGATCTTCGCCGTCGTCATCCTGCCGCTCAACCTGGCCATCACCCTGCCGCTGGCCTGGCTGCTCGAATCGATCGGCAGCCGCTTCCGAGCCCTGTATCGTACAATCTACTTTCTTCCTGTGCTGACCTCCTCGGTCGGGGTGGCCCTGATCTGGATGACCATGTACGATCCCCAGGCAGGCTGGATCAATGCCATCATCCGCTTTTTCGGTGGCACGCCGGTCTCCTGGCTCTCAGACCCACGCGCCGGCTTCGCCAATGTCTCGGTCGCCATGTGGGCCGTCATCCTGGCCTATCTCTGGCAGGACTACGGCTACAACATGGTCATCTTCATCGCCGCCCTGCAGGGCATCCCCCTGGAACTCAAGGAAGCCGCCATGATCGACGGCGCCAGTCCCTGGCAGGTCTTCCTCAGGATCACCATCCCGCTCATCCGCCCGACCATGCTCTTCGTCTGCGTGATGACCATGTTGTCCTCTTTCCAGGTCTTTGACATCATCCAGGTGATGACCAACGGCGACCCCGGCTACCAGACCCAGGTCTTGATGCTGGACATATACAAGAATGCCTTCCGCTACCAGAACATGGGCTGGGCGGCGGCCGAATCATTTGTCCTGTTTCTGATCGTCATGGGCGTGACCCTCATCCAGATGCGCCTGCTGCGCACCAACTGGGAGTACTAAAATGACTGCCACCACCCTTCCCTCCCCCCGCACCGCCAGGCAGATCCATTGGGGCAAGTTCTTCAGCCGTCTACTCGGCTACCTGGTCCTGACCCTCGGACTGTCCCTCACCCTGCTGCCGTTCATCATGATGATCCTGAGTTCGTTCAAGACCAACCTGGAAACGCTGCGCGTCCCACCCACCTTCTGGCCAGAAAATCCGACCATCGACAACTATCTCAGGATCTTCAACGACCCGGACCTGCCGCTGCTGCGCTTCTATGCCAACAGCGCCTTCGTGGCGATCTTCAACGTCGTCACCACCCTGTTCACCAGTGCCCTGATCGGTTACCTGTTCGCCAAGTTCGAGTTCCGCGGCAAGAAACTGCTCTTTGGCTGGTTTCTGACCATGATGATGATCCCGACCCAGATCACCATGATCCCCAGCTACGTCATCCTGGCCAGATTGGGCTTGATCAACTCGCTGTGGGGGCTGGTCATCTTCAGCGCCGTGGATGCCTTCGGGATCTTCATGATCCGCCAGTTCTGTCAGACACTGCCCAACGAACTGCTCGATGCCGCCCGCATCGACGGAGCCTCGGAGTGGCAGATCTTCCTGCGCATCGTCATTCCGCAATTGGGGGCGCCCCTTGCCACCCTGGGCATCCTGGCCTTCATGAACAACTGGAACGCCTACCTGTGGCCGATGATCGTCCTGCAACGCCTCGAGGTCCGTACCCTGCCGATCATCCTGACCTGGTTCAACTCGACCCACACCGGACAGGGCGGGCTGGTGATGGCCGCCACCGTCCTGATCATCCTTCCGATCCTGATCGTCTTCGTCTTCTTCCAGCGCTGGATCGTCCAGGGCTTCACCATGAGCGGGATCAAGGGCTAGCCCCGCCTATTCCATAGTGCAAAGGAGTTTTCCATGACCAAGATCACCTTCATCGGCGCCGGCAGCCTGGGTTTCACATCCGAGCTCGTCCGTGATATCCTGACCTTTCCCCTGCTGCAGGATGCCACCCTGACCCTGATGGACATCAACCCTGAACGGCTGGAGTTCGCCAAAACCGCCGTGACCAAGATCATCACCGAGGGCAAGTATCCGGCCAAAGTCAGCGCCACCCTCGATCGGGCCGAGGCGCTCAAGGATGCCGACGTGGTCCTGACCACCATCCTGGCCGGCAGCACCGAGGTCTGGCGCCACGACATCGAGATTCCCAAGAAGTACGGCGTGGACATCAACGTCGGTGACACCCGTGGGCCCTCGGGCATCTTCCGTTTCCTGCGCTCCATCAACCCGATGATGGACATCGTCGGCGACATGGAGAAATACTGCCCCCAGGCCGTCCTGCTCAACTACACCAACCCGATGGCCATGCTCGTTTCGGCTATCCAGAAACAGACCTCGATCGTCACCACTGGCCTGTGCCACTCCGTTCAGGGCACCGCCATGATGCTGGCCGAGTGGATCGGCGCGCCGTTCGAAGAGATCGACTACACCTGCGCCGGGATCAACCACCAGGCCTGGTATCTCGACTACAGGTGGAATGGCAGGGACGCCTACCCGCTGATTCACAAGGCCATCACCGAGCAGCCCGAAATCTACAACGAAGAGCAAGTCAGGAACGAGATGTACCTGGCCCTGGGGTACTACGTCACCGAATCGAGCGGGCACAATTCGGAATACAACTGGTGGTTCCGCAAGCGCCCTGACCTGATCGAGAAATACTGCACCCACGGCACTGGCTGGAACCCCGGTGCGTACGCGTATATTCTCAAGGAATACCAGCACAACGAGGCCACCTGGAAGGACCAGGTCAAGGAGCGCCTCGCCCAGCCGCTCAGCGCCGAAGACCTGCGGCGCGGCCACGAGTACGCTGCTTACATCATCAACGCTCTCAAGGGTGGTGAGCCGTTCAAGTTCAACGGCAACGTCCGCAATACCCATCTCATCACCAACCTGCCTGAAGACGCCTGTGTAGAGGTGCCGGTCTACGTCGACCGGGCCGGCTTCCACCCCGTCCACGTGGGGGCCCTGCCGCCTGAGTGCACCCTGCTGACCCAGCTCTCCAGCGGCATCGAGGAGATGACCATCCTGGCCTCCCTGGTCGGCGACCCAACATTGGTCTACCGCGCGATCTGCCACGACCCGTTGACCGCTTCCGTCCTCTCCCTGGCCGAGATCAAACAAATGACCAACGAGCTCTTCGCCCAGCACAAGGACTATCTACCACAGTTCAAGCACCACAAGGTCTGAGATGGTCCGCAGAAAGCTGTTCCTTCTCCTGATAGCCGCACTCCTGTTCGCCGGGTGTGCAGCCCGGCCCGAAGAGCCCGACTGGCTGGCCGTGAACGACTTCCTCTACCAGCTCCAGCAGGCCGACTCCGACCGGATCGGCGAAACCGCCTTTGACCTGGTTGTGGTCACCCTGGCTGCTGCCGGCAGCTCGCCCGATGTGATCCCGGCCCTGCGAAACAGTCCCGGCGGCCCCAAGATCATCCTGTGCTATATGAGCATCGGCCAATCCGAGACCTACCGCTGGTACTGGGATCCGGACTGGAACACCAACCCGCCTGACTGGCTGGATGTTCCGGATGGGATCTGGGCCGGGGATCACTGGGTCCGCTACTGGGACCCCGCATGGCAGCAGATCATCTACGGGACCCCCGAGTCGTATCTCGACCAGATCCTGGCGCTTGGCTTTGATGGGGTCTACCTCGATCGGGTGGACGCCTACTGGTACTACCAGGATCAGGGCCGCGAGACCGCCGCTGGCGAGATGGTCGACTTCATTCTCGCCTTCAGTGCCTACGCCCGTGAACGCCACCCCGGCTTCGGGGTCTTCCCGCAGAACGCCGAGGAGCTGGGCATCCTGTTCCCAGAGTTCATGGACGTCATGACCGGCATCGGGGTGGAGGACCTGTACTACGGTTACCCGCGCGATCATGCGCCCAGCCCGCCCGAATGGACCGCCGCGCGCGAGGCCATCCTCGACCAATGGGTGGCGGCCGGGAAGCTGGTCCTGACCATCGACTACACCGCCCGCCCTGAACAGATCGCCGATGCCTATTTCCGTTCCTATTCCCACAGCTACGTCCCCTACGTCACCGACCGCTCGCTCGGCCGCCTGCGGATCAACCCCGGTTTCGAACCCGACAAAGCCCCCAGCGAGTGGGATTTCCCGGCCCCAACCCCCTAGCCCGGCCCGGGCTCGTCGCCAAGGATCTACGGGCAAGCCCGATCGCGCCAAGCCGCGCCGCCATGCATCCGAAACTGTCCCCCCTATCCCCGCTCACCCGTCACGACGCCCTCCTGGCCAGCCTGCTCGGTGCCGGGAGCCTGGCACTTTACGTCCGCACCCTGGCGCCCGGGCTGCTCTACGGCGACAGCGGCGAGCTGCAAACCGTGGTCTACAGCCTGGGCATGACCCACCCCACCGGCTACCCGGTCTATATTCTGCTCGGGCGGCTGTTCACCCTCCTGCCGGACGGCGACCCGGCCTGGCGGGTCAACCTGTTCAGTGCCTTCCTCGGCGCCCTGACGGTCACCTGCATCTTTCTGATCGTGAGGCTGCTGGTCGGCTGGCGACTGGCAGCCGTGACAGCTGCCCTTACGCTGGCGGTCACGCCGTTGTTCTGGTATTTCTCGGTCATCGCCGAACTCTACGTCCCCGCCTGCGCCTTCCTGGCAGGGGTGCTCCTGTTCCTGCTGCTCTGGCGCCAGACGGAGGACCGCCGCTGGCTGGCCGGCTCCGCCCTGCTGGGCGGTCTGAGCCTGGGCGTGCACTCCTCAGTGGCCCTGGCCGCTCCAGGCGTGCTGGTCTTTCTTGCCGTCAGCACTCGCCAGCGAAAGGACTGGGGCTGCGCCATTGGTGCTGCCCTGCTGGGCGTGGCATTGTCCATGGCCGCCTTCCTGGCCCTGGACACCGTGAACCCCGACGCCGGCTACTACCATGCCACCGTCGTACCCTCCCTCAGCGTCTGGGGTTTGACCCCGGCCGGCTTCGACTCACCCCTTGAGCGCCTGGGATTCCTGTACGCTGCCCGCCAGTTCAACGATGCCATGTTCGCTGATCCGGCCGTGACCATGCCCGACATCGCCAACGTCTACGGGCAGGTATTAAAAATGGTCTTCGCCCCGCTCTCACTGGCGCTTGCGGGCCTGGGCCTGTTCGGAGCTTTCCTGCCGCGCTGGCGGGAGGGCCTCTTGCTGCTGCTCGGTTGGGGCGTGCAGATGGTCTTCGTCACAAACTACGCCATCTTCGACGTGGTCGTTTTCTTCGTCCCGACCTTCGTCTTCCTGGCCGTCTGGATCGGGACCGGGCTGGGGACACTGATGGACACCCTGGCCGGGGGGCTGAAGCGCCTGCGCCTGCAGAAATGGATCACCCCGGCCACAGCACTGCCCGGGATCATCGCCCTCGGCCTGTTGGTCCAGTTCTGGGGAGACATGGTCAGCGAAGCCTGGGAGCAGCGTGCCGCGGTCTTCATACGCGGCACCGAGTTCGATGGATACCCCTTCCCGCTTGACGACCCGCAGGCCCCACAGGCAGAAGCCCAGGTCATCGTGGCAGCCATCGAGGACAATGCGATCGTCTTCCTGAACTGGGACCTGCTCTTTCCCTGCTACTTCGTCGCCCGGCAAGAGGGCCGCAGCGGGATCGACTTCCACGAGACCTACCCGCAAGAGGGCCTTCGTCAGCTTGGTGAAACAACCATTGCCTACCTCGAGGCGAACCTGGGCAGGCGCCCGATCTATTTCCTGGAACGCCCTGACGGGGCTGCCCTGAGCCGCTTCGAGATCAGTCTGGTCATCCGGAATGGCCTGCACCTGTACCAGGTAACCGGCGGCAAGCCCTGATTTTGATATACAATACTGGGATGAGGAAAAAACGATCCCTGACCCTGTTCCTGTTTCTGACCCTGGCGGCCTGCGGCGCGCATGGCCCCCAGCCTGAAACCCCATTGGAGGAGTCCATACCCATGCCCGAAATCACCTCCCCGCCCCCCGCCGAAGGCTGGTGGCACCCCGCACCTGGTCTGACCTGGCAATGGGACCTGTCCGATGGCGAGATCGACACCTCGATCGAGGCCGAGGTCTACGACCTGGACCTGTACGTCGACCAGGCGGTGATCGACGAATTGCACGCCCGTGGTGCCCGGGTGATCTGCTACATCTCAGTCGGCTCTTGGGAGGATTGGCGCCCCGATGCCGATCGGTTCTCCGAGCAGCTCCTCGGGAACGACTACCAGGGCTGGCCTGGCGAGCGCTGGCTCGACATCCGCCGCCTTGATCTGCTGGCCCCGATCATGCGCGCCCGCCTGGACCTGTGCGCCGCCAAAGGCTTCGATGGCGTAGAGCCTGACAACATCGAGATCTACACCAACGATACCGGATTTCCTCTCCCCTATGAAGCCCAGCTGGCCTATGCCCGCTGGTTGGCCGACGAGGCTCACGCCCGCGGCCTGGCGATCGGCATCAAGAATGCCCCTGGCATGGTCGCCGACTCGCTGGCCTTCTTCGACTTTGCCATTACCGAGGATGCCTACTATTACGAGTGGGCCGAGGAAATGCTGCCCTTTATCGATTCTCACAAACCGGTCTTCGCCGCCGAATACACCGACATGGACGTCGACTTCGAGGCGGCCTGCGCTTGGGGCCGGGAGCACGCTTTCAGCTTCATCCTCAAGAATCGCGACCTGGACGCCTGGCTCGAACCCTGCCCGTAGAAACACAGGAGGATCGCACACATGACACCTATCTCGATCGGCAAACTGCGCGGCCTGCAGCGCATCTCTGCCTCCGGAGCCATCACCTGCCTGGCCCTCGACCACCGCCAGAACCTGCGCAAGGCCCTCAACCCGGCTGACCCGTCGGCGGTCAGCGACGCCCAGCTTTCAGGATTCAAACTCGAAGTGACCGCCGCCCTGGCCGGCGAAGCGACCGCCGTCCTGCTCGACCCGGAGGTCTCGGCCGCCCAGGCCGTCGCCGCGGGGATCATCCCGAATGGGGTTGGCCTGGTGGTGGCAGTCGAGTCGACCGGCTACAGCGGCAAGCCGACTGCCCGCCAGAGCCAGGTCCTGCCCGGCTGGAGCATCGCCAAGGCCAAACGGATGGGCGCCGAGGCCGTCAAGCTGCTGGTCTACTACCACCCCGACTCGCGGACTGCCGCCGAGATCGAGGCCTTCACAGCGCAGGTCGCCGCCGACTGCCAAGAACATGACCTGTGCCTGATGCTCGAGCCGCTTTCCTACTCGCTCGACGCCAACCACAAGCTCACCTCTGCCGAGAAACGTCGGGTGGTGGTCGAGAGCGCCCGCCGCCTGACGCCGTTGGGCATTGACGTGCTCAAGGCCGAGTTCCCGCTAGACTCCGCCGATACTGACCAGGCCGCCTGGGAGGCTGCCTGCGCCGAAGTCTCGACCGCCTCGGTCACGCCCTGGATCCTGCTCTCGGCAGCACTTGACTTCGAGGCCTATCTGCGCCAGGTGACGGTCGCCTGCAATGCCGGGGCCTCCGGCATCGCCGTCGGACGGGCGGTCTGGAAGGAAGCCGTCGGGATGGGCTCCGCTGCCCGGGCCGACTTCTTAAGCGGCACCGCCCGGCCGCGCCTGACCCGCCTGACCGCCCTGTGCCAGGCTCTGGCACGCCCGTGGACCGATTTCTACACCGCCGCGGCGCCGTTCGACTGGTACAAGGCCTACTGACCACAGACAATGGACCGGGGAATGTGTCGTCACCGCCCCTGATCCCAAATCGATTAATGAAACCTTACGATATCCTGGTAGCCGGCGAAATCAACCCCGACCTGATCCTGACGGGGGACGTCGAACCCACCTTCGGGCAGGTCGAGAAACTGGTCGATTCGGCCGCCCTGATGATCGGCTCGTCGTCTGCCATCTTCGCCTGCGGCGCAGCCCGACTCGGGCTGCGGGTCGCCTTCACCGGCGTCTGCGGTGACGACACCTTCGGGCGTTTCATGCTGGCCGAGATGGACGCCCGCGGCGTGGATACCTCCACTGTGTTCGTCGACCCGGACGGACAGACCGGCCTGAGTGTGATCCTCAATCGAGGCAGCGACCGCGCCATCCTGACCCATCCCGGCTTGATTGCCGCCCTGACGGCCGGGGCGGTAAGCGATGACCTGCTCGCCCGCGCCCGCCACCTGCACATCGCCTCCTACTTCCTGCAGACCGCCCTCCAACCCGGCCTGCCGGACCTCTTCACCCGTGCCCACGCCCTGGGTCTTTCCATCTCCCTCGACACCAACTGGGATCCTTCCGGAGAATGGCGCGGCTTCGAATCCCTGCTGGGCCAGGTCAACGTATTCCTGCCCAATGAAAATGAAGCCGTTGCACTTAGCGGGGCAAAAGACATCGAATCGGCAGGCCGGCGACTCGGCAAGCTGTGTGAGGTCGTGGCGATCAAGCGGGGTGCGCAGGGCGCAATCGCCCACCAGGGAAAGCGAACCGCCCGCGCCTCGGCACTGCCAGTTGACCTGGTCGACACCGTCGGCGCCGGGGACAGCTTCAATGCCGGTTTTCTGTACGGGTTCCTCCACGGCTGGGACCTGGAGAAGTCCCTGCGCCTGGCGGCTACCTGTGGGTCACTCTCGACCCGTCGCGCCGGGGGCACCGCCGCCCAACCGACCCTGGACGAGGCCATGCGTCATGACGTACCTGGATGAGATCGTCCGTTCTCAGAAACAGGGGCTGCGGCGCGCCATCGTCTCGGTCTGTTCCGCTCACCCATGGGTGCTGCGGGCTGCCATGCTGCAGGCTACCGCCAGTGCCGCTCCGCTGCTGGTTGAAGCCACCTGCAACCAGGTCAACCAGTTCGGCGGCTACACCGGCATGACTCCGGTCGACTTCGTCCGCTACGTTGGTGCGCTCGCTGACGAGAGCGCTTTTTCCACCACCCAACTCCTGCTCGGTGGAGACCACCTGGGTCCCTTCCCCTGGCAGGCCGAACCTGCCGCAGCAGCCCTGGCCAAGGCTGCTGAAATGGTAGGCCAGTTCGTCCAGGCCGGGTTTACCAAGATCCACCTCGACGCCAGCATGCGCCTGGGGGACGACCCGCCCGGGCCGCTTGCCCCCCAGGTCTGCGCCCAGCGGACGGCCGAACTGGCCGGTATCTCCGAAGCGGCACTACCGGACCCGGCCCTGGCCCCGCGCTACGTCATCGGGACCGAAGTCCCGGTGCCGGGCGGGGCGACCGAACACGAGGCGGGCATCGCGGTGACTCCCATCACCCGTCTGCGCCAGACGATCGACCTGACCCAGCGGGCCTTCGCCGCGGCAGGACTGGAGTCCGCCTGGGAGCGCGTCATCGCCATTGTCGTCCAGCCGGGGGTCGAGTTCGGCGACGACTTCGTCCTGCGCTTCGACCCGGCAGCAGCCGGCGAACTCACCGCGTTTCTCAGGACCGAACCCCATTTGGTCTACGAGGCCCACTCCACCGACTACCAGACCCCTGATGCCCTGCGGGCGCTGGTGGAAGGCGGTTTCGCCATCCTGAAGGTCGGCCCGGCGCTGACCTTCGCCTTCCGGGAGGCCGTCTTCGGCCTGGCCAAGATGGAGAACGAATTGATCCCGCCCGGGCAGCGGTCCTGCCTGGTGGAGGTGCTCGAGGAGGTCATGCTCCAACGCCCGGCCCACTGGGACAAGTACTACCACGGCGATGAGCACGACCGGCGCCTGAAGCGCAAGTTCAGCCTGAGCGACCGGGCCCGCTATTACTGGCCCGATCCACAGGTC
Source organism: Anaerolineales bacterium (assembly GCA_016934715.1). Lineage (GTDB taxonomy): Bacteria > Chloroflexota > Anaerolineae > Anaerolineales > Villigracilaceae > JAFGSI01. Next base: position 17,301 of record JAFGSI010000064.1, read on the forward strand.
CAGGCGGCCTTCGAACGCCTGCTGGACAATCTGGGGGGCAAGCCGCTGCCACAGGCCCTGGTCAGCCAGTATGCCCCTATCCAGTATGAACGGGTCCGGCGGGGGGAGATCCAACCCACGCCAGAGGCGATCCTCCTGGACCGGATCCGGGACGTGCTGCGGGACTACCAGGCCGCCTGCGCAGAATGAAAACCTGGAGACAAGTGCTCGTCTCCAGGTCGATTCCAGGCTGTCCTTTCAGCCACCCGGCAGGGGAATTCTTGGAACGCTGGTTCCGGCAACACATCTGGAGGCTTTACAGCCCTCGACTGGAACAATGCCAGGGCCGGCCTGACCCCGCGCCGGCAGGATCACAGGACCGACCACGCTTCCTGTTTCGAAAACAGGCCCGCCATTGCACTTGACAATCATCCCGTGCTATGTAAAACTAACCTGATGTTCTTCCCCGCCGCCTTCTACTTCCTGGCCTACGCAGCCATCTCCTTCCTGTTCCCCTTTCTGGCTCTTTACTACCAGACGTTGGGGCTGACCGGCGGGCAGATCGGTTTGCTGGCCGGGCTGGCGCCGTTCATTTCGATGATCAGCAGTCCCTTCTGGACCGGGACCGCCGACGCCACCCGCCGTCATAAATCCATCCTGGTCATCACCATCCTGGGAACGGTGGCAACCGCACTGGTGATCTCCCGTCTGGTGGACTTCATCTGGCTGATCCCCTTCGTTATCCTGTACGCCTTCCTGAATGCCCCGCTTTACTCGCTCGTCGACAGCGCCACACTTTCCATGCTGGGCGAACGCAAGCAGCGCTACGGACGGGTGCGCCTCTGGGGCTCGGTCGGCTGGGGCGTCATGGCGCCCCTGGCCGGAGAGCTGATCGAAAACTCGGGCATCCACTGGGCCTTCTGGGGCTACGCTGCCCTGATGCTCATCGGCCTGTTCATCGCCCTGAAGATCCCCTTCCAGCAGATCGAGAGCGCCGGCTCGTTCAAGAGCGGGATCCGCACCCTGCTGACCCACCGGCCCTGGATTCTCTTCCTGGCAATGGTCTTTGTCAGCGGGGTCGGCATGGCAACCATCAATAATTACTTGTTCATTTACATGGCCAGCATCGGGGCAGGCGAAGGTCTGATGGGCATCGCCCTGACCGTCTCGACGCTCTCCGAACTGCCGGTCATGTTCTTCGGCGACCGACTGCTCAAACGCTTCGGGGCGCGCGGCATGTTGATCGTCGGCATGGCCATCATCGGCATCCGGCTGCTGCTCTATTCGGTCACCGGCCTGCCCTGGGTGGTGCTGATCATCCAACTCATCCACGGGCTGACCTTCCCGATCATCTACCTGGCAGGAGTCGCCTACGCCGATCAGGTGGCCCCGCCGGGGGTCAAGGCCACTGCCCAGGGTATGTTCGGCTCGACCCTGATGGGCATCGGCGCGGCGGTCGGTGGCCTGCTGGGCGGGTTCCTGCTCGGCGCGTACGAGGCCTCCGGGATGTACCGGATCACCGGGCTGTTCGTCCTTGCAGCCCTGTTCCTGTTCGTCCTGGTCGACCGCCTGTCGAAAACAAACCGCCGGGCAAGTTGAAACCTGCCCGGCAGCAGACCCGCCCGCGCGGGTCAATCCCTCGGATCAGAAGTCCAGCAGTCGTACTCCTCCCCGCCCGGCGTAATGACGCGGATCGGCCAGTCGCGATCGACCAGTTCGTAGGCGCTCAAATCGACCGATTCGAGGGCCTGTCCGGCGCGCCAGGCAGAGAGGTGGAACGACTGCCAGCCGGCCGCCGCCCGGCGTGAATCGTCGAATGGCATGCAGATCAGAGCCGCGCCGACCGCATCCCGGGTCTCGACCGGCAGATCCGGATCACGGTAGGCAGCCACCAGGTCCGGGATGGCATCCGGGGAGAGCGAGGCCAGGTAAGCCACGTCCAGCGCTACACCGCTGCGAGCCACGTTCTGGCGGACGATGAAGCCATCCACGTTGAGGACCAGCAGGCTGACAGCAAAACCGACCGCCGCCACCAGCCCGGCCAGGGCCACGCTGCGCTGCCGGCGCAGCAGGTCAAGCACCACCACCGTCAGCAGCAGGGCGCCTAACCAGATCATGAAGACATGCGTATAGGTGCGCAGGCGCGAGAAGCCGTAGGCGTTCTCGTATAGCATCAGGCGCTGGAAGGCCGAGACCAGCATCACCCCAACGAGCACCACCATGGCAATCCCCAGCCCCGAGAACCAGCCATGTTGTGACTTGCTCTCGCGCTTGACCGCCCCGCTCAGGCCGAGGAACAGCAGCAAGCTGAAGAAGGCCACCGTCACCAGTTCGCCGAAGCCGCGCCGGGCGTACTCGGCATAGGTGTAGCCGTCAATGTGGATGTTGGTCTGCCCGCCGAAGAAGTACTGGAACTGGATGGCTACGAAGATGGCAAACAGGGCCACCACCGCCCCCAGCACCACACTGGCCTCGATGGAACCCAGGAAAGGCCGGACCAGGGGCCGATCGACGCCGATCAGCTTCTCGTCCTGACTCTTCCACATGGCATGCAGGATCGCTCCGGCAATGGCATAGGCGACGACCAGGATCAGGATGCCGCGCAGGATGTACTCGGGCAGCCGTTCCAGGCAGAACAATTCAACGAAGTCCTCCAACCGGGCGGCAAAGACGGCATCCGCCGAGGCCAGCAAGGCGGCGAAGACAACCACGACCGGCAGGGCGATCAGCAGGCCGCGCACCACGGCCCAGACCCGCTTCCCCCCGGACCGTCTGGTCGCCGCCGCTTCCTCCAGCGGTTTTTTCTCGGTCAGGAAGATCAGTGGGCGGACGAACAGGCTGGCGGCCAGGCCCAGGAAACCGACCACGTAGTCCGACAGGCTGTAGCGCAACCAGTGCCCGCCCAGGGCTGTGATGGTCAGCACGCCCATCGAGCTGAGCGTGAAGACCACGGCCAGGAAAACGCTCAGGGGTTCGTGCCGGACCGCGACCATGCCGGCTAGAAACAGGATCGGGGCCAGCAGGAGCAGGGATTTCCAGGCCGGCTTGAGGCCTTCCAATTTCAGCACCAGGAATCCACCTGCAACAGTGAGGAGGACATACGTGGGGAAGTTGATTCCCGCCATCTGTTTCCAGAACAGCAGATCGAAGCACCAGCCCAGGATCAGGGCGGTCAGCCAAAAGAGAACCGTGCGTTTCATGAACACCTCCTACAGCGGAATGGCCCAAGCATAGCCAGTTGCCTCTTGCAGAGACTCTCAAATGGTATCAGATTATCTCGAATTTTCGGATCTCCCTCCAACGCGCGGTTGTACCATTTTACGCCTGAAATCCGGTAGAATCAACGCTGCACGAAAATCCAGCAGATCACCAGAGGATCGGAACAGTATGCCTTTTGAGAAACTCGAATATCAAAATGCCCTGGAAGACTTTCGCCGTGCCCGTCAGCAGGCTGCGCTGCAGTCAGTGGTCGCACGCCTGACCGGCCGATCGAATCAACTCCTTTCCTATGAGGATGTGGCAAAGAAATTAAGACTGGGAGGCCGCGCCGACCGGGGCGTGCAGACGATCCCGGTGGCAGCTATCGTCGGCAGCGTCGGGCGTTATACCGACTTCACGCGCACCTTCCTGCCGCGCCAGAACACCGACCAGCAGCGCTGGGCAAATGTCAAGGCGGCCACGACCGGAGTGCTGAGCCCCGGCATGCCCCCGATCGACGTCTACAAAGTCGGCCAGGTTTACTTTGTGCTCGATGGCAACCATCGCGTCTCGATCGCCCGCCAGGAGGGGATGAGGATGATCGAAGCGCACGTGATCGAGGTCCAGACCAGCATTCCGCTCACTCCAGATATCCAGCCGGATGATTTGATCATCAAGGCTGAATACGCCCAATTCCTCGAACAGACTGATCTGGCCTCCGTGCTTCCCAAGATCGATCTGAGTCTGACGGCCCCCGGCCAATATGCCCGGCTGAAGGAGCACATCGAAGTGCACCGCTACTTCATGGGATTGGAACAGCAACGCGACATCACCAACCCGGAAGCGATCCTGTCCTGGTACGACCGGGTCTACCTGCCGGTGGTGACAGCGATCCGCGAACGCGGCCTTCTGCGCTGGTTCCCGGAACGCACCGAGACCGACCTGTACCTGTGGGTCTCGGAGCATCGCCAGGCCCTGCAGGAGCAGATGGGATGGGAGGTGCGCCCCGAAGCGGCCGCGGCCGACCTGGCGGTCAAGAAGGACAGCCGGGCCGGGGACGATGAGAGCGAGACCGGCCGCTGGCGGACCGTCAAGATGCTTGACCGCTACACCGAACACCTCTTCATGGACATCCTGGTCCCGATCAGCGGATTGCCGGCCAGCTGGCAGGCCGCCGACCAGGCGATTGGCGTCGCCCGGCGCGAACGGGCCCGGCTGCACGGCCTGTACGTCCTGCCTGGCAACGCACAACAGACTGACCCGCAGGCCGAGGCGATCAAGTCCCAGTTCCTGCAGAAATGCAGCCAGGGCGGGGTGGAGGCCAGTTTCCTGGTCGAGTCGGGCAGTATTTCGCGCAGGATCTGCGCCCGCGCTTTACTGACAGACCTGGTGGTTCTCTCGGCAGAGCACCCGCCCGAGGTCGGGCTGGCAGGATTGGGGTCCGGCCTGCGCAACATCATCCGCAAGTGCAGCCGTCCACTACTGGCCATCCCCGGGGAAGCCTCCCCGCTGGACCGGGCCCTGCTGGCCTTCGACGGCAGCCCCAAGTCGAAAGAGGCGCTCTTCGTTGCCACTTACCTGGCTGAAGTATGGCAGACCGCCCTGACGGTCGTCGCTGTCTCAGAGCGGCGGCGCGTCCAGCCTTCGACGCTGGACTACCCGCGCGCCTACCTCGACCTGCATGAACTACAGGCCGAGTTCATCCACGTTGAAGGCCCGGTGGATGAGGTCCTGCACACCATGATGCACGAGCACAACCTCAATCTGCTGCTGATGGGCGGCTACAGCATCTCGACCCTGGAGGAGGTGCTGGTCGGCAGTGCTGTCAACCAGATGCTGCGTCAGCAGCACTGGCCGATCTTCTTCTGCAAATGAAAGCGATCTGTAATCTTCACCACCCCGGCAGCACTATTGACATTCGTTTCATTTCATGTGATACTAATGTCAGACAAGGGGACCTTACAACTCCGCCATCCTAACAGAAGAGGAGGTGGTGCCCAAGATGGATAGTAGTATGAAACGAAGCGCTGTGGCATCCCTCCTCGCAACTCTGCGATAAAGGTGTCACAGCGCGCCCAGGGAGGCCGCCCGAAAAGGGCGGCCTTCCGCGTTAATCCACAAAGTGGAAAAGCAGATATTTCGTGCCCTGCGTGTCACCACGTGGAATCATTCGTCCCCGAATGCGATCCCCATGCTGCGCGCGGTCCAGACGGCATCCCCATTGGTGTCGACGCGTTTAGGCACCGCCAGGGCCTCGGCCAGGGGCACGTCCACCACCCGCCCATTTTGCAGGGACACCATTTGACCGAAATGGCCGGCCGCGGCTGCTCGCACCGCTGCAGCCCCGTAGCGAGTGGCCAGCCAGCGGTCGAAGGCGGTCGGCGACCCGCCGCGCTGGAGATGACCGAGCACGGTGACCCGCGTTTCGAAGCCCTGACCCTCGATGTACTCCCCGACCTTCTGACTGATCCCGCCCAGACGGGGAACGTAGACCTGGTCCCCGCCGCGCGAATAGACGGGCTGCCCGCCCTGGGGTTTGGCCCCCTCGGAAACTGACACCAGGCTGAAATGCGAACCGTGTTCGACCCGCTTGCGGATTTTCTTAACGATGGACTCGTTTCGGAAGGGAATTTCGGGGATCAGGATGACGTCGGCGCCGCCGGCCACTCCGGCATGCAGGGCAATGAAGCCGGCATCCCGGCCCATCAGTTCTAGCACCATGACCCGGTGATGGGCCTCGGCAGTGGTGTGCAGGCGGTCGAAGGCCTCGGTGGCAATCATCAGGGCGGTGTCGAAACCGAAGGCGGTCTCCGTCCCGCCGACGTCGTTGTCGATCGTCTTGGGCACGCCGATCACCGGCATGCCCTTTTCACCCAGCTCCATGGCGATGCGCAGGGTCCCATCGCCGCCAATGACGATCAGGGCATCCAGCGCCAGGGTCCAGATGGCTGCGATGATCTCGTCCGAGATATCTTCGACGAATTCCTGCCCAGCACGCATGGTTTTACGGGCGAAGGGATTGCCGCGGTTGGCGGTCCCCAAAATGGTCCCACCGCGCGGCAGGATCCCGCGCACCGCCCCCAGGTCAAGAGGCATGATGCCATCAGGGGCGAGGAAACCGTCATACCCGTTCCGGACCCCGAGCACATCACAGCCATAGACATTGACTGCCGTTTTTACGACCGCCCGGATGACTGCGTTCAGACCGGGAGCATCGCCCCCGCCGGTCAGGACTGCGATTCTCTTCATGCCCACCTCCTCAAGACCGTGATACAGAATTTAGAGTCCGATGCGCCCGCCAGCATCGCCCCGTGGTGGCTTACGGCATTTGATGGGTGAAACGCCAGGCGGTGCCGGTTTGCTCGAGACTGGAGGTCATCCCGATCACCTCGAACCAGGTCGTCCCGGGCCGAAAAGGAAAGGGGGTGCCGTCGGTGTAGGACAGGGACAGGACAGCCTCTGGCGCATTGCGTTGCCAAGAGACTTCAAACATCTGCCCATCCCGGAAGATATAAGCCCGCCCGGAACCGAGCAGCAGGATATCCCACATCTCGGGCGTGTGACTGTAGGCTTCGTGGGTCACGCACAGGACAACGATGTTATCGAAGGCCAGTTGCTGGCCGGTGGCCCGATCACCGAGCGGTTCGTAGACTTCGCTCAGGCCATTGCTGTAATCGTTCTGGACATCCGAGAAACGCAGGTACCTGCCGGTTACGGGATCGTAATCCCAGCGGTTGTAGATCGCCGAGGAGTAGCGGACGAAGGCCTGGGTGGCAGGCTGGCCACCCTCCGGAGGATGCGCCTGAAAAAACATGCCATCCAGGTCCTGCCGGTCATTGGTGAGTCCGATCCGGTCGGCATGCTCGCTCAACGCCGCCGTATCGACCACCAGCAGGTTGTACCCATTGGGATCGATGCGGCGCAGGGGAGTGTTGGGGCCTTCGAGCACCAACTGGCTGGCGAACTCGGCAGTATACAGCCGGTCGCGGACGCGCACGTCGGCCGAGCCGAATGCAAAGACGCCCTTATAGGCCCGGATGAGGTAGGCGTCAAAGAAGCGCGCCGACCGGATCGGGCCGACTGTCTCGGCATCCTGGCCGTAGAAGACGGCAGCGAAACGGGTGGTGCCTTCTTCGGTGTAATACTCGTAGACCAGATCGGCAAACGAGAGACCGTATTGCGGGCGATGGTTGCGGGGCAGGTTTTCGACCTTGATGATCAAGGGTCGGCGATCGAGCAGGGCTGGATCAGCCACAGGCAGGCCGGTGAGCGGGTTGATCCCCTCCGGGAAGCCGCCGGGGCCAAAACCTTCGACCGGGTAATCAGGTGCGCTCGGCGGGGGCGTTGTGGGGCTCGCGGTCGGCGCAGGAGTGGGGGGGGCGGTCACCAGTGGCTCGGCAGTCGCCGGGTCCGTTGCCGGGCCAGCCGACCCGCAGGCTGCCAGCAGGAAAACCAGCAGAGTCAGATAGAACACAGCCTTTTTCATGCGCACCTCCTGTAAGTAAGATGCAATCATACTCGATTTGTTCCCTTCCCGGAGAACTGGGCAACGGCTTGCACTCCACGGATATGGTTATATAATGGGAGCATTATGCAGACACCCCCCCAGAGTCGCTTTCAAAAGGCAACCCGCTACTTCGTCATCGTGGCCGCGCTGCTCGTCCTTATCGGTTGGCTGGTGGCCACGCCCTCCGGCCTGTTCGGAAAAGTCGACGCCATCGGATATGCCGTCTGTCACCAGATTCCAGAACGCTCCTTCCCACTGGGAGAGGGCACGACTCCGCTGTGCGCCCGCTGCTCAGGCATGTACATCAGCGCCATGGTCGGCCTCCTCTTCCAGGCCGTCATCGGCTGGAAGCGCAGCAATATGCCCCACTGGAGCGTGCTCATCTTCCTGGGACTGTTCGTGGTCGCTTTTGGGGTCGACGGGGCGAATTCCTACCTGTACCTGATGAAGAGCACCTACGTCGGGGCCTTCGAGAGCATACCGAACCTGTACATTCCCAACAACACGCTGCGCATCCTGACCGGCAGCGGGATGGGCCTGGGGATGGCCCTGGCGCTCTTCCCGGCCTTCAACTCGACCGTCTGGGCGGATGCCGACAGCCGCCGAGCGCTTCCCAATCTCAAGTCCTTTGCCCTGCTGGTGGGGATCACCCTGGCAGCAAACCTGCTGGTTCTGACCGAACACCCGCTGGTGCTCTACCCGCTGGCGTTCGTCTCGGTTGGCGGTGTCCTGCTGCTGCTGACCATGGTGTATACTATGGTCTGGGCCATGCTCATGCGCCAGGAAAACGCCTTCACGCGCCTGTCACAGATGTGGTTGCCCCTGCTGGCCGGGTTCACCATCGCCCTGCTTCAGGTCGCCCTGATCGACGCCCTGCGCTTCTGGATGACCGGTACATGGGAATCTTTTCCCTTCGTACCTCGTACATAGAGTGTATACCCAGGAGGTGTTCCCTATGGAAATTCTCAGTATTTTCTCTGCCTTTGGCCTTTCGGCCAGCGCTGGCCTGAACGCTTATGTTCCCCTGCTGGTGATCGGGGTAGTCGCCCACTATACCGACTGGCTCACCCTCAACGCGCCTTACGACCTGCTGGCCAATCCCTGGGTCCTGATCATACTCGGCGTCCTGGTGATCATCGAGATGGTTGCCGACAAGGTCCCGGCGGTCAACCACATCAATGATGCCATCCAGACCGTCATCCGGCCCGCGGCCGGTGCAATCGCCTTCGCCGCCAGCACCAACCTGGTCTCCGATCTCAACCCGGTCCTGGCCCTGATCCTGGGCCTGTTCATCGCGGGTAGCGTGCACACGGTCAAGGCGGCCGCCGTCCGCCCGGCGCTGACCGCCACGACCGGGGGCATGGCCAACGTGCCGGTCAGCATCGCCGAGGACGTGGTTGCCACCGTCATGTCGATCCTGGCCATCGTCCTGCCGATCCTGATGGCCGTGATCCTGGTCATCCTGTTCGCCTTGGTCATCTGGTGGTTCTGGAACCGGGCTCGCCAGCGCCGGGCCCAAACCCCGCAATAATCCGCCACCCCATTCCAAAGCTTTACGAAAAGGAGCTCCTCATGGATTACAACTACGGCACTCCCCTTCCTCCGCCCCAGCCGGCCCGCACCAGCGTCCTGGCCATCATCAGCCTGGTCGCCGGCATCGGCGGGTTCATCCAGGTTCTGCCCGTCATCGGGCCGATCGCGGCGATCATCACCGGCCACCTGGCCAAGAGCGAGATCAACAAGAGCGGCGGGACGGTCGCTGGCGGCGGCATGGCCACCGCAGGTCTGATCCTGGGCTACGTAACCCTTGCCATCGGCCTGTGCGCCATCTGCTTTTTCATCATTCTGCCCCTGCTCGGCATCGGTCTGTCGGTCCCCCTCTTCAACTACAACTACTAGACCATGGTTGAGGCGCCCCTTCCCCAGACACCGGCACCGGCCCCCAAGGGAACCAACCCCTGGGGGATCATGATCATCGCCATCGTGGTCTTCTGCTGCGGCTGCTTCGGCATGCTCGGCCTGCTGATCGCTTTCGGCCAACCGATTCTGGAGTTGTTCAGCGCCGCCCCTTTGGGATTGATCCTGGTATAAGAGATCTGGACCCGTTCATGCAGACGCCCGGCTTATCCGCCGGGCGTTCCTTTTTCGGCGAAGTGCGCCTGGAGTTCTTCCAGCGCAGCCCGCGCCCGCGCCCGCACGGCGGGATCCAGGTCGAGACGGGCGAACTCATCCTCGTCGAGCACGGTCTGGGTTCCATCAGGGGCGACCCACAGATCAAGGGCCAAGTCGACATACGAGAGCAGGTCATCCCCTTCCCAGACTGCCGGTCGGGCGACATTGCAGTACCAGCCCTTGAGGCGGTCATCGTCGCGATCGTGGATGGCGAAGATGTTGTACCAGCGATCGGTATAATACTCTTCCACAAAACGGTCGCCTTGTTTGAGCAGGATTCCCATGAAGGCGATATCAGGGCGATTGAAGTGTGCCTGCAGCCGTACCCAGGTCGGACCGCGTTCCAGCACATGTCCCTGGTAACGCCAGGCCTCTTGCCCCTGCACATTAAGTTTGAGGACGGTGATCGGAGCGTTCATGCCAGGCATTCTACCGCACTTGCCGGCAGGCGCAGGCTGATCTCGGTGCCCATCTGCGGGGCGGTGGGCAGGTCAAAGGCCAGACCATCCGCCAGGGTCACACGGTAGACCGGGCTGCGAAAAACAACATCGGTCACGCGGCCGCGCAGCTGGTTCGCGCCTTTCCCGGACGCGGCGGCCCCCGGGCGGATCAGCAGTGCGAGGGGTTCCCCGGTGATATGGTCATGGCTGCAGGCCGTTTCCAGCACCCCGGCCTTCGTATCGACCCTCCCATTCCCCAGGCTCTTCCCCTCCAGGATGTTCCCCAGCCCAAGGAAACGCGCCGCCCAGACCGATCCGGGTTCCCGCCAGACCTCAGCCGGCATTCCTGCCCGGACGATGCACCCATCATGGAGCAGCAGCACCCGGTCGGCAATAGCGAAGGCCTCCTCCTGGTCATGGGTGACATAGATCGCCGGGACGTCACTGGCCTGCAGGGTCTGGCGCAGTTCCTCCAGCAGGTGCTCGCGCAGGGAGCGGTCGAGGGCGCCCAGAGGTTCATCGAACATCAACAGGCGTGGCCCCGGCGCCAGGGCCCGCGCCAGGGCCACGCGCTGCTGCTCACCGCCGGAGAGGTCGGTCACCCTGCGCGAGGCGAAGGCCCCCAGATTCACGCGCGCCAGCGATTCGGTCACAATGGAGTTGATCTTAGCCTGGGGCAGGCCGCGCATCTTCAGACCGAAGGCAACATTCTCGGCCACGTTCAGATGCGGGAAGAGGGCATAGTCCTGGAAGACCAGGCCGAAATCGCGTAGGTGAACCGGAACGCGAGCCAGGTCGTGCCCGTCCCAGAGCACAGACCCACCCTCGGATATCTCCAGCCCGGCGATGATCCGGAGCAGGGTCGACTTGCCGCTGCCCGAGGCGCCCAGCAGGCAAACCGTCTCGCCGGCGGCAACCGAGAATGAGATGCCGTCCAGCAGCGGCCGGCCCAGGTAAGATTTGTGGATGTCGGTCAGTTCGAGCATGCTGCTCCCTAGAAAGGCAAAGAAACAAAAGGGTTAGAATTCCCCTGATCCGGGCAGGCGTAATTTCTCGATCGCCAGGATGCCGGCACCAGTGACGAGCATCAGGATCGTTGCCATGGCCATCGCCTGGCCGTAGTTCAGACCGCCGGGCCGGGAGAGAAAGCGGTAAATGGCAGTCGTCAGGGTCGGATATTCGGGCCGGGCAATCAGGACCGTTGCCCCGAACTCGCCCAACGAGACGGTGAAGGCGAAGACCGCTGCCGCCAGGGTTGCCCGCCGGATGATCGGCCAGTCGACCACCAGCCAGGCCCGCAGTGGTGGAGCCCCCAGCGAGGCCGCCACCTGGCGCAGTCGCTCGGGGATGGCCGCCAGGGCCGGCTGCAGGGAGCGGATGACGAACGGTAAAGCGATCAGGGTGTGGGCCAGCGGCACCAGCCAGGGCGAGACCAGCAGGCGCCCGAACGAGACGATGAATCCCAGGCCGAGGGTCACTGCCGAAGCGCCCAACGGCAGCATCAGAAAGGGGTCGAGCAGGCGCTCAAGGGGACCGGGGCGGGCCAGGGCAGCCGCGACCGGGAATCCCAGCCCCAATGACAGGATCACGGTCAGGCTGGCGTAGCCCAGCGAATTGCCCAGCGCCCGCAACGGCGGGACGTAGAAGAGAGTCTCACTCCGGTTGACGAACAGCTCGGCATAGTAATCCGCGGTCAGGCCATACCGGACCTGGCCGCGCTCCCCGCGGTCGGCTTCCAGGCGGGCGACCGATCGGACAGGCAAAGAAAGCATTGGAAAAATGAAGAATAAAAAGAGGAAAATGGCCATCCCGGCGACGAACAGGCGTTGCGGCAGGGTCTGCGGGCGGCGCAGGTTGGCGGTTGCCTCCCGCGGCGCGCTTGGACCGGGCGTGCGCGTCACAGCCCGGCTGTAGACAACCGAGAAGGCCAGGGTGCAGAGCAGTTGGATCAGCGAGAGCCAGGCCGCCAGCGGCAGGTCGAAGAACTGGACCGCCTGCAGGTAGATCTCGACCTCCAGGGTGGCGAAGCGGGCCCCACCCAGCAACAGGATGACGCCGAAACTGGTGAAGTCGAACAGGAAGACCAGCAAGATTGAAGCCAGGAGGGAGGGGCGTAGCAGCGGCAGCGTCAGGCGCCAGAAGGCCCGCCGCGGATCGGCGCCCAGGGTCCGGGCGGCCTGTTCGAGGCGCGGGTCGAGGTGGGCCAAGGCGTTGCCGACCACCCGCACGACGATGGTCGTGTTGTAAAAGACATGGGCCAGCAGGATCGCCCCCAGCGTGCCGCCGAAGACCAGCGGCGGCGAGTCCAGGTTGAAGAGGCGCATCAGGGCGATGTTGACCCATCCGCGCGACCCCAGCCAGGCATTGAACCCGGCGGCGACCACCACCGTCGGCAGCATGAAGGGGATCGCCGTCAGTGTGCGCAGCAGGGCCTTGGCCGCGAATCTGTAGCGGGCGAAAAGAAAGGCGGCCGGCAAACCAAGGGCCAGGGTCAGTACCGTGGAAAGGCAGGCCTGGAATAACGTGAACCCCAATACAGAAAGGGACCGTCCGAGAGCACCGGCAGTGATGGCCGAGAAGTCCAGGCTGAGGGTCAGGATGTGCCCCAGCGGGTAGAAAAAGAAGACCGCCAGAAAGAGGGATGCCGGGAGCCAGAGGGCGATGCGGCGAGTCAGTGGGGCGTCGAAGCGTTGATTCAACGAATCGCTGGCTCTCCCCCCTCTATCCTTGATCCCTTTCAACGCAACACCACCTCCGTCCAGGCGGCGATCCACTCATCCCGATGGACAGCGATCAGGTCCGGGCCAAGAACAGCCGGCTCGGACGCGACCGCCGCCCACTGGACGAATTCGGGCGGCAACTGGGCATTCTGGTTGACCGGGTAGACGAACATCTGCAGGGGGATGTCTTCCTGGTAACGGGTGTCGAGCATATAGTCGATGAATCGCTCGGCCAGGTCACGGTTGGGCGTTCCCCTGAGGATGCCGACGAACTCGATCTGCCGGAAGCAGGTCCCGGGCGCCAGCAGGGAGGCGGTAGGCGCCTCGTCGACGGGCGGATCAGCGTAGATGACCTCCGCCGCCGGGCTGGAGGCGTACGAGACGGCCAGTGGCTGCGGGCCGCGGCCGGAGGATGCCGAAAAATTGGTGAAGTAGGCCGTCTCCCAGTCGTCAACCACCACCAGGCCATTGTCCCGCAGACCGGCCCAGAAGTCCAGGTAGCCGTCCGGGCCGAATTCTGCGACCGTTGCCAGCAGGAAGGCCAGGCCAGGTGAGGAGGTGGCCGGGTTCTCGACCACCAGCAGGCCGGTGTACTCAGGCTGCAACAGGTCCACCAGTGCCGCCGGGATGGCCAGCCTGCGTTCAGCGAACCAGGCCCGGTCATAGTTGATGCAAACGTCGCCGTAATCCACCGGCAGGGCCCGGTGCTGGGGGTCGAGTTCGAAGTCGTCGGGAATGGCGGCCAGCAGCGGCGATTCGTAGGGCACAAAAATGTCGGCTTCCAGAGCCCGCGAGAGAAAGGTGTTGTCAACCCCGTAGAAAATGTCGGCCAGGGGCGCCTCACGGCTCAGGATGGCCTTGTTGAGTGCCGCGCCGGTGTCACCGCCGGCCAGAAAGACCACCGCGACGTTGTTCTCCTGCTCGAAGACGGTGATGAGTTCTTCGCTGACCGCGAAGGAGTCGTGGGTCAAGATTGTCAGGGTTTGAGGGCCTTGTGACCCGCAGGCGGGCAGAAGAGAGAGAAAAAACACGAAGAACAAAACAAGGGAAGGATGTTTCATAGGAGCCTCCAGTGGTTTGCAGTTTAAGACATCCTGCGGTGGATGACGAGCAGCAGGCCGGAGCGGATCTCGACCGTGGCCGTCCCACCGAGCAGTTCGTTGCTGAGACCGCGCGTCCGGTACGCCAAGAGGATCTCATCCTGCAGGGGCCAGCGCAACCCCACAGTGCGGACACCGGCGGCGGGTCCGCCCCAGGGCAGCAGCGAGACCAGGTCTCCGGCCGCGCCCCGGACCTCGCGCCGCCCCCCGGCCTCGATGAAAAAGGCCTGCTCGACCCCATCGTCCAGGCGAACGTCCAGCCCGGCCAGGGCGGGGTCGTTCAACAGGGCCAGGTTGGCCAGGGTCTGGTCGAGGCGTCCGCCCAGGGCGGCAACGACAATGATCTCCTCAGGGCCCTGTTCGAGGGCAGCCCGGAAGGCCAGTTCGAGATCGGACTCGTTCTTGTCCTCCGGATGGACCTGCAGGTGGATGCCGTTCGCCTCGGCCCAGCGCCGCTGGCCGGGCGTCAGCGAGTCCAGGTCCCCAATGATCGCTTGCGGGACGAGGCCCAGCGCCTGGGCATGGCCCATTCCGCCGTCAGCGGCGAGCAGAAGATCGCCAGTGCGCAGCAGGCGGCGGACAGGCGCGGGGTCCGAGAGTGTGCCGTTGGCAAAGATGAGGATGCGGGTGGGCATGTTCCCTCCATAAAGAACGAAAAACCATCCTGTGGGGAGGATGGTCGATGAGCTGGGCAACGTCCCTCCGCCGGCATGATCCGGATCAGGTTCAGCGGGTCGGAGGCTGGCGGCCTCCCTCTCAGCCCGGTATACGGGCTCCCCGTTCGATTATGGGATTGAGTATACGGCGGGGGGAACAACCTGTCAAGGCAAAAAAGACAGAAAAGCTGGAGCAGCTCTTTTCAAGCCCCGATCAGCGCACGCGACGCTTCCACTCTTCCTTCAACTGTAATTCGCGCGGGCTCTCACCGGAGACCAGGGCCAGGAAGTCGGTCATCAGGCGATTAAATTGGGGGCTATCCTCAAGCATTGGGAAATGTCCCAATCCTTCGAGCACGAACTGATGGACTTGCTGGGACATGGTCATGACTCGCTCGTAACTGGGCGTTTCGATAGCCGGGTCGTTCTCGCCCTGGACGATCAGGCAGGGGGTGGTCAGGCTGTCCATGATCGGCATCAGGCTGGCCCCGTCCAGGTTATCAAAGGATGTGGTGATCGCCAGCGGATCGACCTTGGGAGCGTCGGTGCGCGCCGGTTCGGTGACCGCGTCCCTGTTGGGTAGCAACCATTCAACCAGGTCTGCGGGAGAGGACGGAGACCGCAGGCGGCTGTTGACCGCCCCGATCTCGAACGGCATGCTGACGACCATCAGGCGGTCGACTACCTCGGGGAAGCGGCGGGCAAACAAGACCGAGGTCAGGGCCCCCAATCCATGGCCAATCAGGGCCACCTTGGCGATCCCGAGTTCCTGCAGGAAGTGGCCGAGCAGTTCGGTCTGCTTTTGAAGCGGGTAGCAGGCCTGGTCATGACTGGTATCGCCGAATCCCCACAGATCAAGGGCATACGCGCGAAACGACATCGAGGCGCTCTGCATGGCGGGGATCCAGTATCGCCAGGAGCCGATCCAGCCGTGCAGGAAGATGACCGGACGCCCGCGCCCGAGCACCTCGTAATGCACAATCTTGTCGTCAATCAGTACCGCGCTCATTCTTGGAAGACCAGGCCTTTACTTTCCGTATTTCGCCAAGATGGTCTGGATGCGCGTCGTCAGCTGGTCAGGCGCAAAGGGTTTCAGCAGATACTCGGTGGCGCCGGCCGACAGCCCGGCCTGGATCTCGGATTCCTGTCCCTTGGCAGAGAGGAACATCACAGGCGTATCCTGCAGGGCCGGATCGGCCTTGATCTCGGCGCAGGCTTCATAACCGGTCATACGCGGCATGCGCACATCCATCAGGATCAGATCCGGGTTCTCCTGCTTGGCCAGGGTGACCGCATCCTCGCCGTTGCTGGCTGCGACCACTTCATAGCCCGCGAAACGCAGCGTAAAAGTGATCAGGTCACGGATATCGCGTTCATCTTCGGCAATCAAGATCTTTGTCATGGACGTTACTCCTCAGCCTGATATACAGGTAAAGTGAAAGAGAAAGTGCTCCCTTCACCAGGAATGCCGTTACTGGTCATCCAGATGCGCCCCTTGTGCGCCTCGACCAGTTGCTTGACAATGGACAAACCCAGGCCCGTTCCAGGGGTTGCCAGAACAAGCGGGTGTTCGCCGCGAAAGAAGCGGTCGAAAATGCGTTCCTGGTCGACCAGGTCGATGCCCACACCGCTGTCTTTCACATCCACCTGGACTTCATCCCCTTCACGGTGTATGTGGATCGTGATCTGACCATTCTCCGGGGTATAGTGATAGGCATTGTCAACCAGGTTGTCGATGATCTGGCGAACCCGTTCCGGGTCGCCGGTGACCTGCGGCAATTCGGGAGCTGCGTCGACGGTCAGGGCCATCGGCCGGTTTTCCTCCTGCGAACGCCGCAGGAGATCAGCGATGCTCTCCTCGGCGACCCCTCTCAGTTCAATCCCCTGGAAGTTGAAAGCCACCCGACCGGCCTCGATGCGCGAGATATCGAGCAGGTCGTTGACCAGGATGCTCAAGCGGTCGGTGTTCGAACGCACGATGTCAAGAAAATGGACCTGGTTCTCGTTCAAAGCTCCGGCCGCGCCCATCAACAGGATATCAACATAGCCCTTGATGGAGGTCATCGGGGTGCGCAGTTCATGGCTGACGGTGGCGACGAACTCCGACTTGAGCCGGTCGACCTCGACCTCGTGGGTGATGTCGCGGAAGATGGACACTGTGCCCAGAAACTCGTTGCGCCAGATGACCGGGGCCAGGTGGACCAGCACCACGCGTCCGCTTTCGAGGGTCAACTGTTCGGCATATGTGTCGCCGGGTTGATAGGTGGACGGATCTTCCGACCAGGCGCGAATGGTTTGCATCCAGGTCTGGGCCGCCTTGCCAAACAGGCCAACGAAATAATCCAACGGCTTGCCGCGTACCTGCTCGCCCTGCAAGGTCAGGATGCGCTCGATGGAAGAGTTGATGAACGTGATCCGGTCATCCGGGTCGGTGACCAGGACCCCATCGGCGACGGCCTCAAGAATGGCCTGCTGTCGGCTGGCTTCCACCTGCTGGTTGCGCAACATGCTGCCGAGGCGTTCGGCCTGATCACGGATCAGTTCGTACAGGTGAGCATTGTTGATCGCCACCGCCACCTGCGAACCGATCGCCTGGACCAGATTCATATGGTCGTGGGTGAAATAATCAATCTGCCGGTGGAAGACCATGATGGCGCCGATGACTTCCTCGCCGACCATCAGCGGTGCAGAGATCACGCTGCGGTGCTGCGGGGCATTGGCAGGCAACTTGACCCAGCGCTTGTCCTTCAAGACATCATCGAGCAGGACGCTTTGACGGTTCTTGATCACCCAGCCAGCCAGGCCTTCGCCAACCTTGAGCGTGGTGGGACGGGCGCCCTCGGTCATCACCGGGGTGACGTAGCCATACCCGGCTCGATACTGGATCGTATTGTCCTCCGGGTTGACCATCAGGATGCTGCCCTGTTCGGCGCCGATGGCATCGTTGAGCAGTGCCAGGGTCCGGTTGAGAGCCCGGTCGAGATCAAGGCTGGCTGAAACCTCGGTCAGGATGCGTAGCAGGGTTTCGGTGCTATGCTGCTCACGGGCCAGCTCGGCAGTACGCTCGACGACGCGCTGTTCGAGTTCGTCGGCCAACCGGCGGGTCTCGGCGAACAGGCGCCCGTTCTGGATGGCGACGGCCGCCTGGTTGGCCAGTGTGCCCAGGATTGGCAGGTCGTCCTGGACGTAGACGTTGGGCTGGTAGCTCTGGGCAGAGAGCATACCGATGACCTTGCCACCCAGGGTGATCGGAACGGCGATGATCGAGCGCGGCTGGCCCTGACCATAGGTGCGGCCATCGAATTCCTCCTGGGCGGCCACATCTGCAATCAACAGCGGCTCTCCCTGGGCGATGACGCGTCCGCTCAGGCCCTCCCCGAGCGGTAAACGGATGTTGGGGGAGCGCCCGTTGGGGTCCATCAGGTAAACCCCCTCGATCTCGCCGCGTTCTTCGTCCAGCAGGGCGATGACGAACGACTCTGCGACCATCAGCCCGGAGGCGGCCCGGTGGATGGCCATATAGATCTCCTCCGGGTCAAGGCTGAGGGCGATCTCGTAAGAGGCCCGGTTGATGGTCGTCAGCTGTTCGGCCCGGGATACCGTATCCTGATACAAACGGGCGCTCTCCAGGGCGATCGCCGCCTGGTTGCTGATCGTGCGGGCCAGTTCGATCTCGGTCGATGTGAAGCGATAGGCTTCTGTCATGTGGACGAACTGCAAGGCCCTCAGGTTGGTGCCGCTGGCCAGCGGCAGGATCAGCAACGTATGCGTATCATTCAAGATTGCTTCCAAAGGTGCCAGGTCCGGTTCGTTGGCCACGTCAGTCGTGGTGAAGACGCCCAGCGATTCGCGCAAGCGCTCGAAGATGGGCGCATCCGGCAGGACCTGGACCTGATGCTTCTTCTTCTGGGGCACAACCACAGTCAGCACCGGGATCCCCTGTCGGTCAAACGTAACCGCCGAAACGCGCCGGGCCGAGAGTGCCTTGTGCAATTCCTCGGCCGTCAGCAACAAAATTTGTTCTTCGCTCAATGACCCGCTCAGTTCGGTCGACAGCCGGTTGAGCAGGGCCAAGCGCTGTGAACGTTCGTCGAGTTCAGTGGCCCGGCGCAGGCTCTCTTCGAATAAACGAGCATTCTCGATCGCCACTGCCGCCTGGCTGGCGAAAGTGGTCACCAGCTGGGTGTACTCGACCGTGTAGAAATGCGCCTCGGTCTTCTCGAGCGCCAGAACGCCTACGACTTCACCCTTCGAGACCAGCGGAATACCCATCCAGGAGAGGCGTTCGGCAGCCGTGAGCGCCGGGAAACGCGGATCCCCGCGCACATCGCCGACAACGAGACCCTGCATGGTAGTGATCATCTCGTTCAGCAGGGCCGAGTCTTCGATGGCCACTGAGAGACCGATGCGTTCCTCGTTGTCAGGGAAACCCCGCGCCGCAGCAACATTCATGGCATTGCCCTGACGCAGCCAGAGGATGGCAGTGTCGTAATCCAACACGGTGTGCAGCTGATCAAGCAGGCCGGCCACCAGTTCATCGGACTGCAGGCTGGAGGCCATGTCGGTTGAAACGTCGGTCAGGGCCTGCAGCTGGGTGGCGCGCTCCTGGGAAGCATCTACCAGGCGAACATTTTCGATCGACAGGGCGACTTGCTGGGTCAGCGATAGCAGCAGGGCCTCGTCATCAGCCGAGAAAGCGCCGCTGGTATTGAAGTTGTCCAGGACCAGCAAACCCAGGATCCGTTCCCCGGTCTGGATTGGGACCAGCAAACTGGATACCGGCAGCCGTCCACCCGTGGCTTCACGGTAGAGCAGCAGGTTTTCAGCGGCCAGGTTGTAATCACGGGCAAAGTTGACGTCATCCACGCGGCGCGATTTCCGCTCGCTGAAAACCTGACCGGGCAGGGCTTCACCAGCCCGGTAGGCGATCTGCATCAGCCGCTCGTTGTTGGCATAGTTCGCCGCGGCCCTGGGGATCAAGGTCTCCTCCTGCTCGTTCCAGACCAGGACCGCGCCGGCATGTGCCACCGCGACCACCCGCAGGGCGCTGTCGAGCAGAGCCTGGACGATCCTTTCGGGATCGAGTCCGCTCAATTGGCGGCTAAAGTCAAGCAGCAGGTTGACCTCGCGCAGGCGCCGGCGAGTTTCAGTCAGCAGGCTGATGTTTTGCAGGATGATCGAGACCTGGCGTGAGATTTGCACGTAGACCTGGCGGTCCTCGTCGGTCAGGGGCGGCATTGGCTCCCGGCTGATCGCCAGGATGCCCGCCACTGGCTTCTCCTCGATCAGGATCGGCAGGCAGATGAAACCCTTGGCATGCAGGCTGGTCAGCAGCGGGGCATCGCGCCAGGTGTCATCTTCCTCCAGGTTCATCACCAGGAGCATCTCGCCATTCTGCAGGCTGTAGCGCAGAGGGTTGCGCTGGCCGAAGAGAGCTTCCGGGCTGGTGCCGCGCGGGACGTTCCCCAAGACGTGCAGCATGCGCGGGCCTTCCGTGGTGTTCTCAGCCACGATCGAGACACTCATCTCCAGGCGGGTCAGGATCTCGCGCCCCAGGGCCTGAAGAGCCGAGGGACGGTCCACTTGGCGGTTGATCGTCTCGGTAATCTCCAACCCGGCCCGGATGCGGCGGGCCCGCCGCTCCAGGTTGCGGATGGCGATCATCTGCTCGAGGTCCTTGTGCAGCAGGATGGGCAGGTGCGTCTGGCCGATCGATAACAACTGCTGCTGCCGGTCGACGCTGACGGAAAGTGTATCGACCTGGTATTTGTACGAAGACAGCCGGTTGCCACTGCGGATCATCAGGGCAGCCTGGGCAGCAAAAATCTCGATGGTTTCCAGGGTGGTGCGGTCGGGGCGCAACCCATCGCGAGGCGAATCCAGGCTGATCAACCCCACCGGGACGCCCTCCCCATCCTTGAGCGTGAAGAAGAGCATATCCTCCGGGTGCCAGGCATTCGGCGTCTCGGTCGTCTGGGAGGACATCACGGTAACGACCTGGACATCCCCAGACAGCACCGGGCGCTGGTCATGGGGAATGAAATAGCCATTCCCGATCTTGAACTCGTCCCGCAACAGCTGTTCCACACTGGCATAGGGTTGGGAGGTCGCCTTAAGCATGCTCAGTGTCTCGAGGGGCATACCCACACCGGCGACCCGGCGCTGGAGGCCGGTCTCCCGATCAATGATGCTGAACAAAACCACCTGGAAAGGTGTTGCTTCTTGGATCCCGTAAGCCAGCGCCTCAAGGGAATTCTCCAGCGGCTGGTCCAGTTCGAGAGCTCGGGTGGTTTCAAACAGCTTGCTGAGGGTCTCGGCACGACGATTAAGCTGTTCGTTGCGCTGGACTTGTTCCTGATAACGCTGGGCATTGCCCAAGGCGATGGCTGCCTGGACGGCCAGCGTGGTGATGATGTCTACGGCAGCCTCGTCAAACTGGGCCGCCTCGGAAGAATGAAGGTGAATGAGCCCGATGGTTTGTTCCTGGTATGCGATTGGGGCCACGATCGCCGACTGCACCTGCGCATGGGGCGGTTGATAATCCCCCTGGCTGAAATCGGCCACCACGATCGGCGCACTGTTGGTGAGCACTTCCCGCTCGATGGGAAGCAATCCCTCCGGCCCGGGAGCATCCCCAATGTGGAAAACCACCTGAGGTTCCGTCTCTGCCGTGGCCATGGCCTCGAACAGGAGAATGGTGCCGCAATCAGCACGCGTGGTGCGCAGGCTTTCATCGTAAACAACCTGCAGGAGGTACTTCCATTCCAAGGTGGTGTTCAATTCGCGTCCGATGCGGATCATGGCCGTCAAGTGGTCAACCTGGCGGCGCAAGCTCTCATCGGTCATCTCGGTCAGTGAGGCACTCTCGACCGCCGCAGCCAGTTGGCCGGCGGCCGTCGAGACGACCTGCAGGTCATAGTTATTGAAAGCTTCCACCTTATGGCTGGCGAGGATCAACTCGCCCAGACTGCGCTCGCGCACGACCAGCGGTACGATCAGTACCGACTGCATGTTCAACTCGTCCGCCAGCGGGCGATAGACTGTCAACAAACGCTGGTCATTCGACAGGTGCCCGGCGAGGAAAGACCGCTGACTGCCTGTAACCGTGAAATGGTATTGAGGGTCATTCTCGTAGATGTGGGTGAAGAGTTCAGTGGCCGCTGCATCCATGCCGAAAAGCGATTCGGTATGCAGGCGCAGCAGTCCCTGGGCTTCATTCAGAAGCATGACCGAGGCAACATCGGCCTGCAGCAGGCGGGCCAGTTCCTGGACGGTGTAACGCAGCATCTCGTCTGCTGTGGCAGACGATCCAGTCAGGCTGGCGATCCGGCGCAGGGCCTCGGAACGCTGGGCCCGCTGGCGGGCCTGCAGTACCAGGGTGACATTGTCGATGATCGGGGCGGCCTGGTTGGCGACGATATTGAGCAGGCGTAATTCATCCGCCGTAAAGACCGCCTCCGGTCGCTGGTGGTTGGCAACCTGCAGGTAACCGAGCGAGCGGCCGGCAGACACCAGCGGTACCAGAACGGCATCCCGCCAGGAAGCCGCCCGGGCAAAATCCTGGAAGCCCATTTCATGCCAGGCTTCGTCATCCTGAGCATTCTGGGTCACCAGCATCTCGTGGCGCAACAGGCAATCTTCCACCACACTCCCGGACGGAACGGGCACGTGGTAGAGTTCGACGAACTGGGATGGCATGCCGGTGAAGGGCACCTGGGCCTCCAATTCGCGGCGGTTCTCGTTGTAGACCAGGAAACCAAGAATGGAGACATCGAACAGGGGAGCAATGCTCTCGACCAGACGAGCGAACAGGTCACGTGGGTCACGTGCCGAGCCGAGTGCCTGGGCCAGATTGGCCAGCCCGCTCAATTCGGCCGAGCGTTGCTGCTCCTGTTCGAGCAGGATGGCATTGCGAATGGCTACCGCCGCCTGGCCGACAACCAGTCCCAGGATATCGGCATCCTCCTGTGAAAATGCATCCGCGCTGGTCAGGCCGACTTCCAGCGCGCCGATAAAGTCCTTACCAACGATAAAGGGCAGGCCAATGTAGGATCGGAGCAGGGCATGTTCTCCCCCCTCTTCATAAGGAATGTCTGTGTAGACCTGTGTATCAGGAATGAAGAGGACCGCGCGCTTGTCGACCAGATAAGCGCTGTAACTTCTGGCGGGACGGGCGCTCCCCTGTTGGAGCCTGCGCTCGGACCCTGATCCGGCGGCGAAGCGGTAGGGAGTTAATTTTTGTTCCTCGGCATCCCACAGAAAAACCTGCAAGAGGTCGGCCGGGATCAGGCGTTCGACGTTCTCCAGAACCGCCTGGATTGTATCGGTTAGTCCAAGGTTGATCGCCACACCTTGGTTGAATTCGGTCAGAATCCGGACGACTGAACCAGAGGTCTCCCGGGTATCGCCGATCACGCTCATGGCGATTTCGGGCCGGCGCAGGGAGACCATCAATGCGGGGGGCGAACCGGGAATTCGATAGGAAACACCCTCCATCGGGCGTCCATTCACAGAAAAGCGAGCCTGTCCTTCAGTGTTGCATAATTTCAGGAATTCTTCACTCGGGCGGATACGCCGGGCAAGCAGTTCCAAGTTGGGGAATTCGCCTTCGCGCAGGCTGAAATACTGTTTGGCGGTTTCATTCGTGAAGACCACCCGGCCTCCGCTCTGGACGACCAGTGCAGCGTAATCATGTCCGCTGCCGTCGGCCCCCAAGATACCAGAGGCGGCGGTGCTCTGGGCAGGGCGCAATCGGGGAAGAAAGCGCAATGCCGCCCAGACCAGGAGGAGAAACACCAACCCGGTCACGAGCAGGCCGATCGCCATCTGAACCGACTGCCCTGCGAGCATAGGCTAGATCATCCTTTGGTCGGAGACGTGGGTGCGTCCTGTCTGCGAACCTCAGCCGCCAACTCGGTAATCTCGCGGATGTCGGCAAATGTCTGCTGTTTGGGCATGACAATGCCGATCGAGAGGGTCATGAGTGGCGTTTGTTCCGCCTCAGCGCCGGCCGTCGTGATATACCCCTGCTGACGGTCCATGAAGTTATAGTGTGTCTGCACCTCTTCGGCAAAGCGCGTCTTGAGGCGCTGGCTGATATTGGCTGCCGCATCCTCGGTAGTAATGATAATGAGGTTGTCACCGCCAGCATGGCCGATGAAGTCGTTGGGCGTCCCGAATTCATCCACAATTTCCCCGAGCAACATGGCCGTGAACCGCAGCACATCATCACCAGCCACGAACCCATAGACATCGTTGAACTGGGTGAAGTAATTGACCCGGATGTCCATGTAGGCCCAACCCGACTGGCGGATCGTCTGGCGCAACTGCTCCTCGATCAACCGTCCCGCGGGGAGGCCAGAACGCGGGTCGGTCAGCGCTTCTCGTTCGGAGCGGCGAATGGCACCCTGGACCCGCAGCTTCAATTCCTCGATGTCGAACGGTTTGGTGATGTAGTCATCGGCGCCCAGTTCGAGACCTTGCAGTTTATCGCTGCGCTCATCCTTCTGGGTAAGGAAAATAACCGGAATGTGGCTGGTGCGTGTATTGGTCCGCAGGGTGCGACAAACCTCGTACCCGTCGATATCGGGCAACATGATGTCCAGAACGATCAGGTGAGGAAGCACCTGACGCGTCTTGTCCAGCGCATCCGAACCACGCGGGGCCACATCGACGTCGTAGCCCAGGCCACTGAAGTAGATCTTCAACATGTTGGAAATATCATGATCATCTTCGACAACCAAAAGGCGAGATTTTCCCATAGTGCCTCCCGTTCAAATGCGCCGCCGCGCTTGGCGCGCGAACCGGCGTACAGCTTCGATCTTCTCTGCGGTCACCTCGCGCTCGAACGAACGGAAGCCGCTCAACCGGAAGCCATGCTTCACAGCCAGCCTGGTGATCTCCTCCACGCGTTCACGCGAGATGTCTTTGCCCAAAGTATAGTCCTCGAACCGGCCTTCCAGGGCCAGCGTGATGGTCTCTGCCATGCAGGCATACGCCTTGCCGGGCGGGAAACCAAAGTTAAAGTGGAAATCAACGGGGCCCGGCACATCGACCATGCCACCGTCTATGACTAATATATCATTTCTTGCCGCCGCGACCATTACAGAAACGTCGCGAGGCCTGGCTACGTCACAGACCACACTCCCGGGCTGGAGGTGTTCGGGACAAATGACTTCATGGACTGCGCTGGTCACTGTCAGGATCAACTGCGCTCCAGCAATGTCATTGACACGCGTACTGGTGCGCAGCTTCGCCCTTCCAGGGCCCTGGAGCCGGTCGCGCAATTCCTCCAGCGCCTGTTCCCGGCGGCCGATCAGGATCACCTCAGCCACGTCATCCGCCAGCAGGTCTGCACACACCCGGCCGATCGCCCCGGTAGCTCCGACCACTGCGGCAGTCGCCTTTGACAGCGGGATCTCCATCACCCGCGCCGACTCGCGCACTGCTTCGACAGCAATGGCGACCGTATAGGCGTCGCCGGTGGTGACCGGGATCTCCAGCGCTTCGGCGATCGTAACGCCCGCATCACCGACCACCGACGTGTAGGCGCCCAGGCCCAGGATTCCTGCGCCGAGTCTCTCAGCAAAATGGCCTGTCTGAATAATCTTACGATAAACAGTCCATTCGCGCAACTGCAGCATGCGTCGCGGCGTATACGGACAGGCGATGAACCAGCCCTTGATTTCCTTGCCCGTCGCCTGCGAGGTGATGCCTTCAATCTCAGATATATAGACGGGGGGGAAAAAAGTGGAAAAGAAGTCTATCTGCCGCTCGGTCAGTACGCGACCTAGCAGCGGGAACTTGCGACTGACGTCCCGCTTGGGATCAATCGGGTGAATGATGAAAGCGAAAGTGTCCACACGGTTACCATGATGTCTGGTCCGATTCGCCACGGCGGGGGTACAGGCGCGGATGCTTGCTGGCATCCTTGAGTTGATGGTGGTCGCTGTCCTCATACTTGACGTCGCGGTCGATGATGCGCCGCTGGGGCGTGGCAAACAGGACGACATCCGATTCGATCGTCCGGGCCGGGAAGATGATCAACCCCGTCCCGATGCGGCAGTTGTGCCCGACACAGCCGCCCAGCACCGGACGGTTGGCAATTGCCAGTTGATCATTTCCATCCAGTGCCCGGATGGGGGCGGGAATCAAATTATAATCCGTAAATGTATTGCCGGCGCCGATAAAGGTATTGCGCCCGATGACGCACATCTGCAGGCAGGTGTTCTGGGCGACCATGCTGTTCTCCATAACAGTGGTCATGAAGAGTGCAGCCCGGAACGGCAAGAAGGTCCCATCACCGATTACCGAAAGCATCAACTGGCAATCCTGCGAGATGTTGACATTGCTGCCGATGGTACAGTTTTCGATCACTGCCCCGGCGTTGATTGTGACGTTGTCACCGATGGTGGTAGGGCCATGAATGACCGCCGTGGGATCGATGACGCAATTCTTGCCGATCTTGACCAGTGCCGAACACTCGAGTAACTGTCGACCCTCATAGACTGCCTTGGACAACAATCCCAGTTTGAAGCCCAAATCTTTGTTCAACTGATTCTCGAAGCGCGCCCCGCGGGCGAAAAGGCCGAAGACACTGTCGGCGACGAAGACATGGGTCCAGCAGTCGATGGCGATCATGGCGCGCAGTGGAACCTGGTATACGAGATCGCCACTCTCCGTTGCCATATACGTCGGTACGTGGTAATAGCCGATCTCGCGCGCCTGCATATCGATGACCAATGGTTCCACGTCGGCCACCGGGCCTGCCGGGTAGTACCACAGGTCAGCGTAATACAAGTTCCCCGCCGGAGTATACGAGACCGAAAGCGGCAGGGCATGTTCGCGGAAGGCAGGATCATCCAGGGAAAAGGCTGCCCGCAGGGCCCGGTTGCGCTTTTTGGCCTTTTGCATGAACTCGGTAATGTAAAACTCGTCGAAATACAGGTTGTCGCGATAGACGAGCATCGGCTCGCGTGAGACAGGCAGTCGCGCCCCACGCGGGAGTTCCAGTTCGCGGGTCACATAGCGGGCAAGCAGGTCACGCTGGTTCAACCAGAGCGGCTTGTTCTGAATGCGTAGATCGCGCGCTGGCTCATTGAATGGAGAGATGAGACGGGTGGCCTGAAGGATGACTTTCAGCATGGCATTATCCCATCGGGGTCGTTTCTACTACAATTGTACACGCACTGTCGCCTGATGCAACACAACTGGACTCCTCTACCATGAAATTTCTCCCCCCCGACAACCAGTAGAGCGCCTCCTGGATCAGACCTACGGCCAGGTGGCAGCAGGGGCCATCGGTCTGGCGCCCCCAACACAAAGGGCAACGCTCGATGTGCCACAGGAGTTGCTTCTCGCTCCATTCCAGACGCACCTGCTGGTCGGTGAACTGGTTGAACAGGGCCGCGAATGCCTCGCCCCCGGCTTTCAACTTGGCTGACAGGGGCAGCAGTCGGAACGCCAGATCGGTCAACCCGAGTTCGGGCCCGAACTCGCGCAGGCCATATTTAAGACAGGCCCTCCCGGTGCGCAGTGCCAGGCCACGACCACCGCGCGGGCCGTAAGCCTTTTCCAGGCCGACCTGCAGGCTGCTGATGTGTTCGAAAGGGATCTTCAAATCTGGATTGTGAGCAGGATAATTCCCAATATACCCGCCCAAGGCAGTCAGATTAAGAACCGCATTCACCCCATTGCGGCCGATGACCTCTTCCATCGCCAGCAGGATGATCCGCCCCATGCGATTTGGATAGAAGTACCTTCCAGCAGACGTTTTCATCCGCCCGGATTCTCTTCGTCCAGGAAATCTTTGAGCCGCTGTGCAAAAGGTTCCGGGTCATCCAGCATGATGAAATGGCCCGCTTTGGGATAACGCTCGATGCGGGCGTGCGGAACGCCTTCCAAGAGCGGCTGCCACTGCATCGGGTGAACGATGATATCCTTGTCGCCGAACATACCCATCACCGGGATCTGGAGTTGGTCCAGCATCGGGCGCAGATCAGTGCGGCGCAGGGAGGCAATGCTGAGCAGGAACGACTCGAGCGTGGTTCGCGACAGGTCCTTGTCCATCATGTCGGAGAAACGCGCATCCTTACAGATGAGCGGCGCGGCGAGCCGCATGCTCAAACGAAAGCCCCACATCATATTGAACAACAGCCCTGCAATCAGCCGCCGCCCGGCCATCTTCAACGCCCAGGCCAGTGAAGATCCAACGATCGGCGAACCGACGACCACCACCTTGCTAACCCTTTGCGGGTACTGGATGGCCACCGACAGGCTGACGGTCCCCCCCATACTGTGACCTACCAGCGGGGCCCGGGTGATGCCGAGGCGGTCCATGAATTGATCTACCAGCCTGACGAAGTCCTGGACGGCATATGTTTCTCGCTTCTTGCCGGACTCGCCAAACCCCCAGAAATCAAGTGCATAGGTACGGTAATAGCGACCCAGATAGGCCATGGTTTCCTGCCACAACCCCCAGGAACCCAACCACCCATGAAGCAGAATGACCGGGCGGCCACGCCCGTATACTTCGTAATGAACAATGCCCTGATCGGTGGTAATTGATGACACGGTGGTTACAACAAAATGGAGAGATTATTTCTCTCCACTCTCCATTTCAGCCAGGATGCTGTACAACAATTCAAGCAGGATCGTTTTGACCGAATCACGATCCATGGCGACACAGGAAAGGAATTTGACCTTTGGATCAAGGCGCAGGGCGTGGCGCATGTCCTCGAGCTCCCAGGCGTCATTCATGTCCTGTTTGTTGGCTGCCACCACATAGGGTGTCGGTGCGTAAGCACGGAAAGTCTCGAGGATGGAGCGTGCTTCGCGAAAGGTCTCCGGACGCGTGCTGTCGACAAGGACAATGAACCCCAGCATCCCTTCCGACAGAATCTCCCACATGAAATCAAAACGCTTCTGCCCAGGAGTACCGAAGAGATACAACACCAGGTCTTCGTCCACCGTGATGCGGCCAAAGTCCATCGCGACGGTGGTTGCCTCTTTGACAGTCTTCTCGGCCTTGGTCGAGATCTTGCGTTCTGTCGAGACCACGTCAATTTCGCTGACCGACTTGATGAACTCTGTCTTGCCAGCGCTGAAGGGACCAGTGACAACCATTTTGACCGTTTGCATGCTCGCTATCCTCAAGAAAAGTTATAGAGAACGAATTCTGGTAATCAGGCGGTTGACCAACGTCTTTTGTTCTTCCTTGTCTTCCGTTGGGAAGACCCGCACCGGTTGCGGGATGGGAACCCCCTCCGGACGACAAATCTCCACCAGGCCTGCCTGCAGCAGTCCGTAAACGATCCGCCGGATTTCAAGATCGTTCATCTTCGCCGCATTGCCGATCTGGCGGATGGTGTTCTTGGGGTTGATATATGAAACGACACGCCACTCTTCAACGTTCAGATTGACGTTGCGCATATTGGCGTCCGGGCGGGCGGTGAATTTCAAGGCCATGTCCAGGCTCGGAATTTCGTCCTGGAGTTGCTCCCACTCGCGCAACTGGCGCGAACCTTCGATGATCAGGTTTTCAAGGTCCAGGCGAACGTTGATGCGATCGTCGGGCGGCAGCTGGTCATTGTCAAAGCGGAAGAAGCCTTCTACCCAGGTAAACAAGCGGTGGATCACGTCGGTGGAATATTGCTGCAGATTCGCCAGGATGTCATCCTGGGAGACATAGCCGGCATTGATCAGCAGCAATCCGAGTTCTTTGTCCGAGACTGAATTGCCGCGCTGCTGGATGGCCTTGTACTGCCCGGCAGACAGCTTGTTGGCCTTGAATAGAATATGGGCCAGGCTGGTGTCCTCGCGGCCGATCTGGGCAAAGGCCAGCTTGCCTTCGCGGAAAAACGCTTGAGCCGTCTCGTTGGGGCCTTCGACGACCAGGGTGCCCGTCTTGCGAGCCAGGTTGATGAGATTCAGAAGTTGCGTTATTGTGAAATCGCGCAGGTTGCCGCGCAGTGCCATGATTGGGCCTCAAGCAACGCTCAGGATGAATTTGCGAATCGTTGAATCATTATACTTGTAAGGATGCCAAGCGTCAAACGTTCAAACCTAATAAAACCGTATGTTATAATTTTCGCCAATCCAATCCAATCCAATCCGCTAGAGGAAAACTCGATGAAGCATAAGATCACGATCGTTTACTGTGCTGTTTGACAGTACACCAGCCGGGCCGTGGGCCTGGCGGACGAGTTGCTCCAGAAGTTGGAGCCCCAGATCGAAGTTTTGACCCTCGACCCATCGGACGGCGGGCGCTTCGAAGTCAGCGTCGACGAACACCTGCTGTATTCCAAACTCCAGACCGGGCGCCATGCCGAACCAGGCGAGGTTGTCGGGCTGGTCACCCAATTCCTGAACCTGAGGTAATCCATGCCCTCCAAGAAAGGCCGGGTCTTCTCCGGCATCCGTCCGACCGGGCGCGCCCACCTGGGAAATTACCTGGGGGCGATCAAGAACTATGTCGCCCTGCAGGATGAATACGAATGCGTCTACTGCATCGTGGATATCCATGCCCTGACCACTGTCGAGGATACGCTCGACTTGCGGACCAATACCTTCGAAATGGCTCTCGACCTGCTGGCTGCCGGCATTCGCCCGGAGGAGACCATCCTTTTCATTCAATCCCATGTCCCCCAGGTGACCGAACTGCACACCTTCCTCTCGATGGTGACGCCGCTCGGCAAATTGACTGACCTGCCAACGTTCAAAGACAAGGTTCGCCAGAATCCCAACAACGTCAACTATGGCCTGGTCGGTTATCCTGTGCTGATGGCCGCCGACATCACTCTCTACAGGACCGATCTCGTCCCCGTGGGCATCGACCAGGCACCCCACATCGAGTTCACCCGCGAGATCGTGCGCTCCTTCAACTACCGTTACAACACGGACGTGCTCATCGAGCCCGGCATGAAGAACACCGAGATTCCCAAAGTGCTCGGCATCGACGGCAAGGAGAAGATGAGCAAGAGCCTGAACAACCACATCGAGATCGCCGCCACCCCGGAGGAGACCCGTAAACGGATCATGCAGATGGTGACCGATCCCCAGCGCATCAAGCGCGACGATCCCGGCAACCCCGAGGTATGCAACGTCTTCGCATTGCACAAGATCTTCACCCCGCAGGTGGATGTTGATATGATCGACGTCGAGTGCCGCCGGGCAGGGATCGGCTGCGTGGACTGCAAGAAACGGTTCGCCGAAAACTTGAACCAGGCCTTCGAACCCTTCCGCGCCCGGCGGGCCGCACTGGCCGCCCAACCAGCCCAGGTGCATGCCATCCTGGCCGACGGCGCCGAGCGCGCCAGAGCCCTCGCCGAGGAGACCATGCAGGCGGTCCGCCGCGCGGTGCAACTTCCTTAGCGATAATCAAAAAAAGCCAACGACCTTTCTTTTCTTGAGGAGCAGGCATGCGCGCCCTGATACAGAAGGTCACGTCCGGCACAGTGAGCGTGGACAGCGATACCGTCGCCGCGATCGGCCGCGGGCTGGTTATCCTGCTCGGGATCGGTCACGCCGACGGCGAGCGGCAGGCTCGCTTCCTGGCCGAGAAGATCGCCCAGCTGCGCATCTTTGAAGACTCGGCCGGAAAAACCAACCTCTCGGTCCTGGACATCGGCGGAGAAGCGTTGGTCGTCTCGCAGTTCACCCTGTATGCCGACACGCACAAAGGCCGCCGGCCGTCCTTCACCGACGCGGCCCTGCCCGAGGTTGCCGCGCCGCTCGTCGACCGGTTCGCCGAGTTATTGCGCACCCAGGGCGTCCCGACCCAGACCGGGGTCTTCGGGGCCCATATGCTCGTCGTGATCGCCAACGCAGGCCCCGTCACCATCTGGCTTGAAAAAGAATAGATGCCGATTTCCCCTCAACTCGAACTAGCTTTCAGGGACCGCTTCGGGACCCGCCCCGTGACCTGCGTCCGTGCTCCGGGCCGCGTCAACCTGATGGGTGAGCACACCGACTACAATGATGGCTTTGTCATGCCGGTGGCGATCGATCGCGCAATTACGATCGCCCTGCGCCCCCGTACCGACCGGCTGGTCACTGTCCATTCCCTCGATTACCAGCAAAGTGTCACCTTTTCTCTGGATGACCTGCAGAGGGGCGAGCGGGGCTGGGCCGCATACGTCATCGGTGTCGCCTGGGCACTCCAGTCTGCCGGATCTGCCTTGCTAGGCTGGGAGGGGATTCTGAGCGGAGACATCCCCAAAGGGGCCGGACTTTCATCCTCGGCGGCGCTCGAACTGGCCACCGCGCGCGCCTTCGCCGCCATCTCCGGGCTGGCTTGGGACCCGGCGCGCATGGCCCGCCTGGGGCAGCAGGCCGAGAACCAGTGGGTGGGGGTCCAGTGCGGCATCATGGACCAGATGGCCTCCGCCGCCGGGCGCGCCGGCCACGCCCTGTTTCTTGACTGTCGCAGCCTGGAGTATCGTCACATTCCCATGCCCGCCGGGATTGCCATTGCCGTGCTCGATACCGGCACCCGTCGCGGGCTGGTCGACTCCGCTTACAACGAGCGCCGCCAGCAGTGCGAATTGGCCGCCCGGACCCTGGGTGTGCGCGCCCTGCGGGACATTGACACAGCCGCCTTCAAGGTCCGGGCCACCGAACTCGAGCCGCTGACACGCCGCCGTGCCCGGCATATCATCCGCGATAACGCCCGTGTCCTGCAGGCCATCCAGGCCATGCAGGCAGACGATGCCGGCACACTGGGGCAATTGCTCAACGCCAGCCACGCCAGTTTGCGCGACGATTTCGAGGTCTCATCCGAGGCATTGAACGCGATCGTCGAGGCTGCCCAGCGCCAGGAAGAATGTTTTGGTGCGCGCATGACCGGCGCCGGGTTTGGCGGCTGTGCGGTGGCCCTGGTAGAGACCGGCCAGGCCAGCCGATTTGCGGAACAGGTGGCCGCCGAATATATCCACCAGACCGGGCTGAACCCCCAGATCTTTGTCTGCCAGACCGCTGATGGGGCGAACATTCTTCCTGCTTGACGCTTTAGAGAGGTTGTGCTAGTATCATCACGTAGAAGCGGCTTTCATCATCCTTTATTGCTCCACCATATTTTCTTGGCAAACCGCGGGATAACCGCGCCGCGACCGTCAGTCGCAAATCGAGGAGGCAAGTATGTCGAAGAAAGTGTACCTGATCGTGACCGCGGCGGTCGTCGTGATCCTGATCCTGTCTGGCTGTGTGCAGGCCGGGTCCAATCCGCCTCTGCCTACGCCAACCATCTCCTCGGTAGACGCGTTGGGCCCGGCTACCGGATCCACGGATGATCAGATGGCCATGCTGGAGGCTTATGCAACCCAGACTGCGATGGCCGCTTCGCCGACACCGGGTGAAGTCGTTGCTACGACACCTGACGAAAATGTGACTCCCGGGGCAGAAGGCACCGCCATCACGCCCGGGTTCAACCTGGATGTCACCCCCTCACCTACCTCGGTCCTGCCGCCGGCCGGCACCGAAACCACGCCAGTAGCCACGACAGGCGCTGTGCCCACTGTAATCGGTGGCCTGCCGTCCACCTATACCCTCCGGGTTGGCGAATTCCCGTACTGCATCGCACGCCGCTACAACATCGACCCCGAAGAACTGCTGAACCGGAACGGGTTGAGTGATGGACAGCTGTACCAGCCCGGCCTGATCTTGCAGATCCCCCAAACGGGCAACACCTTCCCCGGGACGCGCTCCCTGCACTCCCACCCGACCACCTACACGGTCAGCAGCGCCGAAGACACGATCTACCGGATTGCCTGTTACTTCGGAGATGTGGATCCACTGGCCATCGCGGCCAACAATAACCTGGTCGCGCCCTACACGCTGCAAGTCGGGCAGACGATCAACATCCCCTAGAAAAACCATCCAGGCAACCAATTCGCTTGGTTCTCTTTATCGCCCAGAGATGTGCATGCCGTTCCAACGGATCTCCTCCGAGCCGATCTACTCCGGACGGGCCTTTGATGTCCGCCGTGATGAGGTCCGCCTGCCCGATGGACGCACCACCTGGCTGGACGTTGTCGAACACAAGGGGTCAGTCGTCCTGCTGCCACTTGACGCCCAGGGGAATCTGCTCTTTGTCCGCCAGAACCGTCATCCAGCCGGCCAGGAATTGCTGGAACTGCCGGCCGGGGTCGTCGAAGATGGCGAAGATCCCGAGGCCTGCGCCCGCCGCGAACTGCGCGAAGAGACAGGCATGGCCGCCGGACGCCTCGCACACGCCGGCGGTTTCTACCTGGCGCCAGGCTACTCGACGGAATACATGGACGTCTTCATCGCCACCGAATTACGATCCGATCCTCTCGAGGCCGACGCAGATGAATTTCTCCAGGTCGCTCCCATTCCGCTGGGAGAAGCTCTCCAGATGGCAGAAAACGGGAATCTGTCCGATGCAAAAACGCTGGCCGCGCTCCTATTGGGCCGTTCACGCCTAAAAGAAGCCTGATCACCCTGCGCACGACCACAGACTGCAGGCCAACAAGCGGAAACCTGCGAGCTTGCGTAATGACAACTCGCAGGTTTTTTAGTGCAATATATAACTATCGACCCCCAACAAGAGGGGCTAAACTTACAAGTTGAATGCAATCGACTCTCACAGAGCCCTGCTCTGTAACGATACACGATAAGGAGCGCAACAAAATGGAAAGAGTAAAGGTAACGATTGATGGCAATGAGGCCGCGGCCTCGGTCGCCCATCGCACCAACGAGATCTGCGCGATCTACCCGATCACTCCCTCCTCCAACATGGGGGAATGGGCTGACGACTGGTCCGCCGCTGGCCGGAAGAATATCTGGGGCACCGTTCCGCTGGTCGTTGAGCTGCAGTCCGAAGGCGGGGCCTCCGGTGCCGTCCACGGTGCCTTACAGACCGGCGCCCTGACCACCACCTTCACCGCCTCTCAGGGCCTGCTGTTGATGATCCCGAACATGTACAAGATCGCCGGCGAACTGACCTCGACCGTGTTCCACGTCACGGCCCGTACGGTGGCGACCCATGCCCTGTCGATCTTTGGTGATCACTCTGATGTAATGGCCTGCCGCCAGACAGGCTGGGCGATGCTGGCCTCCGGCTCGGTCCAGGAAGCGCATGACTTTGCCTGCATCGCCCAGACCGCCACGCTTGAGGCCCGCGTGCCTTTCATCCATTTCTTTGATGGTTTCCGGACTTCCCACCAGGTGGAGAAGATAGAGCAATTGAGCGATGACGATCTGCGCGCCATGATCGACGATGAGCTCGTCCGCCAGCATCGCGCCCGTGGCCTCTCCCCGGAGCGTCCGGTGCTGCGCGGCAGCGCCCAGAACCCGGACGTTTTTTTTCAGGCTCGCGAGACGGTCAACCCGTTCTACACCAAGATCCCGGGCATCGTACAGAAAACCATGGACAAGTTCGGCAAACTGACCGGGCGCCAGTACCACCTGTTTGACTACATTGGTTCACCGGATGCCGAGCGGGTCGTTGTCCTGATGACCTCCGGCGGTGAAACTGCCGAGGCGACCGTGCGCCACCTGATCGAAAAGGGCGAGAAGGTCGGTGTGCTCCGGGTCCGCCTGTACCGCCCGTTCTCCGTCGAGCACTTCCTGGCAGCCCTGCCCAAGACCGCCAAGACGATCGCGATCCTTGACCGCACCAAAGAACCCGGTGGCGGTGGCGAACCGCTCTACCTGGATGTGACC
The DNA here is from genome assembly GCA_016934715.1 of Anaerolineales bacterium. GTDB lineage: Bacteria > Chloroflexota > Anaerolineae > Anaerolineales > Villigracilaceae > JAFGSI01. The sequence continues at coordinate 52,755 of JAFGSI010000064.1, forward strand.
AGTGCGCTGTTCGAGAATGGCCGCCAGGATATCAAGGTCGTCGGCGGGCGCTATGGCCTCTCCTCCAAGGAATTCACCCCCGCCATGGTCAAGGCCGTCCTGGATGAACTCAAAAAGCCCGAGCCCAAAAACCATTTTACGGTCGGCATCCATGACGACGTGACGCACACCAGCCTGGACTTCGACCCGTCCTTCTCGGTCGAACACCCCGAGACTGTGCGCTGCATGTTCTTCGGCCTGGGTTCGGATGGCACCGTGGGTGCCAATAAGAACTCGATCAAGATCATCGGTGAAGAGACTGAGAACAACGCCCAGGGTTACTTCGTCTACGACTCGAAGAAGGCCGGCACGATGACGACCTCCCACCTGCGTTTCGGCCCCAAGCCGATCCAGGCCCCCTATCTGATCAGCCCGAACACCGCCAACTTCGTTGCCTGCCACCAGTTCACCTTCCTGGAGCGCTTTGACATCTCCAGGTACACCCAACCTGGTGGGGTGTTCCTGCTCAACAGCATCTTCAGCACCGAGGAGGTCTGGGACAACCTGCCGCAGGAGGTTCAGAAGGACATCCTCGAGAAGAAGCTTGAATTCTATGTTATCAACGCCTACGACGTCGCTGAAAAGACCGGCATGGGCGCCCGCATCAATACGATCATGCAAACCTGCTTCTTTGCCATCTCTGGCATCCTGCCCCGCGACGAAGCCATCGCCCAGATCAAAAAAGCCATTAAGAAAACCTACGGCAAGCGCGGCGAGGCGGTCGTCCAGAAGAACTATGCAGCCGTGGACCAGACCCTGGCCAATCTGCATAAGGTCAGCGTCCCGGGAAAGGTCACCAGCAAGATCTCCCGCCGCGCTCCGGTCCCGGCGGAGGCTCCGGAATTCGTCAAGACCGTCCTCGGCCCGATGATCGCCTCTGACGGCGACAGCGTCCCGGTCTCGGCCATGCCCATCGACGGTACCTTCCCGACCGGCACGACCAAATGGGAAAAGCGCAACATCGCCCTCGAGATCCCGGTCTGGGAACCGGACCTGTGCATCCAGTGCGGCAAGTGCTCGATCGTCTGTCCCCACGCCGCCATCCGCCACAACGTCTACGAGACCAAGTTCCTCGAAAAGGCTCCAGCGACCTTCAAATCGATGGAATCCAAGTTCAAGGAATTCCCCGGCCTGGCCTACACGGTCCAGGTGGCTCCCGAGGACTGCACCGGCTGCACCCTGTGCGTGGAAGCCTGCCCGGTCAAGGACAAGACCAACCCGTCCCGCAAGGCGCTCAATATGGCCCCCCAGCCCCCCCTGCGCGAGGCCGAAGCCGTCAACTGGCAATTCTACCTGTCCCTGCCCGAAGTCGATCGCACCCAGCTCAACATCGCCAGCATCAAGAACTCACAGCTACTCGAACCACTGTTCGAGTTCTCGGGCGCCTGCTCCGGCTGCGGCGAGACACCCTATATCAAACTGCTGACCCAGTTGTTCGGCGACCGGGCCGTCATCGCCAATGCGACCGGCTGCTCGTCCATCTACGGCGGCAACCTGCCGACCACACCCTACACCTTCAATCGTGACGGGCGCGGCCCGGCCTGGTCGAACTCACTGTTCGAAGACAATGCCGAATTCGGCCTGGGCTTCCGCCTGACACTGGACAAACAGCAGGAATACGCCCACGACATCCTGCCGTCGTTCGCCGCAGAACTCGGCGGGGATCTGGTGGACAGCCTGCGCAACGCCGACCAGACCTCCGAACTGGGCATCAGACAGCAGCGCGAGCGCGTTGCCGCCCTGAAGGAGAAACTGGCCCAATCGAAGAACCCGCAAGCCAAGAACCTGCTGGCAGTGGCCGATGCGCTGGTCAAGAAGTCGGTCTGGATCGTTGGCGGCGATGGTTGGGCCTACGATATCGGCTACGGCGGCCTCGACCACGTCATGTCCCTTGGCCGCAACCTCAACATCCTGGTGCTGGATACGGAGGTCTATTCGAACACCGGCGGCCAGGCCTCCAAGTCCACGCCGCGCGGCGCGGTGGCCCGCTTTGCAGCTTCCGGTAAGGGTCTGTCCAAAAAGGACCTGGGATTGATGGCCATCGCCTACGGCTATGTCTACGTGGCCCGGGTTGCCCTGGGCTTCAGCGACCAGCACACCTTGAAGGCCTTCCTGGAAGCCGAGTCCTATGACGGTCCTTCCATTATTATTGCCTACAGCCACTGCGCCATGCATGGTATCGACATGGCCAAGGGGCTCGAACAGCAGAAACTGGCGGTCCAATCCGGCCTGTGGCCGCTGTACCGCTATGACCCTCGCCTGGCTGACGAAGGCAAGAACCCGCTCTTGCTCGACTACAAGGAGCCGACGGTCCCGGTCGAACAGTACATGTACAACGAGACCCGCTTCCGCATGTTGACCCAGAGCAACGAGGCTCGGGCAGAATCCCTGCTCAAGCTCGCCCGCGAAGATGCCCAGTCGCGCTGGAACTTCTACTCGCAACTGGCGGCCATGCACTACAGCGAAGAGGCCGGATAGGGTCCAGACGAATTGGACGGGATAGAGGCTTGCCCTATCCCGTCTTTTTTATTATCATTGTACAGAGAGGAGAATGCATTATGGGAGACCTGACGACAACTTATCTTGGCATGAATCTCAAGAACCCGCTGGTGGCTTCGGCTTCGCCACTCTCCGAAAAGGTGGAAACCGTTCAGAAGCTGGAACAGGCAGGCATTGCGGCCGTGGTCATGTACTCGCTGTTCGAAGAACAGGCGATCCACGAAAGCCTCGAGCTGGACCATTTTCTTTTCGCCGGTACAGAGATCTCCCCAGAAATCGGCACGATTTACTCGCAGACCGGGAAGTACACCCTCCAGCCGGAAGCCTATGTCGAAACCCTGGGGAAGCTCAAACAGGCTGTCGGCATCCCGGTGATCGGCAGCCTGAACGGCGTCTCGAGCGGCGGCTGGATCAAGTATGCCCAGAAAATCGAGGCCGCCGGCGCCGATGCCCTGGAATTAAACCTGTATTACCTGCCCACCGATCCGGATCTCTCGGCAGCCCAGATCGAAGAGAATTACCTGAAACTCGTCGGGGATGTGCGCAAGAGCATCCAGATCCCGCTGGCGGTAAAGCTCAGCCCGTTCTTCAGCGCCCTGCCCAACATGGCCAAACGCCTGGTCGAGGCGGGAGCCGATGGCCTGGTGCTCTTCAACCGCTTCTACCAGCCCGATCTCGATCTGGAGGCACTGGAGGTCGTTCCGAATCTGACCCTGAGCACGTCCGCCGAAATACGCCTGCCGCTGCGCTGGATCGCCCTGCTCTACGGGCGCATCCGGGCCGATCTGGCCCTGACCAGCGGTGTGCATACCGCCGAGGACGTCCTCAAGGCCATGATGGCAGGCGCCAGCGCAACGATGGTGGCTTCGGTCCTGCTGGAGAAGGGGATCGACCACATTCCAACCATTCTGACGGGCATCGACCTGTGGATGAGCCAGAACGAATACGAATCCATCCAGCAGATGAAAGGGAGCCTGAGCCAGCAATCGGTTGCCGAACCAGCTGCCTTTGAACGGGCCAACTACATGAAGGTGCTCAACTCTTTCCGCTCCCTGCCCTGACCAGTTCCGGTGAGCGAATCACAAGCCCCTGCATAAACAAGTGCAGGGGCTTCCTTCGTCAATAAGTGCGGAACGGAACTGGCTACTCGCTGCTCGGTTCTGCATCAGCATTGGTTCTTCGGTAGCGGTACGTGATGCGTCCACGGCTCAAATCATAAGGGGACATATCGACCTTGACCCGGTCCCCGAGCAGGATGCGAATGTAATACTTGCGCATCTTGCCGGACAGGTAGGCCAGGACCTCGTGCCCGTTGTCGATCCGGACCCGGAACTGGGTCCCGGGCAACGCTTCGATCACCGTCCCCTCGACCTGGATCTTATCTTCATCTTTCGCCATACACACCTCCAGTCCGGCCCGCAGGGAGCTGACTGATACTAATCGGAGTCCTTCGTCTGGCGCCGCTTGTAGCGGCGCACAGCCTTCTTCGCCTCCATACGGCGCTGTTCGCTCTTGGAGATAAACCAGCGCTTGCGGCGTATCGTACTCAATACCCCGCTCTTGACGACCTTCTTGCGGAAGCGCTTGAGCAGTTGATCCTGGGATTCGTTGTTGCGCAAGTTCACGCTCGTCATCTACCTCACCTCCTTCCATTGGGAGGGTCCGGCATAAAAAAATCGGCTCTTCACAGATTCAGCCGAGGATACCCACAAAGACTCGCAATGGATACAACCAGTGAGAATTTGTCGCTGCACACTCCTTGATTGCCGAATGGACAAATAATGAAGGCAATCTTTTTGGCTGGGCTGTGAACGGCGCTATTATACTATACAACCCGGACAATGGAAAGTGGTTTTCAAGCCTGCCTGCGACAGGACCCGATCTCGAAAGAACGCGAACAAGGAGCGCGGTGGTCTCCGCGCTCCTTGTCGTGCTATCAACTTGAAGATCAGGGCCCCGGGGGAGTATAACAATGTTCCATCCAATCCGGCGGACCCTTGGTCCAGATACAGCCATTGGTCAGGCATGTACCTTGATCCAGGAAGTCTGGGCAGGTCGGTACTGGCGGCTCTTCGGGCGGCTCTTCAGGCGGCACTTCAGGCGGCACCTCGGTCCCGCAGGGCGGCACCCCAGCCACCCAGGCCGGGAAGTCGGCATAGTAGTTGCAGGTCAGGACTCCACCATCCGGGTGGAGGCACAGCTGCAATGTGCCGGGAGCGGCCGGGCGGAGCCCGGCGCAGTACAGCCGCCCGGGGATGGTCGGGTGGACGTCGCAGGTGTAGCTCCCCACCTCATCCGTGGCCGAATAGGTATACGCCGCCCCGGGCACCAGCCAGTCCAGGCCCGTATCGACGATGAAGTAGATCCTGGTCTCGTCGTGGCAGCCGATTGCCGCGATCCGCCAGCTGTCCCCCGCCCCTGGCGGGACCTCACCGGGACAATCCGCAACGGCTACCGCCCCGTCATAACAATCGCCGCCGGCCAGACAGAATGTGATCTCCGTTATATCTCCGGGTGCCCCCGGTACTCCAGGGCAAACGTACCAGCCGCCACCCCAATCGGAACAGGTGATCGGAACGCCGCCCGCATCTCCCGAGACGATCGGGTCCGTGAAGGGCCAGATGTGAATGCTGGCCGCAGCCGCATCCGGCGGATGGCAATAAGAATCGATGGCGAACCCGATATCGGGATCCTCATCCGCGCAGTCTGGAACCGGCACAATCGCCGTTTCACAGCCGAAGTCGGTAAAGCATGCCTCGACCTCCACATCCGTCCCGGGCGCTCCTGGCAGGTCCCCACAGATCTGCACTCCGGGTGCCATCCCGATGCAGGCCAGCGGCACCCCGCCGACCGAGGCGCTCTCGAGGCCGGTGCTGCCAGGGGGATAGTCGATGCGCACCACCGGATGGAGACCCTCGAAGCAATACGAGGAATAATGGGACAGCAGGGGCTCCACCGGGCAGTCGTCCCGGACCGGGATCATCGCCCCGAACATGACCTCTTCTCCGCTGCCGGAGACGAAACCATGCAGGTAGAAGTCGTAGTGAATCCCGTCGCGCAAGTCGGGTGCGGTGCAGCGCAGTTCCGTCCCAGAAACAACGACGCAGGGGATATCGATGCCGCTGATGCGAGCGGTATCCCAGTTGATCGCCGGGTCGGCAATGAACGTAACCGTGAACAGGCCATCCACCGGGCAGTCCAAGATAGTGGTGACCCCCAAGGGAAGCATGACCTCACCGCAGTCAACCGGTTTGTGCCCGATCAGATCCACGCAGCCGCTGGCCAAGGCATGCTCCCAGCAGAGCGTGTAGGGGGCCGAGTCGCCAAAGCCGTCAAAGCCGGGCGGGGGGAAGCCGGAGCAGTTTAACATGCCCAGCACAGGATCATAAACGCAGTCAAAAGGAACACCGCCCACGGATACCGACCAGGTCGTGGGATCGACAGACGATTCTGCCTCAACGCTGAAGTGGATCCGTCCAGCCAGGTCCGGGCAGGTAAATGTGCCAGACGCTCCTCCAACCCACCATGGCGGGTCACCCCCCGGCTCCTCGACATGCTCGCCGCCTCCGTCCAGAGGGCTGGGCGGGACATGCTCGTGGCGCTCCTCGGCATCCAGGTACTCTTCCGGGAAGGTCTCCTGCAGGGCCACGCAGCGGAAGCCGACATCGTCATAGGAGCGGTAGGGATTGGCCCCCAAGCGGGCCGCCGTCCGCATCTGGACCGGCTCGGAGTACAACCCGCCCCCGCGCACCACCTTGACTTCGCCCACGTAGGGACCCAGCGGGTTGTTCAGCGGGGAGAGAACGTAGTAATCATCGTCGTACCAGTCGTGGACCCATTCCCAGACGTTGCCCGACATGTCCCAGACCCCCTCGGGGCTGTTGCCGTTGGCATGCGAGCCCACGGCGGCCGTATCCGGCGGCACCAGGCAGCCGAACATGTTGGTCCGGTCGCAGGTCGGATCCTCGCTGCCCCATGGGTAACGCAGGCTCTCGGCCCCGCGTGAGGCCAGCTCCCACTCGGCCTCGGTCGGCAGGCGGCCGTTCGCCCAGCGGCAGTACCCGCGGGCCATGACATAGTCGACACCCACCACCGGGTGGTCGGCGAAGGCCGGGTCAGCATAATGGCTCGTCGGGCCGCTGTCGAGCACCTGGACATCCGCACAGGCCCCGGCGGCGACGCACTCGGCGTACATGGCATTGGTGACTTCGTGGGTGTAGATATAGAAACTGCCAAGTGTCACCTGGTGGCGGGGAAACTCGTCCGCATCGGCCTGGGCATCGACCGCATCGCTGCCCATCCAGAAGGTCGCCCCTGGGATCAGGATCGTCTCGGCCCCATCCGTGTTGGTCGGACCGGTGGGCTGGTCCCCGGTCCCGCCGGTTCCAGGTGCCCCGGTGCTGCCTTCGGCTTCGAAGCCTGGCAGATTGCATCCTGCAATCGCAAACAGGGTGAACAAGACAGTCCCCCAAAATAAATATTTCGCAGTCTTACGCATGATACCCTCCCATCTCTTGAATGAGTCTTGGCCACGCCAAGCCAAACCTATTATACGGGAGTCACAGGAGGGGTTGTATCGTACAGAACTCCCCCGTACTTAAGGGTTAATCGTCTGAGCGTTGTATTTTGGGAGAATGTCTCATAGAAGGATGGAAAAGGAAGTTGATAAAATAACCAGCGTGTGTTTCTTTGAGGGCGATAAAACCGTACCAGGAAAGGTGACACGATGACTGGCCCAACGAGAGCATTGAAGGAATATCTGCACAAGCTCGGATTGGACTGCGACCAGGACTTTCTGCGCATAAACTGTGCCATCCCCAATCCCGGATCACGGCCGAGGCCGTACCGTTACCGCTGGCTCCAGTGCATTGCCGTTCATGACATCCTTCATGAGCGCAGGGCGAATTTCCACCATTGACTGAGACGCTAACACCAATTTCGTGCCGCTGGATCGATGAGCGGCAGTGGAACCATGGAAAGTGCATGCAACCGAATTGGTACGCAGCGGCTTACACTATCAGGCGTTCAAGGAACGGTGACAGGCGCAGCCCAAACTGCCAAAGCCGGGCTGTTTGGCTCAGCGGCCAGCGGCAAGCCCTTTGCAATCTGCGCGAAGCCCTTCCTTTGGCTGCCTGACAACTTTTGTGTGCCCGCTAGCGCTGAGTTATCTTGACACCTCCCCCTCCTGATGGTACAGTATGAATCGGCAGTCAGCAAGCCACCCAGGTCCGGCTGCCTGTTTTTTTACCACCACAGAACAATACAGGAGAGGTGCTATGAGCATCATTGAGGTCAACCACCTGACCAAGTACTATGGGAAATCGCGTGGCATCGTGGATGTTTCCTTCAACGTGGAGGAAGGCGAGATCTTCGGTTTCATTGGCCCCAACGGGGCCGGGAAATCGACCACCATCCGCCTGTTCCTCTCCCTGATCTACCCGACCAAGGGGGAGGCCAGGATTTTCGGGAAAGATTGCATCACGTTCGGCCCCGAGATCCGGCAAGAGATCGGCTACCTGCCTTCCGAGGTCTTCTATTACGAAGGCATGAAGGTCCTCGACCTGCTCAAGTACTCGGCCAGCTTCTACAAGAAGGACTGCACCCAGCGGATGCAAGAACTTGCGGACTTGATGGAACTGGACTTGAAGAGAAGGATCAGCGACCTTTCCTATGGCAACAAGAAAAAGGTTGGTATCGTACAAGGGCTCCTGCACCAGCCGAAACTCATTGTCCTGGATGAACCGACTGCCGGCCTCGACCCATTGATGCAGCATAAATTCTTTAATCTCATCCGGGAGGAAAACAAGCGCGGCGCGACCGTGTTCTTCTCCTCGCACATCCTGGGCGAAGTGCAGCGGCTGTGCAATCGGGTGGCGATCATCAAGGAAGGCAGCATCATTGCCATCCAGGATATCAAGACCCTGCAGAAGGATAATTACAAAAAGATCCGGGTGACCGCAGATGGTCTCGATGAAAAGCGCTTCCAAGTCGAAGGCGTCACCGAGCTCGGAAAAGAGAACGGCACGGTCAGTCTCTTCTACAAGGGCGATATCAACGTGCTCGTCCAATTGATCGGCAGCAGGAAGATCACCGACCTGACCGTCGAAGACCTGACCCTCGAAGAGATTTTCATGCACTATTATGAATAGGGGATGAAGATGAACATCTATGTGCATGAATTCAAAACCAAATTGAAGTCCGCTCTGACCTGGTCGGGATCGATCGCACTTCTGATCCTGGTCTTCATGTCCATGTTCCAGGTCTTTGCCGCCGATGCTGCCATGGTGACGGACTTAATGAACAGCTTTCCGGAGGAATTACTGATCGCCTTCGGGATGACGGACATGGACTGGTCGACCATCCTGGGTTTTTTCGGGCTGGTCTTCACCTTTAGCCAGATCTGCCTGGCAATCCAGGCTGCCAATTACGGGGTCGGCCTGGTCTCGATCGAGGAGACCGAGTGGACGGCCGATTTCCTGCTCTCCAAGCCGGTCGGGCGCACGCAGATCATGACCAGCAAACTGCTAGCGGCCATTACCAGCCTGGCAATCACGCAGGCGGTCGTCTGGGCCAGCAGCTTTGCATTCCTTGCCATCTTTCGTGAGGGGCAGGACTACCAGGTCAAGTCCGTTGTGCTGCTCCTGCTCAGCATGATCGTCTTCCAGGTTTTCTTCCTGACGGTCGGGATGGCGATCTCGCTGCTGATGAAGCGGGTGCGGAATGTCCTGCCGATTTCCATGGCGCTGGTCTTTGGTCTGTACATCCTGAACGCCTTTGGCGGCATGGTCGGGGAGGAGAGTCTGGAGATCCTATCACCATTCAAGCACTTCGCTCCCAGCTATATCATCAAGCATACGACCTGGGATTGGCCGCTGGTGATGATCAGCGTGACCTTGATCGTTGTCTCCATGGTCGGAAGCTATATGCTGTATGCACGCAGGAATATCCCCTCGGCGGTGTAAGGAGAAGATGCGGTGAATATATTCCTTCGCGAACTGCGCTCGAACCTGAAATCCCTGCTCGTCTGGAGCGGCATTGTTGTTCTGTTCAGCCTGGTAGGTTTCTCGAAATTCTCGGCCTTCTATGAAAACCCCGAACTGACGGCCATCCTGGACAGCATGCCGCCGGCCGTTCTCTCCGCCCTCAGTATGAATGCCTTCAACCTGACCACGGTGACCGGATTCTTCGGCATCATGATCCTGTATTTCAGCCTGATCCTGGCGATCGCAGCCGCGATGTGGGGCAGCGACATCATCTCGAAGGAAGAGCGCGATCGAACAGTCGAGTTCTCCCTGACCCTGCCGGTCACACGGGCCAGGCTGGTGACCGCCAAGACGGCCGCCGCGGCGGTGAACTGCCTCCTCCTGTTGCTTGTCACCTGGGGCATTACCCTGGTCAGCGCACAGAATTACCAACCGGACAGCCAATTCTACAGCTTTGTAGCCATCAGCATGCTGGCCTTCTTCTTGATGCAGATGATCTTCCTGGCACTGGGCATTTTCCTTGGTTGTGCGATGAAACGGCACAAGCGGGCTGGCTCCCTGGCCGTATCGATCCTGCTGGGCGCGTATTTCGTCTCGATCCTGGCCGGGTTGAGCGAGGACCTGGGGTTCCTGAGATACGTTTCTCCTTTCAAGTATTTCGATCCCGTCATGATGATGCGTGAGTCCAGGCTTGAGGTCACATTCGTATTGTTGTCAGTGGCCATTGTCGCTCTTCTTCTGGCCGGCGCGTATACAGCCTACGCCAGGCGAGACCTGTACATCTAGCCCGCCTTTCCGACACATGGAACAGAACGACACCTGGCTGAAGAGGTCAGGTGTCGTTGGTGTCCTGTAGACATGGGGTTGCGCCAATCCTCGAACCTTGTCTACCCACCCCGTGCAGGCCATCGCGGCCAGTCCATACGCGAGATGGAGAGATCCATCGGATGCCTATGGTTGAGAAAACGATACTCTGTGAAGCCGCCAAATCGTTCGAATCTTCCGGGAATAGGATCTGGGGGATTTGGACGGCAAGTCCAAAGAACATTTCCTTCCGACGCTATGGATCTGATAGTGGATGCTGTTGAAAAAAGTTCCACATCGTTTGCGTGGCATTAATATCCTGGGTGGTATACCCGACAATGTCCTCCGGCATGGGCTCTCCACCCGGCCAGGCGTGCCCGCCGCCAGAGATGGTGTAGAAAACCACATCAGCATCACAGTTGGCGAATTGTACGCCGCGCACATCTCCGCTGCAAGGGATATCCACGGGTGTGCCGGCACACCCATTGCGCTGAGCCAGGACATCGATCCATTCAGGGATGGCTGGAAACGGGATGTCAAAAGCATCGGACGGCCCCCCCCAATACGGGACAATCGGGTCCGCGGTCCCATGAAATACAACGATCGGCACCGGCCGGGACGGTTGACACGCCTCCCAGGAGAACAGGTAGGCGCCGGAAACCGTTCCAATGGCGGCAATGCGTTCGGACAATTCGCAGTACAGCACGAAAGACATGCCGCCGCCATTCGATAGCCCATTGACATACACGCGAGCCGGGTCGATGGTGAATTCACTTTCCAGCTTGTCGATCAAGTCAGAGAGAAAAGTAACATCCGGCGTCGGGCTGCTATCGCTGCCCGGTTCGCCGTGGGTGCGCCAGCGCAGCGGAAAATGTGTGCCGGCCGGATAGACGACAATGAAACCATGCTGATCAGCCAGGTCGTTCCAGTGACTGATCTGACTTTGATGAGCTGGCCATTCTCCATAACCATGGATACTGATCACCAGCGGGGTGGGAACGGCAGGATTGTAAGTGTCGGGCACATACAACAAATAGGATCGTTCCTCGCCTGATGAACCCAGTGTGCCATTGGTGCGATTCAAAAGCAAGAAGGTAATGGGAACAAGCAGTATCAGGATCACCAACAGCACCCCCCAAAAACCACTCAATCGGATCAATCGTTTTTTCATTTGGGTGTGTTTCATTTGAGTTGAAACCCGCGAGAGTGTCTGAAAAGAGACAAAAGTGAGGAGGTCGGCAAACTTGCCGGATGACCAAATCACAACAAGTCTCCCCGGCCGCTCTCCATGATACCTGATGGCCGCCAATTCGACCATACATGCAGCTGAAGCATGGACTGGTCGTTCACGGATACACAGCTGGCGAGAGATACTGAATGGCATTTTTACATCCTGCAAACGGCTGTTCCTGGCGCCTACTGCCGACGGACCTGCCGCCCTGGCAAACGGTCTAGCACGATTTCCGCTTATGGCGCAAAGAAGGCTTCGGGGAGAGGCTGAACCACGCCTTGCGAGCGAAGGTGGGTCGACAGCGGCACAAGAAAAAGGCTCAAGCGCGTGCCAGCATCCTGGACAGCCAATCCGATCATGATCTCAGAAGGAGGTCTGGAGTGCGGTTCTGACGCCGGGAAGAAGGGTCCAGGCCGAAAACGGCACAACATGGTGGACGCTTTCGACCTGCTGATGCGTGCGGCCGTGATATCCAGCGATGTACAGGACCGGGATGGTGCCAAGCTTGTGCTGGCAGGACTGGTGAAAAATGAAGAACTCATCAAGCGCCTGGAGCGCATCTGGGCAGGCGGAGGTTATCGGGGAGTCTTGAATGCCTGGGTGGAAGAAACCTTTGGTTTGAGATTGGAGATCGTCGAGAAGCAAGCAGGCCGAATGGGATTTCAGGTCTTGCGGGAATATCATTCCCCTCTGGAACGGCAGGGCGCAGGTCTGTCCGGCGGCCTTTTCTGCCTTGCTGGACGAGGGGCTGCTCTTCCAGGATTTCCTCAAGATCGTCCACGGAGGGCGTTGGATCCATCCGCGAATGGCCCTGGCGGATCGCTGGGTGGAATGTGTCTGTGGTCTCTCACTGGATCGCGATGGAAATGCTGTGAGGAATGTACTGAAACGGGCGGAACGCGCCGGTTGGAGCGAAAGCACAGTCCGTGGGCTAAGGCTGTCCCAAGAAGCCCCGCCCCTGTAGTGGCTGAGGTGGCCCCCGGTTGCGATGCCGCAGGATCTCTTCACGGGGGAAGCACTCTTTGAGCAGAATCTTGACTCCTGACTTCATCTCAAGTACACTCGCAGCATTCAAAATACCAAAGAAAGGAGGCGCATTCCATGTTCGAAATCGATCGTGAACACGTTTCTACCAACTATCCTCGGAGTGCGCCTCTCGACCGTTAGCGCGGTCTTTCCTCCAGCCCTCGGGCCACGGTGCGCTTCGCGAAGACCACCGTGGCTTTTTTCTTTTTCCAAGTCAGCATGAACACAGATTCACACAGGGATTTGCATGAACCTGCCTCTTAAAGCCTACTGGGACCTGCTTGCCCGTCACATTTACCCCCAAAAGGGCCGTTTCGCCCTGCTGACCTCCCTGCTGCTGGGCAGCATTGGCTTGCGGATCGTCAATCCGCAGGTCATGCGGGCCTTCATCGATTCGGCCCTGGCCGGTGGGGCCTTGCAGGCCCTGCTGGTTAATGGCCTGGCCTTCCTGGGCATTGCCCTTGTCCAGCAGGCTGTGATGATTGTCGTCACCTACCTGGGCGAGAACGTCGCCTGGACGGCTACCAATGCCCTGCGGGCCGAACTGGCCCGGCACGCCCTCAGTCTTGACATGAGCTTCCACAACGAGCATGCCCCCGGCGAGCTGATCGAGCGCATCGACGGCGACATGACCGAGATGGCGGCCTTTTTCTCGCAGTTCGTCCTCAACCTGATCGGAAATGGATTGCTGCTGGTCGGCATCCTGGCGGCCCTGTTCATTGAAGATTGGCGTGCCGGGTTGGGTTTCAGCCTCTATGCTGTGGTCGTCATCCTGGTGCTCAACCGGGTCAAGGACATCGCTGTCCCTGACCAGAAGGCCCGCCGCCAGGCTGAGGCGGAGTTGTTCGGTTTCGTCGAGGAGCAGCTGGCTGGCACCGAGGATATTCGTGCCAACGGGGCGGTCGATTTTTCGATCCGCGAACTTTTTCACCGACAGGCCAATATTTTCCACCACAGCCGGAGGGCGCACTTCAAGCGCTGGATCATCGAAAACGCCATGGGACTCTCGATGGCCATCGGCATGATCCTGGCTGTTCTCAGCGGCGCCTGGTTGTTCGTTGGCGGGGCGATCACCATCGGAACGGTCTACCTGTTCGTCCATTACATTAACCTGCTTGAGGAACCGATCTGGGCGATGACGCGTGAGATCGAGACTTTCCAGACCATCGGCGCCTGCGTCGAACGACTGACCGAGATGCGCCGCCTCCAGCCTGAGGTTCGCGATGGCCGCGGGGCGATCCTTGCCGTCCGCCCGCCAGGGCTGGTCTTCGAGCGGGTCTCGTTCTCCTACAACAGCGGCGATCCCGTCCTGTCCGACCTGACCTTCGACCTGGCTCCCGGGCGGGTGCTTGGCCTGCTCGGCCGGACGGGTTCGGGCAAGACCACCCTGGCCCGCCTGGTCTTCCGCCTGTACGACCCGGCTGACGGGCGGATCGCCCTTGGCGGGGCGGACCTGCGTGACCTGCAGCTGGAGGCATTGCGCCGTAGCGTGGCCATCGTCACCCAGGATGTGCAGCTCTTCCAGGCCAGCCTGCGCGATAACCTGACTTTTTTCGATCGCTCCATCCCCGATGAGCGCATCCTGGCGGTGCTGGAGGAGCTTGGATTGGGTGACTGGCTGCGCTCCCTACCCGACGGCCTGGACTCCTACCTGGAGACCGGCGGCAAGGGACTTTCAGCCGGCGAGGCCCAGCTGGTGGCCTTCACGCGGGTCTTCCTGCGCGACCCCGGGCTGGTGATCCTCGACGAGGCCTCCTCGCGCCTCGATCCGGCCACCGAACAGCACCTGGAGCGCGCTGTGGAGAAGCTGCTGCAGGGCCGCACGGCGATCATTATCGCCCATCGCCTGGGCACCGTCCAGCGGGCTGATGAGATCATGATTCTCGAAGGCGGCCGCCTGGGTGAGTACGGCGAACGCCTCCAGCTGGCTGCCGACCCGGCTTCGTACTTCCATCACCTGCTGCAGACCGGTCTGGAGGAGGTGCTGGCATGAGCGTACACAATGGCACGCAGTCGGCCCCCGAAAGCAAGGTTCCGGCCCTGCCGGCCTGGAGGGTCATCCTGGAGATGCTGCGCTTCCGCCGCTTCCTGTGGTTCATCGATCTGCTCTCGGTGGCCCTGATCCGCTTCGTCTGGCAGATCGCCCCGGCGCTGATCCTGCAGGCCTTCTTCAACTTCCTGACCGGTGAAGCCACGTTGCGCTTCGGCGTCTGGGCGATCGCGGCGTTTTTCGTGGCCGCCTGGCTGGGACGCGTCCTGGCTTCCTACGGCTTTTACTATGCCGATGTACCAATCTTCAACGAAATGGCCTTCCTGCTGCGCAAGAACCTTTTGCGCCACATCCTGCGCCGCCCGGGAGCCTCACCGCTGCCCGATTCACCCGGCGAGGCGGTCAGCCGCTTCCGGAATGACGTTCTGGAGATCCCGCTCTTTGTGATCTGGAGCAATGATATCCTGGTCGGCCTGGCCATCACCGTGATCTCGATCGGGATGATGGTCAGGATCAGCCCTTCCGTGACCTTGCTGGCCCTATCCCCACTGCTGGCAGTCGGATTGATCGCCAATGCGGCCGCCATACGGATCGAGCGTTATCGGCGGGCCAGCCGCCAGGCAACCGGGCGGGTGACCGGCTTCATCGGTGAGTTCTTCGGCGCCGTCCAGGCGGTCAAGGTGGCCACGGCTGAAAAGAACGTCATCGGCCACTTTGAGGCCTTGAACGAGGAGCGCCGCAAACTGGCCCTCAAGGAGAGCCTTTTCAACCAGATCCTCGACTCGATCTACCGTAACATGTCGACCCTTGGCACAGGCATCATCCTCATCCTGGTGGGAGGATCGATGCGCACCGGTTCCTTTACGATCGGCGACTTCTCGCTGTTCGTCTACCTGCTGGGCAGCCTGGGCGACATGACTGCCATGGGTGGGATGATCGCGGCCCGTTACAAGCAGCTCGACGTCTCGGTCCAGCGCATGTACCGGCTGATGGAGGATGCCCCGCTGCGGGCATTGGTCGAGCACAGCCCGGTTGACCTGGACGGTCCCCTTCCAGAAGTTGCCTACCCGGACCTGCAGCCGACGGATCGCCTCAACCGGCTGGAGGCACGCGGTCTGAGCTTCCATTTCCCGGGCTCACAGAACGGCATCCGCGACATCGACCTGAGCCTGCCGCGCGGCTCTCTGACGGTGATCACCGGGCGGGTCGGTTCGGGCAAGACAACCCTGCTGCGGGTCCTGCTCGGGCTTCTACCGCCCGATTCGGGCGAGGTGTGCTGGAACGGGGAGCCTGTCCACGATCCCGGCGATTTCTTCGTTCCACCGCGCTGTGCGTATACCGCCCAGGTGCCGCGCCTGTTCAGCAACTCCTTGCGGGCCAACCTTCTGCTCGGGCTGGAGCGCAGCGACGTCGAGCTCCTGCAGGCCGCCCGGTTGGCGGTCCTGGAACGCGACCTGGACGAACTCGAACACGGCCTGGACACCATGATCGGAGCGCGCGGGGTCAAGCTTTCGGGTGGGCAGGCCCAGCGCTCGGCGGCGGCGCGCATGTTCGTGCGCTGGGCTGAACTGCTTGTCTTCGACGATCTGTCCAGTGCCCTGGATGTCGAGACCGAACGCCTGCTGTGGGAGCGGCTCTTTGCCGAGGAGGGAAAAACCTGCCTGGTGGTCTCGCACCGCCGCCCGGTTCTGCGCCGGGCTGATCAGATCATCGTCCTCAAGGACGGGCAGGTCGAGGCGCGCGGCACCCTGGACGAACTGCTCGAGTCCAGCCCCGAAATGGGTCACCTCTGGCAGCAGGCCAACGGTGCGGGTTGATAAGCAGGGCCGCCCGGCGAGTTCTTCGCCGGGCGGATTTCTAGTGCCTGAAAGACGCTCAAGCGGGCTCTGTCTGTCTCCGGATGTCTTGTGCAAGAGCGGAGAGGAGGACAGTTGGCCCGGGTCCAAAAAACGTGATCAGCCCAAGTGTGCCGTTGATGGCCAGCAGATCGTCCGCCTCGAGGAACCACAACATGGGGAACCCGGAAGGAGCTCTTCCCCAAGGCCTCCAGAGGCGTTATCTCCCCCGGCACGGGCAGGAAGGTCAGGGTGGAGTGGATGGAGCTATCACGGAGACGTGATAGCATAGCCGGTGAAAAATCATTCGGGTTGCGGGCTGCGTTCGGGAAAAATTTTGCCAGCCCATCCTTCATGAGACAGGCACCCGAAATGGGTGCCTGTGCTGCTAGCGCCTGGGCCTTTTCAGGGCCGTGTAGCCGATCAGGATCAGGGTGGAGGCGATCGCCAGCCCGCCGCCGACGAGCGCCAGGATGCGCCAGTCGAGCGGTGGCAGGGCTGCGGCTGGCTCGGCGGCTGCTTGGGCCCAGGGGGGATTACCGCCTCCTGGTGTCTGCGCCTCGGCGCCGGGCGTGTGGGCCGGGATGGAAGTTGGGGTGGGAGACCCCTCGACGACTGCCGGGATTTCGGTCGGCTGCGGATCGACGAGTTGGGTTGGCGTGGGTAGCGGGAGGGCCGTCGCCTGGGCGCTGTCCCGCAGCCAGGGCGGGCCGCCCCGGCCGTTCCCGGCGCCTGCGCCGCCCCCCGCCCCCCGGGACGGGACGGCCACTTCGGGGGCGGTCGGCTCCCACTGACGGATAAAGCCCACGAGGGCCTGGATCTCGGCCTCGGTCATCCGGTCGCCCCAGGCAGGCATCGACGTGCCGGGCACGCCCAGGGTGACGATCTGCTGGATGGCCGGGTCGCTGGTCTCGGTCAGGAAGCCTCTGACGTTCAAGCCCGGAGCGCGCATGGTGCCCTGCCCGTCTGTCCCGTGACAGCGGGCGCAGCTGGCGGTGTAAAGCTCGGATCCCAGGACCAGGCTCTCGGCCGTCAACGGGACGGGCGCTTCCGGGGCGGGAAGCGTGCCGGAAGGGATCTCGTCCCAGCGCTGGATGAGGGCCACCGCAGCGGCAATCTCCTCCGGGGACAGGACTCCATCCCAGCCGGCCATCAAGGTTCCGGCGCTGCCGTAGGCGATCGTGCGGGTCAGTTCGTCGACCGTGCGGGTGCGCACCAGCGGCTCGTTCAGGGCCGGGGCGATCGCACTTCCCAGCCCGTCGGTTCCGTGGCAGGCGATGCACTCGGCGGCGTAGACCCGGATGCCGACCTGGAGTGTCTCGCCGCCGGGCAGCCAGGTGACCTGTTCAAGCAGGGCCGGGTCGGGGTCGGTTGTGAACGGGACCAGCGGGGCCAGGCCCAGGTTGACCACCCGCTCCTGGGTCGCCTGCCAGTCACCGGACAGGATCAGGGCGACCAGTTCCCCGATCTGATAATCGCTGAGCGGACCACCGTTCTCCAGGCTCCAGGCCGGCATGCCGGTGTTGTAGCGTCCGTCGGCGATGACCCGCACCAGGTCGTAGTACGGCATGCTGCGCAGGCCTTCGTTCTCCAGGGCCGGGATGGATCCAATCCCCTCGCCGGCCAGCCCGTGACAGACGGCGCAGTTCTCGGCGTACAGGCTCATCGCCTGGTCGAGCTGGGTGTGGAGGACCTGATCCTGGGCGGCGACAATGCGCCCGGGCTCGTCCAGGACATAAAGCAGCAGGGCCGCAACGATCAATTGGGTGGCGAGCAGGCCGAGCAGGGTCTCGATTTTGCGGGTCCGTTCAGGGTTCATGGGTAGACCACCTGGGCAGTGTCGAAGGTCTGGCGCTGCAGGATGGTGCCGGTGTCGACCCTGACCGCACCGTTCTCGATCGTCACGGGGAACAGGTCCAGGGGACGCGGGGCGGGCGGGTTCTCGACCATGCCATTGTCGTCGAACTGAGAATTATGACAGGGGCAGACGAACTTCTGGATGGCCGGGTCCCAGGGGACGGTGCAGCCCAGGTGGGTGCAGCGGTGGTAGACGGCCAGGAAGCCGCCGTCCGGCAGGCGGACAAGGTAGAAGCGTCCATTGCTGATGTGGGTCACCGTGCCGGGGGGGTAGTCGTCCACCAGGCCGATGTCCAGGTGGGCTCCGAATTCGCCTTCGGCCAGGCGCGGTTGCAGGTAGGCCAGGAAAATGCCGCCTACTTCGAGTGCTGCCAGGCCGCCGAAGAAGGCCCAGGCCACCTTGAGGAAATCCCGGCGCGAGACATTGGTTTCAGGGGCTGTGTTTTCAGTCATGCAGGCCTCAAAAAACGGATGTTCAGTGGACGACCTCGGGCATGAGCCACGGCCAGTACAGGTTCATTCCGGGGCCACGGAAGAAGATCCCGATGGCGGTCAGGATACCGAAGGCGGTGAAGAGGAAAATGACCAGGAACAGGATGCGCTCTTCCAGGTCGGCCCGCAGGTGTTTTTGAGCCCAATCATCGATCAGGATCAGCGGCAGCAGCACGACTGTCATCGGGATCAGGCCGTTCGTGATCAGGCTTGGCCAGGACGGCAGCCAGGCCGACCAGTCGAGGATGAACTCGTCGAGCAGCACCCACAGCGGGGTCAGGAGAATCGCCAGTCCCAAGGCCAGCAGCGACAGGGACCGGCCGCGCCGCGAGCGGAAGTAGATCCCCACACTGGCGGTGTTGATGTCGATGAAGGGCAGCAGGAAGATGCCCAGCATGGCCAGGCCGGGCAGGATGATCCCGGCAACCAGCGGATGGAAGTGCAGCAGCAGTTCCTGCAGCCCGAGGAAGTACCAGGGAGCCTTGGCCGGGTTGGGACTGAGGCCGGGATTGGCGATGTCCTCCAGCGGGGCCGGAACCAGCATGGCGAAGATCAGGATGGCGGCGATCCAGACCAGGGCGAAGACCAGTTCCTTGCGCACCAGGTGCGGGATGGTCGTCAGGCGTTCGACCCTGGGTTCCTCGGTTTCGTCTATACGGCGCGGGAGGGTCAGGCCGCCGTCCTTGCGGACGCGCCAGAAATGGAAAGACATCAGTCCGAAGATCAACAGGGGGATGAAGGAGATATGCAGGGAATAGAAGTTGAGCAGCGTGCTGGCCCCGACCTCCGGTCCGCCCAGGACCAGACGGCTGAGCCACTCGCCGACCAGCGGGATGTAGCTGAGAATGCCCGTCCCGACCGTGATGGCCCAGTAGGCCAGCTGGTCCCAAGGCAGCAGGTACCCGGTGAAATTGGCTGCCAGCACCAGCAACAGCATGCCGACGCCGATCAGCCAGTTCAGCTCGCGCGGTGCCCGGTAGGAGCCGGTCAGGAATACCCGCAGCAGGTGCAGGACAGCGATGATGACCAGCAGGTTGGCGCTCCAATGGTGCAGGTTGCGCACCAGTTCGCCGAACCAGACATTGGAGCGCAGTTCCAGGATGTCCAGGTAGGCCTGCGGGGCGGAGGGGGTATAGTTGTTGAGTAGAATCGCGCCGGTGGCGCCCAGGATCAGCATCAAGACTGCCGACAGCCCGCCCAGGCCCCAGGTGTAGGTCCATTTCAGGGTCCGGTCGGGGACCTTGGGCGGGTGCAGATGCAGGATCAGGCTGTCCAGCACCATGCGCATCCGGCCGCGGTCGTCGGCCGGATGCGCGTCGGGAACCAGCCGGGCGCGGATGCGCCGCAGCAGGGACGGGTTTTGATTCTCCGGGTCTGTTTCAGTCATCTGGGCGCCTCGATTTGAGATGCCCCGGTTATAACAGCTGCCCTTAGGATTCCAGTGAAGAAAATATGAAGATTTTCTAAAGTTCGCGCAATCCTGACCTGGGGGGCGGCCGGTTTCCGCTGCCGAGAGGCGCGGGATTTAAACCATCTTGAACCGGGGTTTACCCCACCTTTACATTCTTCCGGTAAGATGGGGGCACGAAATCAAGCCACCTTTGGAGGTAAATCATGTTGAAGAAAATCCTGATCGGTACGTTTGCAGCCATCCTGATCGTTGCAGTTGGTGCCAGTGCCTATCATGGCCTGGCGGCCTCACCGACACAACCTGAAGTCGTCCAGCGCGACCCGCCTGCCGGGATGGCCGCGGTTCAGAATGTGGCACCGGCTGTGGTCGCCGGTGACGTCCTGGTGGCTGCGGCTACTGGCCTGACGGCTGATGAGACTGCTGGCCTGCTTTTTATGTATGAGGAAGAGAAACTGGCCCGGGATGTCTACAATGCCCTTTATGCGGTCTGGGGACAGCCAACCTTCCAGACAATCGCGGCCAGCGAGCAGTCTCACATGGACTCGATCGGGACCCTGCTTGAGCGCTACAGCCTGCCGGTCCCGGACCTGGCTCCCGGCATCTTCGCCGATCCCTCTCTCCAGGCCCTGTACACCGACCTGGTGAACCGCGGGGGTCTTTCGCTGGGTGAGGCCCTCAAGGTCGGGGCGGCGATCGAGGAGATCGACATCCTCGACCTGCAGACCCACCTGGCCCAGACAACCAACCTCGCGATCCAGCAGGCCTACACCAGCCTGATAACCGGGTCATATAACCACCTGCGCAACTTCGTCAGCGTGCTCAACCGCCAGACCGGCGAGGTCTATCAGCCCCAGTTTTTGAGTGCCGATCTCTACCAGACCATTGTCAGCGGTGTCAATGCTGTCGGGCAGGGCGCGAGCAGCGGCGGCGGGGGCGGGCGCGGCTACCGCGGCGGCCGGCCGTAAGCGAATTCCTCTGACGTAGAATAAAAGAGCCGTCCTCAGACGGTTCTTTTTGTCGTCTACCCGGTTTTTCCTGCTTCTTGCAGAAATCGCGGAACCGAAGGTTCCGCGAAGCAGGTGGGAGCAACAATTTCGGTTCGGATAGTTACGCAGGACTCTGCAGGAACAGCACCCCGTTCTGAGATGGGTCGCGAAGCAGGATGCCCTCCCCGGTCAGGGTGTGGGGGATCTGCAGATCGTCCAGGCGCTTGCACAACTCCTGCCAGGCGGCCTGCTCCGGGAAGGCGAAGGAGATGTGTTTCAGGCCCAGAGCATCAGGCGGTGAGGGCGGGGCCCCTTCGCCCTGCCAGGTATTGTAGCCGATGTGATGGTGATAACCTCCGGCAGAGACCATGCCCATGCGGAAAGCGCGCTCTGTGCCCATGTCGTCGAAGCCGAGCAGGTCGTGGTAGAAGCGGCGCGTCTCGTCCAGGTCGGAGACATGCAGGTGGAAATGGCCGAGGCGCGTCCCGGGCGGGACGGGCTGGTCGAGGGGCTCATTCTGTGCCAGGAGGGAGAAGAGCGCCTCGACATTGAGGGCCTCGCGTCCGCTGCTTGGCCGGCCGTCGGCGTAGTGGGCGTAGAATTCCCCGTCCTTGATGCCGAATACGCCGTCCTCCGGGGTTTCGCAATACAGTTCGATGGTGTTGCCCTCCGGGTCGTCCAGGTAGGTGGTCTTGGTCATCACGTGGTCGGTGGGGGTGTTGGACCACCCCAGGTCAAAGAGCCGGGCGATGGCGCGCGCCAGTTCGCGCCGATCGGGATAGAGGATGGCGAAGTGATAGAGGCCGGTCACGCGGTGATAGCGTCGCCCGCCGGGGAGCTGGGTCAGGCGCACCAGGTCCGCCTGTCCTGCACCCAGTCCGGCGCTGTCCTTTTCCTGCCAATGCAAGTGCAGGCCCAGCACGCGCTGGTAGAAGGCGGTTTGAGACTCGAGATTGGCAACCTTGAGGTGAACGTGGCCCGCATAGGTCTGCGGGTGGATGCGCCAGGGGGCAAGGGCGATTGGTGGGGGAAGGGGCACGTCTTTATTTTACCAAAATTTGCTAAAATTGTCATATTTGGATCGATGCCCCCATGAAGATCTATGAGTCAGTCTTGATCTCCTCTCCCGAGCTGTGGAATGGTTTTGCCTGTGTCGTCTACTCAGCAGGTAGTTCAAGCAGACCGGCGACACCGGTCTGCTTGCTGGGAGGACCTATGCCGCCGGTGCGCACGTCGCCAGCCCAGTGATTTCGAATTTGGGAGCGGCGCCGGGTTCTCGGGAGGCGGTGTCCCCGGTGGTCCGGGCGGAACGCGCTCCCATGGACCGTAGATCTCGTTCTGCACAAGAGGGGTTGCTCAAGAACAGGATCGTTCGCATCCATGTCATCTGCCTGGTCTGTGCGATCCTCCTGGAAAAAAGGACCCGGCAGAGAGTGGCAGGATCAATCCATCAGGCTTGCCCGTTCCAGGACCGGAGGAGCGCCAGCCGCCGCGCGAAAGGCCTTCACATCGATGCGCCCCAGCAGGAAGATCGCTGCCAGGAGCATGGCGGCCTCGATGGTGAATACGACCAGGTATCCGGCCATTGGATTCCCGCTGGCCGCGGTGACCAGGTCGCGTACCACACCGCCCAGTACCGAGCCGGTCAGGCGCGAGAGGGCGTTGGAGAAGCCCCAGGCTCCGATGAACAGGCCGACCTGTCCGACCAGGGTCAGGTCGAACATCAGGGCCAAATTAGCGACGGTCGAGAGGCCAGTCCCGGTCCCAAGCAAGACCACGCCCAGGTAAAAGATCCCCTGCGTCCGCAGTCCGCCGCCAGCCAGAATCAGCAGGAAGCCGGCCAGTGCCCCCAGGTTGCCAGCCTGGGCCACGAACCGGCGGGACAGGCGCCGTTCGAGGGCACCGGCGAGCAGGATGGCAACCAGCACAAACCCGCCCCACAGCGCGGTCAGGCGGGTGGTCTGGGTGACCGTCCAGTCGAAAGCCTCGGCAGCGAAGGGTTCGAGCAGCACATCCTGGCCGAGGATGGCTGCAAGGAGTAGCAGCAGGTAGACAAAGAAACGCCGTGCCTGCGGGTTGCCCAGGATGACAGCCGCCATCTGGCGCAGGGTTGGTTTTTTCGCGGCTGGCTCGCCGGGAGTGGCGCGTAGTTCGAGGCCGGGCAGGGCCAGCCCGCCCAGAACAAGGGCGATCAGGCCGACGGTCCGGAAGGCGGACATCAGCGCGGCGGGCGAGTAGGGATCGACCATCCTGCTCAGGCCGATCGCGGTCAGGATGATGCTGACGATCATCATGAACCACATGGTCGCGATGGTCTTGCCGCGGCCGTCCTCGCCGGAAAGTTCGGAGGCCAGCGCCAGGTAGCAGACAGCCGAGAGATTGTAGCCCATGCCCCAGGCCAGGAAGGGCAGCAGCCCGGTCAGGATCCCGGCAAAGCCGCCCTCCGCCAGCCGGAATGCCGCCCAGGGGGAGATGATCACCCCGGCGACGCACAGCAGCAGGCCGAGCAGGATGTACGGCGTGCGCCGCAGGCCGAATAGCGGATGCCGGTCGGAGAAGGCGCCCACCGCGACCTGGAGTGGGGAAAGAAAATACGGTAGCGAGGCCAGGATCGCCACCAGGGTCGCCGAGAGGGCCAGTTCGCGGATCATCACCCGGTTGAGGGTGCTGTTGATCGGGACCAGGGTCATGGCAACTGCCACGTGAATCAGTCCAAGCTGGATGCGTTTCAGGTTCATCAGGTTCAATCCTACCAGAGTTCGATGAAAACAGGCTTAATTTTCGAACGCGTATCGCAGGGACAGTGCCAACGGCCTCTCCCGGGCAGGCGGGAGAGGCCGTTGGTTGCATACTGACTGTGATGGTACAGCCGGGCAGACTGCACAGCCTGCTCCCCAAAGCCGATATTGGGTGGCAACCTGCGGGACCGCGCGCGACTTCCGTTACTTGACCTTGTCGAGCGGGATTCCGAGCGCCTCCGCCACGCCCTTGCCATAAGCCGGGTCGGCCTTCAGGCAGTTCCCAATGTGGCGGATCTTGATGGATTCAGGCGCATCGCCCATGGCGCGGGCAGTGTTCTCGAATAGCACCTGCTGTTGATCCTTGTTCATCAAACGGAAAAGTCTTCCCGGCTGGGTGTAATAATCGGAATCATCCTCGCGGAAGTTCCAGTTGTCTGCTGCACCGAAGAGGTCCAGGGAGGGATCCCTGTGTTCGGGCTGCTCCTGCCACTCGCCAAAGCTGTTCGGTTCGTAGCCGATGGTGGCGCCATGATTGCCATCCACGCGCATCTGCCCATCACGATGGGAGGAATGTGCCGGGGCGTTCTTGGGGTGATTGACCGGGATCTGGTGGTGGTTGACGCCCAGGCGGTAGCGGTGGGCATCGCCATAGGAAAAGAGTCGCCCCTGCAGCATTTTATCCGGCGAGAAGCTGATTCCAGGAACCACGGCGGCGGGATTGAAGGCCGCCTGTTCCACATCCTGGAAATAATTCTCCGGATTGCGGTTCAGCTCGAGGACACCCACCTCGATCAATGGGAAGTCTTTCTTGTACCATACCTTGGTCAGGTCGAAGGGGTTGTAAGGCATCTTCCTGGCCTGTTCTTCGGTCATCACCTGGATGTACATCGTCCAGCGTGGAAAATCGCCCCTGGCGATGCTCTCGAACAGGTCACGTTGATGGCTTTCGCGATCCTTGGCAACAATCGCCTCCGCTTCCTGATCGGTCAGATTTTTAATGCCCTGTTGCGTATGCAGGTGGAATTTGACCCAGATGCGTTCATTCCTGGCATTGATCATGCTGAAGGTGTGGCTGCCAAAGCCGTGCATATGGCGGTAGGAGCACGGGATGCCGCGGTCACTCATGGTGATGGTGACCTGGTGCAGCGCTTCGGGGAGAAGCGTCCAGAAATCCCAGTTATTGGTGGCGGAGCGCAGGTTGGTCTGTGGGTCGCGTTTGACCGCCCGGTTGAGATCCGGGAACTTGTGCGGGTCGCGCAGGAAAAAGACGGGGGTATTGTTGCCAACCAGATCCCAGTTTCCTTCCTCGGTGTAGAACTTCATGGCGAAACCGCGGATATCCCGTTCTGCATCGGCAGCGCCGCGCTCACCAGCAACGGTGGAGAAGCGCATGAACACATCGGTTTCCTTGCCGACCTTGGAAAAAATGCTGGCTTTGGTGTATCGCGTGATGTCATGGGTGACGGTGAACTTGCCGAAGGCCCCCGAGCCCTTGGCGTGCATGCGGCGCTCCGGGATCACCTCCCGGTCAAAATGTGCCAGCTTTTCCAGATACCAGACATCCTGCAGCAGCATGGGCCCGCGCGGGCCTGCGGTCATGGCGTTTTGATTGTCGGGGACAGGGGCACCCGCGGCGGTGGTCAGTTTCTTTTTCTTGGTCATCGGAATCTCCTTTTCTGAAACGGGATGGACGGGTTAGGGCGATCGGTTTGCACCCGGGTTGGGAAAGGGATCAGTATTCTTGTTATGGACCCCTTTACATAATAATTATTATTAGATAACAATTATCGACGACGGGCAAAAAAGAGAACACCCCTCAACGACTTTGTTTGCAGTCCGAGCAAAGCCCGTAGAAAGTGATTTGAGGGCGAACGATCTGGTAGCCCGATGTTTCCTCCAATTTCCTGAGAGAGGAAAGATCAAGCTCCAGATCTCCATCCACGATCTTGTTACATTGCATGCAGATCAAGTGAGGATGAGGACCTGGCCGGTTGCCATCATAATGGCTATCATCCCGCAGATCGATCTCCAATACCTGATCCAGGTCTTTGAGCAGGGCCAGGGTTTTGTAAACGGTTGCCTGGCTCATGGTTGGGAACCGGCTCCTGACGGCGGCATACAGCTGGGCCGCGCTGGGATGCCCTTCGCTGATGGCGATCAAACGCACCAGCTCAACCCGCTGGGGGGTCAGCCGGAAATTGCGTTCTTTCAGCGCAGAGATCAGTTCATCAAATCGAAGGGCAGGATCAGGCATAAGCGGTTTTTTGATAGAGTATCTTTTTAGAGAATGATTATTGATAAGTATACCCTGTGAGGGTGAAATCGGCAAGACAAAGGACTCACGGGGTTGATCTGGAGTGCTGCGTTTCCACGTAAATGAAGCGCGCCGCGGCATTCCCCAGCATTATCGGCTGACCTTCCACTTCGACGGTGATGGTCTGGTTGAACGGCAGGATCTCAGTGACCGTTGCGCGCGTGCCGGGCATGATGCGCTTCGTTTCCAGGTAGCCGAGCAATTGGATGTTCTCTTCCGCCAGTTCATGGATGCGTCGGATGGTGATCGTTTCCCCGGCTGGGATTTTCGTCAGCGGGATCCAGGTCGCGACTGCCTGTTCGCAGCCTGGCAGTGGGTTTCCGTGCGGACAGGTCTGCGGTCGGCCGAGTTGCTCCATCAGGGCGGTCTCGGTCATTGGCGAGATGGCGTGTTCCAGCTGGTGGGCCTCGTTGTGGAGTTGGGACCACGGCAGGGTCTTGACCATCATCCATTCCATCAGCATATGACGGCGCATGACCACCCGCGCCGCACTCCAGCCGGATTCGGTCAGGTGTGTGCCGTCTTTGTTCATGGTGATCAACCCGTCGCGGGTCATGCGCTTGAGGGTGTTGGTCACGGTGGGAGGGGTGACGCCCAGCAGTTCCGCCAGGCGCGATCCGACCACCGGCTCTTGATCGCGTTCCATTACATAAATGAGCGACAAGTAATCCTGGATGGTTGAACTCAGTTTGGAGATGTCTGAAGAATCAAGACCAGTGATGTTTGTCATGTTATAATTCAGAGAGTTTACCTATGCTAATTTCCTACATTAACATAAAATAATTATTATTCTGCTTTACCCATTATAACATCCTAGATTGCAGGGAACTGATATGCCTGAAAAGAAACGCCGGATATTACTGTCCGAGATGGCTGCTGGGGAAGATGCCGTCGTTCTTGATTTTCAGGGAGGCCGGATGGTCAACAGCCGGCTGGCCTCCCTGGGTCTCACACCGGGTGTGCAGGTCAACATGACCCAGAACTTTGGACGCGGGCCACTGATCGTGACCGTGCGCGGCACGCGCGTGGCATTGGGACGCGGCGAAGCAGCCAAGATCATCGTTGAACGAGGCTCGCATGAGTGATTGTCACGATCCCCTGATGCAGACCGCTCCTCGCTTGGCTGTCATGGAGGTGGACGCCTCGCTGATTGCCCTGGCCGGTCAGCCGAATATGGGCAAGTCCACGCTTTTCAATCTATTGACAGGCCTGAACCAGCATGTGGGGAATTGGCCGGGGAAGACGGTGGAACGCCGCGAAGGATTTTTCGACCACAAGGGCCGCTCTTTCCGCCTGGTGGACCTGCCTGGAACCTACAGCCTGACGGCCAACTCCCCGGAGGAAGTCATTGCCCGGGAGTTCATCCTGTGCGAGCAACCGGCCGCGGTGGTGGCGGTCGTCAGCGCGGCGAATCTGGAACGCAGCCTCTACCTGGTGGCTGAACTGGCCGCATTGGATGCGCCGGTTATCGTGGCCCTGAATATGATGGACGTGGCCGCCCAGGAAGGGATCCAGGTGGATGCACACATACTTGAAGCCGCGCTCGGATTGCCGGTCATCCCGATGACGGCCTCCAAGGCGATAGGCGTGCGTGAACTGCTCGGGGTGGTGGAAGATGTCCTGGACGGGAAACGGGTCCCGTGTCCGCACCTGCCCGAGGTGCGCGCTGATCACCGGGAAGTTTTGGAGAAAATCGGGAGGTTGATCGAGGGGCATGTTCCCGAACCCTACCCCCAGAGCTGGATCGCGCTCAAGTTGCTGGAAGGCGATGCCGAGGTGACAGGCAGGTTGCAGGCTGCGCTATCGCCCGAAACCTGGGAGTCAGTCCATGGTGTTCTGCGTGCCCATGATGACGCCTTCCTGGCGGTGGCATCGGGACGCTACGAATGGATCGGGCGCATGTTGCGAGCCGCAGTGACGCGACCCAGGATCGGCCAATTCGGATTGACCGAACGCCTTGATCGTTGGGCGGCTCACCCGGTCTGGGGCCTGTTCATCATGGCGGGTATCCTCGGGCTGGTATTCTGGCTGACGTTCACGCTCGGCAGCCCGCTCCAGGAATGGCTGGACAGGAGCATCCTCGCGCCCCTGGCCGGGTTGGCCTCGGATGTGTTGATGGGCGCACCTGTGTGGGTGCGGGGCATGCTGGTGGATGGTTTGATCGGCGGGGTTGGCTCGGTGTTGATCTTCCTGCCCATCCTGGTGATCTTCTTTGCCGTTTTTGCCCTGCTCGAAGACGTGGGTTACATGGCGCGCGCCGCCTATGTGATGGACAACCTGATGCACCTGATGGGATTGCACGGCAAGTCATTCCTGCCGCTCTTCCTGGGATTCGGTTGCAACGTGCCTGCTATCATGGGCACGCGTGTGATCGACTCCTGGCCGGCCCGCCTGTTGACCATCCTGATCGCCCCGCTGGTGCCCTGCACGGCGCGCATGGCGGTGGTGGCATTCATTGCCCCGGCCTTCTTCGGGGAGAATGCCATCTGGATATCCTGGGGGCTGGTACTGCTCTCCTTGCTGGCGCTGGTCGCCAGCGGTGCGCTGCTCAATCGGGTGATTTTCAAGGGGCAGCGTTCGGCTTTCATCATGGAGATGCCGCTTTACCATATCCCCAACGCCCGCACGATTGGCCTGCTGGTCTGGCAACGCTCGCTGGCCTTCGTCAAGAAGGCCGGGACGGCGATCCTGGTAATATCGCTGCTGGTGTGGGTGCTCTCCTATCTGCCGAATGGCGAGCTGAACACAAGCTTCCTGGCCCGCTTTGGCCAATTCCTCGAACCGGTGGGAAGGTGGATGGGCTTCGACTGGCGGTTGACGGTGGCGCTCATTACCAGCTTTCCAGCCAAGGAAAACGCCATTGCAACCCTGGGGGTGCTGTTCGGGAATTCACCGGACTCCGGTCTGGCCGAAACCTTGGCCGCATCCTTTTCGATGGCCTCCGCCCTGTCATTCCTGGTGGTAACGATGCTCTTCATCCCCTGCATGGCGACCGTGGCGGTGACAAAGCAGGAGACCAATTCCTGGGGCTGGACGCTCCTGAGCGTCTTTCTGCTGCTGGCGCTCTCGGTTGCAGCCGGGACCGGGGTGTATCACCTGGCGGCGTTGATCGGACTGTAGCGATGTTGGAAAAACTGCTCACCGAAATCCGTTCCGGCGGCACATTCGAAACCGGGACTCTGGCGGTCCAACTGGGAACGACTCCCGAGCTGGTGAAAGCCATGCTCGAGCATCTTCAGCGCGCCGGACACATCCGTTCTTACCAGGCCTGTGGCGATGCCTGCGGAGGGTGCAGTTTGAAGAGCGCATGTAAAATCACGAACCCGGCCGATGGCGTGCGGCTCTGGCAGGGGTGAATTTCTTCCCACTCGATCCACTCGAACAGGAAGCCTGCTTCTTTTGGCAGATCTTCGGGAGGGAGGCAGGGTCCTGTCCTGGTGGACACCCGGACTGGTCAGGAGACTGTGGCGCAGCTTCAGATCATTGAACTGCTGGACCGGCAGGCCGTTTGTGGCCTGGGGCTGGTCATCATGCGCAAGAATCGGGCGCTGGAGATCTTGCCCATCCTTGCCGCGAATCAGCACCCCCTGTGTCTTCCTCCGGATGAATACCCGGCCGGACTGGGTGAGTTGATCCGGACACTTGCGGCGAAACGGGTGCTGAAAAAAATTACAGATCGAGGGTAATGTCCCGGGGAGATGTCCTGGGAGTTCCCCTTTGGGGGTGTTGGCGAGTCGTCACAGCATTTTATCCTTTAGCAGACGCGCCGAATTGCCCAGAATGCCCAGATCTGGCAGGGATTGCAGCGCCGCGGCCAGAATGGGCGGTAAGAAGCCAAACGCGGCCAGCGTCAATCCGATGACATTGTAGGCCGCAGCAAATCCGAGATTGCTCTTCACCACCCGCAGTGTGCGCCGTGCAGTCACCATTACCTGCGGGACCAGCGACCAGTCCTCGCGCATCAAGGCGATGTGCGCCGCCTCGATGGCGATCTCCGTGCCGACTGTGCCCATGGCAATGCCTACGTTGGCTTGCGCCAGCGCCGGGGCGTCGTTGATCCCATCTCCCACCATCACGACAACATGTCCTTGGGCCTGATATTCCTTTACGATGCGAATTTTATCTTGTGGCAGCAGGTTGGCGCGATGGGCAATCCCCAGCTTCAAACTCACCGCGGTTGCGGAACGCTCGTTATCGCCGGTCAACAGTTCAATTGTGCGAAGGCCCAGTTCACGCGTTTTTGCCAGGGCAGCAGGCACTTCGCCGCGCAGGGTATCGGCGGCGGCGATCAGGCCGATCAACTCCCCGTTGCTAGAGACAAATAAAACGGTCTTGCCCTCGTCTTCAAGCGATTGGGCCTTGGGCGGAAGATCGACGCCCTCCAGCATGGAAATACGTCCTACGGTGATGACAGCGCCATTCACGCGTGCGCGCACTCCCATTCCGGCTAACGATTCGAATTCCGTCACCTCCGCCAGCGCCAGCCCGCGCTCGCGTGCCGCGCTGCGTACCGCCTCTGCCAGGGGATGCTCGGAATACCGTTCGGAGGATGCCGCCAGGGTTAATATCTCGTTTTCCGTCAGGACAAGTGCGACCACATCTGTCACCTGCGGTCTTCCCAGAGTCAGTGTCCCGGTCTTGTCGATCAACAGCACATCCGCCTTTGCGAGAGCTTCGAGATACTTGCCACCCTTGATGAGAATGCCGCGCTTCGCACCTGCGCCAATGGATGCCAGCATGGCAATTGGTGTCGCAATCGCGATGCTGCAGGAGCAGGCCACCAGCAGCACCGCGGCAGTCGCGAGCGGGTTGCGGCTGATCAGAAAGGTCAAGCCGGCGATTCCCGCCACCACCGGCAGATACCAGGCGCTGAACTTGTCGGCGAACTGCTGGACATCGGCGCGGTGCGCTTCGGCTTCTTCCACCAGCTTGATGACTCGCCCAAAGGTGGATTCTGTGCCGACGGCCCGGGTCCTGATCTTGCAGCTCCCCTGCTGCACAAGCGTGGCCGCGAAAATCCGCGACCCGATGATCACCTCCACCGGCATAGACTCACCCGTCACTGTTGATTGATCCACTACGGCCTGCCCGGAAATCACCTCGCCATCTACCGGGATCTTCTCGCCGGGGCGCACGACAACCATATCCCCCACCCGGACGTCTGCGATCGGCACGTCGCGTTCCTCGCCATCCTGCTCGATGCGCGCCGTCTGCGGAGCCAGCGCTGTCAGGTCTTTCACCGCACGGCGTGCGCCATTGGTAGTGAGGCGCTCAGTGTAACTGCTGATTTGCATAAAAAAAACCACCACCAGCGCCGTTGTCCACTCGCCCACCACGAGCGCCGCCAGGGCGCCGATGGACATGAGCGTGTGCGCGATCACCTGGCGTTTGAGCGCCGCCCGGACCACGTTCAGGAAGATGGGCGTGCCGCCTATCAGCACCAGTGCCAACCCCACCGGGAACGGGATGAACGCCGTCAGGTTATCCAGCAGTCCCAACCATTCGCCCGCCACCACCAGTAAAATCACTGCCCCGAAGACCAATCCAAGCACGGTAAATATCCGCCGCGAGAAACTGCCCAGAGAGGAGCGGGCGGCCGTGGTCTTCGCATCCGCCTGCGGCACGGAATATCCCGCCCTGGTCACCGCCGTGCGGATGTCAGGCACCTTGACCCGCCCCGAATCGAGCTGCACGATGGCCTTTTCGGAGGAAAGGAAAACATCCACCTGTATCACACCCGGCAGGGAAGCGATGGCGCGCTGCACATGTTGGGTGCATTCCGCGCAGTCCATCCCGGTGATCGGGATCTCGAGTGTGCGCATGTCACTCAACGGCCCGTTCCTCCGTGCTGTAACGGGTACATTCGTACACGCCGTGTGCCACGTCAGCCAGTAGGATTTCTGCCAGGATCAGCAGTTCCTCCACGCGCGGGTCGCTCAGGCGGTACTCGACGAACTTTCCGCGCTGTTCGGCCATTACCAGCCCGCAGTCGCGCAGGCAGCTCAGATGGTTGGACACATTCGACTGCGACAAGGCGGTGCACTCGACGATGGCGCCCACCGTCTGTGCGCCGTCGCGCAGTGATTCCAGGATTTTCAGGCGCGAGGGATCACTGAAACCGCGGAACAGCCGCGCCTTGATCTCAACCCTGGTCGTTTGGGCTGCAAGCAACATAAGAAGCTCCGTATCGTATTATCATATCATCAAACGATGATATGATAACAAGCCGGAGAAGAATTGTCAAGATAATGAATGGTTTTTATCCGCCTCACACTTCAGCGGTAGAACGGCTGATAAAAAGATCGATGAGCATGATCCCATCCTGATATTCTCCCAATAAGCGTGTCAACTTCAACAGGACACTGCGGGCGGCCTCCACTGCTTCAGCAGTGTAATCGGTCCGTGATGTTGCCATGAGCGTTCGATCACCTTCCGGATTGCCTGAGCTGCTTCCTGACCAGGCTGCAGTAGTTCTGCAGATCCAGGTAAATTGGGACAGGCGTTGCCAATTTCGTCCCGTCCACTTCGCGGTTATCAATGAATACGCCTCGATTCGGTCGAAATGCTTAATGAACTGCACATACCGCCAGGAAATAAGCTGGAGCAACTCTCAGGAGAGCGTAAAGGCCAAGATAGTATTCGGATCAATGATCAGTACCGGATGTATTTCTTGTGGACAGGCTCAGGCCCAGATCAAGTAGAAATCGTTGATTATCATTAGTTCAACAGGAAGGTAAATATGATTCGTATTCCGACAAACCGCACCCCGACACATCCGGGAGAGATGTTACTCGAAGAATTTCTTGTACCTATGGGTCTCACCCAGCGTGAGCTGGCAGATGCGATCCATGTTCCCTATCAGCGTGTCAATGACCTGGTCAATGGACGGCGTGGGATC
>JAFGSI010000006.1 GCA_016934715.1 Anaerolineales bacterium
CTGCCGGATCATCGTTGTGAGGGTCTATGGCTCCTCACAACGAAAACCACTCCCGCGAGGGGAACGGGGGGGGTAATATAACTGATCGGTGTCCAAATAACATTTTTGTAATCATGGGGGCCTCGCATTTAGGGATGGAAATCCATATAATCGACAATACCCTGATTTGAAAAATACTGGAGGTAGGCATGGCTGCCCGGCACAGAATTTACAGGTTTTTTCTCATCGCAATCGCTTTCCTGACGATCCTTCCCCTTTCCGGTTTCATCGATCCAGCGCCCGTCGCTGCGCAAGAACCCGCCCCCGGCGTGGAAGTTGGCGCGTCCCTGCTGGCCGACGGGCAGTTCGTCTACGGGCCCAACGCCGCCGATTTCAGTCTGGCTGCCTATCTTGAGCAGGCTGCCCCGCACCTCTCGCCCTACGCCGAACCGCTGGATGGCCGCGCCGATTACAACAGCATCAATCCCCGGGTCTACCTGGCCCTGATGGAGATGGCCACCGGGCTGGTCTCCAATCCCGATCCTGCGCCGGAAGAACTGGAAAACCCCTTCGGCCTGCCCGAAAACGGTTTCCTCGCCCAGGTGGATGCCCTCTCGACCACCGCCACGAGCGCCTACTATGAGCACCTGTACTTCTACTCCGCTCTCGACCCCGCAACCCGAACCCTGCCGCCGCTCGGGCTGCTTGACGGGACCTGGCTGACGGTCCTGTCGGAGACCAACGCCGGCTCCTACGCCATCCTGGCCGCCCTGGCCAGCTTCGAGACCGCCGACCAGATCCTGCTCAGCGCGGACAACAACAACCCGGACGGCTTCCTGCAGACCTACCTGCGCCTGTTTCCGGACGACGACCCGCTCGATACCAGCAACCAGCTCTACATCCCTGGCGAGGTCAGCATCCAGGCGATCCCGCCAGCCGGGTTGCTGCAACTGCCTTACACGCGCGGCGAAACCTGGTATTTCGGCGGCGTGCACAACTATGCCGGCGGGACCACTCCGACCGACATGTCCTCGCTCGACTTCTTCCCCGCCGGGCTGAGCTGGAACTCCGATACGAGCAATGCCTGGGTCGTGGCCGCTGCCGATGGTACCGCGTTGCGGCGCTCAGCCTGCAACTTCAGCATCGACCACGGCGGCGGCTGGGAAACCCGCTACTATCACCTCGAAGGGACCCTGGCCTACAACAACACCCAGATCTACCAGAACGACCGGATCGGCATCCTGGCCAACACGCTGGCTGAAGCCATCTGTGACGGAGGTTCTTCCACCGGACCGCACGTGCATTTCAGCCTGCGCTACAACGGCGCCTATGTGCCGATTAATGGAACAGCCCTCTCCGGCTGGGTCGCCCACGCCGGACGCTGGTCGTATGATACCGATCCCAACTACATGTGGCTGGAACGGGGCGGCGTCAAGAAATATGCCGGCAACCCGCTGCTGAACGACACCGGGAACAGCACCCCCGCCTGCCCGACCGTCTCGGGGGAGGTCCGGCTCTACGATTCCCCCAACTGCACCGATTCCTATACCATCGCAGCGGGCACGGGCCTGTGGAGCATGGCCTCGTCCTTCAATGACCGGGCCGAGTCGATCGCCATCCCGAGCGGCTGGTCGGCACGCCTGTACCTGCACGACAGCGAGAGCAGCCCGAGCGCCTGCATCCCATCGACCGACGCTGACCTGTGGAACAACACCTTCAGCGACGGGTCGGTGGTCGCCAACCAGACCACCTGGATGCGGGTCTACGGCAACACGAGCTGCGCCTCCGACAGCGTCTCAACCCCGGGGCTCAACAGCCCGGCGAACAATGCCACCCTCAACCGCAACGACAATGTCTCGCTGTCCTGGAACACGGCCAGCGGGGCGACCCAGTACTATGTCGAGTTCTGGGGCGGCCCGAGCATCAGCCTGAACTCCGGCTGGATCTCGGGCACGAACTGGTCGCTCGGTACCCAGTGGGCCGGCACCTACCAGTGGCGGGTCAAGGCCCGCAACGGGTCAGGGGTCGAGAGCAGCTGGAGCGAGACCCGCACCCTGTACATCCGTCCCGGGTCCCCATCGAGCCTGTCGGCCTCGACCGCCTCCTCGTCACAGATCAACCTGTCCTGGAATGGCTCGGTCGACGGACCGAGCAACATCGACGGCTACCGCATCTACCGCAACGGCACGGCCATCGCCACCGTCGGCGGCACCACCACCACCTTCAGCAGCACCAGCCTGGCCTGCGCCACCAGCTACAGTTATGTGGTCCGGGCCTATCAGGGCAGCCTGGAATCGGATGCCAGCAACACCGCCAGCGCCACGACCAGCACCTGTGCTCCAGGAGTCCCGACCCTGAACAGCCCGGCCAACGGCGCCAGCTTCGGACGCTACGACAGCGTGACCCTGCAGTGGAACACCGCCAGCGGAGCGACCCAGTACTACGCCGAGTTCTGGGGCGGGCCGGGATTCTCGGTCAACTCGGGCTGGATCACGGGCACATCCTTCTTCGTCGGTGACAATTTCTGGGGCGGCACCTACCAGTGGCGGGTCCGTTCGCGCAACAGCAGCGGTGTGGTCAGCGACTGGAGCGAGACCCGCGGACTGACGCGCCTGTACGGCACCCCCTCCACCCCCACCGCCACCGCGATCGGCCAGAACCAGATCGCCATCTCCTGGGGGCCCTCCGCCGATGCCCCTGGCAACATCGCCGGCTACCGGATCTACCGGAACGGCTCGCCGATCGCCACGGTGGGAAGTGCGACCACCACCTTCACCGACACCGGCCTGATCTGCAACACTTCGTATTTCTACACCGTCAAGGCCTACAACGGAAGCCTCGAGTCCCTGCCCACCAGCACCCTCTACACCGGGACCAGCGCCTGCCAGATCCCACCGGCCGCGCCCAGCAATCCATCCATCGCAGGCACGACGGCCAGCGCGATCACCTTCTCCTGGCAGGACAACGCGACCAACGAGCAGGGTTTCCATATCTACAAATGGGGCTACGATTACGACAACGCCGAATGGGCTTTTCTCTACTATGCCTCTGTTGGGACCAACGTCACCTCCTTCACCGACAGCGGCCTGCCCTGCGGGAACGACTTCAACTATTACGAAGTCAGCGCCTACAACGCCTACGGCGAATCCGCCCACACCTCCTGGGTCCAGGGCGCGACCCAGGCCTGCCCGGCTGCCCCGAACGATGATTTCGACTCCCCGATCGTGATCACCGCCACACCTTACACCCACACGCAGGAGACCAGCGGGGCGACCAGCAACCCCGATGATCCTGCCCTCACCGCCTGCAACCGCGGACCGGGTATCGCCACCGTCTGGTACCGCTTCACCGCCCCCGGCCCGGGCAGGATCCATGTGGATACGATCGGCAGCAACTATGACACCATGCTGGCCATCTGGACCGGGGAGAGGCTCGCTCTCACCTCCATCGCCTGCAACGACGACCGGAGCACCGACCTGCAGTCCGAGGTCACGGCGACCTTGAACAACGGCACGACCTACTACATCGAAGTCGCTCAGTACGCCTACGCCGGAGCCGAAAGCAGCCTGCAAAATCTCGGGCCGGATGAGACTCCTGCAGATGTCCACATCCTTTCCGGCGGCGGCCTTCAACTCCACGTCAATTTCACGCCATTACCACCACTCCCGACCGGTACCTTCGACGACACGCATCCCGCCATCGCCTACGCCGGCACCTGGAATACCACCTCCACCACCGGCCCCGCCAACAACACCCTGCACTACGCCACGCTCCCCGGCAGCGAAGCCGCTTTTGCCATCAACGCCAACAGCTTCCGCCTGACCTACACCGCCTACCCCAACCGCGGCACGGCCGCGATCTACGTCGATGGGGCCCTCTACCACACCCTCGACCAGTACAGCCCGACCACCCTCTGGCAGCAGTCCTGGACCAGCGGCCTCCTGCCCGGCGCCGCGCCCCACACCATCACGATCGTCC